>JAKSSF010000016.1 GCA_024403235.1 Lachnospiraceae bacterium | reverse complement strand
TGACCCTCTGCTTGTAAGGCAGATGCTCTCCCAGCTGAGCTAAGATCCCATTATCAGTAACTGCGTCTTCTGGGTACTGACGCAACCGACTTTGTAAGTATATCGAAAAAGATTATACTTGTCAACCACTATTTTCGAAAAAGAAAGACTTCCAAAAGGAAGTCTTTCCAAAGCTTCTTAAGCTAATTTTCCTTTAGCGATTTCAGCTAATGCTGCAAAACCTTCTGCATCATTTACAGCCATTTCTGCTAACATTTTTCTGTTCATATCGATTTCAGCTAATTTCAAACCATACATAAATTTGCTGTAAGAAAGACCGTTCATTCTAGCTGCTGCATTGATACGAGCAATCCAAAGCTGTCTGAATTCACGTTTTCTCTGTTTTCTACCTGCATATGCAGATGTAAGAGCTCTCATAACAGACTGTTTTGCAACTCTGTACTGTTTAGATCTTGCTCCTCTGTAGCCTTTTGCTAATTTTAATACTCTATTATGTTTCTTTTTAGCGTTCATTCCGCCTTTAATTCTTGCCATTTCTATTTCCTCCTATCAATCTTTAACAATCACGCTTCATACAAATTATAAATATGGTAAAATTTTCTTCATATTCTTAACGTTGGTTGCATCTGTGATAGCAGGCTTTCTAAGATTTCTTTTTCTCTTAGTAGTCTTCTTTGTTAAGATATGGCTCTTGTAAGCTTTACTTCTTTTTAATTTACCTGTTCCTGTTACTTTAAAACGCTTTGCTGCTGCTCTGCTTGTCTTAATTTTTGGCATTATTTATATCCTCCTATACTTGATTTACTTATCTATCTTAACTGAGATTATTTCTTCTCAGTCAAAAACATTGTCATTGATCTGCCTTCCACCTTTGGTGCTTTCTCAATTACACAGATATCAGAAAGGCTTTCTGCAAAATCGTCTAAAATATGTTTACTGTTTGCCATATGGGCCATTTCACGACCACGGAAACGCAAAGTAACTTTTACTCTGTCTCCTTTAGAAAGGAACTTTCTAGCCGCATTTACTTTGGTATTTAAATCGTTGGTATCGATATTGGGGGATAAACGAATCTCCTTGATTTCGATGGTTTTCTGCTTTTTCTTTGCGTCTTTCTCTTTTCTGGCCTGTTCGTAACGGAATTTTCCGTAATCAACAATCTTACAAACCGGTGGTTTTGCTGTTGGAGCAATCTTTACCAAATCCAGCTCTGCTTCCTCTGCCAGCTTCAAAGCATCTCTTGAAGACATGATTCCTAACTGTTCACCGTCTTCTCCAATGACACGTACTTCTTTGTCACGGATCTGTTCATTAATCATTAATTCGCTAATGGTTGTACCCTCCTCAATGGATAAACAAAATAAAAAGTGGATAGTCAAACAGACTATCCACCAAAATCCATAAAGATTACATTCTTTAAAGACTATTAACGCCTACTAAGCCAAATGCCGTAGGGTGAGAGGGATACTCTGCTTTCCTGTCTATGTGCAATCACTCGTTACACACTAAGAAATCTTAGCATACCTCTGAAACCTCGTCAAGTGTTTTTTATACTCTTTCTCGAAAAGTTCCGCAATTTGTTTCCACTCGATTACTTGCGCCCATTCCCTTGATTTCTACTTGGCTGGCTACACATTTGTAATCGTTGTTATGAATACAATTTACTGCCTCACAATCCACACTGATATACTGACTGGGATGCACTGTGCTGCTTGTGAATCTGTCCTCTCTTCTTTCTGAAAAGCTTTCACAACTGGTATCATTTTCCATCGTAGCATGTTTTCCACCTACGGTAATATCGCCTCTGCTACAGTATTCATCCATGTTGTACATACAGGTATTGGCTCTGCATTGTAATTTTGCCATGTGTATTCCTCTCTTTCCTTGGACATTCCATAAAATCTGTCACTATTCTAACCGATATCTTGTCTCGGTTATCCATAGTATATCCAGGGAAAGGGGTTTTAATCACTTACACTTATTTTTGTTCTTCTACAACTTCCTTGCGGATTTCTTTGGTACGGATTTCTTTGCAAATCTCGTCAATAAACTGTGCCAAAGGTTTCTGACCTTCATCACCGGCGAAACGGCTTCTTACAGATACCAAACCTGCTTCCTGTTCCTTTTCACCAACCACTAACATATAAGGAACCTTTGCCAGACGAGTTTCACGAATCTTGTAGCCAATCTTTTCAGAACGATTATCTACAGTACAAAGAATGCCATTGTCCTTTAATGCTTTTTCTACGGACATTGCATAGTCCATATATTTTTCAGAAATAGGCAATACTCTTACCTGTTCCGGACATAACCAAGTTGGGAACTTGCCTGCATATTTTTCAATCAACCAGGCAAGGGTTCTTTCATAACATCCCATAGAAGTTCTATGGATAATGTAAGGACGAACTTTTTCTCCTTTCTCATCCACATAGTACATATCAAACTGTTCTGCCAAAAGAGCATCCCACTGAATGGTAATCATGGTATCTTCTTTTCCATATACATTCTTTGCATTGATATCTACTTTTGGTCCGTAGAAAGCAGCTTCTCCTACATCTTCTACAAATGGAATCTCTAATTCTGTTAAAATGTCACGGATATGCTGTTCTGTCTCTTCCCAAACTTCAGGCTCCCCAACATATTTTGCTCTATTATCAGGATCCCATTTTGACAGATGGTAAGTAACATCTTCCTCAACACCTAAGGTCTGCAAGCAATATTTTGCCAAAGCAAGACAACCCTTAAATTCTTCTACCATCTGGTCCGGACGAACAATCAAATGACCTTCTGAAATGGTAAACTGACGAACACGGGTAAGTCCATGCATTTCACCGGAATCTTCATTTCTAAATAAGGTAGAAGTCTCACCATAACGAAGTGGCAGGTCACGATAGGATTTCTGGCTTGCTTTATATACATAATACTGGAATGGGCAGGTCATAGGACGAAGGGCAAATACTTCTTTATCTACTTCCTCATCTCCTAATACAAACATGCCATCTTTATAGTGATCCCAGTGACCGGAAATCTTATACAAATCACTCTTTGCCATTAATGGTGTTTTAGTACGCACATAGCCACGCTTTTCTTCTTCATCTTCAATCCATCTTTGCATGGTCTGAATCATTTTTGCACCTTTGGGCATTAACAAAGGTAGGCCCTGACCGATAACATCTACGGTTGTAAATAATTCCATTTCACGACCTAATTTATTGTGGTCTCTTTTCTTAATATCCTCTAAGTGCTCCAGGTAAGCAGCCAATTCTTCTTTCTTATTGAAAGCAGTACCATAGATACGCTGCAACATGGCATTTTCAGATTTTCCTCTCCAGTAAGCACCGGAAGAAGAAATTAATTTGAAGGCTTTGATGCCTTTTGTGCTCATTAAGTGTGGTCCTGCACATAGGTCTGTAAATTCGCCCTGTTTATAGAAAGAAATCACAGCATCTTCCGGAAGGTCTTTGATCAATTCTACCTTATAAGGTTCTCCCTTTTCTTCCATGAAAGCAATGGCTTCTGCTCTAGGTAAGGTAAACTTCTCTAATGCAGCACCCTCCTTGATAATCTTTTTCATTTCTGCTTCCAAAGCATCTAAGTCCTCTCTGGAGAAAGGGGCATGCTCGAAATCATAGTAAAAACCTGTATCGATAGATGGTCCAATGGCTAACTTGGCATCCGGGAACACTCTCTTTACTGCTTCTGCCAATACATGAGAGGTAGTATGACGAATGGTACGAAGACCGGCTTCATCATTTGCAGTTAAAATATTTAATGCACAGTCTGTATCTACTACTGTTCTTAAATCTACCACTTCTCCATTCACTTCACCGGCACAAGCCACTCTTGCCAAGCCTTCGCTTAAGTCCTTTGCAATATCCAATACTGACATTGCCTGTCCGTATTCTTTTACAGAACCATCTTTTAATGTAATCTTCATGTTTTCCTTTTCCTTTCTTTATTTTTGCATTAAAAAAGCCCCTCACACTACTTGCGTAATGTAAGGGACGTAAGATACGCGGTTCCACCCTTGTTACCAAGCACTCCCTTCCATATACTTTGATAGGATATTGCTTGATCGCTTCATTTGACGATAACGGAAGTCACCGGGTCGTATTAGGACCACTCAGAGATGGTTTTCAAATAGTGCCGCTTCAGATTGCTTTCAGCCCAGGCAATCCTCTCTTTAGAACCTTTCCTATTCTACTGTTCTCCTCAGCGTTTTATCTTCTTTATCTTATGCTATCTTTTGCAAAAAGGCAAGTCCTTTTCTGATTTTCCTGCTGCCGGTTTAAAAGCCTACATAAAACATACAAATATGTTAAAAAATATCGAAAAATTTCATTCTCTTATAATAGTTGTATCCTTAAAAAATCTAAAAAGGTTTGAATACTTCCCCCTAGGTTTTGAACTCCTCCAGGACGTCTCCCCGGAACATTGGACACATCAAAGAAATCTCCTTCTTTAGTAAGATCTGTTCTCATAAAAGAATCAGAACCAAAAATCCCTTCTTCAATACCTACAAATTCATCGCCCCAAAAAGAACAATCAATTGCTTTAATCTGGTATTTTTCCTGTAACAATTTGAATATTTCATCTGCATTATCACTTTTACTGGTAAGACCTACTTCCAAATATTTGGCGTCACATGTAGGTGCTACTTTTAAGCCGTAGTTTGCAGCGATTTCATTGGAGATGTTGATTAATCCCTGTAGTCCATCTGTAATACCGTGTTCAACAAGACTGGATTTTAACTGATCCAGTTCATTTGCCTGCATGAAAAGATTATCCCCACGGTTGTTATATACCATCAAGTCTATTTTACAGTAGTTAGGTCTGGTGAAAACAATATCTGTATCAAAATCATATTTTTCTTTCAACAAAATATGAATATCAAAGCACAACCTATGAATATCCAAAAGGGTTTTGGTATCCGGAATGCCATCTTTGAAGATAAAAGGTTCCCCATCTTTAAAAGCATAATTATAAGCTCCTCTTCCTAATCCCAGATAAAGATTATCCAACTGCTCCTTGGTAAAATAGGATTCTATTTTTCCACCGGCAATATTTTCAATAGTTGTTCCACTGACGATAGCAAGCTTTACCCCTTTTCCCAAAAGGGGAGCCATAACTGCTACTGCTTCTTCCACCGGAGCTTTTCTGCTTTTTACTGCTGTGCCATCCCAGTCAAAAAAAATAGCTTTATATTTTTTCAAGATAACAATCTCCTTCTTTATGTAATTCCACCAACGTACGATTTCTCCTTAGTAAAAAGCACACATTTTTCCCTTTAATCAGCTCATATTTCGTTTGTGTTTTTTCTAAAGTTATTTTTATCAAATTACTTTTAAAAAGAATTTGAAACGATAACTTGTCCCATGCTTTTGGTAAATTGGGTTTAAATGATAGTACTCCATTTTGCAATCTCATACCAGCAAACCCATTTACCAAAGCTTGCCACGTGCCTGCCATATTGGCACCATGTATACCAGCATAAACATTATTATGATGATCGTCTAAATCCATTCGTGCAGAAGTTATGAAATATCCATATGCTTCTTCATCGTATCCTATATCGCTTGCAATAATTCCAAAAATGCTGGTTGATAGAGAAGAATGATGCAATGTTACTTTTTGATAAAAATCATAATTCCTTTTTATTTCTTCTTCCGAAAAATAATTGTTGTATAAAAATAATGCCAACATGGAATCTGCCTGTTTACTCATTTTATGACGCATAATAAACAAAGGGTGGTAGTTTTCATATAACCAAGCTCTTTTTTCTTCTGGAATTTTATTTTCATCCCATCGTTTTCTCATCAAAAATCCGTCATCAAGTGGAAAAATTCCTAATTTTTTATCATAGGGTAGATACATTTTTTCTATAATCTGCTTGAAAAGCTTAATCTCATCTTCATTAAAATTAATTATATTTACTAATTTATTTAATGAGTCTTCATGTTCTTCCTTCATCCACTGATATATATTTACCGCATCACGCAAATTTTCTCTAGCCATTATGTTAGTATAGAAATTATTATCTACTAAAACATTATATTCATCTGGTCCCGTAACAGAACAAATACAATATTTCCCCTCTTTTACATCAGCGAAATCTCCTACGTCAGCCCAAACCCGTGCCGTTTCCAATAAAATTTCAGCGCCATAGGAAAGCATAAACTCCACGTCTCCTGTTGCCTGATAATAAAGACTAACAGCATAGCTAATATCTGCATTAATATGATATTGTGCCGTACCTAATGGATAATATGTTGAGGCTTCTTGTCCATTTATTGTTCTCCATGGAAATAGTGCTCCACTCGAATGGCCAAGAATCCTTGCTCTATTCCTGGCTTCATCCAAAGTATTATATCTCCATGATAACAATGCTTTTGCAATCTCTGGCTGAGTATAAATGAGCAAAGGAATCATATACATCTCAGTGTCCCAAAAATAATGACCCTCATATCCTTCGCCAGTTAATGCCTTTGCAGGCATTCCACACTTTTCATCTCTGCCAGCCCCTTGAAATATATGGAATAAATTAAAATTAAGTCCTTGAATTACCGAATCTGCACCTATACCTACTATTTCAATAGCCGCATTTTCCCAAAATTTTTCCATATATTTTTTTTGGTATTCAAAATAATAATCTCCACCATTTGCTAAAGTTTCTGTAACCAAGCAAACAACTTCATTAGAAATATCATTATGATTAGCCTCTAAGCTTGAAGTATAAACCATATGCTTATCTATTATTACCACTTCATCTTCTTGAAGCTTTATTCCAAACTTCTTTTGAGCACTAAATTCATCAATGACAGTATTGCTACTTATAAGATTTTTTTCAGGAGTAATATTTACGCCAAATCCGCACCCAACCTTTATATGCGACCCCTTTGTTTCACCTTCGTATAAAATCACTTTTTTTTCTTCAATGATTTGCTTTGGCTGTAAACAAATACCATAAGGACCATAATCTACAATTGGATTTGTTTTTCTAGTATTATTTTCAACCTTTGCATTTAATATAAAATTTACATCCAGTTCCCCGGTAAAATTAACTGCTTTTAATTCTAATCGTTGTAAAAGAAGATGTTTGTTTTCAAATGAAACTATTCTTTTTACTAGAACATCTAATCGTTTTCCAGACTTTGTAATCCATACCAATTTTTTTGTTAACAAGGCCGTTTTTAAAGATAAGCAACGTTCATAATTTTCAAAATGTGAACTCAGTAGTGAGAAACACTCTCCGTCAATCACCATTGAAATGGTTTTCATATTAGGTAAATTTAACAGTGTTTGACTTTTTAAAGGTGAACCAAAATTCGCTTCGCCATATCTAATATCTGCACTTTCATATACACCATTTACATAATTTCCTTCCATTCCGATTTCTAAATCAAAACTATAGTCTTCATCTTGAGTTCCTCTGGTCCCAATGTATCCATTCGAAAGAGAAAAAATCGTTTCATTTCTATAATTATTTCTTATATCAAATGACTTTTCTATAATGTTCCATTTATCAATTGGGTATATTGTTTCTTTTTTCATAGCACTCCAAATCAATTTTCCAAAATATTTCTTCATCCTTTATAAAAGCTTCCAAAAAATCAACCGCATTAGGTTCCAGTGCAGTCTTATGTTCAAGCAATGCTTTATATTTTAAATTGCAGTCACATTTTCCACTATTCATTTCATCTTTTAAGTCTAAGATGTAACGATTCTCCCATAACAATTTTTGATTTGTGTTATATTCTGGTTTTGTGAACTTAGCATTATCCCTCTCAGGCCATAGGCCATCTCCAGCCTTTGAATGCACTAGCCCAGAATATAATTGTGGCTTCTTATGAGAAATATCAACTAGAATATCTCTAACAAAATAGAATAACGCCTCATGATCTCCATGAATATCTTCTTGATGAGTTGTAACAATAGTATCTGGTTGTATTATCTCTATAAGAGTTTTCAAATCAGTTATAAAATTTTGTTTTGTATATTGGGCATGTTCGTGATACAACTGATAGTGGAACTCTTCTTTTTCGCTGATACCATAAGTTAACTTAGAAGTAATAGAAGCTAGTATTTTATTTGTATTCTGCTCTTTGTACATTCGATATAAAAAACTGTCTTCCCGGTTCATTCCCGTGTCAGCATAACCTAAAAAGAAAATCTGGTTCTCATTCACCCCCAATATTTCCAATCCTTTTATACATTCTCGCATTCTGCTGTACCCTTTGGAGTAATCTCTACATCCATAATCTCCATTAGTAGCTAATACAACATTTACAATACCATTATTCTTTACTACTTCTCTAATAAGACCGGCTGCTATTAAAATCTCATCATCCTGATGCGGAACAATAACTAAGAGATTTTTGATTTCTGTTGTATTTATTTTTTTTACCATAATTATCCTTTCACACCGCCAGCAGCTACCCCAGCAATAATATACTTTTGCATAAAAATATAGAAAATAATCAAAGGTAATACACCTAACATAAGCATAGGGAACATAGTTGCCCAATCTGTGGAAAACTGTCCTATATTTCTACTAACTTCCTGCAAGATAACTCCCTTGGCTCTACTTTGTAAAAATAATAATGGTGTCATAAACTCATTCCACACATTCAAAGTAACAATAATGACAGTTGTAGAAACAACAGGTTTTAGCAGAGGGACAACAATTAATAACACTCTACGTGTAACATCACATCCATCTACTATAGCTGCTTCTTCTAGTTCCCACGGCACAGAATTTTCTATAAACTCCTTAAATAGAAATATCGTTTGTGGCATATTAATTGCAACATCTACCAAAATTACACCCAATAGCTTATTCATAAGCCCCATATTCTTGACTATTTTATACAAAGATATAATGTTCATGTGAAATGGTACTATTAAACCCGCTAAAAATAACATAAAGATAAATGAAGCTGTTTTATTTTTCGCTCTAGCTAACGCATATCCAGCGAACGCTCCAATAAAAATCAATATACAAACTGAGCTTACTGTTATGATAAAGGTGTTAAAAAGAGCTCTAGGAAATTCCATTTTTACCCATGCATTTATATAATTTCCAAATTCCCAATGAGACGGTAAGGCCAATGGATGAAGTGTGGCATCTTGCTGGGTTTTAAGAGTCGTTACCGCTAAATAATACACCGGCAAAAACCATACAATAGCAAGACATATCATAATTAGTTCAAATAATATTTTTTTTAAGTTTCTCATCCTATCGCTTCACTCCATTTAGACATCAGTTTATTTACTACAGCACTCAATATAAGAACAACCACAAAAAAGCAAACGCCAAATGCCGCCCCTACACTATAGAATCCATCAGAAATACCTTTATCCATCATGATTGTCATGACCGTCTGTGTGGCATTTCCTGGACCTCCACCTGTCATTGAATAAATTGCATCAAAAACCTTCATTCCTCCAATTAATCCTGTAACAACCACGATTTTTACAGATGGACACATTAGCGGTAATGTAATAGAAAAGAATCGTTTTATACTCCCAGCTCCGTCAAGCTGTGCCGCTTCCATTAATTCTAACGGAACACTTTGTAAATTTGCCAAGAAAATTACCATCGCCCATCCAGTCCATTGCCAAATTTGAGTAAAAATTATTGAGTACAAAGCGAATTTTGAAGAAAAAAAATTTACTGTGCTAAATCCCATTGAAACAATTAATGAGTTAATAAGTCCAGATTCGGCTGAAGATAAAATGTATTTCCATAAATATCCTATAATCAAAGAACTAAATACCGCTGGAAAGAAAAAAATTGCTCTTAACAAATTTTGCGTCTTTAATTTTTGATCCAATAAAACTGCAAGAGGAAGCCCCAATATAACCTGAAATCCTGTTAGTAAAATAGCATAAATCAAAGAATTTTGAATACCGACTCTCATTAAGCTATTTTTCATTACGGTTACATAATTTTCCAATCCCACCCAGCTTAGATTAACTGGATTCATATCCGTATAATCTGTAAAACTGTAAAAAAAAGTGTATAAGAAAGGCAAAATACTAAACGTAAAATATATTACTATTGCCGGAGCAATAAATATCCAAAAATATATGCCAATCCTGTTTTTATTTACTTTATTCATTGTTTTTCTCTCTTTAATAGTTGTAAAAATGCCCCTCATTACAACAATACGTTGCAATGAGAGGCGTTTATTTATTTATTTAGACAATAATTCCTGAATTGCCTCATCAATATTTGTAAGTGTTGTGTCTAAGTCCTGTCCATCGAGGTATGACTGGAATTCTAATCCATAATTTTGATGTGCGGGTGCTGCGCTCCCCCATTCATTCCAAGGACAATAAACATTTCCCGCATTAAGAGCCGAGCTTGCCGAACTATAAACCTCAGGAAGTGCAAATTCAGCTCCCTTCAAATATGAAGAACCTCCTTGGTTATTTTCCCACAAAGCTGCTTGACCTTCATTGGTAGACAAAGCTTCTAAAACTTTTTTTGCCAAATCCACATTTTTAGAACTAGCATTTATAGCAAATCCACACCCTGGACCACCAATCAACCATCCATCTGAGGCCTGTGTGCCAAAAAAAGGCATCATATCTAAGTTCATTTCTGGATTTTTTTCCATAATTGCTTCGCAGTCCCAAGGTCCCGAACAAAACATCGCTGCTTTTCCTGTTGCAAATTCATCCATTGCTTGTGTATGGTCAATCCCTAACATATCCTTAGTATATATACCTTCACTTATCATTTCAGACCATTTTTCAATATATGGATTCCATGTACCTTCAAGCTGTGCCTGCCCTTCTCTTAGTTTACTACCAAAATCTTTGCCATCAGCTGAAAGATACTCTGCTGCAACAAAAGCCATCGAATTTTTAAGCATTGGTTCCCAACTCATAAGTCCTGCCGCCAATGGCTTTATTCCCATTTCCTGAAACTTCTTACAAACCGAAATATATTCATCAAATGTCTTTGGTAAATCAATGCCATTTTCTTCAAACAAATCTTTGTTAAAATATATTCCTTCAAACCAAGAGATACCCGGAAGGGCATATACATTATCATTATAGCTGTACACACTTGTACCAGCATCTGAATACCGGTCTCCCAAATAATTTAATTCCTGTAAATAGCCTAAGCGAGCATGTTTTAATGCTGATCCTGGGGACTCACAAATAATGTCTGGTCCTTCTTCTGCGCTCAATTGTGTATCAACTACAGTATTATAATTATCGTTATCAACAAACTGATATTCAATTTTTACTTCAGGAACAGCAGTGGCTAAATAATCTAATAAGGCAGACATTGTATCCTCTGAATTCCAGTAAGACATTCTAAGGGTTACTTGTTCCCCACTAATCTCTTGTTCTCCTACTTCTTCTTTTGTAGCGGTCGCGTCTTTGGTAGTTTCTTGACTATCTGTCTTCGTACCGCAACCTACAATTGTTGTTGCAACCATCGTTGTTGCAAGCAGTAATGAAATAATTTTCTTTTTCATATTGCTATATTCCTTTCTTGAAACATGTAAGTGTTACTCCGTACCTTAATAATATCTACCTTTTCTAACTCGTAAAATGATATTTTTTTTAGAAATATAGCACTCTTTCTACAAATTTGTATTATTGCTGTCTACATTATTTAATTCTTTAGCAAGTATTAATTTAAATTTTACTATATCATTATCTAAGACATCTGCGTACAATCCACATTTCTCATCAGAATAATAAAGTTTGATTTTTTCTTTTATATAATACAAACCATATCCTTTTTGCGGATAATCTAGCGCAGCTGACAACTGTTCTTTCGTTACATTATATGCGTCATTTAATATTTCGAATATCAAATATTTTTTTTCCGTTCTATATATAATTTTTAATTTTCCTTTTTCCCTTGATTTTCTATGATAGCTAACCCATGTATTGCTGCGTTTTCAATTAAAGGCTGTAACAAAAAACTAGGCATCGAATAATTCATATTCTCATTTTCAAACTCCTCAATTACTTGAAAATTATTATCATGTGTTTTTAATAGTATTTCGACATAAAATTTTACAGTTTCCAACTCTTTTTTTACTGTTGTAATAGCTTTATCATCAGTTAATAGGCCCCTATAAAACTTTGCCAACATACCCGTAATATCAGCAATATCATCATTCCCTTTCTTAATAGCTTTCCACTTTATAGATGATAAACAATTATATAAAAAATGAGGATTAATCTTTGCACGTAAAGCTTGATATTCAGCTTTTCTTATTGCCAACCCCAAATGATAAGTTTCGCTAATCATCTCGTTCATTTTTTGTTCCATCCAATAAAAACTTTTATTTAATACTCCAATTTCGTCATTATAAAAAGTTTCCATGGGAACATCAAAATTGCCCTTACTTATTTCCTCCGCAGCCACCTTCAGCTTATTCAGTCTTTCTGAAAGAATATTTGCCATAAGAGAAGCTAAAAACAAAATAACAAAAAAACTTCCCGCTAAAATTATCAAAGTGGTTCTTTTGATATCTTTTAAGTCATTGTTTATATCACTACTACTTCTGTAGTAATACAGCTGCCATCCATTGTTAATAGGTTCTGATCCAGCAATAACAAATTCCGGTGTTTTATCGAAATCTATATTTTTATTATTCTTAATATATTCTTCAACATTTGATAACAACTCACTATTATTCTGTTTACTAGATAATATTAATTGACCATTTCCATCCATCAAAATAGCACCGGATTCATCGTTAGTAGAAATATCTAGCGGAGAAAGTAATTTGTCTAAATATAATTCTAATTCCACAATTCCAATCGGCATAGAAGATGAATAAGCATCCAAAACAACGCATCTTGCATAAGCTTTATCTTTATCAAATGCCCATTTTATTTTAGAACTATCCATTACATCCTGATACCACACTTCGTTTTCAAAAGGTTCACTGACTAAGCAAAAATTTCCAATATTTTTTTCCAAATGTGAGCTATATACTTTAATCCATTTTAAATTTGTATCAGAAGTAATAAAATACCAAAATACTGGTTCTACTCTGTCCGTCAAAATTTTTGTAAATCCAGTCCAATCACTTGAAGCATGCTCAAGCTGACGCCTAAATTCAGCATTATATGTAAGATATTTAATATTATCGTTTTCTCTAACAATAATACTATTCAAGGATCTGTTCATACTCATAACTGCAGTATCAATACTAGATTTGGTTCTTTCTAAATAATTACTTTCTGATTTTTTGTACATATACATGCTTATGAAAATAATAGGCAAGACACACACTAAAGCGTAGCTTATGACAAGTTTGGTCCTTAGTTTTGCAGTTCCGTAATACCATTTTAATAATTTAATCACTCAATTAAATCCTCTCTAAATTGCTTTGGTGTTTTTCCATAATACAGCTTGAATAATCTGTTGAAATACGATGGATTATCATATCCACAGTTTCTAGCCACCTGATTTATTTTTATTTTTTTATCTGCCAATAATAGCGCCGCCTTTTTCATTTTGAGTTCAGTAATATATTCGATTATCCCAATACCTGTATCCTTTTTGAATAAATGAGATAAATATGCTGGTGCCAATCCAACGCTCTCAGCTACGGATGCCAAACTAATATCTTTTTTATATTCCTTATTTATATAGTTTTTGACTCTGGATATGATTTCAGAATCCTTTTCCTCCTTTTCACGATTCACATGTATAACTCTGCTTATAACTCCCATAAAACTTTCAAGAATTTTTTCAGGTTGTTTTTGTGAAAAAAGTTCTTCTCCTACAAGTAATACATCCTCATATTCTCCCTGTGGCATCTTATCATAAAGAGCTTTAATAATTGAATACAAAATATTATACACATATATCCTACTGAAATTTCCTGTTTCCATAATGTACTTACATAGATATGTAGAATTTTCATTAATAGCCCAAAAGTCCCTAGTTTCAATTGCATTAATTATAGTTCTTGATATATCTTCTATTACTTTAACATATCGCTGCGGTGTATTTGAATAATCTGAAACCATAAGTATATTATTACCAAAAATAAACAAGTCTTTTCGAACATCTTCGATGTATTTTATCTGGTCTATAATCTCTTCTACTGTTTTACATGCGCCTCCCACTATTATTCTGTATTCAGCATTAGATATACGTGACATCAATTTTTTAAGTTGGCGAAGTATAGTTTCTTTATCATTGTATAATTTACTAACAGTAACGATATACCCTTCACTAGGCAGTAATTCAATAAAAAAAGACTCCTTGATATAAGTTTCTATTATAGTCAAAAAATTCTCTGCATTTTTCTCAAAATAGTTATCTGCAAATTCAATAAACACAGGAATAGCCGTCCTTTTCTTATCTATAAAAAAGATTTTATTTAAATAATTCCGATCCTCATCCTTAATTTGCTTTAACTGAAATACACGTTGTAAAATTGTATCTTCTAATATCTTTTTGCTACTAATAACTTCGTCTTCTTTTACTTTTTCTTCCTTCTTTTTTTCAAGAATGTTTTCCATACATCTTTTAAAATCTTCTATTTCGATAGGTTTTAATAAATAATTAACAACTCCTATCTCAATAGCTCTTTTCGCAAATTCAAATTCAGAATATGCGCTATAGATTACCGTAGCAACTGCTGGATATTTTTGGGCAATAATGTTCAAAAGCTCCAATCCATCCATTACCGGCATTTTAACATCAGTTATAACAATATCTATTTTTCTCTCTTTTAGTATTTCTAACGCTTTTTCACCATTATTGGCTTGATATATAGTCATGGGAAATCTAAACTTTTCGATAAGAAAAGCTATACCTTCCCTTTCTTCTCTTTCATCATCTACAAGTAGTATTCTGTAATTCATTATTATTTTGTAACTCCTTTGTAACAGCAATTAGGCTTAGTAGAACCTCCACTAAGCCTATATTGCCTAAAGACTATCTAATTATTTCATTTAATTCAACTAATTAATTATATCTGGAGAATTCAAATTTATATTTATAACCTTATCTTCAACAGCTACCGGATTACTTTCACTAATATTTTTTTGATTAGCAGGAACATTTCCATACAATGAACTTTTACTAACAACTCTATCTTCTACCAATAAAACATTAGATTCTATCGGATTAATTGGAACATCTATATCTTCATTTTCTACTTCTCTAATAATTACAGCCGAAACTGCAATACCAGCCCAAAATATCCCATCATCTTCATTCAAATTAAAACTTATTATAATATCATCACCAGTACCATAATACTCCAAAGAATACTCTATAATTTGAGAACTATTGGGCGTATATTCATAAATATTACTTATAATTCCTCCTGCCTCTATACTAACAGACTCCGAACCACATTGGGCAGTCAATGATACAGTCCCTTGCCCCGGATGTCCACCTGCTATAATAGTTGCCACTCTATGCTCACCAGCATTAGTAGGAATCGTAATACTAAGGCTTGTATTACTCCCTCTATAATTTGTTGCTGTACTTCTTACAACACCATTGTCAACTATTCTAAGATTTGACCAATCACTAATGCCAGCCAATGTAGTATATTCAGCAGCAAACTCTATATTAGAATTGTCATGTGAATAAGCTGGTTGTGGATTGTTACCGTAGAATCCAATATAATCTACTATATCTTCATCTTGCAAACTAATTTCAAGTATTTCGTTTTGTACCGCAATTAGATTGTTTTCACTAATAATTTTTTGTTCTTCCGGAACGGTGCTATATATATTAGAATCAGAAACCCTCTTCGATACCACAGAAAGCAACGGCATTCTATTTGAAGTATCTGCTTCATTTGCCATCGTGGGAAAGGTACTATTTTGTAACACAACTGTCAATATTAAGACACAAGATAAAATTCTTATTGCTATTTTTTTCATAGAAAAATCCCCCTTTTCAAATATTTTAACAATATTCTGCTATTACTAGCAGTATTTGAAAAGAATAATATTTTTAGATTTCTTAAAGTATTTTTAGATTGCCAATAATTCGATAGTTTTATTACTATATCTTTTTGAAAAAACACTCATATAATATTTATTGTAAAAAAGAAGGAGCCGCATTTTTCTTTATTATTAGCCACATAGATGCTATAATAATTTGAGGTCGCAAATTGCGACCTCAAAACACTCCCCAAATAAGGATTCAATAATATGAATAAAATATCTACAGACTTCGCTGTTGTAGAAACATCGACTGTACAAAATCTCATATACACTATCCGTGGAAAGCAAATCATGCTAGACAGCGACCTAGCCAAGCTTTATAATGTTGAGACCAAACGACTAAATGAAAGCATGAAAAGAAACAAGAAAAGATTTCCAGAAAATTTCTGTTTTCAATTGACCGAAGATGAATTTGCGGATTTGAGGTCGCAAATTGCGACCTCAAATCCTGATGAAGGAGCAGGCGGAAGACGATACCTTCCTTTTGCATACACAGAACAAGGAATATCCATGCTTTCTGCCGTACTTCGTAGCGATCAAGCCATTGCTGTTAGCATAGGTATAATGAATGCTTTTATTGAAATGCGTCACTTTATCGCCTCAAATGCCCTTATGTTCGAAAGAATCAAGGCCGTAGAATTGAGCCAATTGGAATACAAAATAGATACTGATGCTAAATTTGGTAAAATCTTCAACTATATCTCGAATCACGAAGAATCTTCACAAAAGCTTTATTTTGATGGTCAAATATATGATGCGTTCAGCCTGTTAGCCTCACTAATATCTCAAGCTAAAAAGAGTATTATTTTGATAGATGGATATGTTGATACCGGAACTCTCGATTTGCTTTCCAAGAAAGCAGCAAACATCCCTACAACGATATATACCTTTAAGCGCGGGAATAAACTGACCACTTCTGAAATACAAAAATTTAATACCCAGTATCCGACTATTGACATACAGATTGATGAATCATTCCACGATAGATTCCTAATCCTTGATGATTCTATCTGTTATCACATCGGCGCTTCGTTAAAGGATGCCGGCAAGAAGAGTTTTGCGCTAAGTCTTATAGAAGACCCTAAAATGGTTACGGACCTTCTAAATAGGCTTTAACTTGTTGCGCCATTCATATTTGGGGTCTGTTCCTCGCCTTCTTTGTTCCTTAGGCAAGCTTTTTTCTTCTGCTCTTTCTAATCGAAAAAAGGCAGAAGGAGAAACATTTTATTCAATTCAAAGTCCATATAATTTATGATACAAAAAGGCATTCAGAAAGCGGTAACGATTACTCTGCTTTCTGAATGCCTACAATTGTACTCTTTTCCATTCGTAATTACTGATAAATTCTTGACGCAAATATGTTTTTCGTGTTACAGTTATCGTCAGTGAACAGGTTTCGTTACTTGTGAGGTGCGAGACCGCGGGAGGACCTGAGGGTCCTCTTTTTTGTTCTAAGAACGATTGCATAACCAAATGAAAAACATTACAACAATTCCCTCAAAATCTCTTTCACATCCTTGCACTCTATTGCATTTGGCAAGGCAGCCTTTACCGGTTCTCGGGCAGTGTCCATAAGATAATTCATGCCACAGGTTTGTAGCATCTGGATATCATTTTCTCCATCCCCAAAGCCCAGCACCTGATCCATGGTAAAGCCAAGATTTTCTCCAATCTTACGAAGGGCATTGGCTTTATTGGCATCACAATGTACAAAGTCAATCCAGTTATTTCCGCTATCCATTACCATAAGTCTCCCTGCGAACTTTTCCTGAAATTGTTTCTCCAATTCATAAGGGATCCCCGCATCCCATCGAACAGACACCTTTATCACATCTCTATCTATCTTGGAAAAATCTGAAATAAGCTGAATATTACTTTTCATATCCTCCGATAAATAGCGTTTCATTTCCAAATCTGTTTCTAATACATAATCTAAATCCGGTGTACACGGAACAATATGGTTACAGTCATACTTTTGCATTTCTGTAATAACCTCTTGTACCAGCTCCTTCGACAATAGTGCTTCCTGTAATAGATTTCCCTCTGCAATGGCAATGGCACCGTTTTCACAGGCGTAAGAAACTCTATCTGCCAATCTGCCCATTAAAAACTGCAAATTGGCATGCTGTCTGCCACTGGCAGCAATAAAACGATAGCCTTTATCCAAAAGCTTTTCCAACAAATCTATAAATTCCGGTTCTACCCGCATAGCCCCATTTCGCAAAATAGTGCCGTCAAAATCGCTGATGATGGTTGTGATATGAGACATATCAATTCTTTTATTTTCTATCTTTTCTATCTTTTGTTCTCTATGAAATACCATTTTTTCTCCTTATTGTAGTGGGACAAAAACGAGGTATCTGTTCAGAGCCAACCTCAAAAATGCTGCGCATTTCCTCGGTGTGGCGTATCCGCCAAATGATTTAGAATCAAAATCCGCATGAACAAGCAAGCTTGTATGCAGATTTTGATTCTAAATCGCTTGGCTCTGAACAGATACAAAAAGAGCACATCCAAAGATGTACTCCTTAGAAGCAGGGGAAGAGGGATTCGAACCCCCGTGAACGGTTTTGGAGACCGCAATACTGCCGCTGTATGATTCCCCTATGTTTACTTTTGCATCAACAGAAGTTACTATAGCATAGTTTCTTTGTAAATGCAAGAGTAAAACCATTATATCTTGTCGATTGCATCCTGTACGGAGCTGACACCCATCAGTTCCATGCCCTCTACCTTCAAGCCCTGTAAGGAGCTTTTCGGTAAAATACAGGTTTTAAATCCCAGTTTCTTTGCTTCTAAAACTCTTTGTTCTGCCATAGAAACGGCACGCACTTCTCCGCTAAGTCCCACTTCTCCAAACACAATGACACTATCGTCAATAGGCTTATTCTTGAAGCTGGATACCAAAGCCATGACAATGCCAAGATCCAAAGAAGGCTCTACTATTTTCATGCCTCCGGCAATGTTGACATAGGCGTCACAGGATGACATCTGTAACCCTACCCGTTTTTCCAATACTGCCATTAAAAGGTTCAAGCGATTAAAATCCGTTCCCGATGCTTGTCTTCTTGGAATACCAAAATTGCTGTGACAAACCAGTGCCTGAATTTCTAAAAGCATAGGTCTGGTACCTTCCATAGAACAGGTAACTACGGATCCGCTGGCTCCCTCCGGCTTTCCATTTAACATAAATTCCGAAGGATTTTTTACCTCTACCAGCCCTTCCTTTCGCATCTCAAACACACCAATTTCATTGGTAGACCCGAAACGATTTTTCACTCCACGAAGAATTCGATAGGAGGCATGCCTGTCTCCTTCAAAATACAGCACCGTATCCACCATATGTTCCAAAACTCTGGGGCCTGCCACAGTACCTTCCTTTGTTACATGGCCTACAATAAAGGTAGATACCCCTAAGCCTTTTGCCAACTGTAACAGTACGCCTGTAGCCTCTCGAACCTGGGAAACGCTACCGGGAGCTGCTCCCACACTTTCCTGGTACATGGTCTGAATACTGTCAATAATCACCACTTGTGGTTGTAGTTTTCGAATGGTTTCCTCTATAATCCCCAGGTTGGTTTCACAGAATAAAGAAAGAGAATCACTAAATTGCCCAATTCGCATCGCTCGCAGTTTAATTTGTTTTAAAGATTCCTCTCCGGATATGTATAATACTTTGATTTGTTTTTCTGCCAGTAGTCTGCAAACCTGCAGTAATAAGGTGGATTTTCCAATCCCCGGGTCACCACCCACTAGTGTTAAAGAGCCTGGAACAATACCGCCGCCTAAGACTCTATCCAGTTCTTCCATGCCGGTAGTTAATTTATCCTCTTCCTGTAAGGAGATTTCAGAAAGAACAACAGGCGCCACCTGGGACGCCTGTACTCTGCTTTTACTTCCTGTTATAGTGGTAGGTACAGTCTCTTCTACAAAAGAGTTCCAAGCTTTACAGCCGGGACATTGTCCCATCCACTTAGAGGATTCAAATCCACACTCCTGGCAAAAAAACATGGTTGTTTTTTTTGCTTTTGCCATAGTTCCCTCTATTTACGAATTTCTACTTTTACTTCTCCTGCACCTGCTAACTCCACGCTCACACTAAGCTTTCCACCTACATGTGTTTTCATAGTTCCAACATTCGCATCATTGATAAATACCTGGTATTCTGCCATATCTTCCAGGCCAATGGTTAACTGCGCATCTTCAGTTCCTTCTACCACAAAGCTAACACCGTTTTCAGTTTCTTTGAAATGATTGACGCTGGTTCCCGGTACAGATTCGTAGACAAACATACCGTTTTTCTCTAATTTTGTCATGGTCTTGTAGGTTTTTACCTTGAATACATCCCCTGCATATCCAAAATCTTCTACCTTTGCCTTCGCCTCTAAAGTGTGATTTCCAAAGCTAAGAGCACCGCTTTCTTCTACAAGAATCAGTTCTGTAACTGCTGCCATGTTCTTTCCTCCGTTTCTTTTGTTTTTTGCTCCCCGTCGCGATTTCTTTATCGCTATTTTGTACTTCTAAATATAAATTCAGTATACTTGATTTTCTTAGGAATGAAAAGTAATTTTCTTATTTTTCAGCCCTACTGTCACCTTCCCACCGGGCAATACTCTTCTGGCCAGAATCTCCTCTGCCAAAGGATCTTCTATCACCGTTTGAATGGCTCTTTTTAGGGGTCTTGCTCCCATTTTCTTATCCCCATACTGCTCCACAATATAGGTTTTTACTGCCGGACTGATGACCAATTCTATATCCATCTGTTCCTTACAACGATGGATTAAATCCTTAGACAACAAGGTAATAATCTGCTTCATATCCTCTGTATTTAAAGGATGGAATACCATAATCTCATCAATACGATTGATAAATTCCGGCTTAAACAGGCGTTTTACTTCCTCCATTACATTGTCTTTCATACGAGAATAGTCTTTCTTCTCTGTATCTCCACTGGAGAAACCAAGGTTTTTGGGTTCCATAATACGGTTAGCACCTGCATTACTGGTCATAATCAAAATAGTATTTTTAAAATTCACCTTTCTCCCCTTGGAATCCGTGATATGTCCATCATCCAATACCTGCAACAGGATATTAAACACATCCGGATGAGCCTTTTCAATTTCATCAAAAAGAACAACGGAATAGGGTCTCTTTCTCACCTTTTCGCTTAACTGTCCTCCATCGTCAAATCCTACATATCCCGGAGGCGAACCTATCATCTTGGATACAGAATGACCTTCCATATATTCTGACATATCGATACGAATTAAGGCGTCCTCAGAGCCAAACATAGCTTCTGCCAAGGCTTTACTTAATTCCGTTTTTCCCACACCGGTAGGTCCTAAGAATAAAAATGACCCAATCGGTCGTTTCGGATCCTGTAAGCCTACGCGGCCACGACGCATAGCTCTGGAAACTGCAGATACAGCCTCTTCCTGTCCAATCACTCTCTTATGCAAAATAGACTCCAGTTTTAAAAGTCTTTCACTTTCTTTTTCTGCCAGTTTTTGTACCGGAATCTTGGTCCAGGCAGCCACAACCGCAGCAATATCATCTTCTGTAACCACATATTCTTTTTTCTGCAAACGGCTTTCATACCGTTTCATTTTCTGTTCATACTGTTTTAATAACTGATCCTGCTTTCTTTTGCACTCTCCTGCCTGAGAAAAGTTCTCCATCTTTAAAGAGCGTTCGATGATAGTATCCAGTTCTTCAATTTCCTGTTTGATTTCCAAGATAGGCAAAGGAAGTTCTTTTTTGTGCAAACGAATAGCTGCACTGGCTTCATCAATTAAGTCAATGGCTTTATCCGGCAGATTTCGGTCATTGATATATCGTTCGGATAACTGTACCGCAGTTTCAATAGCTTCATCTGTGATAGAAACACGGTGATGCTTTTCGTACTGTCCACGAATGCCTTTTAAAATCGCAATCGCTTCCTCAATCGTAGGTTCTTCTACTGTAACAGGCTGAAATCTTCGTTCCAGAGCCGCATCCTTTTCAATATATTTTCGATATTCTACTAAGGTGGTAGCACCGATTAACTGCAACTCTCCTCTTGCCAGACTGGGCTTTAATATATTGGATGCATCAATTGCGCCTTCTGCCCCACCGGCTCCGATTAAGGTGTGCAACTCATCTAAAAATAACAGAACATTACCATCTGCAGTAACTTCTCGAATCAGTTTTTTAATTCGTTCCTCAAACTCCCCACGATATTTACTTCCTGCAACCATACCGGATAAATCCAGGGTTAATACTCGTTTCTTTTTCACCGTATCCGGCACATCGCCGGACACAATCCTTTGTGCAAGACCTTCCACAATAGCAGTTTTACCTACCCCCGGTTCTCCCACCAGGCAGGGATTGTTTTTGGTACGGCGGCTTAAAATCTGAATCACTCTTTGGATTTCAGTTTCTCTGCCCACTACTTTATCTAACTTTCCTTCCGCTGCCAAAGCTGTCAAATCTCTACTGTATTGCTTCAACACGGTGGCTTCTTTTTTCTCTCGTTTCCCTAACAAGTCTTCTTTATAAAGATTGCCATCCTCTCCCATTGCAACTAACAAATCCACATAAATCTTTTGAGGTGAATAGCCCATGGTAGACAAAAGTCTGACTGCAACATTTTCCCCTTCTTTAATAATTGCCATCAGGATATGTTCCGTTCCCGTTAAGGAAGAACGAAACCTTTCTGCAAGGGCATGACTTTCTTCCAACACTCGCACCGCTCTTGGAGAATACCCATCTCTATCCTGTACTGCAAGGGTAGTGTCGGGCGCCAAAAGATCCTGAATCACATCCAACATATCCTTTACATTGGCACCATTTTCCTGCAACACTTTAGCTGCAACACCGGTATTTTCTTTTAACAGACCTACTAAAATATGCTCAGTTCCTACATAGCTTTGCTGTAAGCTTTTCGCAATTTTTTTCGCCAACAATAAGGCAGTTCGTGCTTTATCTGTAAACTGTCCCTGATTCATACTCTATCCTTTCTCATTTTGAAACTTTTTTATGGATAAAAAGGGAACAAAGAGTGTTTCCCTTTTGGATTTCTCATTTGTTCCCCTCTCATTATACTTTTTATCTAAATAGTTTTAATCATTCTTTCCCGAATTATTTTTTGTAATTATCGATAAAGTCAAATACCATATCATCATCTACCACATCCATAAAATCAATGGCACCGGTATCTCCTGCTTCATCCTCTTCTACAACAGGTCCCGCTTTCTTAACAGGCACAACAACTTCATCTTCTTCCTCTTCAACTACTTTTTTCCGGCCAAAGAGACCTCGCTTGGGAGCGGCAGGTTCCTCTTCCTCCTCTTCCTCATCTTCTTCGTCCTCAGGTTCTTCTTCTCGAACTTTACGACGACCTCTGAAACCTCGTCTTTCTTCTACGGGTTCTTCCTCCTCTTCTTCATCCTCTTCTTCCTCTTCATAGGAAGCATCACGAAGCTTAAAGAGCAGAACTGTCATAATAATAAACAGTAAGAAAATAACGACAGCCATTACAATAACAATCAGTTTTAACTTAGACAGCATATCTGCATCAGCTATATCTACCTCGGTGTTAGTTTCTGCCGCCTGTAAAAGTTCAGTAAGACTCTGACTGGTTCCTTTGATATTATCAAATAAAAACCAATCCATCTGGCCTTCGCCATTTTGCATATACTTTAAGAAGTAATCTTCGTTATCTAATGTAACTAGTTCTTCTTCCTCTATCTCTTCCGCAGGAGCTTCTTCTTCAACCGGCTCTGCCTCAGCTTCCTCCGACATAGTTTCCAATATTTCCAAGAAATCATTTCGAATAAAACCATTTACAGTAGCATTATTCAAATTAAAGCTTACCTGATACCACACTTTACCATCTGAACCTGCGGTTTCCCCGGAAACAGAAACTTCTGTATTCCCAGGTGCATTTCCTGCCACATCATAATTTGTACCAGGTCCTTTTCTCACACGCACGCTGGAAGAATTTACCTTTGCCTTGATAACCTTGCTTTCACTTACAGAAACATTTGCTGAAGCATTACCGGTCGCTTCTGTAGATTGAGTGGTTTCAGTAGTGCTGCTTGTTTGGGTATTGTTGCTTCCTACTGTAGTTTTATTTCCACTGGAAGCTGTGGTTGTTGTACTCTGATTTTCCTGGCTCTGTTCCGGTTTAGTTTCCTGGCTTTCTGCAGGTTTGGTTTCCTGAGTAGAAGCAGCGCCTTCCTCCGGAATGGTTCCACTTGCATTTACCAAATCTCCACGGATATATCCAGTAGTCTGTCCATCTATGTACACCTTATACCAAACTTTTCCGTCTGCACCCTTGGTTTGAGATATAACATCTAAGGTCTTTCCCTGTTCTGCTGAACCAATCTGGTTACTATTCAAATCCGCCTTGTCACGAATTTTAGCACTTTCCGGAATAACCTTTGCCTGTCCCAAGGCCAAGCTATCTACTTTTGCACTGGGGGATAATAAAATCATTCCCACCATCATAGCGATTCCTAAAATGACAGCGCTCCATCTGGTTTTCTTCTGATTCTTGTTCACAATACGCCTCCTAAATGTATTTTTCTGATTGCAAATCAATTTTCTTCTCTTCTAAATCGTTTCATACCCGTTGCACCGGTAGGTCTGATCGCATAACCACGCATAGACTTATCTCGAGTTTGGGTTCTTTGTTCTGCTTCAATTTTACGATGCATGGCCATTTCACATGCAGAACATAGCTTTCCACTACGGATTTCTTTTCCACAAATATCACAACGAAGGAACGCTCTGGAATCCGCCCGAACCTCCAATCTGGAATCCCGTAACATTTTCCGAATGGCTCTCTGGGTTACTCCGGTGAACATTTCGATTTCCACCGCATTGGCTCCCGGATGTCTTTCAATATAACCACGAACCTTTCCGTAATCATCAAAATCCTTTTCTCCACAGTCCTCACAGGCATATTCCCCTACCCCTTGAAAGACCATTACACCACCACATTTATTACATTTTCTCGGAATGTGATATTCATCCTCTTCTAAAAACATACTACCACCTCATCAAGGCAAACCTTTATGCCTCGTCAATTGCCTTACCAATATCATTTCTCATATATTTGTTTTCAAACTGTACCCAGTTGGTTGCTGCATAGGCATTGGCACGGGCTTCCTTCAAATCTTTCCCTTTCGCCGTTACTCCCAAAACTCTACCACCATTGGTAACAAGACCGGCGTCTGTCATTTTTGTACCTGCATGGAAGCAATAGTAGCCGTCTTTGTCATCAAAGGCTTCCAACCCGGAAATCACTTTGCCTTTTTCATAAGCCACCGGGTATCCATCAGAAGCCAATACTACACAGACTGCCGCATTGTCTTCGAACTGTAAATCGATTTGGTCTAAGGTACCATCGATACAGGCTTCCATTACCTCAATAATATCATTTTTCATACGGGGCAAAACCACCTGTGCCTCCGGGTCACCAAATCTGGCATTATACTCTAATACTCTGGGGCCTTTTTCTGTCAACATAAGACCAAAGAAAATAACACCCTTAAATTCTCTGCCTTCCTTTGCCATAGCATCTACGGTAGGCTGATAAATATATTTTTTACAAAATGTATCTACTTCTTCTGTATAAAAAGGACTGGGAGAGAAGGTTCCCATACCGCCTGTATTTAAGCCTTGATCTCCATCCTTTGCGCGCTTATGATCCTGAGCAGATGTCATGGTCTGAATGGTCTTTCCATCTACAAAGGAAAGTACAGACACTTCTCTACCGGTCATAAACTCTTCAATGACCATACGGTTTCCCGCAGAGCCAAAATTTTTATCTAACATAATGGACTTCACGCCCTCTTTTGCTTCCTCTAAGGTATTGCAAATCAACACCCCTTTTCCCAAAGCCAAGCCATCTGCTTTTAATACAATGGGGAAATCACAGGTTTCCAAATACGCAAGGGCTTTGTCCGGATCATCAAAATTTTCATAGGCTGCTGTAGGAATGGCATATTTTTTCATCAAATCCTTGGAAAAGGCCTTACTGCCTTCCAAAATGGCAGCATTTTTTCTGGGACCAAAGGTACGAATACCGGCTTCTTCCATTAAGTCTACCAAACCACCTACCAAAGGATCATCCATACCCACGATGCATAAATCAATAGATTTTTCCTTGGCAAAGGCAACCAGCTTCTCAAATTCCATAGCACCAATGGCAACACATTCTGCTAAAGCTGCAATACCCGCATTTCCGGGTGCACAGTAAATTTTATCTACTTTTTCAGATTTTGCTACAGAAGTTGCAATGGCATGTTCTCTACCACCGGAACCTACAATCAATACCTTCATTTTTCTGTCCTCCTAGCTTTTTGGGAACGTCATCGCCTTTCCAGTCTCACTTTAAGCCTCTATTACTCTGGCAATTCCATCCACAAATTCCACTCTATTGTTTGCAATGGCATCAATGGCTTTCGGTAAAATAATCCATTCTGCCTGTTCCATGACTCTTTGCTGTAATACCTTGGGGGTATCTCCCGATTGTACCTCTACCGCCTTTTGTAAAAGAATAGGACCTGTATCGGTGCCTTCATCTACAAAGTGTACCGTAGCACCGGTCACCTTCGCGCCTCTGCTTAATACACCTTCATGAACCTTCAATCCGTAATAGCCTACGCCACAGAAAGATGGAATCAGGGAAGGATGAATATTTAAAATTCGATTGGGAAATGCTGCAACCATTTCCTTTGGAATATTTACTAAAAATCCGGCCAACACAATCAAATCCGGGTTGACATCTTCCATTTTTTTACAAAAAGCCTGATGGAAAGCTTCTCTACTCTCATAATTTTTGGGCGACATACAAAGGGCTTCTACACCGGCATTTTTTGCTCGTTCCAATGCATAAGCACCGGGATTGTTGCTAATCACCATTTCAATTTTTGTATTGGTAATATTGCCATTTTCAATGGCATCTAAAATAGCTTGTAAATTGGTGCCTCCACCGGAAACACAAACTACCACTCTTAGCATAAGGTAACTCCTTTGTCTCCTGCTTTGATGGAGCCAACTACATAGGGAGTGTCACCTGCTTTTTGAATCGCTTCCATGGTTGCCTCTACATCTGCAGGATCTACTGCAACAATCATGCCAAGTCCCATATTGTAGGTGTTATACATCATTTCTTCTGCAATATCACCTTTTTTCTGCAATAATTTGAAAATTGCAGGTATTTCATAGCTATCCTTTTTCACAACAGCGTGCATACCTTCCGGTAACATTCTTGGGATGTTTTCATAGAAGCCACCACCGGTAATATGGCTGCAGGCTTTTACTGTAATACCGGCATCCTTAATGGATTTCAAAGCTTTTACATAGATTCTGGTAGGTGCCAATAATGCATCTCCCAAAGTGGTACCTAATTCCTCATAATAGGTCTCCAAGCTTTCCTTGGTCATATCAAATACCTTACGAACCAAAGAAAAACCATTGCTATGTACACCTGTAGAAGCCATACCGATTAACACATCACCATCTTTTAAGTTGGCACCGGTAATCAATTCTTTTTCCTCTACCACACCAACTGCAAAGCCTGCCAAATCATATTCGTCCTCCGGCATCAATCCGGGATGTTCTGCAGTTTCGCCACCGACTAAAGCAGCACCTGCCTGCTGGCAGCCCTCTGCCACACCTTTTACGATAGCTGCGATTTTTTCCGGATAGTTCTTACCGCAGGCAATATAATCTAAGAAGAATAAAGGCTCTCCACCGGCACAAGCTACATCATTTACACACATAGCCACACAGTCAATACCAATGGTATCATGCTTATCCAACAAAAATGCCAATTTGATTTTTGTTCCCACACCATCTGTACCGGATAATAAAACAGGATGCTCCATTTCTTTTATCTTTGCTAAAGAAAAGGCACCGGAAAAGCCCCCTAAGCCTCCCATAACCTCTGCACGCATGGTCTTTTTTACATGTTCCTTCATCAATTCAACGGACTGGTATCCTGCTTCAATATCTACACCTGCTTTTTTGTAATCCATGATTTTTCTCCACCCTTATCTTCTTGTTTTTATCTAAAAAATAACTACCATTTTCTAACGAATTATTTTGTATAATTCTTATATCCAACTTCCTGAAGTTTGGCATCCTTTTTCTGAACGCCCTCCTTCATAGACTGGCTGTAGTCTTTCAACTTCTGTAACAGCTCTGCATCACTGGTTGCTAAAATCTTTGCAGCCAAAAGCCCTGCGTTTGCACCTCCGTTAATAGCTACTGTTGCTACCGGAATGCCGGAAGGCATCTGTACAATAGAATACAAAGAATCTCTACCCCCTAAAGAAGTAGTGTGCATAGGAATGCCAATCACCGGCATAGGGAAAATTGCGGCACACATACCGGGTAAATGAGCTGCCATACCTGCTCCTGCAATAATTACCTTAAAGCCTTTTTCCTCTGCTGATTTTGCATATTCAAAAAATACATCCGGTTCTCTATGGGCAGAAATAATGGTCATTTCATAAGAAATACCAAACTCTTCCAAAATATCTGCTGCCTTACTCATTACGGGCATATCTGAATCGCTACCCATTACAATTCCTACTGCTGCCATCTTGTTCTCCTTTGCTGTTGATTCTTAAACATACCTAGTAATAATTTTACTAAATATTCCCACTTTCGTCAACGAATCTGCAAGGGTTTATTCAATTCCTCACAGCCCTTAACCACAAAGATTCCATCCTGAATAATGGGGATTTCTTTCCCTTCTTTCGTTATCCCAATAATGGAATCCAACTCATCATAGGGGATGGTGATATCGGTATGACATTGGAAATATGCCAAAGCAGGATTTTCCTTTCTCTTAGCGGAACATTCATTTTCCTTTGCCACGATTTCTTTTCCGTCGGGATTGTAGAGTTTCACATCCTCTTCCATGCTATAGCAGGTATCTCCCACTGCAAAATGGGGCCCCATTTTTTCTGCAATTAAGATTGGTAAAACATCCTCTATCTCTAATCTTCTTGCCGCCTCATAGGCAGTGGTATTGGTACCAATTGCAAACTCTCCCATAGGAAGGGTTTCATGATGATGCAGAATTTTTTCTAAAATAAAAGCTTTGTTCTCTTCTTCTGTAGGGAAGTTTTTGCAACTATATTCAGAAATCATGCCATCTGTAAAGGTAAGTTTTAAATCTTTATATTCCAATTCATTCAAAAATACCTTTGTCACATGCAGAATGCCATTGGTTCCCGAAAGTTTAGGAGATGTAAACACTTCACCTACCGGTATATTTACATCCGCAACACAGTTTTCGAAATTGGTTTCTTTTTGTGGATCACCCAACGCATGGAGTGCAACTGTTAAATCCGTTTCATTGTTGCCTTTTCCTTTGATTCTTACAACTTGCGCCTGATCCAATTGATCAATGATTGCCTGTTGGCAGTTTTTATACACTTCATACTCTAAGGTATTTAAGGCAATGGTCTCTTCAAAGGCCTGGGAAAATTTAGGTCCAATTGCAGGGGTGGGAAATGCAATAATGGTAAAGCTGGTTTCCTCCCCTTTTACATATTGGTTCACCAACTGTCTGGCCTTTCCCTGGTATTCTACAGAAAGTTTTTGATGTTTTTCCTCTAATCGCAGATTGACTTCCTTGGTCATCGGTTGGTAAGCCTTTTCTCCAAAGCTTTCTACCACTGCCGGACCACTCATCTTTTTCTCTGCCTCTTTATAGGTTTCCAAAGCAGTCCCATAGCATTCCAGTTTTCTGGTATTATATTTCCCATCCAGATACAAACTGTTGTCCTGTTCATGATCATATTCAAACTGTCTGTTAGGAATGGCACCGTGATAGCCATTTTTATAGTATCTTCTTCCTTCCAAGAAGCTGACGGGAGATGCAAAAATAATTGGCTCTAATCCCATCTCTCGAAAATTTTGGAAAGCCTTTTTCATCATTCTTTCCATCCCTAAGAATGCCACTACATTGACAGTACCTTTGCCGGAAAGATCTTTTTTCGCCACCTGAAAACCTTTACGATACCCTTGTGTGTAAGTATCTGCCATTTTTTGCACTTTCTCTTCCGGTAAGCAGTTCATAAACTGTGCCATTTCTTCCTGCTCAGAAGTCACATACTCTCCAAATCGATACAGGTATCTCATGTCTGTCAGATTAGACGCTTCTATTTGTTTTGTCCAAAAGCATTCTCCCGGCACATACCGTTCTTTCACTCCCTCTTCTAAAAATATATCGCAATAATCGCTGGCAAACCAATAATAGATCTCTTGAAGCATTTCTCTGGTAGGTAGCTTTCCCTCTTCCTGACAGTCCAAAAAGCAATGATACAACTCTAAAAATAATTCCATACGAATGGTCATAGCCATTTCTTTTCCTGTATGGCAATAAGAAATCAAACTATACAGTTCTGCGTACAATGCACACATTACCTGGCCCAATTCTTTTCCTAACTGCTGTACAGCGTAGGTAGGATTGGCAAAACTGTTCTCATACTGTTCCGGCAAAATATCCTGATACAATTCCTGATTCCATTGCCGTACTTGCTCTAAGGAAGCCTCTTCCCAGCTTTTATTATCCATACGATCTGCTTGTTGTATGGTTTTTAAAATAAAAGTGGAAACAGCATGAAAATACCCGTTCCACTCTTTTGTCAAATGGAATTCACCGGGTATTTCTGCAATTCTTTCCACTGCTAAAACATATCTTTCATTTTTCATAATCCATAGGCTCCTGCATAAAGTATAAAACTAATCATAAATAAAGCTACTAAATTCAAAACGATCCCTAAATAGGGAAATAAATGATATCCATCCTGGTCCGTTCTGGTCCATAATCCTAACCCTAAACCAATGGAAGCAAACAAAAAAATCCAAACTCCCACTAAGCCATAATTGGCTCCGGCTTCTCCTTTTATCTGGAAGGAATCATAGATAGCCATAAAAAAGGATCCAATGGAAATCAGCCCCAAAATAGTTGACATAATTCCCCATTTCCCATGTGCTTTATTGGTAAATTTATAATTTTTATTGGCTTTCATAGTACTCACTTTCTTCACCTAAAAACCATAAAGAAAAGGCATTTCGCCTATACGAAACACCTTTCTTATGCTTAAAACAATATATTTCTTTTTTGACTTAACAGCTTAGCGCCACCAATAATCAATAGAACACCGCATGCTAAACCGGCAACGATAGAAACTACCCCTACCACGATATTTAAAGCGCCTGCGCCACCCATAGTTTTATATACTTTTTCTTCCATATGTTACACCCCGTATTCTGCATAATAGGCATCAATTCTATTCTTAATATCCTGGTCGATCAATACCTGTCCATCGATTTCCTTGCCCTCAAGATACTCTACCACTTCCTTCATGGAAACAATGGCTCCGGTTTCAAAACCATATAAGTCCTTGATTTCCTCCAATGCACTTTTGCTACCTTTTCCTCTTTCACAACGGTTCAAGGAAACCATAAGGCCTTTGATTTCTACATTGGCCTGAGCCTTCAAAATAGGGAAGGTTTCTTCAATGGATTTTCCGGAAGTAGTAACATCTTCAATAATGACCACTTTGTCTCCATCCTGTAATTTACTACCTAACAAAATGCCTGTATCACCGTGATCCTTTTCTTCTTTACGATTGGAGCAATAACGAATCTCTTTCCCATATAACTCACTATAGGCAATGGTAGTGGCTACACTTAAAGGAATTCCCTTATAAGCGGGTCCAAATAATACATCAAAGTCATCTCCATACTGGTCATGGATGGCTTTTGCATAATACTCTCCTAATTTTTTCAACTGAGCACCTGTTACATAAGCCCCAGCGTTCATAAAGAAGGGGGATTTTCTACCACTTTTCAAGGTAAAATCACCAAACTTTAATACCTTACACGCTACCATAAATTCAATAAATTCCTGTTTATATTGTTCCACCGTTTTACTCCTTTATCTTTTTTCTTTACTATCTCTAAAAGCTCTCTTTTATTTAGGCTGTTTTTATTTTTAGCGCAACGCGTTCTGAATGTCTTCTCTCATATCTAATACTGCCTGACGGGAAGCATCTGCGAAATTCTCTGCTCCAAAGGTCGCATATTTTTCCTGCTGATACGCTGCGATAATACCACGGGAACTATTGACAATGGCTCCCAAACCGTCTTTGTCAAAGAAGTGCACTAAGTCTGCACCTTTTCCACCTTGTGCACCATAGCCCGGTACTAAAATAAAGCTCTTTGGCATAATATCGCGAAGCACCTTTCCCATTTCCGGATACGTAGCTCCCACTACAGCACCTACATAGCTGTAGTTTGTTCCCATATGGTCTAAGCCCCATTCTGTCACTTTTTTTCCTACCAGTTCATATAAAGGAGTCTCTCCCACCAACTGATCCTGGAAATCACCACTGCTTGGATTGGAGGTCTTTACTAAAATAAACAAGCCCTTCTTTTCTTCCTTACAAACCTTAATGAAAGGTTTCACGCTATCTGCTCCCATATAAGGATTGATAGTAGCAAAATCTTCATCAAATCCATAATAAGACTTACTGCCTACCTGAACCTTGCCTAAATGGCCAATAGCATAGGCTTCTGAAGTAGAACCAATATCACCTCTTTTGATATCTCCGATGACCACCAGTCCTTTTTCTTTACAGTAATCCACAGTTCTTTTATATACTACCAATCCGGGAATACCAAATTGCTCGTACATAGCAATTTGGGGTTTTACAGCCGGAATCAAATTATAAACTGCATCTACAATTTTTTTATTAAACTGCCAAATAGCTTCTGCTGCTCCTTCTAAGGTCTCTCCATACTGGGCGAAGGCCTCCTCTTGCAAGCTCTTTGGCACAAATTTTAAGGTCGGATCCAATCCCACTACAATGGGGGATTCTTTTTTTTGTATATTGCTAATAAGCTTCTCTATCATAGTTTCTTCCTCCTGGAATGATTAAAATGATTCCCTAACCAACTAATTCATTATATCAAAAAAACTTCCTACTCTTCCACATATTTTTTGATTGCAGAAAGATTTCCGTATTTTTTGATTTCTCCCTGTTTCATAACCACTAAGGTAGGGGCAGACATGACTCCATATTTCGTGGTTAACTGGGGGTTTTCTTCTGCGTCTACTAATGTATAGGGCATTTCTTTCAAATATTCCTTTGCTGCCCTACAGTTGGGACAGGTTTTGGTGGTAAATAAAAAGATTCCCTCTTCTTCCTGCAAAAATTCTTTTTCTTCCAATCCGCCAAAAGCGGTGTTCTCTTTTTTCTTTAATGTACTTTTTTCCGGTTCATATTCGGTACGGTTTTTATATTCCTGCAGTTTTCCATCATTCCAATTTTGCACCGGGCGATAGTACCCTGTAATACGGCTATACACCTCGGTTTTTTCCTGACAATGAGGACATATTTTTACTTCTCCAGCCAAGTATCCGTGATTTTTACAGATAGAATAGGTGGGAGACATGGTGTAATAGGGCAGTTTATAATTTTCCGCAATGGTGCGAACCAATTCTGCTGCAGCACGCCAATCCGGTAATTTTTCTCCTAAAAAGGCATGGAATACAGTTCCACTGGTGTATAAGGTCTGTAATTCATCCTGAATATCCAATGCTTCAAAAATGTCTGTTGTATAATCCACCGGCAAATGAGAAGAATTGGTGTAATAGGGGGTATCTCCGCTTTTCCCTGCGGTAATAATAGCGGGCCATCTTTCCTTATCGTGTTTTGCCAGACGATAGGTGGTGGACTCTGCAGGGGTAGCCTCTAAGTTATACAAATCTCCATACTGCTCCTGATAATCCGACAATCGATTCCGCATATGGTTCAGAACTTTCTTGGTAAATTCCTGAGTGGATTTACTTCTCATGTCTGCTCGTAACCAATTGGCATTTAAGCCCACCTCATTCATGCCAATCAAACCAATGGTAGAAAAGTGATTATCAAAGGTGCCTAAATATCGTTTGGTATAGGGATATAATCCTTCTTGCAGCAATCTGGAAATAACGCCTCGCTTGATTTTCAAACTTCTGGCAGAAATATCCATCATTTTATCCAGGCGTCTGAAGAAATCCTCTTCATTGGCCGCCAAATAGGCAATTCGTGGCATATTGATGGTTACCACGCCTACGCTGCCGGTACTTTCGCCGCTTCCAAAGAAACCACCCATCTTTTTGCGTAATTCTCGTAAATCCAAGCGCAATCTACAGCACATAGACCGGACATCACTGGGTGCCATATCAGAATTGATATAGTTGGAAAAATATGGCGTACCATATTTTGCTGTCATTTCAAATAAGAGTCTGTTGTTTTCTGTATCTGACCAATCAAAATCTTTGGTAATGGAATAGGTGGGAATGGGATATTGGAAGCCTCGTCCATTGGCATCCCCTTCAATCATGGTTTCAATAAAGGCCTTATTTACCATATCCATTTCTTTTTTACAGTCTTTATAGCAAAAATCCATTTCTTTGCCTCCTACAATTGCAGGAAGCTCTGCCAGGTCATCCGGTACCGTCCAGTCCAAGGTAATATTACTGAAAGGTGCCTGGGTGCCCCAACGGCTGGGAGTATTCACCCCGTAAATAAAGGATTCCAAACATTTTTTCACTTCGTCATAAGACAGATTATCTACTTTTACAAAGGGTGCCAAATAAGTATCAAAAGAAGAAAATGCCTGGGCTCCTGCCCATTCATTTTGCATAATACCTAAAAAGTTTACCATCTGATTACACAGTACAGACAAGTGGGCCGGAGGTGCGGAAGTAATTTTTCCTGTAATACCGCCTAACCCTTCTTGAATCAACTGTTTTAAAGACCAACCGGCACAATACCCGGTTAGCATAGAAAGGTCGTGAATATGAATATCTGCATTTCGATGGGCCTGTGCAATCTCTGTGTCATAGATTTCTGACAACCAGTAATTGGCCGTAACTGCCCCGGAATTACTAAGAATTAAACCACCTACAGAGTAAGTTACTGTAGAGTTTTCCTTTACACGCCAATCCTCTACTTTCACATAACTGTTTACCACATCCTTATAATCCAAAATAGTGGATTTTAAGTTACGCATCTTTTCCCGTTGTTTACGGTATAAAATGAAAGCTTTGGCAGCCTCAGAAAAGCCGGCCTGCTCTAACACACGCTCTACACTATCCTGAATATCTTCTACATGAATGGCCCCATCTTTTACTTTATTTTGAAAATCTGCGGTTACTCGTAAAGCCAGCAAATCAATAATTTCATTGTCATAGGTCACGTCTGTGGCATCAAATGCTTTTTTGATTGCATCACTGATTTTATGTAAGGTAAAATCCGCTTCTTCCCCTTCTCGTTTGATTACCTGAAACATAATCCTTCTCCTTCACTCATTGTGGAATGTTATCTTGTCTCTAAAAACTGATACTCTCTTACTGCTGCAGAATCATCCGGATATTCTTTTAAATACTGTCCCATTAAGCTTGCTGCTGTAGTAAAATCTCCCATATGTTCATAAGCCACAATTTTATTAAACTGCAGATTTTGAGTCATAGTACTGTCCTCTACTTCTAAGGCCTTTTCAAAGGCTTCCAGTGCAGCCTCACTTTCTCCCGCATCCAATCGACAAAGCCCCAATTGATTATATACCTTGGCATTATCCTGATGAGAATTTAAAAACTGAGTATATAAACTAATGGCATAATTAAAATCTCCCAGTTTTTCATGAACCTGCCCTAACAGCAACAATTGATCTGCATTTTCTCTATCCATTTTTTTATCCAGATAGTCTTTTGCCTCCTGATAATTTCCCAAATCATAATGGATTCTTGCCAACTCAAAGTTGGATAAACTCTTCTCTTTTTCCAACAATAATTGTTCCAGTAAAAGTTTTCCGTCTTCTTCATACCCAAAGCTTTTCAATGCCTCGAAAATATCCAAATAAAGATTCACATCTTTTTTAGACAGTTCCAGACTTTTCTTAAAATCCTTTAATGCCCCATCCAAATCCTGGGTTTGTGCTTTTAAATAGCCTCGCAGGTAATAAGCATCCTTATCCTTTTTGTGCAAATCCAAAATGCCGTCATAAATTTTGATAGCACTTTCCGGGTCTCCACTTTTGGCATAGGCTACTGCCATATAATAATTGGTATCATAGTCAAAGTCATCTATCCAGGCAGGACTGTTATATAAAGCTTGTTGTAAACTGTCAATAGCTTCCTCATACTGGGTCAGTCCCATATAAGCCAAGCCCTTTCCACGATAAATCTTTCTGGAAGAATCCCCTGCTTCCTCCGCTTTTAGAAAACAATCCAAAGCCTCTTCATATTCTCTATTTGCTAAAGCATCAAATCCTGCTTTCATTTGATCCAGACTTTTCTGACAGCCACAAGAAAATAGCAGGCAGACACATATTACCCATACTAGCTTATTCTTCATCCAAACACTCCCGGTCTTCTAAAAAACTGTCTAATAATTCGTAAATCTCTTCTCTTCCCTGTTTTGTTTCTGCGGAAAAGGGAATCACTATGGTTCCTTTTACCGCCTGCAGTCCTTCCCGCACCATTTTTACATGCTTCTGAACCTGACTGCGTTTGATTTTATCCAATTTAGTAGCAATAATAACAGGTTCATAATGATTGCTTAAAATCCACTGATACATCTGTTTATCATTTGCTCCCGGCTCATGACGAATATCAATTAACAAAAACACCAGCTTTAATTGTTTGGATTTTTGCAAATATCGCTCAATCATTTTGCCCCACTGGGCTTTTACCTGCTCATTGGCTTTTGCAAAACCATAGCCTGGCAAATCCACAAAATATAATTGATCATTGACATTATAAAAATTAATGGTTTGTGTCTTTCCCGGACTGGAACTGGTTCTGGCCAGTGACTTTCGATTCATGAGAGCGTTAATGAGGGAGGATTTTCCCACATTACTTTTCCCTGCAAAAGCCACCTCCGGCAGAATATTCTCCGGCAATGTACTGGTAATGCCACAGACACATTCCAACGAAACCTCTTTAATTACCATCAATAAACTCCTTCAATATCCTTTACGCAAAGGCAAAGGACAGTACCTGATCCATGGTTTCTACAAATTGGATATCCAGTCCCTTTGTAATTTCTTTGGAAATCTCCTGAACATCCTTTTCGTTTTCCATAGGTACTAATACCATTGTAATACCTGCGTTCTTTGCTGCCAACAGTTTTTCTTTTAAACCTCCAATAGGAAGTACTTTTCCTCGCAAAGTAATCTCACCGGTCATGGCAATATCCGCTCGAACAGGCTTTTTTGTTACTGCAGAAATTAAGGCGGTTGCCATAGTAATACCGGCAGATGGACCATCCTTTGGTACTGCCCCTTCCGGAATATGGATATGGAAATCCTGTTTTTGGAAAACACTTTGGGTAAGGTGATATCTATCACTTAAAGAACGCACATAACTAAACCCAATTTGGGCAGATTCCTTCATCACATCTCCCATTTGTCCGGTAAGCTTTACTTCTCCTTTACCAGGCATAGTATTGACTTCGATTTGCAATGTATCACCACCTACTGCGGTCCATGCTAAGCCTCGCACAATGCCAATTTCCGGCGCAGGCAAAATATGGTCTTTACGGTATTTTCTCTTGCCCAGGTAATGTTCCAGATTCTGTGCCGTTACAGTAGGTTTGCCTGTCTTTTCTTCCACAATTTCTCTGGCTCTTTTCTGGCACAGCTTTCCAATTTCTCGCTCTAACTGTCTAACCCCTGCTTCTTTCGTGTAACCGGAAATGATTTCCCGAAGAGCAGAATCCTTGATTTGTAGCTGCGCTTCTTTAATACCATTTTTTTCATATTGCTTTGCCAATAAATGTTCTTTGGCAATATGAAATTTCTCTTTTTCTGTATAACTACTTAAGCTAATGACTTCCATACGGTCCAGTAACGGTCTTGGCACATGCGACAAATCATTGGCAGTTGCTAAAAAGAACACTTCAGACAAATCCATAGGCATTTCCAAATAATGATCCTGAAAATGCTTGTTTTGTTCACTGTCCAATACTTCTAATAATGCAGAAAAAGTATCTCCTTTATAGTCATTACTTACTTTATCTATTTCATCCAACAGTATGAGAGGATTCTTTACCCCCGCCTGCTTCAATGCCACTGCAATACGGCCAGGCATAGCCCCTACATAGGTTTTTCTGTGGCCGCGGATTTCTGCCTCATCTCGTACTCCACCTAAACAAATACGCACATATTTTTTATGCAATGCTGCCGCAACAGATTTGGCAATGGAAGTTTTTCCAGTACCGGGAGGTCCTACAAGGCATAAAATGGGAGCATCCCCTTTCTTGGTTAAAATTCGAACCGCCAAATATTCCAGAATACGATCCTTTACCTCTTCTAATCCGTAGTGATCGTCATTTAACTGTTTCTCACAATCTCTTAAGCTCAAATGATCCTTACTGCATTTATCCCAGGGCATTTCCAAAAGGGTTTCAATGAAGGTTCTCTGCAATGTGTTTTCAGAGCTGTTATGAGAAATACCTGCCCACTTTTTGATTTCCTTCCGAATTCTATCCTTAATTTCTTTCATGGCCTTCAGTCCATCCACTTTTTCCAGAAACTTCTCTTCTTCGTTAGAATCCTCTTCCCCTAACTCCTTACGAATCAGCTGCATTTGCTCTTTTAAAACATATTCCTTTTGGTGGGTCTGGACCTGTTCTCTAACTTTTGCGGTAAAATCATCTTTTACTTTGGCAATTTCAATTTCGTTCCGTAAAATGCGGGAGAGAATTTCTGCCCGCTTTCTTTCTTCACCGGTTTCCAACAGGCTTTGCTTATTTTCAAAGGATAATGGTAAATTGGCCGCAATTTGATCCACAATAGGGCCTACTCGTTTTGCCACAGGAATACTTTTTAATAACCCTTTTCCTACCTTGGGAAAATGTGTTAAATATTCCTGGAATTCTTCCTCCAATTGGCGTAAAATAGCTTTTTCTTCCAGGGGGTCCTCCACCGGAACAGATACCAGATTCTCCACGAAAACCTGTAAACATTCTTTTTCATCTCTATGAACCCTTGTCAATGCAGCTCTGTTTTCTCCCTCTACAAGAACACGCACAATCTTTCCGGGAAGTTTATTAAGCTGCTTTACAATCGCAATAGTACCTACCGCATATAAATCTTCTTTGTCCGGCTCCTCTGCCTCTGTATTTTTCTGGGTTACCAAAAAAATACGCTGATTACCGGACACCGCCTGTTCCAGGGCAACAATAGAGGCTGCTCTACTGACATCGAAATGAATCACCATATGGGGGAATACGGTAAGCCCCCTTAACGCAATAGCCGGCATTTCTAAATTTTCGTTCTGTTTTTCTTCCTGTTCCCAATTTTCTTCTGGTATTTGCTCAAATTTTTCCATAATTTTTATCTTGCTATACTAACTGATTCAAAAAAAACCGCCCAATTGTGAGCGGTATTTTTCTGTTTACTGTTTATGTGTTACAACGGGATTGGCCTTACCTTCTACTACCTCTTTGGTAATCAAGCAACTTTCGATAGTTTCATCGGACGGAATCTGATACATCACATCCATCAAAATACTTTCCATGATAGAGCGAAGTCCTCTGGCTCCTGTCTTTTGCTCTACTGCTTTGGCTGCAATCATTTGAATGGCTTCATCCTCAAATTGCAGAGAAACACCATCGAAACCGAAAAGCTTCTGGTATTGCTTTACCAATGCATTTTTAGGCTCTTTCAAAATCCGAATCAAAGCAGCTTCATCCAAACCTTCTAAAGATACATGAATCGGTACACGACCAACAAATTCCGGAATCAAACCAAATTTCACCATATCCTGTGGTGTAACTTCTTGCAGAAGGGTACCAATATCCTTGGTGTTATTTTCTACCACATCTGAATGGAACCCAATGCTCTTTCGATCCAATCTGGTTTCAATAATTTTTTCTAATCCATCAAAAGCACCGCCACAAATGAATAAAATATTGGAAGTTTCTACCGGAATCAGTTCCTGATGGGGATGCTTTCTGCCGCCCTGTGGTGGCACACTGGCAACTGTTCCCTCAATAATCTTTAACAGTGCCTGTTGTACCCCTTCCCCGGATACATCTCTGGTAATAGAAACATTTTCACTCTTTTTGGTAATCTTATCGATTTCATCAATATAGATAATACCAAGCTGTGCTCTTTCAATATTGTAATCTGCTGCTTGTACCAATTTTAGAAGAATATTTTCTACATCCTCCCCTACATACCCTGCCTCTGTCAGTGTAGTAGCATCTGCAATGGCAAAAGGCACATTAATGATTTTGGCAAGAGTTTGTGCAAGGTAAGTTTTACCGGAGCCGGTAGGTCCTACCATAATGATATTGCTTTTCTGCAGCTCTATGCCATCATCCTCTTGTTTTGCCATAATTCGTTTGTAATGGTTATAGACAGCCACAGATAATACTTTCTTAGCAGCCTCCTGACCAATTACATACTCATCCAAAAACTTTTTGATTTCCACCGGTTTTAAAAGGTTGATTTCCTCTCCCATTTCCGGTTCCATATCATCGCCATACTCTTCTTCAATGATATCATAGCAAATGTCAATACATTCATCACAAATGTAAATACCATTTGGCCCAGCAATCAGCTTTCTTACCTGATTCTGAGGTTTCCCACAAAAGGAACATTTTACATGTCCGTCTGAATTCTTTCCAGCCATTTTTCTACCTATCTATTTTACAATTAATTATTATATTATTTTGAAATGTCACTGTGAGAAGAAAAGATAGCATCAATTAAGCCATATTCCTTTGCTTCCTCGGCAGTTTTCCAATTATCTCTTTCTGTATCTGCAGAAATTTCTTCTATGGATTTCCCTGTATTTTCTGCTAATATACGATTTAATTTTTCCTTAGTACGAAGGATATGCTTTGCAGCAATTTCAATTTCTGTAGCCTGTCCCTGGGCACCACCTAAAGGCTGATGGATCATAATTTCCGCATTGGGAAGGGCATACCGTTTTCCTTTTGCACCACCTGCAAGAAGAAATGCGCCCATAGAAGCTGCCATACCGATACATACGGTAGAAACATCACATTTAATAAACTGCATGGTATCATAAATCGCCATACCTGCTGTTACAGAACCACCGGGGCTATTGATATATAAATGGATATCCTTTTCAGGATCTTCTGCTTCCAAAAACAACAGCTGAGCTACTACGACAGAAGCAGTCACCTCATTTACCTCTTCACCCAAAAAAATAATTCTTTCTTTTAACAATCTGGAATAAATATCGTAAGATCTTTCTCCTCTGCTTGTTTGTTCAATGACATAAGGTACTAAACTCATTTTTGTCCTCCTTAAAGCTTAAATGTGGATAAAGGGCCAAAAGTATCTGCTTTTGACCCTTATTAATTATCATATTGTTCTCTTTTGTATCCCTAGGGATTATTCTTCTACAGCAGCATCCACTACTAATTTTGCGGCAGCACGAACTGCAAGGTCATTCATCACCTGTTTCTTACCCTTTTCGCCAAGTCTTTCTTCTACATCTTTTACTTCCATCTGATAGCTTTCAGCAAGACGACCGATTTCTTCTGTATACTCTGCTTCAGAAGGAACGATATTTTCTGCAGCAACTACTGCCTCTAATACCAATTCAGACTTGATTTCCTGCTCTGCACGTGGTTTTAACTGATCCATCATCATCTGTTCATTCATACCGGTGAACTGATAATACTGCTGTAAGCTAAGACCCTGTCCCTGGAATCTTGCTGCAAAATCATCTAACATTCTGCGCTGACGGAAGGAAACCATTTCCTCCGGAATTTCCATTTTAGCATCTGCAATGATGGCATCTAAAACTGCAGTTTCTTTTGCAGCTGCAACTTCATCTGCTTTCTTCTCTTCTAAGTTTTTCTTCACATCTTCCTTATATTCTGCCAAAGTATCAAATTCTGAAACTTCTGCTGCGAATTCATCATCTAATTCAGGAAGCTGTTTTTCTTTGATTTCACGAACTACACATTTGAACATAGCAGCTTTGCCTGCCAAATCTTCTGCCTGATAGTTCTCTGGGAAAGTCACATTAACTTCTACATCTTCTCCAATGTTTTTATCAATCAGCTGATCTTCAAAACCGGGAATAAATGCACCGGAGCCAATGGTAAGCGGATAATTCTCACCTTTGCCACCTTCAAAAGCAACACCATCTACAAATCCTTCGAAATCAATGATAGTTTCATCACCGGATTTCACAGCCCGTTCTGTTACTGCAACAGTTCTGGCATTTCTTTCTCTTTCCTGTTCAATTGCCTGATCTACTTCTTCCTCAGAAACAGTGGTTTCCATTTTTTCTACCTTAACACCCTTGTAGGTACCAAGTGTAGCAACCGGTTTCAAAATCACTTCTGCAGTGAAGATAAAAGGCTTTCCTGCTTCAATCTGCACAATATCAATCTTAGGATATGCAACTACTTCCCCATCGTATTCCTCTAAAGCTTTATCATAGGCTTCCGGAATCATTTCATTGATTGCATCATCATAAAATACTGCAGGGCCGTACATTTTTTCTACAACCTTACGAGTAACCTTACCTTTACGGAATCCGGGAATGTTAATGTTTCTTTTCTGTTTCTGGTATGCAGATTCAATAGCAGCCTCTACCACATCTGCTGCAACTTCAATGGTAAGTTTTGCCATATTGTTGTCTAAATTTTCAACTTGTAAACTCATAAATCTATTTCCTCCCTTAAGCTTTTTGCTTTTTTCTCTTCATGCTTTGGATTTCTTTTTCGAAAAGAAACCACAATTGCCCTACGATTATATCACAAGGGCATCTATATTTCTAGTATTTTTTTACTCCATTCCCAGTGGTGCCAAACTTCTTTTTAAGATACCGTTTATATGGGCAATGGCGATACCATAATTGGTAATAGGAATGCTTGCCTCTCCGGCTTTTTGATATCTGGATCCCATTTCCGCTTCATTCAACATACAGCCACCGCAGTGCACAATAAGTCGATACTGATTTAAGTCATCCGGAAACTGGGTTCCACTTGTGAATGAAAACTGAAGTTTTTTCCCGGAGAAGTTTTCTATCCACGCAGGTAATTTTACTGTACCGATATCCCCACACTGCCTATGATGAGTACAGCCCTCTGCTATTAAAATCTTGTCGCCATCCTGTAACTGTTCCAGTAACCTTGCCGCTTTTACTGACGGCTCCAAGGTTTTCTTCCATCTGGCCATCAGAATAGAAAAGGAAGTGAGTAGAATATCCTTCTCCAAAATCTGATTCACTGCCCCAAATGCCTGGCTGTCGGTAATTACCAGTTTAGGTTTTTCTTTTAAGACTTCTAAAGCCTTGGATAAATCCTTTACCTGACAGCAAACCGGTATCATCCTATGATCCAGCAATTCTCGAAGTACCATCTGTTGGGGCAGAATTAACCGTCCCTTAGGAGCCGATTCATCAATAGGAATGACCAATACCACCACATCTCCGGCATGTAATCTATCACAAATAATGGTATCTGCTCCCGGTTCTTTATTCCCTAATCTGGCCAAAGTTTCTTTTATGGAATCCAAGCCTATTCTATGATTTGCACTGGCAAATAAAATCGTGGGCATACCTTGTTGTTTACTATAGTCCTGCCCTGCTGTTTCTTCTGCCATTTGCTGCAAGGCGTCTTCTATATTTTTTTGTATCTGTTGCAATTCTTCCTGTGAAACCAAGTCTATTTTATTGACTACTATAGTCATTGGAATTTTTCTTTGCAGCAACAATTTTGCAATGCTATTTTCCTTTTCGCCCCATTTTTCCTGGGCATCCAGCACTATGACAGCAATGTCGGTTTTATCCAACATTCGATATGCTTTTTCCACTCGAAGAGTTCCAAGTTCCCCTTCATCATCCAAGCCGGGGGTGTCAATGAAAACCACCGGTCCCAGGGGCAACACTTCCATACTCTTTTGTACCGGGTCTGTGGTAGTTCCGGGCGTATCTGATACAATAGACAACTCCTGTCCGGTAATGGCATTGATTAAACTGGATTTTCCTGCATTTCGTTTTCCCAATAAGGTAATATGCTTTCGAAAAGCAGCAGGCGCAGTTTCCATTCCCATATTTAGAACCTAAAATCCCTTTCTCCCTGTTCAATCAAGGTCAATCGATTGGCTAAGGTATCTCTTGCTACAGGATTGGTAACCTGTGGCATAAACTGTTTTATAATTCTTTCCCCTTCTATTTGGGTTGCAGGGCTGGCATAATCACTTAAATATTCCTTCAAGGTAAGTAATGCATTTGGAAGGCAACAATTTTGGATCTGCTTTGCCTTACATAATGCCATAAATCGATCTCCCGTACGACCTTCCCGATAGCAGGCGGTGCAGAAAGATGGTACATAGCCCAGTTCCATCAGCCATTTCATCACTTCATCCAAAGATCTTCTGTCAGAAACATCAAACTGCACCGTATCCTCCGGTCTTTCCTCTGTGGTATAGCCACCTACAGAGGTACGGGAACCACCGGAAATCTGAGAAATTCCCAAATCCAAGGCTCTGGCTCTCATTTTTGCGGATTCTCTGGTAGAAATAATCATTCCTGTATAAGGCACTGCAATTCGAATGCAGGCAATAATCTTTGCAAAGGTATCATCTGCAATGGCATCTGTAAAGGCATTCAAATCAATATCTTCTGCGGGACAGATTCTGGGAACAGAAATGGTATGGGGCCCTACTCCAAAGGTAGCTTCCAGATGTTCCGCATGCATTAACAATCCTGCAAACTCATATCGATATTTTTCCAATCCAAACAAAACCCCCAATCCTACATCATCAATGCCACCTTCCATGGCACGGTCCATAGCTTCTGTATGATAGGCATAATCAGATTTTGGTCCGGTAGGATGTAACTGTTCATAGGATTCTTTATGATAGGTTTCCTGGAACAAAATATAGGTGCCAATGCCTGCATCATGCAGCATTTTATATTCTTCTACAGTAGTGGCTGCAATATTCACATTCACTCTTCGAATGGCACCATTTTTATGTTTGATAGAATAAATGGTATCAATGGATTCCAAAATATATGCAATAGGGTTATAAATGGGATGTTCTCCACTTTCAATGGCAAGTCGTTTATGTCCCATATCCTGCAACGCCATAACCTCTGCCCGAATCTGATCCTGGGTCAACTTTACTCTTGGAATGGTTTTATTTTTTCCATGATATGGGCAATAGGTGCAACCGTTGATACAATAATTAGACAAATACAAAGGAGCAAACAATACAATACGATTCCCGTAGTAATCTTCTTTGATTTTCTTTGCCATATTCAATATTTCTTCATTTTTGTCCGGCAAGGTACAAGCCAACAACACGCTGGCTTCTCTATGATCTAACCCTTTTCCCTCTTTTGCCTTTCGTAAAATAGAAGAAATCAGGACTGCATCCTCTTTGTGTGCATCTGCATAGGCTAAGGTTTCTTGAATCTCCCCATGGTCTATAAACTCTTCTGCTTTTCTTGATGTAACATGATACATGCTGTATTCCTCTTCAAATCTATCGTTTCTGTTGTTCTAATACTCCAGGGGCATCTCCTCTGTCTATGACGATTTCATAACCGATTGCTTTCATACTTTCCTGTAATGCCTGTAGTGAATGGGCATTTTCCAGACCGGTAGAAAGCTTATTATCATATAATGTATAATTCTCTCTGGCTTCCTTGGGTGACAAATTGGGCATCACTACATTGGCACCTGCCAATATCCCCTTTTCTCTGCCTCCTACTTCTAAAGATCCCAACGCGGTGGTAGCAGGAAGTAGTACCTGTGGCAATAGAATGCGAATGAGAGATAACAAAAATAAAGTTTGCTCTACCGTTCCACCGGCATACTGTCCAAAAGGCGTTTGCCCTTGGGGTATAAAAGGACCAATACCTACCATGTGGGGACGAAACTGTTGTAAAAATAACAAGTCATTGGCCAAATGCTCCTTCGTCTGAAAGGGGGATCCTACCATAAATCCACAGCCCACCTGATATCCAATTTCTTTTAATTGCTGTAGGCACCGGATCCTATTTTGCCAACTCATTTGTTCCGGATGCAGCATTCCGTAATGGCTTTCTGTCGCCGTTTCATGCCGTAACAAATACCTGTCTGCCCCTGCCTGAAACAACGCCAAATAACTGTCTTTACTTCTTTCCCCTAAGGATAAAGTAATTGCACAATCGGGATGATTTTGCTTTATCTTTTTTAGTATGGAACAAAGCCTTTCGTCGGTATAATAGGGATCTTCTCCGCCTTGTAATACAAAGGTCCGAAATCCCAATGCATATCCTTCCGCCACGCAGGAAAGAATAGTATCCTCCTCCAGGCGATAGCGGTGAATGGAACTGTTTTCTCTCCGAATCCCGCAGTAATAACAATTATTTTTACAGTAATTGGAAATCTCTATCAGTCCTCTGATATAGATTGTGTTACCAAAGTTTTTTTTTCGAAGCTGCAGGGCATACTCCTGTAAGGTTTCCCGAAAACCCTTCTCCTCCTGTTTCTCCAATATCCAAAGGAAATCTTCTTTGGTAAGAGCTATTCCATTTTTTAACTTTTCCAAAGGTTTTGGCATAGTACCCAATCCTTCTTCTTGTGAAAATTTATAGTGAAAATACAATTTTCTTTGCCAATTCGTCGGCGTAATCCTGTCCTTTAAATCTTGACACAATAGCTAAACCAAAGGGAATGGCAGTTCCCATACCACGGCTGGTTAAAATGTGGCCATCCTCTACTACAGGTGCGTAGGAAACCTTTGCGCCTAACAAATCCCCTTCCATCTCCGGATAACAGCAGGCTTCTCGGCCTTCCAAAATCCCTGCACGGCCAAATACAGTAGGTGCTGCACAAATGGCACTGATATATTTTCCTGCCTGATGGAAAGCTTTTATCTGTTCCATCAAAGGTGCACAAGCCTCCAGATTTAAAGTACCCGGCATTCCACCCGGCAATACAAGCATCTCTACCTTTGAAAAATCCACATCTTCTAATAGCATATCTGCTTCCACCAAAATACCGTGAGAGCTTCTTACCTGTTTTTGGCCTGTTACAGACACGGTTTGAATATCCAGTCCCGCTCTTCTACAAAGATCCACTACTGTTAAAGCTTCAATTTCTTCATTTCCTTCTGCTAAAAATAATGCAATCATTTTTATTCCCCTTCCTGTACGAATTGTCCTTTTTTACTATATTTTACCAACAATATTTCTACGCTGAGAGCCTCTTTTAATTGTCCCGTTTTCACAGCGGTTTCCAATTCCACGCATTCTTCCAGGGCCTGTCGCAGTTCCTTCCCGGAAAAACGACTGGCACTGGCCGCGTATTTGGGAATCAGAAATTCCCGCAACCCGGTTTTTTCGCTCATTCCTTTTTTGTCATAGCCTTTTCTTTGCAATTCTTTGATTTGCAACATCAAATTGAACTGTCTTCCGATCAAAGCAATGATCTTCATAGGTTTTTCTTTTAAGGAAAGTAAATCGTAATACAAATCCAAGGCTTTTTGCTGATTTCTGTCTGCCAAAGCCTGTATCATATCAAAAATCTGGTTTTGTACCTGCCTAACACAAACGCTATCCACATCCTCTATGGAAATACTTTCCTTTTGATAGGTATACATCAAAAGCTTTTCCAGTTCCGAACGAATCCGATCCATATCCTCTCCTACGGTTTCCAGAAAATGAAGCAGTGTCTGTTGGGAAATAGATTTATTTTCTTTTTTTAAAATGCCCAGAATCCATTTCTGCAAGGTTACATCGGTTTGCTTTTGAAATTCTACACATCGACCCTGCTTTTTGATTTGATCAAAAAGCTTTACCCGTCTGTCTACTTCCTGTTCTGCCAAAATCAAAATGGTACTGTCACAAAGATTAGGCAAATAGGTCAAAAGTTCTTCATTCCCTTTCTTGAGCCAGCCTGTATTTTCCAATAAAATCACTCGATACTGGGCCAAAAAAGGAAGGGTTTCTGCCAGAGAAATGATTTCCTTTGTTTCCACATCTTTTCCCACATATCGATGGACATTCATAGAATCTCCATCAGAAGAAACCGCAGCCATCAATCGATCCTTATATTGCTTAATCAAGTACGCTTCTTCGCCATACAGCAGGTAGACTGGTTTGAAATTTTTTTCTTTAATGTCTTGATTTAATCTTTGCATACACTATCCTACTACTGTACTCGATTTAAATATCTTTCCCAACGAACTGTCACTTTTGTACAACGAATCTGTATCCGGAAAGAATCTCCGGGCGTGGTATCATATGCCTCAGCAGGTGGGAACTCAATAGAAAGACAATATTCTTCCGGTGAATTCTGCACACAGGCAAACCAGTACATGGTATTGGTTTGACATTGTTTTAAAATTTGTTCTAACGCTGCTTCTTCCAAGATTTCATCTTCTGTTTCAGAAACCAATACATCATTGGCATCTAAATACCGAAATCCTTCTTTACAGCCTTCTATAATCTTACCATTTTCAAATTTTACTGTAACAGTATCTGCATAACTTCTGGTAAAATTTGTATTTTGTGAATTATTTGCTTCTACAATCAAGGCATCCGCCTGTATCACAATATCCGGTCCTATGCTTTCCCAGGAAAGCAGTTGACAATCTTCAAATCCAAAATGTTGCATTTCATTGGTGGAAACAAATCCCATGGTGTAACCTCTTTTCTTCTATCTACACACCTTTTTCATTCCACGATAAAAGGCGCATCATTTAGGAGATTCTGCTAAAACAATCTCCTCTCATTTGTATCCGACATGTCTAGTTGGCACGAAACAATCATATCGAATGGCTTTCCCTTGAATAGAATGATTTGGTTTTTCCCCTGCCAGCAAGCTACCCTTTAGGGGTCTTTTTACTACCAGCTTTTTGGGATACACCTGCCAAGCTGTTTGAAACAGCAATTCTTCTTCCATACAGGGCTGTTCTAATTTTTGTAATAACTGCAATTTTTTATGAATCAATCCTGATTTTTGTCTTTTGGGAAACATAGGATCCAGATACAAAAGATCCAGTTTCGTAGTTAATTTTGGCATCAGCTCTATACTGTTTCCCTCTACCAAAGTCATCCTCTCTGCAATGCTACCGCAAACACTGTGCTGTTTTGCCCGTTTCAGTGCATCCTGCAATAAGGCTGCTATCACCGGATTTTGCTCAAACATGGTAAGGGTATATCCACAAGCAGCCAATAGAAAGCTGTCCTCTCCAAGTCCCGCTGTGGCATCCACAGCCATCGGCTCCTGCTCTTTTGTTTTGGCAATGCGATATAGCATTTCATGTGCCAGATGGCCATTGGTAACACGGGGCAACAGTCTGGTAAAATCCCCCTGATAGGAAAGACCAAAGCCTTCCAAAAACAAGCCTTCTTTTCTATAGCAAAGGGTTAAGGTTTCCCCTTTATCTTTTCGAATTTCCACACCCAGTTTTTCTGCCAGTTGCTCTCCTGCCGTGGTATCTAACCCATCCTCTATACAAATGACTAAGTCCTGATTGTTTTTTAACTCCATTTATAATCCTACATATACTGCATTCATTATATATTAATATTTTTGACATACAAGAAGAATGTTCGAACTTGTACTACAAACCACGAATAATATTTAAATAATCCTGGCGTTGATCAACGACTGCATATATTACTACTTTTTTACTATCTTCATCTATTTTATAAAAAACCAAATCTTTTTCAAGAATAAGAACCTTATATCCTTGCCTCTTGAGAACAAGATATCTTGGCTCACTTCCATTATACGGATCCTCCCCCAATTCAAAAATTTGCTTTTCTAACTCACTGAGTTTCTCAAGGGCAACCGCATTTCCGAAATTTTGGGCAATATACAAAACTATTTTCCTAATACCTGCATCAGCTGTATCAGTCCTTATTACTTCATACTTCATAAATTACCCCTCCTGAAGCATGTTTCTTAAATCATCAAATGTCTCAGTTATTGGAGCAACTCTACCATTTTTTACATCATTCTCAGCTTCGGCTAATACTTCCAATAGTTCTATTCTTGCTTTCATATTTTTATATTCTTCGTAGGAAAGTGAAACCGTGTCACCTCTACCATTTACTGTAATAATTACAGCTTCTTTATTATCCTTACATTGTTTTGAAATCTCAGCATAATGATTTCGTAAATCAGCAGACGGTCTTATGGATTCTTGTAATGTTAACATATTAGTCTCCTCCTTGCGTGATATATGCAAATTATATCGTAGTTTGCATATATTTTCAACTTTCACTTTGCTTGAGTTTCCGCAGTTTTATCCACAGAAGTCTTGGTTTACTGTCTCTGTAATA
>JAKSSF010000015.1 GCA_024403235.1 Lachnospiraceae bacterium | reverse complement strand
AAAATAGTCCTTTTTGTTTTAAATTTTATGTGGTATCTCATTTGCAAAGGGACCAATATCAGTCCACATGTAAAATAAAAAAACTGGAACCAGAGCAACAACTCTGATCCCATACATTTATATTGCAATGTCATGTTTTTTCTTTGGTATTACTTCAATATTCTTCGGCATATTTTTAGAAGCATCCACAATTTTTTGCTTCTCTATAACTCTCTCGTGAACACTCTTGGGTCTGATAAATTCAGCGAATGCTTCGAGCAATCCCTTTGCTCCCATCTTGAACATTTCTATGACATTTTCTGTGCTAATTATTTTACTCTTCATCAACCCTTAAGGCACTTACAACGAATCTGTTATCACCTAATGAGCATGTTGAAAGTGTTACTATATGGTCGTTTTCGCTTACATTCACATTCACCCCGGTCAAAGAACCGTTCATAATTTTTCCCTGCATAAAATCATTGCACTCTGTTCCGACCATCTCTTTTACTTCATATATCGAATCGTTATCTTCCACATGTTTGTATGAAACTATTTCATACCGATACTTCTTACCCGGAGTTATTATCTGGAAATACTTATGGTCGTTATAATATTCACTATCTTTATAATAGTATTGCAGTCTTCCGAACATCGAGAGGTTACGCATATTGTGGCCGTAAATAATCGTATGAAAATCGTCAAAATCCGAATTATTCATACTTTCAAGAAATATGGAACCTTCTATTGATGATTCGCCCACATATGTTGTTCTTAAATAGTCATCATTCGTTTCCCCTTGAAGAATAGGATAACTTATATCTTCATTTTCAAAATATATCCAACCTACTATATCATTATTGATTGAATGTAATCCGTCAAAATCAATCTTCAACGTGTCCTGCCATTCTACAGGTTCAGGCTCCTCCTGATCACTCAATTTTTCATCCGGTAGCTCGTACCCATCCGAAGATATAACATCATCCTGCGAATTCTCGTATATTACATAATCCTTCTCGGTCTGTCTATAAAGCGAATCAGCAGAATAGTAATCGTTATAGAGCACTAATAATCCTATAGCCGCAATCGCCATAATACAAATTCCGATTGCTTTATGTTTGTTTAGAATAATCCAAAGACTGACATAAAAAACAACATTAACAATGGAAATGAAAAGCACCGCCGCAATAAGCGACGGATACTTTAACCATTTATGCTTTACACCTACAGAACATATCTTACTTATTGTTTTCTTCTTGGTAGCACGAAAAGATTCTGTGGCTCTATTTAGGGCGGCCATTTTTTGCCTTAAAGTTTGTTTTTCTTTTATCATTTACGAGTCTTTTTCCTACTTCCGCTGACAAATACCACTGCACCAACAATGAATAATCCAATTAATACATATAGTGCTGACATATCTCCTGTCTTTGGTGCTTTGAATCCTGTACCTACTGAAGGATTCAAAGGAGCAATAACCGGATTTTTGTTTGGCAAATTAGCACCGGGATCTGAAGGCTCTGTAGGTTCGTCAGGTCCTATAGGATCATCCGGTTCCTTGGGTTTTAATGAATCCGAATACATTAATGCATATGTTGAAAACTTATCTGACGTAAACTTAATCAAGGTTGACTTGGTCTGTGCCAGTGTTTTGGTTTCAATAGTATCATCACTATTTCTATAAGCTCTTACTATATAATAAGTTCTCTCATATCCTGAAGGAACAATACGAAGATCTGCCGGAACTTCCATGGTAATTGTTTCATTGACATCGACTTCACTCATATCGTGAATCTGTTTCTTCGATTGAATTATCTTTGTATTCTCATCCCCGGAAATTTGTGCAGTATACGTTAAATATACCGATATATCTACATATCTGATGTTCTCCTTATTAACACGGGGCATATTGGTATCTACATGCGACCTAACCGCTTCATCTTCTGTAGGTGCACTGTCAAGAGCCTTCATTTCAACACACAGTTCCGCATTATATACGATCTCACTCTCTTCGCCGTCATCAATCTTATCGACTATTTTCTGTGCCTTATCCTTCTGACCACTTGAAGAATCCTGTGCAACTTTCCGTATCTCATCATTAATTACTTTCTTGGCATCATCATATGAAACAGGTGCTATTTCAGGTTTATACTGCACTTCAGACTTGGGATCATTCTGTGCAGTTGAGATAATGTTGTCACCCGGTTTCTGGGATTTCGGTACAGATATCTTCTTAGTTACTGTTCCCGTGTAATTTCCAATAAAGTTATAAGTAATTGTATAATTTGTGCTTGTGTCACCCGGCTTTTCAGGTTCTACCTTCACTATCCGCTCATAATCAGTTCCTACGGTAAGTATTCCTTCAACTTCCGTGATAGTCTCGGTCACATTCCCAGCATCATCAACTTTTATATTACTAATCTCAGGATTAGCCTTTTTCTTCGCTACAGTTACCGTAGTTGTAACCGTAACCGGTGCATAGTTAAGTGCATCATCCCCGCTTGGAGTAAATACCATACTATATCCTGTCAAATCACTATCGGAAACCTTCGGCAAAATATCTTTAACAGCATCAGTCCATGCAAAATCGCCCTGTTTTGAAGCGCTTCCGCCTTCAAGGATTGCCTCGCTAAGTTTTTGACCGTATGTAAGCTTTCCTGTTGGTGGAGTTATCGTATATGCCGTGGTTTTATTAACTGTAAATGGAGTCGCATCTGTTGTATATTCCAAATAACTGTCTGTTTCTTCCACTACAGCATACATATAATATGTACCGGCATTCAAAGAAGTGGAGTTCATGCTCTTCCATTCAGTACCGCCCGCATTACTGTCAGTGGTGTTATAAAAATATGTTATAACCGGTTTTTCATATAAATCTTCTTTTGTCGGATTGGTTGCCGGTGTCGGGATTGCTTCCTCTTGTTCATATGTGTAATTACTCATCGATACCGTAATTGTATCTCTGACATTTTTATCAATAACAACAGAAACGCTCTGAGGGTCAACATCATTATGATTACTATCTCCGACTATCTTATACCATACCTTATATTCGTCCCTCTTAGTTGCAGTCGGTATATCTGTTGAATAATCACCGAGCAACGTAAGTTTATAGTAGAAGGTTCCATCATTTGTTGTTCCTGCTTCTACAAGTTCTTGTGCACTTCCTGTAAACTTAAGTGATAATGCTTTCGGCGCAGTATACGAACAATCTGCCTTAGCTATCGTCACCTTAACTTCCTCAGGTATACCGTCTTCATGATTGGCATCACCGATTCCCTTATACCACACAGAGTACGTTCCGGCATTCGTTCCGTAGGGTACGGTATCCGTATATGTTCCGTCTTGTGTACTGCAGTATTGTAACTTAATAGCTCCGCTTATAACGCTTCCATCAGTTACAAGAGCCTGCGAATTTCCTGTATAAGTAAGAACATTTGCTGTAGGCGCATTCACTTCACATGGCACTTTAGCTATCGTAACCTTAATCTCAACCGGTGTACTGTCCTTATGATTGCTATCACCAATACCTTTATACCACACACTGTATGTTCCGGCATTTATTCCCGTAGGTATAGTAGTAGTATACGACCCGTCCTTCGCAAGACTGTAATTCATGGTTCCACCGCTCACCGCCCCCGCGGTTTCAAGCAGTTCTTGTGCACTTCCCGTATATTTAAGATTTATCTTCCCTGTAGGAGAGGTTACTACGCAACCCGCTTTTGCTATAGAAACAGTCAGTGATTGGACTTGTGAATCATTATGATTTGAATCTCCAAAAACCTTGTAATATACCGTATAATTTCCGGCATCTGTTGCCCTAGGTATGTTTTCCGAATAATTGCTTCCATCAAGGCTATACTTTAGCGTTCCACCATTGGCAGACCCCGCAGTAATAAGTTCCAATTGTGTTCCCGTATATTCAGGCGTTTTGGGTTGCGGAATATTTGCGACAACAGCAGTTCCTTTTTGCGTTACAGCATTACAAATTTGTGATGAAGACGTTAAATTATCCGGTGCTTTTGCCACCACCTTATAATAATACTTAGTATTAATATCCAAACCGGTCACAGACACAGATGTAGCTGTTCCCGATTTGGGTGCATATCCTAAAACATACGAAGTGTTACAATTACTATCTGTAGATACATAAAGGTCATATCCCGTTGCTGCGGCAACCGCATCCCAGGATATTGTCATAGATGTATCCTTAATGTCATTTGCCGAAGGCACCGGAGTACCTGCTAAAGCAAAATTAGCTTTGTATGTATATGTTTTGTTAATATCTCCATCTTGTATTGTCTTAAGTATGGAGTTGGTCGTACCGGAAGCATCACCTGACCAATTAATAAACTTGTAGCCGTCTTTAGGCGTAGCCTTAACAGTTATTGTCTCCCCTTTTTTTCCGGAAGAAGGATTGGCCGACGCACTACCGGCATTTACACTATTCGTCTCAGTGTTAATTGTGCACTTCGGAACAGTAACCTTGTATCGATACGTATTACCGCTACCCAAATCCGTAACTGTCGCACCACTGATATACTTGTCCCAAGACTCATATTTAGTAGCACTGTTCAAGTATATATTTTGCTGGCTAAACTCACCACCGTATATAGTATAAGTACCAGAGCCACTACACCAAATTCTTCCATTAAACTTACCATCATAAATCGTTATTTTATTGACAGAATCCAATACACCACTCCAATCCGTGTGGTTATTACCCCAGATATATTCTCCTCCGTCAACATAAATTTCTCCATTCCATGCAACAAGAACCGCAAGTTTAGTCTCATTATTAACAGCATTTACTACTTCAACTTTGGCATCTTTAAAATAAATTTTACTGTTATCACCCGCACAAATAGTTCGAAGTTCAATATTGGTTCTATTCTGTACATCAGCTCGAATATATACATCTTTCTCCACATGACATACGCTACCGGAAGCAGTCACTAACACATAACAAGTTCCGGATAGATTACTGGTTGTAATAGTACCGCCACCTTCTATCGTCATATTTACATTCGTCCCCACTGTTATCGCGGCGGCCCCCTTACCACTATATTGAGTAACACCAGTGGTGGTAAGTGTCTTTCCATTCAAATTCAATGTTGTATTCTTTGTAATCTGAAATGCACTTGTTGATGTATTCTGAAGAAGCTTAATTACTCCACCTGCAGATGCATTTGCGGCACTCACAGCAGCTGCAAACGTCTCATAGTTGGTGGTAGTGCCATTAATCGTAAAAGATGCAACATAATTAGCGTCCGTAACTTCAATCACATAATCTATTTCGGCAACGGTTACTATAAGTTTTTCCCTAGTATTAAATGCATATATTGCTTCAATGTACCAAATGTTATCTTCTAATATAGGCTTGAAAAGTTCATCGTTGCTTCCTTCAACCTTACTAATCTCGCCGTTTTCCTTAATCCCTACTGCATCAAGGATTTCTGACAAAGCAACTTTTTCATCCCCTTCAAGCACATACTGAAGTGCACCGTATGTAAATTCAACCGTGTAGAATGAAAAGCCATCTGTTTCGATAGCTGCTTCATCTGCGTCGCCTTCTTCTGTATTTACATCGAGTCCTTCCGCATTAAGTCCAGCATCTGTTTCTTCCACATGGTATACATCTGTCTCAAGATTCTCATTGGCAATCTCTGCCATCTTGAAGGTAACCTTAACAGAGCCTTTCTCTGTGTCAGGCTCTATCTCATTTCCGTCTTTATCATAAATTGTTATATCAAATGTATATGAAACAGCGACGTTCTTTTCTTCATCTCTTACTTCGTCGATTGCTTCTTCTACTTCTTTTTCTTCACTTGGCGTTACTTTTCTGGCTTCTATGGTAACGCCTTCAGGGAGCACTCCTTCATCAGCTGTAACAGTAATAACAACATCATCAACCGTTACAGACTTCTCAAAGGCTGCCTGCTTTTCCTCAACAGTTACTGTAATAATCGGAAGCTCCACGTCATCAGCAAGTTCAAAACCATCTTCTGTGATTGTCGGAACAAAGATATACTTTTCTCCAACCTCTAAGTCCTTGAATTCTGCCTTGGAACTTCTCTCTTCATCAATTGACCACTCGACTGAAACCGTAACATCTTCTTCAACATCTTCGACTACAGTTTCTTTCTTTGTCTCAGATTTAGTTTCTTTATCTTCACTGCCGGATTCATCGTTAGAATCCTTCTTTTCCAAAGTTTCAACTACAACTTCTTCCACAGAAGGCCCTGCAGCATAATATTTCATCGGAACATAAACAGTCTCCATACTGTCATAACCAGCACTTTCAGCCTTAGCTAACTGTTCTCCCTCGGGTTGGCTCTGTGTGTCTCCACTTTGTGTATCTTCGCTTTGTGTAGCATCACTTTGCAAATCATTTTGATTATTTTCTTCCGGTTGTTCTTCGACCGATGGATTCTGCTCAGGCACATCTGAATTCTGAATGTTCTCTTCGTCAACTGCTTCCGGTGCGTTGCCATCATCACCCGTAGGTGTTTCTATAGGTGAAACATCTGCGCTTGGTGTTGGTTCAACCGTTGGGGTAGACTCCGCACTCGGAGTAGGCGTTGGTGTCGGTGTTGATGTCGGAGTAACCTGTTCTTCCTCTACTTCAACCTCTGTCTCCTTCTCAACCTGATATGTCACGTGCACATCAAGACTCTCGGGGAATTTGATATTCTCCAAAGTTGCATCAGTCTTTACCTTTTGATTGGCTATCTCATCACTTAACGAGCTGATTCCGACTATATATTTGTCCGAATCGGCATCACCTGTAAAAGCGAATGCCGTTATATCTATCGATGTAACGCACAAAATCACACACATAGCCATTGCGATTGCTTTAGCCGTGCGCTCCTTCATTTTGAAATATAAACAAAAATAATATGCGAAATTGTAAACGAAAATAAACAGAACTAGAAACAGCAGAATCGGGAACATAAATATCTTATATTTTCTTCCGATTGCCGCTATCTGGCTGATAGACTTTTTCTTACTTTCTTTTATGATCATCAAATCTTTGTTATCTATTTTATTCATGTCACTCACCCATAGCTACATTCTTTAAATACAATGATACTAATATATTATATCGGAAAAGTCGTGCGTTTTCTATAGATTCATTAGCAAACTGCCATGAATTTTGAAGCTGAAAAAGATATAGAAGGGAAATATATTCCTTCAACAGTGAAATTCTCATTTAGCCATCCGGAATTGAATGATGACGAGATAGCTGCTATCCAACATATTGAAGAAATGATTAACCAGATCAAATTATCTGTAGTTGACAGTAACCTGATTGTTTCAAAGGAAACCCGAGGTTTATCAGTAAAAATCTATCCTGCAGAATAGATTAATTATCACAGCAACTATTCAGAAAAATAGTAAAAAAATAGAGCCAAAGTAGAGCCAATAGGCAAAAATAAACCTCGGAACACCGAATAAACACGGCATCAGAGGTGTTTTTTCTTTTATTCCCACTCGGCAATTTATATTTTATTCTTAAACATTTCTGTTTAAGTTTTATATTCAAACTGCCTGTATTTTATCTCTGCTACACAGATTATTTTGGCTTACTGATTTTCTGTTGCCAAAACGTTGCCAAGAAGATTATAGCATCATATCAGAAGTTTTCAAAGTAATAATGATTTCTCCTAATATGATGCCACCTCTTTAATAAATCACTTCTCCATCACATATTGCCTTAACTGGAATTTGATGATAATTCACTTCAAACAGGCCCCCATCAGATATCCTCTTAAAGGCTATACACTGATACTCTTCATAGCCTTCTTCATCTTCATCAAGGCCATTATCAGATTCATAATCTGTATCATATACCGCTTCAACGATTTTTCCTTCATTGTCATAAAGCGTATACTTGCCATTAATATGTGAATGTGTAAATTTTAATAAGTTTTCAAACCTTTCTAAATTAATATTGGCCATTTTTACTCCTCCTTAGGTCTGTTTTGTTATAAATAAAATTAAATGGGCGGTCAACAGCTTTTTTATGTTGTTTCCGCCCGTTTAATGTATGATTACCCTTTAGTACCAAACGGCGAAATTATGTTGTACCTAGTGTTGCACCACTACAACAAAAGAGTTTTTTCACACTATCAAATATTCAATTGAAAATCCTTATTTTAGTCCTTAAAAAGTTGACGCTTGCGATCGATCATTTCCTCTATTTTACTGATGTAGAGGGCAACATCCTTCACATTGTCACAGCGCTCAATTCGGCCGTCTCCATACACACGTTTCGTGACTGTTCCAGCACCACACGCGATTATGGTTTGCACTTCCTCCATAATGAGAATATTATAAATTCCTTCTTTTCCGGGAAGGGCATAACCTACATTTTCCATATTGCCGGACATATTTTTCTGACGGTATAGATAGTAGGGATGCATGCCCATTTGCCTTGCGTAGTATTCGCACATTTCCATAATGTCTTCAGAGTTATGAAGCATATCATACCCCACCTGATGGATTTTCTGGGCTAAGGCACTGGCTCGTTTGATGGCAAGAGAATGTATAGTCAGACTATCCGGTGCCAATTCCTTTACAACTTCTAAAGTATGCATTACATCTTCTTTGGTTTCCCCCGGTAAGCCCATAATCAAATCCATGTTGATATTATCAAATCCCACTTCTCTGGCCAAATGAAAGGCTTCTATAGTGGCTGCTGCAGTGGCTTTTCGACCGATAAAATGCAGGGTTTCTTCTTTCATGGTCTGAGGATTCACAGAAATCCTGGTAACCCCATATTTTTTTAGCACTTCCAATTTTTCTCTGGTAATACTGTCTGCTCTACCCGCTTCCACGGTGAACTCTTTTACAGAATCCATATCAAAAGCAGTACAAACATGGGAAAGCAAAAAGTCCAATTCTTCTGGTTCTAAGGTCGTAGGGGTTCCACCACCAATATAAATACTATCTAATACCTTGTCTGCAAAAGCTTCTTTGGTATATTCTATTTCCTTAATCAAGCAGTCTAAATATTCCTGCACTTTCTTTTTCCAAGAAACAATGGGAAAAGAAGTAAATGAACAATACAAGCAAGTAGATGGACAAAAAGGGATTCCTATATAGAGACTATATCCGTCTTGGTAATGAATCCCGGATAAAATTTCTTTTTCTTTCTTTGCAATTTCTATACTAAGCTTTGCCTTCTCTTCAGAAGATAAATACACGTCTTTGTAATGATTCAAAATCTCTGGTTCTGTTTTTTCTTCCAGCATTTGATAGGCAAGTTTGGTAGGGCGAATTCCGGTTAAAGTTCCCCAAGGAAGTTTTTTGCCAGTAATATCTGAAAGCAGACTATATAGCCCTTGTTTTAGACAGTTCTTTATTTCTGCCCGAGACAATTCTTTTTCTAATGAAATGACTTTTTCATTTTTATTGTCTATGCCCGATTCCTGTTCCCCGAAAGTTTTCATTCCCATAGAAACTTCCTTTCCCATAGGAACTTCCTTTTTCGTAGAAGCTTCCTTTACATTCTGAGAAGAATCATCCACAACAATGGTTATCTCATCCTGTCCATACTCTATCGAAAGGAAAGGAATATTCCCCTCCAACTTTTCTTCTTCCACCACGACTTTAATATCTTCTCGAGGATAAAATGCCTTCACTAAGGAATGGATATCATATTCAAAATTTGCTTCATTTAGTTTGATGTATTTCACTTTTATCTTCCTATCTCATAAAAAAACCTTGTAACCTTACCACAGATTACAAGGTCTATAATTATTGTATAAAGGGATTATACATTTTTTCGTCTCCAATGGTCGTGGAGCCACCATGGCCGGGAAAACAAATTGTTTTGTCCGGTAACACGAACAATTTATCTTTGATAGACCGCACCAATTCTCCCATACTTCCGGTAGGCAAATCAGTACGACCAACGGATCCCTCAAAAAGAGTATCGCCACACACCAAAATATCTGCTTCTTCCACATAATAGCAGCAACAGCCATGGGTATGTCCTGGCGTGCCAATCAAACGAACGGTGATATCAGCAAGCTGCCACTCCTCTCCGTCCTTTCCATACACATCCGCCTCAACAGTGCAAGCTCTTCCTGCCATTTCGGAGGCATTCAATTCCACAGAATTCAAAACATCTCGTTCCTTTTCGTAGGCATACACCTTGGCGCCGGTCAAGTCTTTCAGTTTTTTCACACCCCAAATATGATCAAAATGACCATGGGTTAAGAGAATCGCTTCTACCTGAAATCCTTTCTCTGTTAACTTTTCATAAATATAGTCGCCTCTATCTGCCGGGTCAACTACCACTACCTTTGCGTTTCCTTCTCTGTATAAAAAGTAGCAATTGGTCTGAACACTGCCGATTACCATTTTCCCAATTTTAACATTATTCATTTTCAAATCCTCATATATAGAACTCCAGCGCATGTAAAGTATATTTGCCATAATGCCAGAGGTATATGTCAACAAGTTACCTGTTATCCAACGGTTCTCTCAATATCCAATACACTTTCAATACCACCAATTCGTTCAATTACCTTTGCCAATTCCTCTTTATTGGTAATTTCAAAGCTGGTAGCAATAGTCGCAATTCCCTGCTTGCTGGTTCTGCTGTTCATAGAAAGAATATTGATATTTTTCTCTGTCAAAGCCTTGGTAATGTCGGCCAATAAACCATTTCTATTGGAGGCATATATTTTTATCTCTGCTGAATATTTTTCTTTTCCAACAAATTCTCCACTGCTTTGCCATTCTGCTTCCACCACTCTTGCCTGGTCGATAGGAGAAAGGGACATCAGATTGACACAATCGGAACGGTGGATAGAAATTCCTCTACCTCTAGTGACAAAACCAACAATTTCATCTCCCGGAATGGGGGCGCAACACTTGGAGAAACGAACTGCTACATCATCCACACCTTTTACTACAATACCGCTTTTATGCTTCATATGGGCAGGCTTATTTTGTGCACTTTGAGCATTCTCTGCTACTGCCGCCAGCACTTCTTCATTGGTCACTACCTTGGGATGGTCTTTTTCATAGTATTCCACCATCTTATTGACAATCTGACCTTCTTTTAGACCACCATGACCAATGGCTGCCAGTACTGCATTCCATTCCTTAAAGCCATATCGGCTCATAATATTGGCCTGATATTCGGGCTTATTAATGTCCGCTACATTGATGCCTCTGGCTTTACAAAAGGCTAATAATAATTCCTTGCCCCTTGTAATATTCTCTTCCTTTAATTCTGCCTTAAACCACTGATTAATCTTATTTTTTGCCTGAGTAGATTTTACAAAGCTTAACCAGTCTCTGCTAGGTCCCTTGGAGTTCTGGGAGGTCATGATTTCCACCCGATCCCCATTGTTGATGACATGGTCAAACTGCACCAAACGGCCATTGATTCTGGCACCAATCATCTTATTACCTACTGCAGAATGAATACTATAAGCAAAATCCACAGGGGTAGAGCCAGCCGGCAGATTTTTTACTTCTCCGGTAGGGGTAAAACAATATACACTGTCGGAGAACAAGTCCAAATCGCTCTTTAAGAGATTCATGAACTCTTTATTATCTGACATGTCTCGTTGCCATTCCAAAATCTGACGAAGCCATGCCAGCTTTTCTTCTTCCTGAACCTCTACCTTTTTCCCATCCGAAGCCTCTTTGTATTTCCAATGTGCCGCAATGCCATACTCTGCTGCTTTATGCATTTCATAAGTACGAATCTGAATTTCAAAGGGCTGACCACTGGAACCAATCAGAGTAGTGTGCAAGGACTGATACATATTGTTTTTAGGCATCGCAATATAGTCCTTGAAACGCCCCGGAATAGGTTTATAAATCTCATGGATTGCACCTAGTGCGGCATAACAATCCTTGATGGTATCCACATAGATACGAACCGCAAATAAGTCATAAATCTGATCAATAGACTTATCCTGGTTTTTCATTTTCTTATAGATACTGAAAAAGTGTTTTACACGACCATCGATTTTAGCCTGAATACCAGCCTCTTTCATATGCACAGAGACATCATCCACAATGGTCTGAATATATTGCTCACGAACACTTTTTCGAACCGCTATTTTTTCTACCAGATCATAGTACATATCCGGTTCCAAATATTTTAAGGATAAATCATCCAATTCTACCTTGATTTTGGAAATCCCCAAGCGATCTGCAATAGGACAATAAATATCCAGGGTTTCTCTGGCAATACGCTGCTGTTTTTCCGGTGGCATATGCTTTAAGGTACGCATGTTGTGCAGTCTGTCCGCCAATTTAATCAAAATAACACGGATATCCTTTGCCATTGCAAGGAACATCTTGCGCAGATTTTCTGCCTGGATTTCCAGTTTTTCATTGACCACGCCTTCTTGTCCCTCATGCATGGAAAAATGCATTAACTTGGTCACACCATCTACCAACAATGCTACATCAGGACCAAAGGTATTTTTAATTTCTTCCTCCGTCATAATGGTATCTTCCACTACATCATGAAGAAGTCCTGCCACGATGGTTTCTTTATCTAATTCTAAATCAGCAAGAATAATTGCCACACAAAGAGGATGAATAATATAGGGCTCTCCGGATTTTCGAACCTGGTTTTTGTGTGCTTCATAGGAAATTTTATAGGCTTTTTCAATCATAGAAATATCATCAGAAGGATGATATAAAAGCACACGGTCAATTAAGTCCTTATACAACTGCTCAGGACTTAAAAATTCTTCGATGGCTTCAATACGCCCGTCATCAATGACAATATGCTGTTTTCCCTTTGTTTCTGTCAACTGTTCTGCCATGATTCACACCACCTATTTTGAAAAAGCATCTTCTTATCGCGGGTAATCTGTTTCTTACTTTTGTATTTTATTTGCCCTCGTAAGTAATTGCTGCATCTAAACGATAGCCACTGATTTTTTCTCTACCTTTTAATCCGGCAAGTTCCATCAATACTACTACGCCAACCACTTCACCACCGAGTTTTTCTACTAGCTTAATCATCGCTTCTGTAGTACCGCCGGTAGCAATCAAATCGTCTACTAACAAGACTTTCTGTCCCGGTACAATGGCATCCTTATGAATTTCAATGGTTGCTGTGCCATATTCCAAGTCATATTCCATTTGTTCTGTTTCGCAAGGAAGTTTTCCCTTTTTACGAATCAAAACTAAGGATTTATTCAATTCATATGCCATAGGAGCTCCAAAAATAAATCCTCTGGATTCTGCTCCGGCGATTACATCAAACTCTAAATCTTTTACGAGATCCATCATGTTGTCAATGGCTAAATGTAATCCGTCAGGATCCTGCAATACACTGGTGATATCGCGGAAAATAATACCTTCCTCCGGGAAATCCGGTATGCTTCTTACATATTCTTCTAGTTGTTTCATAACTGCCCCCTTATTGTAATATATGTATCTGTTGCATTGCTTTATTTTAGAATGTGTCACCACTTCTATTTTTCTTATTATTTAGAAAACATTATTCCCACTCTTCGGCTCTCCTTGCATTGGAATTCATCACAACAAAAATAATTCCAAAGAGAACCGTAATAAGGATGGAAAGTGCTGGTATCATAAAGGTCATTCCATTTTGAGAAATCTCATTTATAAAATTAATCCCTCCATACTGGAACAATTCTCCAATATGTCTGGTTTCTTCAACAGTCTCCATCACAGGGTCTTCTTCCTCCGGAGGAAGCCAATAGATTTCTTCCGAATCCTGATTGTAGCTATCCATTTGGTTCATCTCGTCTAGCCAGCTGTCCTGTGGATTGTCAGATTCCCAAAAATTTTCCTCTCCATCCTGCCAGGAATTATCTGGTGTATCCGGCTGTTCTTCTATCTGTTCCACTTCCGGTTCTGTAATAGTCTCTGTCTTTGTCTCAGCATCCTTTTTTTCTTCTTCCGTTTTATTTACATTAGTTTCCTGACTATTGCTACTATTCCATTTATTGGAACCGGTTTTCTCTGTTTCTGTTTTATTACTTTCCTGATTCTTGTTACTATCCTGAGTAATGCTATCTTTCTTCGTATTTTCTTTCTTGGTTTCTTCTGTTTTACTGGTACTAGGTGTTTTACTTGTGCTGGGTTTTTTGCTTGTACTGCTACCGGCATTCTGTGCCGGTGCCTGTGTAGTAGGCTTTTGTGCCGGTGGTGTCACAACCTCCGGTGTAGTTTCTATAGATGGAACCACAATTTCAATAGGGTCTAGGGTGGTAATCGCATTCTGTTCCGGTTGAGTTGGTATCTCAATCACAGCAACTGCCTGAGATTTTATTCCGGGCATCCCCCAAAAAAGCAACAGCATCCCCAAAAATAAGCTTTTTTTCAAACTAAAAAACTGCATTTTCATTCCACCTCCGAAAGTACTCTTGCTAAGCTCTAATTTATGTTCAATACAAAACCGCAAACAATATCCCATTCCGATAATTTTACCACATTCAAATATTCTTTTCTATACCAGTTCAAAAAAAATAACTCTCTCGCAAATTTCTTACGAGAGAGTTATGAGAAAGTTCTAAACTTGATTTACTTGTTGAAACGGCTTACATCATGCCGCCCATACCTGCGCCTGCAGGCATTGCCGGGGTCTCTTCTTTGATGTTTGCTACAACAGATTCTGTTGTTAACAAGGTAGATGCTACGCTGGTTGCATTCTGTAATGCACTTCTGGTAACCTTTGCAGGATCCAAAATACCGGATGCTACCATATCTACATATTCTTCTTTCAAAGCGTCGAAGCCGTAGCCTACCTGAGATTCTCTAACCTTATTGATGATTACGCTGCCTTCCAAACCAGCATTTGCTGCAATATGATATAAAGGAGCTTCCAATGCTTTTAATACGATTTCAGCACCGGTCTTTTCATCACCGGAAAGGCTTTCTGCTAATTTTGCTACTTCTTTGGAAGCATGGATATAGGCAGAACCACCACCGGAAATGATACCTTCTTCTACTGCTGCACGAGTAGCTGCCAAAGCATCTTCTAAACGAAGTTTTGCTTCTTTCATTTCTGTTTCAGTAGCTGCACCAACACGGATAACGGCTACACCACCAGCTAATTTTGCCAATCTTTCCTGTAATTTTTCACGATCAAAATCAGAAGTTGTTTCTTCAATCTGTTTCTTAATCTGACCAATTCTAGCCTGGATTTCATTGCTGTCGCCAGCGCCTTCTACAATAACAGTATTTTCTTTCTGAATCTTCACAGATTTTGCACGACCGAGATCAGCCAAAGAAGCTTCTTTTAAGTCTAAGCCTAATTCATCAGAGATTACCTGACCGCCTGTTAAAATAGCAATATCCTGTAACATTGCTTTTCTTCTATCACCATAACCAGGTGCTTTTACGGCAACTACATTGAAGGTACCGCGTAATTTGTTCACGATTAAAGTTGTAAGGGCTTCACCTTCTACATCTTCTGCAATAATTAATAATTTTGCGCCAGACTGTACAAGCTGTTCCAAAATAGGAAGGATTTCCTGGATGCTGGAGATTTTCTTATCTGTGATTAAGATATAAGGATCATCCAATACAGCTTCCATCTTATCCATATCAGTTGCCATGTATGCTGAGATATAGCCTCTGTCAAACTGCATACCTTCAACCAAGTCTAATTCTGTCAACATGGTTTTGCTTTCTTCGATTGTGATAACACCATCCCCGGATACTTTTTCCATAGCGTCAGCTACTAACTGACCTACTTCGTCATCTCCGGCAGAAATCGCTGCTACTCTTGCAATATGTTCTTTACCGTTAATGGTTGAGCTCATTTTAGAAATAGCTTCTACTGCACAATCCGTTGCTTTTTTCATACCCTTTCTTAAAATAATAGGGTTAGCGCCTGCTGCCAGGTTTTTCATACCTGCATTGATCATTGCCTGTGCCAAAACGGTAGCGGTTGTAGTTCCATCACCTGCTACATCATTTGTCTTGGTAGCAACTTCCTTTACTAACTGAGCGCCCATGTTTTCAAAAGCGTCTTCTAATTCGATTTCTTTTGCAATGGTAACACCATCATTGGTAATCAGAGGTGCACCAAAGGATTTATCCAATACTACATTTCTTCCCTTAGGTCCTAAGGTTACTCTTACCGTATTTGCAAGCTGATTTACACCAGCTTCTAATGAAGCTCTAGCTTCTGCTCCAAATTTAATTTCTTTTGCCATTATGAATGCCTCCTATATTGATAGATTATCAACAATACTTATTCTATTACTGCCAAAATGTCTTCCTGTTTTACGATAACATATTCTTCGTTGTCCAGTTTCACATCTGTTCCGGAGTATTTTGCGTAGATAACTTTATCTCCAACCTTTACTTCCATTTTGATTTCTTTGCCATCTTCCACTTTACCGGGACCTACTGCTACAACTTCAGCCTGCTGTGGTTTCTCCTTATTCTGTCCGGGAAGAACGATTCCGGATTTTGTAGTTTCTTCTGCTACCAGCTGTTTTAATACAACTCTGTCGCCTAAAGGTACTAATTTCATGATACTTCCTCCTTTTTATCTTGAGCCCTGTCGCCTCTTTATTATCCAGACTGCTTGAACAAGGCTACATCACTTAATCGTTCACTACACTATTATAGCTTCATTTCCAAAAATTTCTATGGGTTTTTGAGACTTTATATTTTTTTAATTTTCCAAATTATTCCCAAATTCGACCATAACAAAGGGTTAGATTTTTTATTTTCTTTGCCAGACTTACTGTCATATCCGAAGCCTTCATTCTCCAGATCCAATTCCCTTCTATGGTACCGGGCACATTCATTCTGGCTTCTTTTCCCAGTTCCAAATAATCCTGCATGGGGGCAATAAATAAATCGCTAACAGAACCCATTCCCATACGAAGCATAGCCCAGGCAAAGCTTTCTTCTCCCTTGGGATCAAAATCCAGATAAGCCATTGCTTCCTTCACATCTTTAGAATTGCCCTCTTCCAGCCACTCCATTGCCGTAGCATTGTCGTGCGTTCCTACATAGCAAAGACTATGGGACTGATAGGTATAGGGTAAATAGTCTGCCCCTTCTCTGGAATCAAAAGCAAACTGTAATACCTTCATCCCCGGCAAGCCACTCTCCTTCAACAGTTGCTCCACTTGAGGGGTAACATATCCCAAATCCTCTGCGATAAACTGTTTCCCGGAAAACCATCCAAGTACAGGGCGAAGGAAATCCATGCCTGGACCTTGTACCCAACGACCATTTCTAGCCGTCTTTTCTCCATAAGGAATCTCCCAGTAGCTTTCAAAACCTCGGAAATGATCTAACCGCAACACATCATAAAATCGAAGTGTTCCATCCAGACGACGAATCCAGAATCCGTAGCCATCCTCCTTCAAACGCCACCAATCATAAATCGGATTGCCCCATAACTGTCCATCCTTGGTAAAGGCATCCGGTGGGCATCCTGCTACTACAGCGGGTTCATTGTTTTCCGTAATCTGAAACCACTGTCTTTCGGACCACACATCACAAGAATCCATAGCTACATAAATAGGCAAATCACCGATAATCTGTATATTTTTCTTGTGAGCATATTCCCGTAACTTATCCCATTGCTTAAAAAATAAGAATTGCATATATTGATATGCCTGAATATCTTCCCGCAGCATATCTTTATAATAATTACAGCTGCCTGGCTCATGTCTTTTAATCGCCTCATCCGGCCACTGGGTCCAGGAAACCATACCAAAATGCTCTTTTAAGGACATAAACAAGGCATATTCTGTTAACCAACGCTGATTTTGTTCCAGGAAACGATAAAATGCACCCTCATTTTTCGCTAGTCCCTTTTTACAGGCTAACTTTAATACATGAATGCGATTTTCGTAAATCTTTCCATAGTCAATATGATCTTTTTCTTTTCCCCAGTTGATGCTTTTTAAATCTTCTTCTTTTAAAAGACCTTCCTCCATTAATTCCTCCAAATCCACAAAATATGGATTCCCTGCAAATGAGGAAAAGCTTTGATAAGGACTATCTCCATAGCCTGTCTGGCCAATAGGTAGTACCTGCCAAAAGCGTTGTCCTGCACTTTCCAAAAAATCCACAAATTTATAGGCACTTTTTCCCAAAGTGCCTATGCCGTATTTGGATGGTAAGGAAGCAATGGGCATTAAAATACCTGCACTTCTTTCCATTCTTTTATCCTTTTGTTTCTATATTTTTCTTACAGCCTTCCGATTACTATATTATGCTTTTTCCAAGCGTTCTCTGTAGCCGGGCTGCTGTTTGATCCACATTTTGTTTTCGAACATTTCGTATTCTGCATCAGAGAAGATCTGTTCCATGGTTTCTTCCACATTGGACTTCATGGCAATACCTACTGCAACAGATGGTGCCAGTTTTTCATCCTGGAAGCTGTCACAGGCTGTCTGAATTGCTGCTTTATATTCTTCTGCCTCTCCATCATCGGGCATAGGAATCATTACATTAAACACATCCCCGTCCACACGACCGATAATATATTCCGGCTTTGCATGCTTATTCAAAATATCTGCAATGACACGAATCAAACGATCGCTTTCATTCATACCAAAATGATCATTGGCATATTTCCAGTCATTGATATTCACACATACTGCCGCTACAGGAGCTACCTGAGAGCGATCCAATACTTTCATTCTTTCGTGGAAATAGGTATGGGTAAGGGTACCTGTCAAAGCATCCGCCTTTACTCTGCCGCTCTTCTGGTTCAAATCCTCTTTTACCTGTACCTGAAGTTCAGAAACATACTGGTCTGTTTCTTTATAGAGATAGGTCTTTTCTGCTCCAAGAGACCAGCTTTCTGCAAGGCTTTCTGCCAAAGCCTGAGAGCCTTCAGCATTATCATTTGCCTTATAGTAAAAATGACCTACAGTATGATTTAATACACGGATTTTAAACCCTGCATCTTCCATCACATCCGTAATATCCTCGGGCCATTCTCCCACCTTTGCTATAGCTTCGCCATGGCGTCTGGTTAACAGAAATTCCATACCGGTAAGTGCAGAAATACACTCTAATTCCTTTTGCACATTTTGTATATCCAAAAGCTGCCCCAAGGTATGGGAGTTAATATTATCTTTGATTCTTTTTTCTAAAGAAATTGAGCCATAAGACATGGGCTATTCCCCCTTATATTTGCAAATTTGCTACCCATAAAAAATTTACTGCTTCGTCAATAGTTTATCTTTTCTCCTATGGTTTGGCAAGCATTTTTCTTGTTTTTATATGCTTTTCTATCTGCATATTTTTATTTGAAAACAAACTTTTTCCATGCCTCTATCAGCCCATCTTCTTCATTGGATGCAATGGTAATAAAATCTGCAGCTTCTTTCACTGCCAGGTCACCATTTGCCATAGCCACACCAATCGCTGCTGCTTTTACCATGGAAATATCATTTTCCGCATCTCCTGCCGCCATAGAAAAAGCAGGAGAAATCTGCAGTAGTTCACAAAACTTTCGTAGTCCATTGCCTTTTCCACCTATGGGAGAAAAGAATTCCAGATAGTACTCATTGGAAAATTCTGCCTGACATTGACCCGGATAAGCTTGCAAAATATAATCTCGAAAGGCTTCCAATCTGCTCTTATCCTCTAAATCAACTGCCAGTGCTTTAAATGCCGGTTTGTCCATTATTTCTGTAGGATTTTCTGTAACCACCAAGGGCATTTTGATTTTTCGCATATAAAACTGCATCTCTTTGCCGTTTTCTGTAGTGATGACTTCTGTATCTGAGAAGCTGTGAATATGTATACCATGTGCCTTTGCTTCTGCAAAAGTTTTCTGCAAAAAGTCCATGGAAAGGCGTTCCTCCCAAAGGATTTCATTTGCTTCACAGTCATAAATCTGGGTCCCGTTATTGGCCACAACATAAACATTATGATTCGGTAATGCGATAGACTCTTTTACCTGCAAAATACTTTCCAAAGGTCTGCCGGAGGAAAGAACAAATTTGTTTCCCTTCTCTAAAAATTCTTGAATGGTTTTTAACATGGTTTCACTAATGGAACCATCCTTTCGAATCAATGTGCCATCAATGTCACTGAACATGACCCAGTTTTTCTCTTTTTTCAGCTCCCAAAGCACACTGTCCGGCACCTTTAAGCCACCATATCCTGTACCCATTTCCAGTTTTGGCTTGGCTTTGCCATGAAAATCGGAGCCGCCACTGATGGCCAGATTATATTGATTGGCAAGTCGTCGAATTTGATTTTCTTCTCCTGCTGTGTAGGTGCTATAAATTGCCTCAATGCCGACTAACCCTACTGCTTTTAGCTCCTGTACCAGTTTTTCTAAACGACTGTCACTCATATGATATAAAATCGGATGGGCTAATATAGGAATTCCCCCTGCCTTCAAAATCAACTCTACCGCCTGGGCCGGGGTTACTTTTTCTCTTGGAATAAAGCAAGGTGCATGATCTCCAATATATCTGTCAAATACCTCTGACATAGATTTGGCATAGCCTTTTGCCATAATATATTGTCCATAATGTGCTCTTGTAATAACACTATCCGGATAGGTGGCAATCAAATCTTCATAGGTAATATCCACCCCGGCTTCTGACAGCTTCTGACACATTTTTTGATTTCGTAAAACTCTGGAATCCACAAATTCCTGAATGTGAGCTTTAAAATGAGGTTCCTCCGGATTAATATATAACCCCACAATATGAATATCTTTTCCTTCATACTCTGTGGAAAGTTCAATTCCCGGAATCACCTCTATGGACTTCCCTTTTGCTGCCTCCATTGCTTCTGCCAGCCCTGCTGTAGAGTCATGGTCTGTCAGAGCAAATGCGGTTAATCCTTTTTCTATTCCTAAATGAACAAGCTCGGATGGTGTTAAACTGCCATCCGAGCATATAGAGTGCACATGTAAATCTATCATTACTGTTTTCCCTCGTTCTAAAATATCAAGCTTTTGCAAGGCTTCATGCAACTTGATACTGTGCTACAAATTTAATCTTCTTCTACGATTTCCTCTTCTACCTTAGCGGTGTAAATGGTACGTTTTCTTGCCATTTCATCGCTAGCCAGATATTCATCATAGGTAGTAATCTTATCTACTAAGGTACCGTTTGGTAAGATTTCCATAATACGGTTTGCAGTAGTCTGTACAAACTGATGGTCATGGCAAGCAAATAATTCCACCCCATGGAACTTGATTAGGCCATTGTTTAAGGCTGTGATAGATTCCATATCCAAGTGGTTGGTAGGCTCATCTAAAATCAAGCAGTTGGCGCCACTAATCATCATCTTGGAAAGTAAGCATCTTACCTTCTCACCACCGGATAATACCTTTACTTTCTTTACCCCGTCTTCCCCTGCAAAAAGCATTCTGCCAAGGAACCCACGAACATAGGTTACATCCTTCACCGGGGAATATCCGGTTAACCAGTCTACAATGGTGTAATCGTTGTCAAATTCTTCTGTATTATCCTTGGGGAAATATGCCTGGGAAGTAGTAACACCCCATTTGTAGTGACCACTATCCGGTTCCATTTCACCCATTAAAATCTTAAACAATGTGGTTTTTGCAAGCTCATTACCACCTACAAAAGCAATCTTGTCATCATGTCCTACAATGAAGGAAATATTATCTAATACCAATTCTCCATTGATGGTCTTGCTGATGCCTTCCACTTCCAATACTTCATTTCCGATTTCTCTATCCGGACGGAAATCAATGTATGGATATTTACGGCTGGAAGGACGAATATCATCTAACTGAATTTTTTCCAAAGCACGTTTTCTGCTGGTAGCCTGCTTTGATTTAGAAGCATTGGCAGAGAAACGGGAAATAAATTCCTGTAATTCTTTAATCTTCTCTTCCTTCTTCTTGTTGGCTTCCTTCATCTGCTTAATCATCAGCTGACTGGATTCATACCAGAAATCGTAGTTTCCGGCATACAGCTGGATTTTGCCATAATCAATATCTGCAGTATGAGTACAAACTTTATTTAAGAAATAACGGTCATGGCTGACTACAATAACAGTATTTTCAAAATCAATTAAGAAATCCTCTAACCAGGCAATGGCATCTAAATCCAAGTGGTTGGTAGGTTCGTCCAAAAGTAAAATGTCAGGATTACCAAAAAGCGCTTTTGCCAATAATACCTTTACCTTTTCATTACCATTCAAATCTGACATTTGGGCATAATGCATATCTGTATCAATACCCAAACCATTTAACAGCATGGCTGCATTGGTCTCTGCGTCCCAGCCGTCCATTTCTGCAAACTCTGCTTCCAGTTCACTGGCTCTGATACCATCCTCATCGCTGAAATCTTCTTTTGCATAAATGGCATCCTTTTCTTTCATGATTTCATATAATCTGGCATTACCCATAATAACCGTATCCATTACGGGATAACTATCATACTTAAAATGGTCCTGTTCCAACACAGATAAACGCTGTCCCGGGGTAATACTGATATCCCCATTGGTGGTTTCCAACACACCGGATAAAATCTTTAAGAAAGTAGATTTTCCTGCCCCATTGGCACCAATCAGACCATAGCAGTTTCCTTCTGTAAATTTGATGTTTACATCTTCAAACAGAGCCTTTTTCCCAACTCTGTAGGTAACATTGTTTGCACTAATCATAGAATACTCCTTACTATATTTGTTAAACCTTAAAATGACTATTCATCAATTGCATCATAAAGATTTTCCAGTTTTGTACGGCACTCAATAAATTCCATACATAAATCCGGGTCAAAATGATTATTGGCTGATTCTCTCATGATTTCAAAAGCTTTATCATAATCGTATTTTTCTTTATAACAACGCTTGCTAACCAAGGCATCAAAAACATCTGCCAAAGCCATAATTCTAGCTTCAAATGGTATTTTTTCCCCTCGAAGCCCTTTCGGATAGCCACTGCCATCCCATCTCTCGTGGTGATAATGAGCTACATTGATTGCAACTCGCTTAAACTCTTCATCATCCGAGCTTTGCAACATTCTGGCCACCAGTTTTGCACCAATCTGAGAATGCTTTTTCATCTCATCAAATTCTTCCGGGGTAAATCTTCCCGGCTTATTCAATAACACATCGGAAATCGCCACTTTACCAAAATCATGCAAGGAAGCTGCTTTGATGATGTTATCTGCGTACTCTTTGGTGAGAAAATCATAAATATTTTCTTCCTGTAAATGCCGTACAAATATCTGTACTACATCACTGGTTCGAACAATATGACCACCGGTATTACTATCTCTATTTTCAACGATATTTGCCATATTGGCCAAAATATCATTTTGAATGAGCTGTAATTTTTCTGTTTTCTCAGAAACTTCTTTTTCCAGATCCTCTCCATAGTGTTCCAGCAACTTGGTATATTCATACTGTTGGGTTTCATCCCAAAGATAAATGGAGTGCATTTTTTCTTTGTCATGGGACCAACGGGTGTGTCTATGCTGGACTTCAATATAGAAATCATCTCGGTGAAAATGTACCGTATCCTGGTCATCTTCTCCCCTGATCCATTTCCCGACTTGTATCAGAAAATCCGTATTCTCTTTCTTTATCTTCCTATCAATACGAAGTTCTGCGATTTCGCCAAACCATTTTCTGGCTGTTTCATCTGCACCCAAAAACCTTCCACAGGAATCAAAAACCAAAAAGGAATGATTTTTGCTTCGCATCATATAATCTGCAGTTCTGGCAACCTGATTATATTTTTGAATTCGTCGCACCAAAAATAGAATAGCCGCTTGCCCTGCTACATAGGAAATAGGCAAAGTTTCTATGGGATAATGTTTTACTCTTTCTAAAATATACAAAGTGGCAATGAGAAAGAGTCCTACACTCAGTGTTATTGTAGTGACCAAAGATACTTCTCGGTGGAAACGTACTGCTCTAAGAATAAAAATAACATTCAAAACTACCACTAAAAGAAGATATAAGGGGTTTAAATTATGTAAGGGGCCATACTCTTTGACCAAAGTTCCTACCCCATTATTGATTTCAAAGGAAACCTCCTTATAATACCAACCCACCTTATTAATCGTAAAAACACAAAGCAAAATAACCCCTGCATAGGCCATTAAACAATTCCGATAAAAGGAACTGATTTTTACCTTGCATAAATCTGCAAAACACATGGTCAGAAAAAAAGGTGCACAGCTGGAGCCCAAATAACTGGTTTGGTTCGCCAATATGGCAGCTTCCAAAGTATGAGCATTAGAAAGTTGCACATAACCCATATTCATAATCACAATGCTCATAAAGAGCATCAAATAATAGGCAGAAACCCTGTCCCTATATTTGAATAACAGTACTGTGAACCCTAAGGACAGTATAAACAATACTGTGTACATTGTACTTAACATAATAGTTTCCTTCGTATCGACTTCCGATAAAAAAACAATTAAAAGTAACCGTCTAGACATCTGTCATTCTTTACAAGACGACAGACCACTCTACATTATAACGGAATACTGCTGATAAATAAAGGAAAAATTTTTCAATTATTCAATTCCCTTAAAATTTCTTTCATAAAAAAGAATCAGAACAGTATTTCTAGATTCCTAGTTTTCCTGAACTGATTCTGTTTCTATCCCTTATTTATATATCAATCTCCAACTCCACCGGACAATGATCAGATCCTAAGATATGGGTATGTATCTTAGCATCCACCAGCTTGTCTTCTAAGGATTGGGAGATAATAAAATAATCGATTCTCCAGCCTGCATTCTTTGCTCTGGCCTGGAATCGGTAGGACCACCAGGAATAAATGCCTTCCTGCTCCGGATAAAAATGGCGGAAAGTATCCACAAATCCATTTTCCAAAAGGGTGGTCATACAGGCTCTTTCTTCATCTGTAAAGCCTGCATTTTTGCGATTGGTTTTGGGATTCTTCAAATCGATTTCTTTGTGAGCTACATTCAAGTCCCCACAAAAGATCACCGGTTTGGTTTCTTCCAGTTTCTTTAAGTAAGCAAGAAAATCTCTTTCCCAGGTCATACGATACTCCAATCGTTTCAATCCATCCTGAGAATTGGGAGTATAGACTGTAATCAGATAATACTCCGGATATTCCAAAGTGATTACACGACCCTCATGATCGTGTTCTTCTACTCCAATGCCATACATTACATGCATGGGTTCTTTTTTTGTAAAAATGGCTGTACCGGAATAGCCCTTTTTCTCTGCATAATTCCAATACTGATGAAAGCCCGGCAAATCCAAGTCAATCTGGCCTGCCTGCAATTTGCTTTCCTGAATACAAAAAACATCTGCATCTAATTTCTGAAAGCTATCTAAAAAGCCTTTTTCCACACAGGCTCTGATTCCATTTACATTCCATGATATGAATCGCATCAACAATGTCCCTTCTCTTTTGAAATTCACTAACTATCAAACATTTTCTAAATATTTTTCATATGCATCTAGAATACTAAACCGTCAAATGCAGTAACATCATAGCGATTCTAAAGTAAATTAATAACGACAAGGCATCCACAATGGTAGTAATAAAAGGACTAGCCATTACTGCCGGGTCAAAGCCAAGCTTCTTTGCAAACATAGGTAGGGAACAGCCAATGATTTTTGCAATAAATACAGTGAACATTAAGGTGATACAAACTACAAAGGCTACCATCACGGTCAAACGGTCCAAGAGCAAAAGCTTTGCGAAGTTTGCCACCGCAAGGGTCAAACCACAAAGTAAGGAAACGCGACTTTCCTTCCAAATAACTTTGAACAAATCCTTAAACTCAATCTCATTTAGGGAAAGACCACGAATGATGGTTACACTGGCCTGTCCACCGGCATTACCACCGGTATCCATAATCATAGGAATATAGGCTGTCAAAATAACGCATACACTTAAGGCATCTTCAAAGGAAGTGATAATACTGCCTGTAAAGGTGGCAGAAATCATCAACAACAATAACCAAGGAATTCTCTTTTTGTAGGTTTCAAAAATACCGGTTTTCATATAAGGCTTGTCCGATGGCACGATAGCAGCCATCTTTTCAATATCCTCTGTAGCCTCTTCCTGTAAGATATCCACGATATCATCGACGGTGATAATACCTACCAGACGATTTTCATTATCTACAACCGGCATGGCGATAAAGTCGTATTTCTGGAACTGTCTGGCAACCTCTTCCTGGTCCATCATAGTATTGATGGAAATGACATTCTCATGCATGATATCGCCGATAATATCATCCGGCTGACTAATCAAAAGGTAGCGAAGCGCAACCGTACCAACCAGCTTTCTGCGATTATCCAATACATAACAAATGTTGACTGTTTCACTGTCTAAGCCCACATTTCGGATTCGCTCGATGGCTTCTGTCACAGTTAGACTTTCTTTCAGGTCTACATATTCCACTGTCATCAAGCTTCCGGCAGAATCTTCAGGGTAGCGAAGCAAATGGTTAATATCTCTTCTGGTTTCCGGGCTGGCAGTTTCTAAAATCTTCTTTACCAGGTTGGCCGGCATTTCTTCCAAAAGGTCAGTCGCATCATCCGCCATCAGGTTATCAATAATGCTGGCAGCATCCTTTTCAGACAAGCTGGTAATAATAAACTGCTGGTTTTCCACTTCCAAATAAGCAAATACATCTGCCGCTAAATTCTTGGGCAGGATACGGAAAATCTTTAACATAGCTTCCGCTTCCAGTTCTTCCAAAACGGCCGCAATATCCGCATCATTCATTTCCACTAGTTTTTGGCGAAGACCTGTGTATTGTTTGGTCATCAACAACTCTTCAATTTCTCTTACTTCCTGTTCTAAATCCATCTGACAGTCCCTCCATTGCTTTGGAGACCACGCCTTCTATCAGTGGATTTAGGAATGCAAGGATTAGGATTGCAAAAGTGTATAGCCTTTCTCCAATTCCTCTATGACACACTGTCCACTGGTAGCTTCCGTGATTTCTTTTTTTATTTTTTCCAGCTCTTCTTCTTTGACGAAAATCTGGATTTCTACTGTATTGGTATAACTGGACTCCTCTATAGGAATATTCATTTTCCCTAGGATATACTGTATTTTCCCGATACCATTGTAATCGGTATGAAGCAACAACCTGCGACCATAGCACATAGTCCCAATCTGGCAATTCTCCAAACCGGCTTTCACTGCCTGGGTATAGGCTCTGACCAAGCCACCTGTACCTAGTAGTATGCCCCCAAAATAACGGGTTACTACCACTACAACATTACAGATTCCTTCTTTGGTAAGCACTTCTAACATAGGACGCCCTGCCGTACCGGAAGGCTCCCCATCATCACTACACCTTTGTAAAGATAAAGTATTCCCTATCACATAGGCACTGCAATTATGTCTAGCGTCCCAATATTGCTTCTTTTTTTCTTCCATAAAGCGCAGAGCTTCCTCTTCCGATTCCACCGGCTTTATAGAAGCAATAAATCTAGATTTTTTTTCAATGATTTCGCCTTCTCCGCCTTTCACTAACACGCGAAAAGGCTTAGGCTTATCTTGTGGGTCCATTTGAATCTCCTATAAGTAGTCTAAACAATTTATTTTATCATAGTCCTACCAAAAAAAGCAAAACTTTCTCCTTTTTTCTTCAAAATAGAAAAAGGAGTATCTTCTATAGAGAAAATACTCCTTGCTCATCGCTTCCTATAATCTAGTGAAACTCCATCCTATTGCACATTTCCATCTGCCACGGCTTGCTGGCTTGCTGCCGCCGCTTCTGCTGCCGCTGCCGCTGCATTCTGCATTTCCACTCTCTGTGCTTCCACAATACCTGCACTGTTAGGATCTGCCATGAAGGCTGCATTATGCTGACAATAGGTTAATACCGGAGCAGGTACACCACCTTCTCCTTCTGCACCTTCTTCCGGCGCCGGTGTTTCTACAATCACATCCGGTGCCACGGTATTTGGATTGGGATTTGCACCAGGCTGTAATAAAGCATCCTCCGGCGGAATCAATTCAAAGATACCATCTGCTCGGAATGGACAGGTCTCACAGGCCGGTCTTCGATCATAAGCACAAATAGTACCTTGGTAATGCACATTACAACTAGTGGTAGGTACCGTTCCTTCTGCAAAATATTCCGTACGCAGTGTTCCATCACATAAACCGGGAATCGGCAATTTGCCGGATTTTGAACAAACTGTTGCTTGAGAGATGCCACCCGGTACATAAAATGCTTTGGAAGGCAAATTCTCATGAATACGGCTCATAACCGCACGCCACATAGTCTTGGATAGATTCTTTTCTGCCGGAGCCGTCAATTTTGTATTGTTATCATAACCGGTCCATGTGGTAGCTGTATAGTAGGGAGTAAAGCCTGCAAACCACACATCATTGTAATCTGATGTAGTACCTGTTTTACCTGCAATAGGCATACCGCCAAAGTTGACAGAACCACCGGTACCGCTGGTAACAACATCCTGCATAGCACTGGTCAAAAGGAAGGCTGTACTTTCCTTGATAACCTGTCTGGTTTCACTTGGGGTATTATCCAATACCACATTTCCATCATGGTCCACAACCTTGGTATACAGCTTCGGCTTGATATAGGTACCACTGTTAGCGATACAAGCATAGGCTGCATTTAATTCCATATTGATGACACCATTGGTGATACCACCTAAGGCAAGGGATTGCTGAATATCTGTATAAATCTGACCATTAATTTCTTTACTGGCTGCCAAAGTAGTAAAACCAAACTGCTGTAAATAATCAAAGCCCAAACGAGGGGTAATCTGTGTCAGGGTTTTTACTGCCACTACATTGACAGAACTGATAATACCATCTCTGAAAGAGCAAAGTCCTCTAAACTGTCTGTCTGCATTGGAAACAGGCTTTCCATTCAAGTAATTATAAGGTGCATCATTTTGCACATTTGCCAAGGTAAGTCCTGCACTGTCCAAAGCAGGTGCATAGGTAGATACAATCTTAAAGGTAGAACCGGGCTGTCTGGTAACGGAAGTAGCACGATTCAAGGTACGGCTGGCTTCCTTGGTTCCACGACCACCAATCATGGCCACCACATGACCGTTGGACTGGTCTGCAATGGTTAAAGATACCTGTGGCTGAGGTGTCAAGGAAATATTCTCTGCCAAAACCTCATCTCCTGCTGACATAACAGCATCCTGGTAGGTCTGAATGGCTTCATAAGCAGCTTCCTGAGAAGAATAGAGCATATTGAATTTAGGCTGCTCCTGCTTGAAATAGGCCTTATACATTTCTGTACTATGATTTTCTACTTCTCCGTTTTCCTTCTGAATAGAAAGTTCATAGTTTAACTGCCATTTGGTATTTTCCGGATAATTTGCTTCATTGGAATATACTTCATCACAAATTTTTTGGATGGCAGGATCCTGGGTGGAAAAAATGCTCAAACCACCTGTATATAACAAGGTATAAGCCTGTGTATCATTGTAGCCTGCTGCCAACAAATCTCTGTACACCGCTTCTGTAACAGCATCATCAAAATAAGAATTAACCGTATTTTCTGTATTGACTTCATTGTTGGTCTGAATACGGGCATAAGGATCATCTGCCACTGCAGCATCATACTCTGCCTGGGTAATGTACTCCTGTTCCAACATATTTTTCAAAACCTTAGCACGACGCTCCGCATTTTTATCCGGATGAGAAATCGGATTATACTTTGACGGATTCTGTGTAATACCGGCAATTACCGCACATTCGGATAAGTTCAGCTCATACACCTGCTTGTTAAAATAACGAAGAGATGCAGCCTGCACACCCAAGGTATTCTGACCCAGGTTAATGGTATTCATGTAGTTCACCAAAATCTCATTTTTGCCCATTTGTTTTTCCAACGCAAGGGCAAGATACTGTTCCTGAATCTTACGTTTCAAACTGTCTGCAAAACTATCCTCACTGGTCCAGTCTGTAAAAACGCTGTTTTTCAAAAGCTGCTGGGTAATGGTACTGGCACCCTCTGAAAAATGGAACTTATTTTTTACACCTACGGAAAAGGCACGGAAAATACCTTTGATATCAATTCCGTTGTGCTCATAGAAACGCTCATCTTCAATGGCCACAAAAGCATTGGCCAGATTCTGTGGTATCTTATCCATGGAAACCGGAATACGGTTAGAGTTGGATGCTACCAGTTTGGCTGTCTGATTGCCTTCGCTATCATAAATAAAAGTAGAAAAGCGAGTAGGTTCTACTGCCACATTGGTAATATCCGGTGCAGAATCGACAATGCCTTTAATCATACCAATTCCACCGCTCATACCGATAATGCCAACGGCTAAAATGCCAACCAAAATCAGTTTCAAGCAAAATAAAACCAGTTTTTTCCCGAATTTTGTTGTTTTGGAATTCAGAGTAGCCTGCTTCTCTTGGATACCCTTTTTACCATAATTCATTTTTATGCCTCCTGAGAAGTGCTAACGCAATTTTTGCCCTAGTACCTCATCTTAAACTAAAAAAACATATTAACCGTTTCAGTATACCAAATAATGGCAGTGAAATAAAGAATTTTCTTATTTCTTAAGAATTCTTTACTGTTTTTTTCATCTTATACATATTTTTTGCTATTATAATTCCAGATGCTAAAATAAATTTCCAACTACTATTAGTTTATATCTCCAAGTAAAGTGAAAGTTTTATGGAACGAACATTTAACTATTGTATTTCAAATGAATATAGTCAAATGAAGATATCTGCTTTCTTAAAAAAAATGGGATATAGTGAGGCCATTCTTACAAAGCTCAGGCATGGGGGCTATGATTCTATCTTTGTGAATGAAGTAGCCGTTCATATGAATGAGATGATTTTTGAGAATAATGTGCTTTCTATTCGATGGATAGAGCATACGGAAGAAAATAATATTCCCCCTATCAACCTTCCACTGGATATTGTATACGAAGACGAAGATTTGTTAATCGTCAATAAGCCTATGGGTATGCCGGTTCATCCATCGCTAAATCATTATGATAATACATTGGCAAATGCTGTCAGTTACTATTATCGTTCTCATGATATAGATTGTACTTTCCGTTGTATTAATCGATTGGATAAGGATACTACCGGTCTATGTCTAATTGCCAAAAATGCTGTTATAGCAGGAATGCTGCATAATAGTCAAGAATACAAAAAAGTCTATACAGCCATCGTGGAAAGTAAAGAAAAAATGCCAGAAAGTGGAATTGTGACCGCTCCCATTGCCAGAATGCATGGTTCTGCAATCACCAGAATAGTAGACTATGAGCATGGTGACAGTGCCTATTCTTCCTATCGTTTGGTTCATGCACTAAAAGGTGACATGTCTGTCATCGAACTAGAGCTGAAAACAGGGCGTACCCATCAAATCAGAGTACACATGGCGTATATTGGTCATCCGCTGATTGGGGACTACATTTATAACCCAGCCAACAGGATGATGAATCGACACGCACTCCATGTAGGGTATATGCATTTTACGCACCCTATTACCAATGCTATTATCGTGGTAAATGCGCCATTGCCGGAAGATATGAAAACTGTTATAGATAAATACTTATAAAAAAAACTGACATTTCTGCCAGTTCTTTCGTGCCTATTTATTCACCTTCTGCATACATTCTACAGCCTGGTTATCAATAGACTGATACTCTTTTCCATCCACAGGTTCTGTAATAATTAACATAGTAGAGGTATCCAAGCCTGCTGCTTTGATGGTTGCCCAATCCACTTCTACACAAGGCTGTCCGGCTTTTACCTTATCACCCTGTTTTACCAATGGCTAAAATTGTATCATCTGCTACTGCAGGAAGTTCTGGCCCTTTTTTTAATAATTTGTCAAATAATCCCATATTCGGTCCTCGCCTTCGTTTTCTTATATTCTGTGTGTAGCCCTGCTACTCGTCAACGATAAATCGTTCCTACTTATGTACTTTTATAAAGTTTTTCCTTCCAAACTTATCATCCATATATCATGCTCCAAAGCAAAAACCTTGCCAAGAGTATTCGTCCTGACAAGGTTATCAAATAGCAAACTTCTTTTTAATTTAGTCAAAGTACACATGTGCGTGGAATTAAGATCGTCCCCTAGAATTCTTAATCCATATCGGAACTTTTTACATGATTATACATTTTGGTTACATCATCATTCATGTTAACGGGTAGCAATATAATGTCCGGATGAGCATTTGCAAAAACCACAAACAATTGATGCGCAAAAGCTTGTCCAACCCATTCAATTTCGTCGAAGTCAACTATAACTTCTTTGAATTTATCTAACCGATTAGCAACCCGTTTCGCCTGCGATCTGGAAACCGGAGATGCATCAAATATATTTTTCAGCGGTATTTGGGTTCTAATGAATCCACCATCCACATTTGCATATGCATCAAATACTTCCTTTGCCGTCTTGTGGCTGAAATTGGATAAAGTCATAATGACACATGTACCTTCCTGATTTTCCAAAGCTAAATCAAGTATTTTACTGTCATCATATTTGTTATTTGTAAAAACCTTACCACTGGAAAGGATAAAAAAATCATCCATCAATTTAGAACTAAAAAATATCCCCTCACCAGAGTGATTTTTTGTGTCTGTCGTTAATTTTCCCTTAAACAACTCACAGATTGCGTCATCAATGGAAGATAGTTTGAAATAATCTTTAATTTTTTGAAAAATACCAATACCATTGTCTGCAATCGTCACATTAGTATTTAAATAATCCTGTGAAATTACAATACTAAGAGAATCTGCCTGAGAATGATCCATAACATTATTAATCATTTCGCTAAAAGCATAATTCCATATATTTTGAACATTACCTCCAAACCTGTTTATATGTTGACTCAAACATGCATCAAAGGCGTAGGTATCATTATCAAGATCACCATTTTCACGACTTAATATATAAGAAAACTTTTTACTTACTAACTCATACTGGCCACGTTTTATTTTTCTAATTACATTCTCTTCCATCAATTCATTCATATATGCGTGAACTGTGGATGGATTAACTGAAAAAGTATTCGCAACAGTTTTTGAAACGGAAAGGTCTTTCTGAGAAATTTTTTCAAGAATATATTGTTTTATGTTTTGTTTTCTATCCTCTTTAAACTTCATAGTGCCAGTCTCCTTTCTTAGTCAAAATATATCATCAAATTGTTTTACTGTCAAATTTAATTGTTTTAATTAATTATATAATTGTTATAAATATATTTTTAATTGTCTTAAAATTTTTTATTCCAATTATCTATCATCTATGAAAAAATATAAATACAAAACAAAAAATGAGTATCCTGATTCTCTCAATTTTTCTTTACCTTAATAAAGCTTTTCCTTCCAAACCCATCCTGTTGTTGAACATACTCATATTCCAATTCTCCGGATGCTTTCTTCATTTCATACTCACGGATGACTGCCTCTATATTTGCAATGGAAGTGGGAAAATCTAATTTTTTCTGAATTTCTTCTACACTCAGCCCACTATCATACAGATGTCTTACCGCATCCCCATAAGCTACATTGGATACCATAGAGTGTAAAGCTTGTTTAAAATATATATCGTCCATCTAACTAAAACCCCTAAAGAAAAACCTTGCCAGGATTGTCCGTCTTAGCAAGGTTTTTATTCTAATTAACATATTTCATCTTTACTGTGATACCAAAGTACACATGAGCGTATCATTAGGACCGTCCCCTAAAATTCGGTAGCTTCTACTTCTTCTACATCTACTACAACAGGAGCATCCTCTTCTGAATCCTCTGCATCGTCATCATCGAAGAAATCTTCTTCCAGCTTTGTGCCGCATTTAGAGCAGAATGCGCTATCTCCTAAAATTACTGCGCCACAGCTAGAGCATACTTTAGTGCCTTTAATTTCGTGAATTTTCTGTTCTAAATCTTCGATTGCTTTCTTTGCATCTCTGATTGCCTGAACCTGTTCTTCAAATTCACAAACCACATCAGAATCCTTGTATTCTTCAAAATACAACTGACCGATTTTCTTTAAGTTTTTGTTCACAACTGATTCACAGCTACTAATCTGTGTCTTTAAGGAAGCGATATCTGCAAGGCTTTTTGCTTTATCAGCAGCTTCTTTTCCTTTTGTAGTAATAATCTCACTTAAATTATCCAAAAATGCCATTTTCTTACCCTCCTAATTTGTGGTAATCCCCTTTTCTTGATAGGGGTGTCTTATAGGTTTATTATACGAGTCACCTTTTTTATTTTCAATGAATTTTTTCTAAACTTTTCCTAATCTTTCCATGTTATTCCATAGTAAATTTTTTCTTGCTTTCTTCTGTAGAAGCTTTAATGGGGGCGCCACAACTGGGACATTGCTTTACAGATCCAACCACATAGAGATTGCCACAATACTCACAATTCTTTTCCTTGGCATTTTTCCCGATTCGCACCGCACTATGGCATCTTTTCGCCTTAATATAGTCATTGATAAAGTACCAGCAAAGTAAAACATAAACACTGGCAATACCTGCTGCCAGGATTAAATAGAGTACCTCCACCTGTCTCTCCATACATACCTTTTGGAAACTATCATAGGCTTGACGCAAGCCATCCCCCATGGTGTTTACATCGGTGCGCAGCAAATAACGCTGTATGGTTTCCGTAAATAAATCTTCTGATACATGATTGAAGGCAGGATAACAATCATCCCCTATCATCCCTTCCCATTGCCAATCCACAAATTCTGCATGGTTATAATCAGAAGGCAGGGAAATGGTCACAAGCCAGTGCTTTTCATCATCGAATAAGCGCAAATATTCGGAATAGGCAAAGGTTTCCAAATCCGTATAATAGCCTTTCCAGGTAGATTCCTCCACGATTTGCACTGCTGGGGACACGCCCGTTTTATCCAAAAACTGCTGTAGGGCATTTTCCAATTCCTGATTCGAAGATAACACACCTACTTCGTCTAAAATGGTAATCCCGGATGGATAGGTAGTAGCATCCAGTTTCCTTGGTATATACAGTCCCAACTCCAATAAGAACCACAAAATCCCCCAGGCAAAAAAGGAAAGGATCAGCAAAATAATAATGGTTACTGACAGCTCCGGCTCAGTAGGTTTTCTATCTGCATACAGATAATGAATTCCACCTCTTGGTCCATAATAGACATATTTATTAGCACCCTCAAAATAGGATCTGGATACCCTGGTGTTATCTACTGAATAACTGCTGCCACTACTGGAAGAACCACTGTAACTGCTTCTGCTGGAATGACTGGAATAACTGGAATGAGACCCTCCGCCATGACTTCCACCGCCGGATGAATGAGGCATAGTTAACTCTCCTTTGCATCATTATTTTATTTTAGAAAATATCTTCTATTTTCCCGTTAATTTTTGTGCAATTTCCTCTTCTGATGCACCTTTTTCGATTTCAAAGGAACCGGTACGCAATTTCCTGTCATAACCGTTGTTACACAAGAATTGGTCAAAGTTCTTTGCATTTTCTATAATACTTTCTTCTTCTAACAATATAGCAACATCTCTAGAATCCATTCCTGACACAACCTCTATAGTAATCATTTCTATAGAATCCTCAGGATCATTATTCTCCACTGTTTCAACAGATCCCAACGTTTCTTCTTCTTCCAAAATCGTAATTTCTTCCACGTTTTCTAAAGTGTCCACGTTTTCTGTAATGTCCACATTTTCCGCAGTTTCCGTGGTACTCTCAGATTCTACAGTTATCATAGTGGTCTCTGCTTCAACAGGTTCCTTATCTTCCAAGAATTCTTGTAATGCATGCACCTCATCGGTATTGATTATTTCCAATGCTTCCTCTGGGACTGCAGCCTTTGCAGTAAGTGTACTTAATAAAATCACCAAAGAACCCACTACAACTACAATTCCGCCGGCAACTCCAACAAATAGTTTTATCGTTTTCTCTTTCTTTCTAACACCTACAAGAGAAGCAATGTATGCTGCCAACAGAACAAGAATCAACCAATGACTACGATATGGATGGTCATTTGAATTTTTCATTTCCTCTTCAAAGGCTATATCCTTGTCGTCATCTTCCAGTTCTTTTTCATCTGCAATCAATGTTTCTTGCTGCCCATTGTCCACTACCTCTTTGTCACCTGCAACACTCTCAGACAATTCCTCTGAAGTACCTGTATTTCTTATTACATTAGATTGTTTTCCAGGGAATAATTCATTTGTATTATTTATTCCACTCACAACAGACTTCTCGCTTGTTTTTACTACCATTATCCCTGAACTTCCATCCGTATTACCCTCTACCGATGTGGCATCATCAGACTTGTCATTGTTAGTACTATCATTGGTATTATTATTGGTATTTTCACCTGGTTCGTTCGCTGGTTCAACTATTGTTGTAATACCATCTCCAAATATTTCTTCCCCTACTAATGCTGAACCCGGATGCTTTTCTAATGTACCTAGATTCTCCAGATCTCCGCTATTCTCTAATTCGCCTTTATTTGAAATAACACCCGTATTGATAATATCCTGGTTATTTGCTAAACTACCTGAATTACTAAGCGATCCCTCATTATTTACAATTCCATTGTTTGTTACAGTTCCATTATTTTGCAAAATACCGTCATTATTAATACTACCATTATTGTTAAGGGTCGCCTCACTATCATTAACGATACTTCCTGTTCCTTGGTTTAATATGCTTCCTAATTTTCTGTTTGACATCTTGCCTTTGTTATTGACAATACCTGCATTTTCTAGTGTTCCATTATTTTCAAATGCCGCTTCAGGCGCAATATTCAAATAGCCATCGTCACTGATTTTCAGTGTACCTTCGTTTGTAATCTTTGCATCTCCGATTACTTTTATTTCCTTTCCTGAAGGTACCTCAATCGTAACATCCTTAGGAATTGTTATATCTTTCTCAATCTCTATTGGAGAATCAATTAACACAATTCTTACCGGTTTTTCTTCCGCTGAAAGCGAAGCAAAACTATCTAACGCATCCTGTAAAGTATCAAACCCGATAGCTTTGCCATCTTTCTTCACGATTTTGACCCCATTTTTAGAAAAATCTTGAGAAACTCCAGAATCAACATTTTTGATGTCATCTTTATTTCCGGATATCATTCCATCATTACTCATAACGCCGGCATTATTCACTTTACCGCTTGACTCATTATCCAATGTTCCGCCATTTTCCAGATTTCCCTGATTATTTACCGTTCCATTATTACTTAGGCTTGCGCCGGACTTATTCTCCAGAGTTGCTTCAGGATTATTTTTAATAGTTCCACCTGCAACATTATGCAATACAGAACCATTGTTATTATTCAATTGACCGCTGTTCTCAACAGTTCCACTATTACTTAGACTTCCACCCTTATTATTATTCAAACTACCTCCGGCGTTATTATTAATAGATCCGCCCGTAGTATTATTCACAGTTCCGCCGTTACCAACATTACCATCGTTAGCAATTTTTCCTGCGTTGTTAAGGTCTCCGCCCTTTTCATTATTCAAATCAGCGCCACTATTGTTCTGAATAGTTCCGCTATTGCTATTATTCAGCGTACCTCCATTACTTACTTTGCCACTATTTACAATACTGTTGCTATTATTTAAAGTACTTCCAGCTTTATTATGGATGGCTCCATTATTTTCTACGACTCCGGCATTCTCAAACCTACCACCATTCTCATTATTAATAGCACCGGAACTAGTAGTTGTCATTGATCCGTCAGCTTGATTATTCAATATGCCTTTATTATTCACATCACCGCTAACAGAAACGGTACCTTTATTATTTACAGAAGCGCCTTGCTCATTATTGAAAGCTCCGCCTTCTGGGACACTAATTGAACTTTGTACATTATTATGTAGAGTACCTCTGTTGTTCAGACTTCCGCCAGATACGATAATACCGTTATTCTCGATACGCGATTTGTCATCTACATTAATTACACCATCATTTTCTGATTGGATAGTACCATTGTTTGTTATGCTACCTCCAACAACAGTCAACTCCTTATTTGCAGGAACATTCAGGGTTACGCCCTCAGGAATAGTAATCGGTCCGTCTACAATAACCGGACTCTTCTTAATAGACAATACATCTCCATTTTCTGCATCATTCAAAGCCCCTTGCAAATTTAAGTACGATTTAATTTCTCCGTTATTTTTAACCACTTTGATTGCATCGCTAGATGTATCTGTATTAGTTGATCCTTCATTTTGTTTGATTGCGTCATCATTTCCTAGAATTGAGCCTTCATTATTGAAAGAACCTGAATTCTCAATAATGCCTTCTCCTTGATTATTCAGTGTCCCTCCATTTTCAAGCTTACCTCCATTATTAACAGTTCCCGCATTTCCAAATGAAGCACCTGATTTATTCTCAATCGTACCATTGCCAGCATTATTAACTTCTCCATTGTTTGTCAATGTCGAACCAGCATTGTTATTGATACTTCCTGCATTATCAACCTTACCATCATTGGACAGGCTACCACCCTTATTATTGTTAAATGCTCCACCAGTCTTATTATCAATACTTCCTAATTCATTATTAGTCATATTACCGGCATTATTGATATTTCCATTATTTCCAATAGAACCGTTGTTACTAAGACTACCGCTATTATTCAGATTACTTCCAGTATTGTTATTCACCTTTCCCGCTTCATTATTTACAAAAGAAGCCCCCGGCTTATTATTCACTGTACCATCATTGGAAACGGTGCCTGCATTGCTTAAGCTACCATACTTATCATTATTTACTATACCTTCCGCTTTATTTTGAATGCTACCGGATGCATTATTTTGCAAGGTTCCATTGTTATTCAGACTTCCGGAGTTATCCACAATACCATCATTACTGATATTTCCGCCTCTGCTGTTGCTGAGTATACCACCCTCTTGGTTACTTATAGTTGCATTTGCAGCATTGCTAATGTCACCCTTGTTACTCAGTTCACCTGAATTTACAAGAGTTCCGTCATTTTCGATGCTTCCTTCTGAATTGTTATGAAGTACTCCGCCTTGCTGAACAGTGAGCTTACCTTGCTCCCCAATCTCTATAGCACCATTATTTGTCAGGCTGACATCTGCGCCAATTTTGATTTCTCTGTCGGCAGGTATCTTCATAGTAACACCATCCGGAATTATTAAATCATCATTTATTATAACAGTCGATTTCTTAATGATAATTTGCGCAGGTTTTGCATCTTCTTCTATGCTATTAATTGCCTCCTGAAGAGTTGTAAAGGATTGAATATTACCATCCTTGTTAACAACCTTTGCCTCATCATTGGAAGTATCATGGATCATTCCCCCATCATTGCTCACAGGATTACCTGTCAAACTTCCTTCATTATTAAATTCTCCACTTGACCCATTCGTAATCGAACCGCTATTATTATTCTCAAGTTTTCCCTCGTTTTCCAGGCTACCATTATTATTCATCATTCCTAGATTGTTTATGGTTGCACCAGGCTTATTACTGATTTCACCACCGGCATTGTTATTTAGAGTTCCGTTATTCAGTAACGTTGCCCCCATACTATTCTCGATATCACCGCTATTTGTCATATTTCCGGCATTATTAATAGAAGAGCCACCACTATTCTTGATAGCGCCTCCCTCTCCATTATTCAAAGTGCCACCGGCATTATTGTTGATAGCAGCTCCTGAATTATTATTTATAACGCTGTTATTATCCAAAGTGCCGCCTGCGATTGTAATACTTCCATTATTTTCAATAGTTCCGACATTTTTTATGTTACCGTTCTTTGAGCCAAGTGTTCCATCATTATCGATATTACCGTGGTTTTCAATACTTCCTCCGGCACCAACTATCAGTTCTTTTCCTGTCGGAATACTCAAAGTAACGCCTTCCGGTATTGTCACTTCATTATTTACAGTTACAGGAGAATCTGTAAGCTTGACAGATACGGGCTTAGGTGCATCTGCCATCTCCTCCATAGCCTTTTGGATATCTGAGTAAAATTTCTTATTGCCTTCTGCGTCTGTTGCAACAAAGGAAGCTCCCTGAATTGTTTCAGGCTCATTTCCCGTGAACTTGCCGCCGCCCATAAGCATCTGGTTAATTACACCGGTGTTATTGGTTGCAGCCTCATCCTTAATAGTCAGCTGTCCATTGATATTACCGCTGTTATTTAGTTTTCCGTTACCTTTATTCTCCACATCCTTCTGAAGATTTCCGGTATTGGTAAGGGAACCAGAGTTACTTACCTCTCCGGCAATTGCGCCTCCATTGCTCAGTGTTCCGGCATTGGTAACTTTTCCGCCTATATAGCTGTTATTGCCATTATTATGAAATGTTGCAGAAGCTTCATTATTCATGTCGCCCATAATTGAGCCTGTATTGGTTACTAAAGCTCCAGACTGATTATGAATATTGCCAATAATCTCACCGGTATTTGTAACAGTGCCAGTATTGATCACATTACCACCAATTGTACTGGAATTACGCAAAGTACCGGCATTCGTCACATTACCCTGCACCTCTGTATCATTATCAAGAATAACCTCTACTCCATCATTGACCTTAATATTGGATATAATTGAGCCATTATCCGTCGAACTTCCACCGGAAATTTCCACAGTTCCTTTGTCAATCTCAATAACAGAATCTGCTGGACCGACCTTATGACCTCCTAAATCCAGGGTTATTTTCGCCTGTTCATTCTCAAGTTTCAATGGATTAGATGTAAATTCTGTATTCTTAAGTACTTTAATTGTCACATCTGATTCAGATGCATTGGCATCTCTTATGGCGGTATCAATATCTCCGTAGATCTTATTGCCGATCTGAGCTACGCCGTCAGGAGTCCCATTTTGGGGAATACTACCAGCATAACTTCCCCCTGTAAAAGTGAGTACATTTACATTCCCACCATCATTAACAACATCACCGCCCTGCTGATTCAGAGCAGTAATTTGACCGTTTCCAGTATTGGTTGCGGCACCTTTATTGGTAAGTGTATCAATCTTACCAGCGTTTTCTAGAGTTGCATCCGGCTCATTGCTTAGACTGCCAACGGATGCACCATCATTCACAGTCATTGTTCCTGCATTAGTAAGATTATTTATAACAGGTGCCATTCCTTCTTCCGGAACTGGTTTAGTATTTGTAATAACCGTACCTGTTGCGTTTTTGCTGTTCGTTAATGTAGCTGGGTTCTTGATGCTATGTCCATTCAAATCTAAGGTAATATTGGATACATTGATTGTATTATTACCATCGCTGATATCACCAAGAAGACTTACAGTAGTGCCTTCCTCTGCTGCACTTAAAGCATCCTGAAGTGTTGGATAATAGGATACATTTCCCTCAGAGTCTGTCACCTTTGCTTTACTTCCATCATACTCAGTGTTTGCAGCAGCATAACCCTTAATCGCACCACCTTTAACAGTGGCATTCTCTATACCACCGTCATTATTGATAAGGCCGCCATTCTGAGTGAGATTTTTAATCTCGGCACTATCATCATTATTAACAGTACCACTGTTTTGAGTAAGTGTTTTAACAGAGCCCTTATTCTCTACTGTACCCCCATTCTGGGTAAGCGTTTTAACAGAACCCTCATTATTTACTGTTCCGCCGTTAATTGTCAGCTCTCCCTCAATCGTTCCATCATTTGTTATACTAATCTGACCGCTACCATTATTACTGATATTATTGATGGTACCACCGTTATTTACAGTGCCTCCATTTGTCACATCTCCAGTAATGGTTCCGTTATTCGTGGTCTGACCATTGTTGGTAACCGGTCCGCTTATAGTTCCACCATTGTTAAGCACACCATTATTTGTTACATTTCCGGTTACAGCTGCAGGATCCTGAATATTCAGGGTTCCGCCCTGCTGTACCGTAATAGGAGAACCCACCTGTCCATTGTTGGTTCCTGTTTCAGTATTCTTAATCGCAACCCTACTACCTTCCTGTCCTTCTCCTGCAGAAGTTGATGGCTTCACCTCAAGGCCACCACCGGTAATCTTCTTGCCCTTTAGGTCAATCACTATATTGTTCCCATTATCACTTCCTATGGTTGTAGATGGTGTGGCTGGAAGTTCCACATCCTCTATTAGCTCAATTATTATATCTGAACCATCTTCCCGCTTAGGAAGTTTATTAGCAGCTTCGATTGCTGACTGTAGGTCACCATATACAGTGTCTCCTACTTTTACATTAATGCCTGTAATTCCACCTGAAGGTGCTTCTCCAGTCGGTGTAATACCTGTATATCCACCTTTTAGAATGTTTACAGACTGAATATCAGTATTTGATGGATTTTTATTCTCAACATGGCCACCGTTAACCGTAACAACTTTAGCCTTACCATTTTCTTCGTTAGTGAAGGTTCCTCCATCGTTCGTTACATCCTGCAAAGTCCCTTCATTGTCAAGCATACCGCTATTATTGATTGTATTCTCAATTGTTCCGGTATTTTTAAGTGTTGCAGGTGCGCCACCCAGCTTAATCCCATTTGTGACCTGTCCAGTCATCTTTCCTTCGTTCGTAAGGTCACCAGTATTTTTCACATCACCGATTACCTCAATACCCTCAAGTTTTAATGTGCCTCCATTGTTAATGGATGCACGCACCTTGCCCTTGGAGTTTTCAGCATTATCAACTATGCTGATAGTGGTACCAGGTTGGGTTTCTATAGTCGTGCCGCTTCCAATATTGTGACCATGCAGATCCAAAACGACATCTCCACCTGTTGTAGTAGCGTTAATAGTCTCATTGACAATATCACCCATGAGGGTTATCCTTGCCGGCTTCCTATTCGTACCAGCAGCATAATTGAGCGCAGAATTAAGATCACCAAAGTATATCTTATCTGTTCCCTCAGGATTCTCTCCGTCACCACCGGTAATCTGCAGAAATACCTTGCTTCCATCAGGTATTCCAGCATCCTTACCATAGTAGCTTCCGCCATGATTGTTAGTAGTCTCTACACTACCTTCATTATTTGTATTACCACCTGTCTGGGTGAGCGTTTTGATGATACCGCCTTCCTCATTCTTGGTTTCCCCGGCTGTTTGCGTTATGTTTGTAATACGCCCCCCGGACTTGTTGGTGAATTCACCGCCATTCTGCTGAACTTCATCCATTTTGCCCTGATTCTCAACGGTTCCTTCGTTGGTAAATAAGCCTTCTATTTCTCCGTCTGAAGTATTATTAACAGTACCTTCTGGACCATTATTAACACCACCTGTTATCGTTCCACTATTCTCAAGAAAACCATTAACTGACACATTGCCTTTAACCTCAACTCCGTTATCCACATTAAGGTCACTTCCCTCAGCCACTGTTATAGGCGCATTAACTCCACCACCTGTAGCACTGTTCTTAAATGTCACTCCCGGCTTGTTCTCTGAAGAATCTCCGGAACCACTACCAGTACCGTCACCAATCTGAATAGCCGCACTGCCAGTATCGCCACCTAGAGTATGACCATGCAAGTCAATGGTTATAGGTAAATTGCTCGGAATAATCAATGGACCGGAATCATTCCCATTCGCATGAATTGTTGTTATATCCTCTTTCAAAGTGAGAATAACTTCATCACTTTGCTCGCCCGCATTATTGATAATGTCTCCGATTGCATCCTCAAACGTACCATAATACGTGGTAGGTTCCGTATTCAGAGTTACTACTCCCCCTTGTGGAACCGAAGGATTTGCAGACGCACTTGGCTTATAGCTACCACCCATCAGTTCAATAGTAGTCTCGATATTACCATTATTTTTGAAACTACCATCATTCTGAACAATATTATTCATTTTACCATTATTTACAACATCGCCATTGTTGTGAAGGATGCCCAATACAGTGCCATCATTTATCAGTTCGCTTCCTTCCCCATTGTGAACGGAACCACTTACAGTCGCATTGCTGGTAATCTGGACACTTGCTCCTGACTCTTCTCCTGAAGCCGTTTCTGATTCATTCTTAATATCCCCACTTACTTTGGTATGATTACCCACAGTAAGATCGCCTGTATTATGAATAGTGGCACTAATCTCTCCTACATTTGTCTTGCTTCCGGTATTATTGGCAATTTCTACCTCTCCGACTGTACTAATATATCCACTTGATATATCAAAACCGTTCAAATCAATAGTAATCTTTTTGCCATTCACATTGCCCACTTTAAGAGGACTCTCAGATGTTGTTGTTCTATTATCCAGAGTCTCTAAAAGTTTAATGGTAACATCCTTGTCTGAATCCTTCGCTATATCCAGGGCATCCTGAACGGATACATAATACTCATTGCCATTTGCTATAGTATGATATCCGCTAATACCGCTAAGATCAGTATCAGGATTGTTTTCTACGTAGTAACCACTTTCCAGTACAGCATTCTCAACAGTTCCGTCGTTAACAATCTTACTGACTACATCTGACTCACTTTCCTGCTGCTTTACCTTCTTAATCGTACCCTTATTATTTGTAATTCCAATATTCAACAGTTCAGGCACAACGATATTCTCACCATTGGTAAAAGTACCTCTGTTTTCAATTGGCATGTGGAAGCCGGCTTCTGGATTCTCACTAGGTTGTGAGTCTTTTATTGTTAGTCCTGCTCCAGACTCTATGAGTAGAGTATCCTCTCCTGTTATACTATGACCGTTAAGATCTATAGATATAGCTGATCCTGCAGGAATGGTTATTTCCTCATCCGCAATATCCATCTTAAGCTCTATTACTGAATCCTTACCGTATTTTGTCCCATACTGAATAGCTTCCTCTAAAGTATCAAAATAACCTGTAGTACCATCCTCCAATAGAATCGTTGCCACCGCATTCGGATTAGATTCGGTAGATACCAGTTCTTCATACACTACCGTGATACTTATGTTATCACTCAATTTTTGAAGTGAATAGATTCCATTATCATCTGCAGAAACAATCTTACCATTCGCCTTAACTGTCTTAATTGCATATGCTGAAGCATGCCCTATCTGGAAACTGTAGTCGCTTCCTTTATATAATGTCACCTGTCTGTTTTCATCAAGAGCAGGAGAATCCGGTACGCTTTCAACCTTGTATATCTCATCGCTGTGGCCATCGCTTGGAACTGTAATTGTATATTGTGGCAGGATATCCCAACGCGCATAGTACTGAACCGCGCCCACCTGACTGGTATCCACGCTTGTCACCGGATCTCCGCTTAAAGTCTCATTATCATACCAACCCATGAAAACATAGTTTGTCTTACTTATATCTTCCTCACTAGGAAGCATTACCGGTTCACCACCATGAACATATTGCATTGTACGGGTGTCCATACTGCTGTCTGTCCATTCTCCCCCATTTTGTTCAAGACGAATTGCATACTTAATAGGAGTCCACAGAGCATATACTGTCACCTCAGTATTACCATCCGCTGGCAAAATTGAAGTTACTTTTTCTCCTGTACCCCTACCATTCTTATACCATCCGCCAAAATTATATCCTGTTTTAATTATTGTAGGAAGTTCAGTTTCTACTCCCATTACACCCTTATCAGGAGCAGTTGAAATAAATGTTCCTGTCAGACTAGCTCCATTCTGACCATTAACATCCTTGTAATAGATCTGATACAGGGTTGACTGTACTAATTCCTTAACTTCTTTCTTAATCTCTTCCTGATTCTTATCGTCACCATTCTCTTTAGTAGTAGGTACAATTACCGGTGCAAATGTAATTACGCCAGTCGGATAGTCGCCCGGCTTTACAAAGATTGATATTTGATTATCATCATTTATTGTTACAGGTGTTATTGTATCAACCGGTTCACCATCAACATAGACTATGACCGCTGTAGGCTTATTTTCATCAGTTAGTTCTTCTTCGCCATCTGCAGGTGTAATTGTAAGAATAACCTCTGTAGTTCCTTCAGGATATGTTTCAGATTCAGTTGAACCACCTTCCGGTACATAAGGCTTGGTCTCTACCGTTACTCCTGTTGATGTAGTCTCAACACCTTGACCAGAACCATCGTCTGTCTGCCCCGGACGAAAAACATTGCTAGTGGCCTCTATTTTTGTTGTTCTGCTATTCCAATGTGCATACAATACAGCGTTATCGTCTTCGTAAGCAGTTGTTGACAGGAAGCCAGAGGCACAGCCGTCAGCATTAATCATAATGCGAGCGCTTGCACTCTCACTCTGTGGCTTATCAAAATATCCCAGAAAATCGTATCCGGCTTTTTGTGGAACATCAATCCCCTTAACACCGTTTACTTCATTCTCACAGCTATTATCCTTATAGAATGCCGTGTCGTATTTTTCATAGAGTGCTGTAGAACCCTGGTGATCACTGTCGGCACCTTGATTATTAAGTGTAATGTGATATACAGCCTCGGTATACTTTGCATTTACTACAGTATCTGCCTGAATAGAGTTAATATTAGCAGGCTCCCATGCAGCAAATGTATATCCTTTTCTAGCAGGATCCTGAATCTGCCCATCTGAAGGCTCCGAACTATTCGTTGTAGATTTTACAGTTGCACCATAAGGCACATGCTTATACTGTGTTCTTAGGTTCACATTATCTGCACCGGGAGCGCTATAAGTAACCAAGATATAACGGCCCGGTTCCACAGTTACAAGCGTATTGGTGCTTACATTGTTATTAGAGTCCGATTTATACCGGAAGTTATATGTACCTGCTACCAGTCCTGTTATTTTACCTGCTGCAATCTGTTCTTCAGTAACAAGTATCCAATTGGATTCCCCTTGCTTCTGATACTCCATGGCAGGTCTATTAGCCTGCTGCTCTATATATATGACACCATCAGACATTCCATTGTATGTAGTTGCAGATGCTTCCAATCCTGTTGGAGCCGCATAAGTGCCCTTTGTTACTTCCAGTTCAGCCACATTGGATGTTGCCACTACCTGCTGACCCGTGATATTTCTTGTAGAGGTAACTACGCAATATACATGATATCCGCCGAAGTGAAGATTACTGCCTTCCATTTGAGTCTTACCAGTATTTGATGAAAAATCACTCACATCCAATCCATCTATACGTAGCGTTGCCTTATTTGCACCTGATATAGTAATTGGATGACCTGACGGATTCCATTTATTCAACGCCTTAGTCGCTGCGGTCATAGCATTACTACTTAAATGACTATAATCTATACCATTGATAACTCCGTTTTCCAGTTTGTATCCATTTTGATTCTCGTAAGTCCAGTACTTTACATTATCCAACTCAATCTCATAATATGGTGCTATGTACCATTGATAGGTAGCCACATGATTCTTGCTTGTCTCTGCCCTCGCAACAAATGTTGCTCTATTACCATAATTCACAGTTGACGCATAGGCTTCAGACTCTATAGATGTTGCAGTTACAGGCGGTAATTCGTAACCCACAACAGTAACAGTAATATCACCATTAATATACTGTTTACGTATAGTCAAATCAGCCTTGCGCCTGTTATTCCATATACTATAGGTATAACCAGTTCCTCTTGTAAGCCTGGTGACCGCACCTGTCTGCTTATCTTTTACAGTAACCTCTATATCATCAGGTAATAAGTATCTGTCATCTGCTCCATCTAAATAGATTGTTCCATTAAAATCAGTTGAGTGACCGGCTGCTTCTTCAACAGTTGTCCCCTGTTTAATTGTCTGTTTTGTGCCATCCACCTTTGTATTATCTATAACAACATTAGCTATATTTTCAGGAACCAAAAGCGCATTGCTACCCTTAACCTTCTGAACAGAACTATTATTAGTCAACGAGCAATCCGGATGCGGTGTCCAAATGGCATAAAGCACCTGATTGCTTTCCAACGCTCCAGTAAATTTGGCTGGCGCTGGATTATCATCATACTCACCATCAACCTTAGACCAGTAGGCAAAGTCATAAGAAGTTCTTGTAGGTGGAGCAATAATTCTATTTCCATCTATCTTTATACGACCGTCATTTAATACCTCAATATTCTTACTGTTACTTATAGCTGTATATGTTTCACTATTATTTATTGCAAACCGACCTCTAAGTGCTGAAAGAGTTACCTGAAGTTCATTAAGGTCGGCAGTACTACCCATACCGATTTTAACCGTCTTTGTTACCAATCCACCCGCAGGAATATTATTAATAGTCCAGTGAAATGCCATGGCTGAATCACCAGGATTCTTTATATACTCGGGTTCTTTTAGATTATTATAAACATTATTAGTCCACCCCATTGAGTTTTTGTTAGGGCTACTATAAAAGCCATACCAATATCCACTTACAGGATCTATACCATAATCATTTCCTTTTACAAAGCATCGGAAAGAAATTTTATTGCCAGTGTCTTCCATATTGAAATAATCTCCACTATCTGGCGTGGTAATAACAGCGCGATCCATTTGATAAATCTGGGTGTCCGCACCAATACCCAGATTAAATTTACTGGTATAAGTAGAATTTCCTCTATTCTCGATTGCAAAGGTTACATTTAAGAATTTTCCGTCAAATGCATATATCTCACCTAAATATAGATAATTACCTACTGATTGAAATATGTCTCCTGATGTAGGAACCGATATGCCTGTTCCAGAATAATCTATACTGTCTCCTCCATAGGCTGGCAAATTGCCCTCTTTTTTATAGAGACGAAACCCACTATCACCAAATGTAGTCTGTATTTCTCCTATATCAGCACGATATCCTTTAACATCCATATTGCCCTTCTTATATGAGTAATACATATAATCATTATGATTTTCCTGTTTATTAACCACCCATTTGGCATAATATGTCTGAGTTCCATTCGCAACAAAACTTGCTGTATTCACTTTACCGCCAGTGCAATTAATATTGGTGTACCAACCCTCAAATCTTATCGAATCACTACCATTAATAGCTCCCATTTCCTGAGGGGTCGGAAGAACTGTATCCTGATAAATTGTCTGCTCGTATATATATTTATTGTCATCGTGTCTGTTCCAAAGTTCATTATTAACGACACCGACCTTAGTATTAAGAATAACTTTGCAAGAAACCTCATCATCTAAAGAACGAGCCTTAACTCTTACAATCATCGGACCGGTAATCTTTTCCTTAGCGACTGAAAGAATTCCTTCCTCTTTCTCCGCATTGTAGGTATAGACAAATTCATTAGAGGCCAATGTCTTCTCATTTACTATCAAAGTAATATTTTTAGCTGCTGTGGGCAGACTGTACCCAGTTGCTGCTTTAAGAATAGCATTATAGCTTTCCCTTGCTTCAATGCTTCCATCCGCATTCTTATTTACGCGAACTGAGGACATAACATTTTCTGACAATTCACCGTCATCGCCTTTTACATATGTATTGGCACCTTCCATATAATATGTCACTGATACATAGTCTAAGTCTCTAGTGAACTGTTCTATCTCTTCAGATGTATAAACAATCGTTCCAGATTCTACACCCTCAACAGTCTCGCGCCTAGGCTTACGAATCTTAGAATCTAAAGCTATCGTTTCGTTCTCATTTTCGTAGACATAGTAGATGTCGTATTCCTTATCTTCCTCCAAATTGTCTAAGGAAGTGCAATATTCCGCCAGGTCATCCCCCCGTTCCAGAGTTATATAATTTTTACCATCACAGGAAACAGCCATTGCTTCTGCTCCGGTAATGGCTTCGTTAATCTCAGCCTTTTTGCCATCTACACGAACAGTTACTTTAACTTTGTACTCGTGGCTTATCTCATTTCCTAGTAAGTTATGTTGATCATTCTCGCTCTTACATTCGATTAAAATATTCTTTACTGTGCCAAGATTCTCTTTGATAAGATATCCCAAATCTTCACTGTGTGGTGTGCTTGTATCAACAGCGGAATCTTCAAATCTAATTGTATGCCCATTACCATCGAATACTTTTCCACTTGGAAAATTCGCAATAGGTGTCCAAGACTTTGTAACAGTGATATCATCCATAATCTTTACATTCAGATTAAGATCAGACATCTTCATATCTGTAGCCTGACCAAGACCTGTAATACCATCCAGTGGATTGGCATCATCTCTGTTGACTAAAATAGTCAATATTTTGTCACTATTCTGTGCTTTCTCTAATACATTCTTATAAAGTGCAAGTTCGTCTGCACTATAGATTGTGAAATAAGAATTGGCTTTTGATGTTCCCTGATAGTACTGCAGAATACTGCCGTTAGCAGTACCGGATGTAATAACAACTGTATAGATTGAAAAATGCTCAGCAGTAATAGATGTAGTGTCATTGGACGCATCCGTTTCACACTGCACCTCTTCTACCTGCTCTAAATCATCAGACACATGGAATACAGACAGAGTCAGGTTATCTTGTTCTTCTGCCTCAGCTACACCAACATTTTCGAAGGTTACCAGAACCTGTCCCTTACTATTATCCGGTTCAAGCTCATTGTCCTCTTCATCTATTATCTTAATATCAAAGGAATAGGATTCTTCTACAACAGTATCGATATAGTCAGGAGTTTCCTCATCAATTTTATCTGCAATAGCCTTCTCAATGGTCTCAACATCTCTTCTACTGACGATTTTTTCCACCTGAAGTCTAGAACCTACAGGAAATACACCTGCATCAGCTGTCACATGAATTACAATACCATCTACTATACTGCTTGCTTCAAATCCCGCTTCTTCTAATTCTTCTTCAACTGATTTCTCTACAGATTCTTTATTCTCTTCCTCTACCTGCGTTTCCAAAGATTCTTCTATCTGTGTTTTCCCAGACTCTTCAATCTTTTCATCAACAGTATTCTCGGGATTTTCAATAATAATCTCTTCTTCTGAAGAAGGAATATCTGTTTCATGGGCTGACGAATCAATATCCGCTTCACTTTCATCATTTGTAGCCGCTTCCATAGACGCATCTTCTAAATCAGTAAGTATCTCCGATGTTTCTTGAGACACTTCTTCTGTTATCTCTTCTTGTTCGTTCGATATAGAGAGCAAATCTATCTCACTCATTGCATAGGCTGAGACATTAACACTTCCCAAAACCAATGAAATAGATAGAATAATTGCCATGGCTCTTGCTAATTTATCTCGTACCTGCAAATGTAATAAAGCATAATAAAATGCATTATAAATAAACACAAATACAAATAGCCCTAATACAATGGGGAGTCTAAATTGACTGTATTTCCGTCCCCAAGCCGCAACAGTATGAATTGTATCTTTCTTTGCTTTTCGCAAAGGCTCCATTGTCTGTTGAATTCTACTATATCGTTCTTCCCTGTTGATTTTACTCATTACTGAAACCCTCTTAAAAAAAATAATCTAGCATTAAATGATAATTCTATATTATACCACAAACAAATATTAAAAAACAGATTTATAAATAAAAAAAACCTAATCCTACTATTCGTAAGACTAGGTTTTTAAAGCTGCTAACGGGAATCGGACCCGTGACCTCCGCACTACCAATGCGACGCTCTACCGACTGAGCCATAGCAGCTTGTTTAGTGATTTCTCACCAACGAATGAAATTCTATCAAATAATATGGGCTTTGTCAACCTTGTAAGGGAAAGTTTATTCCCGTATTCCATACCTTCTTAGAATCTCTGGCAGAACTCAATTCTTTCTGCGTTTAATCCTTCAATAATGAAAAATGAAATACCATTTTCCCAGAAAGGAAGAGATTCGATTTCTTCTGAAACAATTTTGTAGCCGGCGTTTTTTGCCGCCTCATAAGCATCCTTCACATTAAGGCAATCCAGTGCAATATGGTTAATGGCACCTGCTTTTCCTGCAATGGGATCTTCTTCGTAAACCTCTAACTGTAAATTGCCGGAGCGTAAGAAAACAACTCTCTGATTCTTGGCTTCTACCTTTGTCAAATTTTCCACTTCAAAACCAAGATCTGTGTAAAATTTCATAGTGTCATCAAAGCAATTGGTAGGAATTCCAATATGCTGCACTCCATTGATGTAATCTGTTAATTTCATTTGTAGCCCTCCGTTTTCTTGGAACTAAATCAACCTTCTATGTTTTTCATTCTACAATAAAAGGGATACCCTGGGCAAGCAAAATATCACTCTATATAGTTGTCTTTAAGAATCTATTGCATCACAATTAGAAACCGTTCCTTTGGCCCAAGGACTACCTACATCGCAGCGGCCATGATGGTACTGTTTCACCATCTGTCCTTCTTCCAATTCTTCACTGGTCTGTACTTTTAGACGGCTAACTCCTTTTTCCATCGTACCATCCAAAAAGGCAATCATATCGTCGATTTCGTTTTCCTGCATGCCATTATTCCTCCTCTTTGATGATTTCTCCATTCTCAAAAAAGTCATTTAGTTTCTGCAGACAGCCAAGTAAAGCCTCTCTCTCTGAAGGGTCCAATCCTTTAATGGCAGACTTAATCATTGCCTTATGGAAATCTCTGTGATGGAAGAAAGCCTTTCTTCCTTTTTCTGTCAAAGAAACCAAAACCACGCGTCTATCTTCTTCGCTTCTGTTTCGGACCAGGTATGCTTTCTTTTCCAAGGCATTCATATTCACCGTCAAGGTCCCTACTGTAACAGCCAGCTGCTTTGCAATAGCAGAAACACTTTGGGGCTCTCCAATCCCTACTGCCTCTAAAATATGCATATCATTGTTGGAAATATCCTTAAATTCTTCCGTGATAACAGCCTTTCCTTCTACTGCCATTACCTTGTTAAAAAGGTTTACCAGTAAAACATTAATTTGTCGGTTGCTACTTTGATTCATATCTGTTCTCTAATCTTTCTCTTACTTTTCTAAATCCCATAGAAATCCCTTACACGCAATGGGCTACCAGGTCATTATACAGGCACCGTAGGTTAACCCTGCCCCAAAGCCGGATAAAACTATGGTATCTCCTCTGTGCAGCTTTCCTGCTCTGTTACACTCATCCAAAAGTACCGGGATTGCAGCGGAAGACATATTTCCCCTTGTCTCCAGGTTCTTCGGAATTTTCTCCATGCTGACTTTTAATCGGTGAGCAATAGACTCTAAAATTCGTACATTTGCCTGATGTAAAAGGAATAAATCAATATTTTCCACAGTTAAATTAGCCTGCTGCAATGCTTCTTCTATACAAAGGGGCACCTGCCTTGTAGCAAACTTATACACTTCCTGTCCATTCATACGAATAAACAAATCCGGTGTGGGAGTGGTAAGGTCTCTTTCTTTACAAGATAATATCATACCTTTTGCCCCATTACTACCCTGCACCATGCTCCATACTCTACCGTTTTCTTCTACTGTTTCAACATAAACCGCACCTGCGCCATCTCCAAACAAAATACAGGTTCCACGGTCTTCCCAATCCACCAATTTGGATAATACTTCGCTACCAATAATCAATGCATTTTTATAAATACCGGATTGTAAATAACAGTATGCGGTTTGTAATCCAAATAAAAAACCGGAGCAGGCTGCATTCAAATCAAAAGCCACTGCTTTTTTTGCACCAATTTCTGCTTGCACCTGGCAGGCACAACAAGGTAACAAGTACTCTGGCGAACAAGTAGCTACCAGTATCAAATCCACCTCTTCCGGATGCTTTCCTGCATTTTCCAAAGCCCTTGCTGCTGCCTTTGCGGCCAAGGAAGCTACACTTTCTCCAGCCGCTCCATCAGCTATACGACGATCTTTTATTCCCGTTCTTTCCTGAATCCAGGCATCCGATGTATCTACCAGTTTTTCAATGTCACCATTGGTTCGAATTTGTTCCGGCAAAGCACTTCCGGTTCCTAATATTTGAATGGTACTCATGAAAACTCCTCCATAATTTCCTGTACATGTTCCAATTTGGTAGCCAGGTAAGCATTACTGCCGCAAAATAGCAGGCCTTCCTCTACTCTGCCCTCCACCGCATTGATCAATGCCTGGGTAATGCAATAGGGTACCGTTTTGGGGTCACAGGTTGTAATACATTTTCTACAGCCCTTCATGAAACGGTTGCCTTGCTCCACTTGCTCTAAAAAATCATTGCGAATTGCTCTTCCGGGCATCCCTACAGGACTTTTTACAATCACAATATCTTCCGGTTTGGCATCTATGTAAGCTTGCTTATAGGCCGGATGGGCATCACACTCATAGGTTGTTACAAAACGAGTGGCTAACTGTACTCCATCTGCCCCTAAGGCCAAACAATGCTCCATATCCTGTCTGGTATAAACTCCCCCTGCTACCACTACCGGAATTCCTTCCGGCTTTGTCAGGGTAAGAATTTCTTCTATCACGCTGTCGTAATTTTCTGTTTCGTACTTCTCAAGTTCTTCCCCGGAAAATCCCAAATGACCGCCTGCCTTAGGTCCTTCTATAACAACCAAATCAGGCTTTCTGTCATAATGCTTTTTCCAATAGCGCAGGATTACCTGAAGGGCTCTTTTAGAAGATACAATGGGCGCAATTTTCACATCGCTGCCTGCTACCAGCCCCGGCAATTCCATACCATTCGCCTTTAAGTATTCAATTACAGATCCTACTGTAGTAAACTGGCTTAATTCCTCAGAAGGGATTTCCACTTCAAAAGCCTCTTCAATTGCCATAGATAATTCAAAAAGGTCTAAGGAATCTGCTTCCAAATCATTCTGGAAATCTGTCTTTTCTGTAATTTCCACACCTTCTACATTTAACTGTTCTTCGATGATTTCTACTAATTTTTCTAACATTGCTTTGTCTCCTTTTTTCACTTTGTGTTATTTTCCTCTTTTATAGTTTGAATTTCAAGTATTTTGATTATCAAACTGTTTGCTACGAATAGGACTATAAAACAAATTACTTTGATTGTCAAGATAATTTATATTTTTTTATAAACCTTTTGAATAAAAGAAAAAGCCTTTGCCAAGATTCCCTTGTAGGGAAGACTTGGCAAAAGCTTTATTCTTAACAAACCATTCTAAATTTTATTGTTCTATCGATCTTCTCTTTCTACACTAAACTCTAAAGGATGCAACAGTCTCTCTTAGTTGTTCACTCATTTGTGCCAGTTCCTTTTAAAACTCAAATATCCACATCGTTTCTATTGTAATCCAATTAGTTATTTATGCAAGTTTGTATTTCACTTCAATACTCTCCACTGATTAATCACATAACGAATATAATACTGGATTTCTCCGGAAATATCTGCTAACAAAATACTTTTCCAGTTGTAGACCTGTACTGCCAGAAGATGAAACTGCTCATACATATAAGCCGCCAAAATCACCTGTAAAGCCAATTCTATTGCCATGCGAATCAGCTTATCTTTTCGCTCCCAGAATTTTACTTCTTTGTTCCAGATTCGTAAGAACAAAGTCAAGCATACACGAAATACAAAGATGGCAATTCCCACATAGGACAAGATCCGTAAAATAATGGGAAGCACATACCACAGTAACCCCATTATTTTTACAGCAAATAGTCCTGTTTCATTTAAATCTTTTCCATAAAACACAAAGGTTAAAGAAATCCACAAAATCAGTAAAGACCAAAAAACAAAGTTGTATAGACCTTGCCAAATATTTTTCTTATCGATACACCACTTGCGGTAAGCCAAAAGCTTTTTGTAAATAGCTGGTGGTTCTTTGACACTCGTGTCATCTACTTGTTCCGTCTGTCGTTTTGGCTCTAAAACAGGCGATATCGCTTCATCTACCGTATTTTCATCATGTACATCTGCGCTTACATTTGCATTTGCATCTGCGCTTGTATTTGCACTTGTATTCACATCTGCACTTACATTTGCATCTGCACTTGTATTCACATCTGCATTTTCATTTGCAGGCATTTTCGCTTTGGCAATTTGTTTTATTATTTTCCCAAATATCTGACTAGCCATTATCCGGTTTCCTTTTTCTTTCGTAATTAAATCGTGTAATACCAAGTGTTGTTCAGGCCGCCGTTGTCCACTACCTGAGTAGTACCATCCTGCTTATAAATCAGTTCCTGATTACGGATGCTTACTTTGGTATTCTCCGGAACAGAGGCGGTAATAAACACATTACTTCCGATAACACTATTTTTACCAATAACAGTTTCCCCACCTAAAATAGAAGCACCGGCATAGATAGTCACATAATCCTCGATAGTAGGATGTCGTTTCACATTCCGCAGCTTCTGTCCGCCTTTGGTAGATAAAGCACCAATAGTAACACCCTGATAAATCTTAACATGCTCTCCGATGATAGCAGTTTCCCCCACTACAATACCGGTGCCATGATCAATAAAGAAATAATTACCAATGGTAGCGCCGGGATGAATATCAATACCCGTTAGATTATGAGCATACTCTGTCATAATACGAGGAATCAACGGTACTTCCAATAAAAATAGTTCATGGGCCAAACGATTTACTGTAATGGTAAATAAGCCCGGATAGGACATAATAATTTCTTCCTTAAATTTGGCAGCCGGATCCCCATCAAAAGTGGCTAATACATCTGTTTCCAATACTGCACGCACTGCCGGAATTTTTTTAAAAAAAGCAATGGCAATCTGCTGCGACTGTTCTTTTCTTTCTGCTTCTGTCAAAGTAGGATCCTTATACTGCAGTGCCAAAGCCACCTGCTTATTCAGATGATACATTACATCTTCTACTACCACAGACAGGTTATAATCATAGTTGTAAATCTTGGTATTTCTGTCATAGTAATAGCCGGGATATACAATCCTCATCAGCCCTTTCACGATATCAATGATCTCCTTTTTATCGGGCTGTCTGAAAATATCAATGGTATCTACATTTCGCTCTTTTTTATAATCCTCTAAAATCTCGGAAACAATATTTCCAATCTCTTTTTCAATATAATCCATTTTAAGCCTTCTTTCTTTTTTGTACTGTATGCCTTTATAACTCACAACTGCTTATAGTATACCTTTTGTACCAAGAAACTGGCAAGAAAAAAGTCATTCTCAATTCTTTCCGATAAAAAAAGAATCTTGAACTACTCCCCTGTAATATATAAAGATTTCATTTTATTGTAAAAGCAATTATTATCCAAAATACATTTGCTATTTATCTATAAAGCATATATAATAATCCCCAAGCAGAGGTGCTATCATATACGGATAGGCGGTTGCCCTTCTTCATGGAGGGTATGTTGTCCCTCCAATCATCAGAAAGGAGGGGATGCTATGGTTACATACTCAGATTTGATACAAATCGGATTATTAATCGTTGCAATAATTGGTCTTGTTCACAAGATTATTCAAGACAACAAAAAATAGCCGCCCAGCTGCAATGGTATCGGCTATTTTTTAGTCCAAATCACTTGGCAACCGTCTATCGATGGTGCCTCTGTGGTTTCATTATATCAGATTATGTTAGTTAGTCAAATTCTTCTTTTCTTCGATACTAACACCCAAGCTCTCTCAAAAGCCCCTGGAACAATAATTTCTTAAATTCACCCTGTTCCATATCGTTAATCTTATCTACATTTCCCATGTAGAGCAAATACACCACGATTTTAGACGCCACAATGGATACCAAATAGGAATCCGGATACTGGGAAGACAGCACTCCTTCCTCTTTTCCACACTGAACCAATTCCCATATCACATGGACCGGGGTTTCTTCCTCCGGCTCGTTGCACATTCTTTCCTGTAAAAGCTGGGCAATTTTATCCTGTCCCATACTAATGTGCAAATATTTCAAAAAACAGCTTTTTTCTAATTGTCCCTGATCCACATAGGAAAAAACATATTCTAATTTTTCTTGAAAACTATTTCTTTGGGCGATTTCTTCTCGCACCTTTTTTACAATCGAACGGGTAAAAAACATAATTGCACTGGCAATAATATCCTCTTTGGTAGAAAAATATTCATAAGCAGTACCTTTCCCTATACCTGCTTTTTCTGTTAAATCAGACACCTTTAAGGCAATTAAATCTGCATTTTCCCCAATCAAAGTTGCGACAGCTCGATATAAGGCCTGCACCTTGGAGTTCTCTTCTTTTCTCATAACTTACCTCCTTTTGTATCCTCGAGCTTCCCTTAGTTTTGTTTTTGTAACTGCTGCTGTAAATATTCTGCCGCATCGTCCGGAACATCATCTAAGTTTTCACTACCCAAATCAACTTCAATCGGTTTTCTCTTGAAGAGAATGTCATACATAACAGGGATAATAAACAATGTCATCAAGGTCGCGTAAGCCAAACCACCGGCAACAACGATTGCCATACCTTTACTCATCTGGCTCGCCAAATCATCACCAAACAATAGAGCTGACATGGCTAAGATTGTGGTTAATGCAGTCATTAAAATAGGACGCATTCTGGTTTTACCGGTTGCAATCAAGGCGGTCTGTCTATCTAATCCACCGATACGCAGCTGGTTTGCATAATCAACAAACACAATACCGTTATTTACAACAGTACCAAGAAGGACGGTAAAGCCCATCATACCCATAACGGACAATGGTTCTCTCAACAAAAGCAAACCCATCAAACCACCGGTAAAGGCAAGTGGTACGGTAAATAATACGATGAAAGGACTTAATAAACTCTGGAACTGGGCTACCATAACCAAATAGATAAAAGCAAGACCCATGGCAATTACCTTACCCATCTGAATCAACATCTGGTTTACACTATCAGATTCACCACCCAAATTCATCGTGTAGCCTGCAGGCATCTCTTTTTCAAAGTCCTCCAATAATGGCTGTAAATCTCTGGCAAGAAGAGTTGCATTATAGCCCTCTTTTACAGTTGCAGAAACTGTCATCAAACGGCTCTGGTTTTCACGATTAATGTTGGGGAAACCGTCCTCCATCTGAATGGTTGCAAACTCTCCTAAAGGATAATCCTCAGTATAATTAAAGTTATCATCGTCTGTCTTAGAAACCTCAAAGGTGTAATCTAAAAGGTTTTCCTTGGTCAATGGTTCTCTGCCATCCTTTACAATGATATCCATTTCCACACCATCTAAAGTAACAGTAGCAGCTGTCTTTTCACTGGAAATTTTTGTATTCAAATCCTGGAAAATCTGGGCTACGGTCAAACCGTTTCGCATAGCCGCATCCTTATCCAAGGTTAAATGAATTACCTGATCAGCCTCTTCGGTACCATTACTGATATTTTCAAAGCCTTCAATACCTTCTACCACTTCCATCAAGTCTTCCGATATTTCTCGTAACTGGTCCAAATCGGGGCCATAAATACTAACTGATAAACCGGTTCCCATCATCTGGCTCATTTCGTCCATACCGGTAGAAATATTTACTTCACAAGACAAATCCTTGGTGTTCTCCACAATTGCATCACAGATTTCCTTGACTTCCGTTTTACCTGCTTTCGGATTTTCTGTCACAATCATAAAGGAATAATTTTTAAAGTTACTGCTGCCACTTCCGCTGGAGAATAATGCTGTCTCTCCACCGGCCATAGCACCTACCGATTCGATACCTGGTACTGCCATGATTTTTTCTAATACTTCATCAGCTGTTTCGTAGCAGGTTGCACGATCCATTTCTTCTTCCATTTCTACAGATACAGAAATTTGGTTGGAAGTCATCTCCGGAATCATAACGATACCCATACGAAGTACCTGCCAGATACAAAATACCAATAATCCAATGGCAATCGTTAATGGAACTACCTTTACTTTTAAGCAATACGCCAATGCTTTTTCGTAAACATCCAGGATTTTATCAAACAGCGGATGTTCCACAGATTTTGTATTTTTCAACATGGTAGAACCTGCTGCCGGCACTACCGTTACCGCAATAATCAAGGATGCTAACAAGGTATAAGAAATGGTCAAACTGATTGGCATAACCAATTCTCTTACCAAACCGGTAGAGAATACCATAGGCGCAAATACACTGACTGTTGTCAAGGTAGACGCCACAATAGCACCTAATACCTGATTGGTACCTTGTACTGCTGCCCTGGCTGCACTAACGCCACGGGACCGCAGTCGATAAATATTTTCTATAACAACGATAGAGTTATCTACCAACATACCGATACCCAGTCCCAAACCACTTAAGGACATCATATTTAAGGAAATGTTGGTAAAATACATCAGTACCAAAGCTGTCAATACGGACAACGGAATACTGATGGCAACTACCAAGGTAGGCTTTACATCCTTTAAGAACAGTGCCAAAACGACGATTGCCAAAATGGAACCCACAATCATACTCTGCAATACACCATTGATAATCATGGTGATGTAATCCCCTTGATCCATCATGGTCAAAATAGAAAGACCGGGGTGCTGTTCCTTTAATTCTTCTGTTGCCTTCGTAATATTTCTACTAACCTCATTGGTTCCGGAGGTACTGCTCTTGAAAATGGAAAGAACGATTGCGTTTTCTCCATCTAATCTTGCATAACTTTGGTCTGCATTATCTAACTGAATCACATCTGCCACATCAGATAATTTTACATCACCAATATCCTTGATGTTGGTTAATACTATATTTTCTAACTCTTCCAGATTCTTAAAGCTGGTACCTACTTTTACCAACCAAGAATTGTCATATTGGTCATCAATATAACCTGCAGGCATTGCAAAGTTCTGTGCATAAATCAATGCAGATAAAGTATTGATGCTTACCAATTCTTCTGCATTTGCATGGCGCAGAGTTTCTTTCTTCTGCTTCTCGTAATTTTCTACCGCATCATTGAAATCATCCCAGCCGTCTTTGATTTGTTTGGCACCGTCTTCCAGCTGCTTCTTGCCTTCTTCCATTTGCTCTTTGGCATCTGCGATGGCGTCCCAACCGGAATCAATCTGTTCCTGACCGGA
>JAKSSF010000014.1 GCA_024403235.1 Lachnospiraceae bacterium | reverse complement strand
GTTGTCAGCAGCCCGTTTCACGGTCTGCGTGTAGTTCCTTGTAAACTGACCTAAACTTAAAGATAGAAAACTGTTAGCGACAGGCATAGCTTTTTTCATTGCAATTCCTTTTACTTTGATAATAAACATTACTCTATCAAGGCTGATAGGAGAAGCTATGATTGATATTTGGGATATATTATCAAGCTTCATTTTGTTCATAGTGTCTTTGGCTTTTATTATTTCAGATTACGCTCGAAAAAAAGGTTATATAAGATAGATTTATTGAAAAGATGCTGTTTTGAGCAATAGAGAGCTTGATCAAGTTTGCTATAGAATTGAAAAATAAATTTTAGTTTAATCGCTCAGTATCTATTTTAGTCTCAAAATATTTTCTGTAAGAAAATCACTAAAAAATCGGAAAACACATATATCTTTTACCTAGACCTTCAGAAAAGGAAATTCTGGAGGTCTATTTTTATGGGTATCGAAGAAATGAAAGCAGTTGATATCAGAACCGTGGATCCTGAGAGCCTGGTGGATGTTACCGGGATTCTCATCAGTGATGACATGACAAAAGAGGAAAGGGCAGCTGAGTTTGTTAAGCAGGTCAAGAATCCATATTGCTTCCGTGTGGGAGATGTGGTTGTAAAGAACGTTTACAGCACAGATGGTATTTCTCTTAAGGATCGCTTTGAACAGTTTGTCAGGACATTGTAAGAAGTCCTGAGGACATAGCGTGATGTCATGGGAATTGCAGTGGATCCATGTTAATCTGAAAGCGGACTAAGTCGTTTGCGGCCTCTGGTTTCTGGATTATCTGGATTAGGCTCCAGAATAATACAGAACAGGAGGATTAGCAGATGCAAAAAACATATCAAGCAGCAATATACCTCAGATTATCGAGGGAAGATGGTGATGTTACTGAAGGCAGCAAGCAGGTCAGCAACAGTATCGCCAATCAGAATGAGCTGGTCATGGATTATCTTAAATCACATCCAGAGATCCAGATTTCAGATACTTATGTGGATGATGGATACAGTGGTGTTGATTTCGAAAGACCGGAGTTCCAGAGGATGCTCTCTGATATTTGAGTTAGCCTCTGGGGATTTTCTGTAAGTAAAATTATTGAAAAATAGGGAAAACGAATATTGGGGAACAAAGACCTTTAGAAGAACAAATTCTGGAGGTCTTTTTTGTAGATATCGGATGAATGAAAGAAACTGACATCAGAGCTATGTATCCTGAGAGTCTGAGTGCATGTATATATAACAAAATATAACAAAAGTCGTGTGAATTCCCATGTAGTAGAGGTTAAGGATTTATCTCAATAAAATATAGGAGGGGAATACCATGATGACTGTTATAACTAATAATCAGTCTACGGACAATAAGAAGGTGCCTATACATCTTAAGGTGACGCTTACTGTAAAGGAGGCAGCAGAATATTCCGATATAGGTATAAATAAGCTTGAGAATCTTTTAAGAGCTCCTAGATGTCCTTTTGTCCTTTACGTTGGCAATAAGAAGTTGGTGAAGCGTAAAGAGTTTGAAAAGTTCATATCAGAAAGTATTGAACTGTAGTGGTGTTGAATTGATTTTTAACACCATGCGACTATGTACAAATTTTCATTGAAATTGAAGCCCAATAGTGCTATAATTTATATTTGCTAATTTAGGGCTTCTTTTTGGCAGAAAGGAGTCATTAAATGGGTAAAGATTTGAGAGGTAAAGAACTCGGTGAAGGAATTTATCAGCAGCCTAATGGTACATACTGTGCCAGATTCGTTGATAAGTTCGGAAAGAGAAAATCAAAACACTCAAAAAGTTACAAGAAGTAAGACAATGGATTGCAGATGCAACCTACATAGATGAGCATAGCGACTTAGGCCAGGCAACTGATATGCTGGTTGATGCGTGGTTTGATTACTGGATCAGTATTAAGAAGAAAACAGTAAGACCTAATACCGTGAGAAATTACACGGAGAGATATGAGAGAAACATCAAAGGTGTTATTGGTAAAAAACTTCTTACTGAGGTAAAGCCTATTCACTGCCAGAAGATATTTTCCGATATGGCAGAAGAGGGATACAAAACCACGACAATTTACCAGACAAGAATCGCTCTATTCAATATGATGGACTTTGCAAAGGAGAATGATGTCATCATCAATAATCCGTGTAAGAAGTCAGTAAAGAGTGATATGTGAAAACCTTCTGATAAAAAGGAGGCACTTACCATTGATGTGCAGAAGAAGTTTTTAGAGGGGGCTAAAGGTCAGAGCTATGAGAATCAGTATAGATTTATTCTGCAGACGGGTCTTCGTACCGGAGAGCTTGTGGGTCTTAGGTGGGATGATATTGATTTTGAGAATAGGACACTTACTATTTCAAGGACAATGGAATTCCGTTATAAGGTTGGTGAGTGGAGAGTGGATCCGCCAAAGAGTAAGTCGGGCTACAGAACAATTCCACTTACTGATGAAGCAATTAGGATTCTTAAAGTTCAGAAGGAAAAAAATAGTAAGATAAAAGTGATTAATCTGGAATGGGCAGATCAGGTATTCCTTTGTAGGAAGGGAGAGCCGGTAAAGAACAGCACTTATGATACAGCGTTGTTTAAGATTTGCGATAAGGTTGGCATTAAGAGATTTTCGATGCATGTACTCAGACATACATTTGCAACCAGATGTATTGAAGCAGGTATGATGCCAAAGACACTTCAGAAGATTTTGGGTCACTCCAATATCGGAATCACGATGAATTTATACGTCCATATTACGGAGGACGAAAAACACAAAGAGATTGACCTTGTGTCTGATGCTTTGAATGTTGTTTAAGATGGTGGCACTCGATGTGGCACTCGGTTGAATACAGAGCCTCAGAAAGCCCGTAAAATAAAGGTTTTCAAAGGAGAAATATATATTATGAAACTCGGAATCGTACTTAAAAAGCGATTTTCCTATATGTTCATATATCTCTATAAAGGTCGTTAAATGCTGATAGCTAGGGTATTTAATGAAAAAACAACTCCGATATATTTTTATATAAATTCATGTATTTTTTTCAAAAATGGTCCACCTGGTGGTCCACTAGAGCAGATGGCCCAGTAAATGGTCCACTAATGAAATAACATACATATATAACACAAGTTTCACTTATTTATGGCTCTAATACAGCAAAGATTATCCCATAGGGTTGAAATACCTTATGGGATTTTTTTATGTTGACAGATTGTATAGTGAATGTTATAAATGTATATATCGTAGTTATACAATTTAGACTTTTGTATGATTGCAAACATAAAGAGTCTGGGAAGCATAAGGAGTGCACACTTTATGAATATCAATATTAGTAATTCTTCAGGAGAACCAATTTATCTCCAAATTTCCAATCAGATTAAGACAATGATTTTGGAGGGAAAGTTAAAGGAAGGGGATTCCATTCCTTCTATGCGTGTTCTGGCGACAGAGCTTCGCATCAGCTTTATGACCACAAAGAGGGCATATGAAGAATTAGAGAGAGACGGCTTTATAGAAAGTTATACAGGTCGAGGTTCTTTTGTAAAAGCACAGAACCTGGAATTATACAAGGAGGAGCAGATTAGAAGAGTGGAGACTCTTTTACTGGAGGCTGTTGATACTGCAAAAAAGGCTGGAATCAGCATGTCAGAGTTACATGAACTATTGGATCTTGTGAATGAAGCGTAAAAAGTTATTATGCGACTGTTAGTTATTTGGAAAGGTGTGGATTTAGCATATGGAAGTATATGAAAATGCGATTGAATTAAAAGGTGTAACAAAGAAATACGATGGATTTTCTCTTAAAGAAATAAGCTTTAATGTTCCTAAAGGCTGCATTATGGGATTTATAGGACAGAATGGAGCGGGCAAGACAACTACAATTCGAAGCATTCTTCGTATTACAGAAATTAATGATGGTCAGATATCTCTCCTTGGAATGGATCATAGAAAAGATGAAGAGGAAATCAAAAAACATTTGGGCGTTGTTTTTGATGAGATGCCGTTTCATGATATGTTTACAGCTCATGATATGGGGAAAATATTTGAGGGATTATATCCAGAGTGGGACTATGAACTATATAACCATTATTTAGAGAGATTTGGTCTCCCTAGAAAAAAGAAGATTGGTAAATTTTCAAAGGGGATGAAAATGAAACTTCAAATTGCATGTGCTCTGTCTCATCATGCCAAACTTCTTATTATGGACGAGGCAACTACAGGGCTGGATCCAGTTGTACGAGATGAAATATTACATATTTTCATGGAGTATATGCAGGATGGCGAGTGCACAATTTTGATGTCATCCCATATTACATCGGATTTAGAAAAGGTAGCGGATATGATTACCTTCATTGATAGAGGTGTAATTCTTTTGTCCGGTTATAAAGATGAAATTTTGGAAAATCATGGAATTATTCATTGCGATAAGGCGAAAGTATCTGAAATTGAGAAGCAGGATATTGTCAGTGTTCGTACCAATAGTTTTGGCGCTGAAATTATGATCAATAATCGCAATCTGGTAAAAAGCAAATATCCGAATATGGTAGTTGATCCAGCAAGTCTTGATGATATTATGCTCTATTATGTTCACAAAGAGGCAAAGGAGTGGTCCTAATGAAAAAATACAAATCACTCATTTATAGGATGTGGAAAATATCTGCGTCAAAAATAATATTATCGGCTTTTGTATATATACTTCTTTGTTCATTTATGTTTCTGCCTTTTTTGTTTGAAATAATAGATGGTGAGCAGGGAGAAATAGCGAGAAGTTTTGAAAAAATTATGGGTAGTGAGCAATTACTTAGTCCTGCAGAAGCTTTTGGCAATTATTTCTTTTTTCTTATTCCTATATTTGTAGGGGTGGGATTGATTTTTGCTTCGGGAATTATTATTTCAGATTTGAAGGTAGGTTGGAACCGATATGCGATTACATTACCGGTTACAGCGGGTGAAAAAGCACGAACCTACTTATTGTTGCATTTTCTGTTTTTTGTGGGATTTGAAAGTATCACTCTTGTTTATGGACTCGTTGTTGGAAAACTTATTCATGTAAATTATATAGCGGGAAGCTTTATGAATACATTTGCTGTTTTGATGGTTATTTTCTTAATTGGTGATGCAGTGATTAATTATATAGTTGTATTACTGGGAGAGCATAAAAATATAGAGCAGATTGTTGTTGCGATAGGGTTTATTCTCGGTGCAATTGTTTTTTGCAGCTTTATGAGCGTAGGAAGTAAAGCGATGATTGATGTGAGAAAACTGCTTATTTGGGGAGGAAGCATTAGGGGGATGATGATTTCTGTATGTGCTTTGTCTTTAGGTTTTGCAATTGCATATTTTATAATGAAAAAATTATATGAGAGGAAACTGCCATGATGCGAGGACTGTTATATAAAGAATGGAAACAGAATAAATTTTTTTTCATATTCATTGTTTTTTGTGGGCTGGTCGCATATATACTTACTTTTTTTCTCAAATATGTAGGCAAGTTAGATGGTGAGGATACCGTATTTAGATTTATAGGGATAGTGTTGGCTACAATGCCAACACTTGTTTATACAGAGATGGAAATATTCCGCGGAGATGACCGAAAACTGTGGGCATATTTTATTACTTCTACTTCGGAAGGATATAAGGGGTTTCTACGAATAAAGTATGAAATGTTTTTTGCGATACTGGTGATTCAGTGCTTTAGTATAGAGATATTTGACGAACTGTATATTTGTATGGCTGTTGATCACGGAATCGAGGAGGCGATGTCTCTTGGGGGCGTAGCGATGGCTATTGCATTTTTTCAGATGCTTCTGTTTGCACTGGAAATACCGATCTTTCTGCTATTTGGGAAAAAGAAAACAGAGCAGATAGGCATGATTGTCAGTATCCTTTTCTTCTTTATTATTGTTCTATTTTTCTTTTTAAATGTGGATTATCTTGTGAATATAACAGACGGTGGGTTTGAGACGTTTCTTGAGAAATTATTTACAGAGAAAGTGAAGACACTTGTCATGGGTATAGGGAATATACTTATTTTATGTACTTATTATTTGTCTTATAAATTATCCTGTAGATTCTATCTAAAGGGGGTGGAGCATTATGACAAATAAAAGAGAGAAAGGAAAGCGATTACTTATATATTTGGCTTTAGTTTTTATCACTGCATCGACACCAATATTTTTGTGGAAACCAATGAAGCAATCAACAGCATTTTCGTTTATCGTAGGAATCACTTGGTGCTGTTTTCCCGCGATTGCAAACTTGATTACCAGAAGAGCAACAAACGAGGGATGGAGGGATATGAAGCTCCATCTTCGTTTGAAAGGTAACTTCATATGGTACTTGATAGCTTTTTTTATACCTGTCGTTGCAGTTTCGTTCAGTGTGGTATTGTCGGGGCTTGTAAATCATGAGAGAATTCTTGCGGATAATGTTGGAATGAGTGATTTGTTCGGAGTTCTGTTGATGGTTTTATCACAAGTTGTGATGTTTTCATTTGTAGGTGTTGGAGAAGAACTGGGATGGCGAGCTTATATGAATCAGAAGCTGGAGCTTTTGTTTGGAAATCGTATTGCTTGTCTTTTAGGCGGAATAATCTGGGCTCTTTGGCACATACCAAATGATATTGCTGGGGGGCTGGCAGGTGAAGTAAGCTGGCATGAAGTGTTCGTTGGCAGCTTTGAACGAAGTGTTCTGCTGATTTGTTTTGGTGTATTATTAATGTATCTTACAAACAAAACGGATTCAGTATGGCCAGCAGTGGTCGGTCATATTACATATAATACTTCTATTGCCATGAGTGGTCAGGCTTTTGGCGAGGCCAATGCTTTTGCAACAAGCCGAGAAATTCATTGGATTATGTTTATTCCTTTTGTAGTTATTGGTATCATTTCTTTTATATTAATAAGTCATTTTATGATATGGGAAACGGATAAAGAATGTAGATAAGCAAAGGAACTAATGTTCGATTGGACATTGAAATAGTACTCACAAAATGATATAATATTCTTGCGTGGAAACACGTAGGAAGAGTACCCATGACAGGGTGGTAGCCTCCCGAGCCAATTGACCGGCTTGCCGGAATACATAGGAAGGGAGGTGCGTTATTATGACAGCTTTCGAAATTATTTCGATTTTCCTTGGTATATTGACTTTGCTCTGTACCTTTGGTGGCTTAGTAGTTGCGTTTCTGAACTTTCTTGATAAGAGAAACAGTAAGAAAAAATAAAAATGCCTCTCCTGTCTGCCAACAGAAGAGGCGTGGTCTAATGACCAAATAACGTCGTATTCGGGAGCATCCACTTTGGAGTGGGTGCTCTTTCTTTATTCAATATAACACAGAGATAGATATTTTTCAATTGAAATCTATAGTCTTAGTGCAAAAATGGATGATATTTCTTAGATTTCTTTATAAAGTTAATGACACTGGTTTTCTCTACTTCAGATACTTTACTTGGATTGACACCACATTTTGTACATAAAACTAGAAACTCTTTTTCGGCAGGAGATCCTTTTATTTTTTTAGCTTCTTCTATGCTCTGTTTGAAATATTCTACGAGCGATATCTCAGGCGCAGTTTCCTTTTCACCGGCATGATTGTGGCGGAGTTCTTTAATGATTTCACCTAAATCAGATTGAATTAATTGTAAAAAATATTGGTATTCATCTATGGTGCTTGCCTCTAACACACGCATGTGATAATCGTCTTCACCTGGATGATATTTTTCTAATATTTCTTGTCTAGCTAGGTCTACAAAAGCATTGAATGTATTTGCATTTATAGTTGCGATTCCATCTACATATATTTCTATATCTGCAAGAAATCTTTCAAAAGATGGATGCTTTATTATTTCACTTAATAATCTATGATTGAATTTTCCATCTTTCAAAATTGATACAGTAGTATCATCGAGCTGTAATTCTGAATAATCACCTGTCTCTAGGTTTTCGTTATCTGTTAAGCCTAATAAATAGTCAGATGAAACACCATAATAGTTACATAGAATTTTTAGGTTGAAAGCCCCAATATCAGGTTCAGATTCTAATTCATATTTGCCTAAAGCTGATCGAGATATACCTGTTTCCTCAGCAAGCTGCTCAAGATTCAATCCTCTCTGTGTACGGAGGTCTTTTAACTTTTCGGATAATGTTAATCGTGTTTTCATATCTTATCAAATCCCTTTTATATTTATATTCCTACAATACAATATCGGCATAATTATGACAATTTCCAATATCGTGGAAAAATCGATTTTTTTGATTGATTTCCATAATGTTGGATATACGGGAGAATGTTCTTTTTTATGGCATAATGCAAACACAATTGGAAAGAGAGGAGGTGCCAGGATGAATCTTACTAGGTATGAGCAGGAAGTAGTAATTAATCTGAACGCAGAAGAGGATGTTGCTACAATATACAGTTCGAACCCGGTTTGGCTTCGGAAAATGGAAACACTTGCAAGTGAATTTCCAGATGTGTTTTTGCTGATTAGACAGAGTGGTATCAGCAAAACATATTCATTTCCGAAGAGATTATTAAGGATAGGCAAGCCGAGAGAACTGTCTTCTGCACAGAGAGAAAATTTGACAAAGATGCGAGAGAGTAAGCGCAAGTTTTATGATGAAATTTCTCACTGTGTAGAACCAGAAAATACTATGAATCAGGATGATGAATAAAGTGTTTTCTGGAGCCAGAGTGCAGAGAGTGCAACTCTTTGTGCGGGTTAAGGGCGGCAGCCTTACCTGGTCCAGGGTGGGCGCCTGGTCAAGTCCAGAGTGAAACTTTGGCCCAGTAGCAACCTGCATTGCAGGTAACAAATCTATCTGATTTGTGGTGCGGTAGATGTGATGCCCTGCGTCACTTCGTACTGGGTAGTCACTGACGCACATGAGTGAACTTTCATGCTGAAAATGAACAATGCATTTACAGGAGAGGAAGTGACTATGGTGAATGAGAATTACAAGACATAATGGCAGAGCCGGAGTGAATGGTGTCTATAATCCAAAGCATAATGACAGGAATTTTGATATAGCAGCAAGTGAACATATTGATGAAATAATGGCAAAAAAGAATGTTTACTATACCTGGCTGGATGGATTATATACACCAGAACTCATGGATGCAAATGAGGAAAAATCTCGTTTTGTAGAATGCGAACGGATTGCTTATGGGAAACGATATACGGACCATATAATTGCACAAAACGAGAGAAATGAAAAGACGAGGCACACGGAAAGAAATAGAACTGTTGATGATTTACTTTCCAATAAGAAGACGTGTCCGGAAGAGACGATTTATCAGATTGGAGATATGGATGAGAGTGTTCCTTATGAGGTGCTTTTATCAATAACAGTGGAGTTCTTTGAAGAGCTGGAGAAAAGATATGGTGAGTATTATCACACTTTGGATTGGGCGCTTCATTTAGATGAATCTACACCTCATATTCATGAAAGACATGTATTCGATTGTGAGAATCAATATGGAGAAATTTGTCCCCAACAGGAGAAGGCTTTGGAGAAAATGGGAATACCACTTTTGCATCCTGATAAGAAGCCTGGTAGGAACAATAATCGTAAGATGGTGTTTGATTTTATGTGCAGAGAATTACTTATGGATATTTGCGAGGAGCACAAGCTTGAGATTGAGCGGGATCCTATCTATGGTGGCAGAAAATATCGAGAAAAAATGGACCATATTATTCAGAGTCAGAAGGAAAAACTGTCTAAGCTTGAAGTAGCTCTTCAGGAGAAAGAGGATCAAATTGAGGAGGCCAATAGTGCATTGAATGACAAGGTGGAAAAGTTATCCGATGTAGAAGAACTTCTCGATGAAATGGCAGATATTTCTTATAAAAAAGCTTGTGAAAAGGTTGCTCAGGTTGCAACGGAAAAAGCGAAAGAGGAAACAAAAAAAGCTGCGATTGATAGAGTAATTAAGTTCAAAGAATGGCGTATCGCACCTGAACGCAAAGGTACTGATAAAGAGAAAAGTCTCATAAAAAAGATACTGGAACAGGTGGAAGAAAAACTGAAAGCTATTGGTGATGGTGTTCCTGCAGTTATTAAGAAGGTGCTATCTGAACCAGCAGTTGCGAAAGTAGCAAAGGAAGAAATAAAGGATGCTGTTAGACCGTCGCTATCCAAAAGGCTCTCAGAAAAGAAAGATGTTGTTGCAGACAATAATCAGAAAAATCATGAAATCCAGAGGACAAATTTGGTAACAGAAAATAGTAAACCCAAGAAGGATAATCAATCGTTGTAAGTGGAAGGAGATGGTTTGATATTGAGTGTATTTGATGATGTAAAAGCATCTGTATCAGCTGCAGATGCCGCTTCATATTACGGTATTCATGTAGGTAGAAATCACATGGCAAAATGTGTTTTTCATGATGATAAGACACCCAGTATGAAGGTGGATGAAAGATATTATTGTTTTGGTTGTGGTGCTACAGGAGATGCAATTAATCTGGTGGCGCATTTGTATGGATTACGCAATATTGATGCAGCTAAAAAGATAATTGATGATTTTCACCTGAATATCGATATGAAAGATTATAAGTCTAGGGATGGGACTGTAGCTGCCCGCGTGGAAATGACGCCAGAACAGAAACAAAGGATGTTGGAAAAGGCGTTTCATGCCTGGGAGAAGAATGCATATAGGGTGATTACAGATTATTATTGACTGCTAATGGATGCAAAGGAAAATTATGCTCCAAGAGGTCCGGATGAAGAATGGAATCCTCTGTTTTGTGAGGTGCTTTCGAACATTACAAGGCTTGAATATCTAATGGATTTGATTTTGGATGGAACCCTTGAAGAACGAGTAGAATTTACAACTCATGGCAGGGAGGAGGTTGATAGAATTGAAAGACGATTGGGAGAATATCCCGCAGGAACTAAAGGACGCATTGGCGAAGGCATTGACATCTAATTCTAATGGCGAGGAGAACTCTGATGATTATAAATATCATGTGAATGACTGGATTGATGGGCAAAAGGTTAATGATGCAAAATTTGCATTATATTTCTTGGAAAGGCATCATATGAGGTGTTTCCATGGAGTACTGTTTGATATGGATGGAGCTAGAAGCGATTCGGTAATCGAGCAAGAAATCTATAGTGAAATTGAACCTTATGTGTCTGCCGGAATAGCAAAAAAGGCAAGAGGTCTTTTGGATGCAATAAAGATTAAGGCTCATGTAAATGAAGTGGAAATTCAAGCTGATAGGATACATGTAAGTAATGGAACTTTTTATCTTAATGGATGCTTCTGCGTAGAGAAAGAATTTTGTATCAATAGGCTTCCTGTTGCGTATATACCAGATGCTGGTCCGCCAAAGCAATGGCTCTCGTTTTTAGACCAATTGCTTGAGCCACCGGATATTGTTACCTTGCAGGAATATATGGGATATTGTCTTATACCAACTACAATAGCACAGAAAATGTTATTCATAATAGGCAATGGTGGAGAAGGGAAGTCGAGAGTTGGAAGAGTTATGCGCTCGCTACTTGGCGACAATATGAATACAGGCGATATTCATAAAATTGAGAAAAGCCAGTTTGCCAGAGCAGATTTAGAATGGAAGCTTTTGCTCTTGGATGATGATATGAATATGGAAGCATTAACTAAGACGAATAACATAAAAGCAATTGTCACTTTGGAGGATAAAATAGACCTTGAAAGGAAGGGAAAGCAAAGTGAACAGGGGCGACTCTATTCAAGATTTATGTGTTTTGGAAATGGTACTTTGGAATCTTTATATGATAGATCTGAAGGATTCTTTCGCAGGCAAATTATATTAAATGCAATAGAAAGGGATGAGAATCGAGTTGATGATCCTTTTCTGGGAGAAAGATTGATAAGCGAGCGAGAGAGTATCTTTTTATGGTGTATCGAGGGGTTGCAGAGGCTTATTTCTAACAATTATCATTTTACAATAAGCGAAAAGGCTAGAGATAATCTTGAAGAAGTAAGACGAAAGGCAGCCAATGTAATTGAGTTTTCGGAAGCAAAAGATTATGTGTATTTTGAAATAGGCACGAGAACGACATCGAAGAACCTATATAGGGCATATCGTATATGGTGTGATGAGAATGTGGAAACTCCTGTTTCAGAAACAAGTTTTATTAAAACATTTAAGACGGTTGCAACTGCAAAACATTATCCAATAAAACATAATCAAAATATTCCAAATGAAGAAGGTAGAAAAGTACGTGGATTCGATGGGGTTCACGTGATGATACGGACTAACAGATTTATTTAGATGTGATATCTTGAGACGGTAAGACATGTCTTATTAATATTTGGCTGCAAATATTATTTTTACAATTTTAATGAACTGACAAAATAAGCGTCTTAAGCGTCTTAACAAATGAATAATGCGTAAAATTAACAAAGAATGTAACAATTACGCCTGTCTATGTAAGTGTCTTAAAGACATTCAAGGCAGAGAAACAGAGTATTGATCACATAGATTGATCTACAGCGATAGGGCAGATACTCGCAAATATTGGTCCATCTATCTGGATGGAGAAAGAGAGGTAAAGTATGCAGGATAGCAAGTGTACTGTGCCGATTAGCGAAAAATATGCTCTTACCATTGAGGAAGCTGCAGAATATAGTAATATCGGACAGAATAGAATCAGCGAGCTGTTAAAAGCTCCTAGATGCTCCTTTGTTTTGTACGTTGGCAGAAAGAAGCTTGTGAAACGTGTGGAGTTTGAACGCTTTATATCGGAAAGTATAGAGATTTAAAGGGGTTTAAGGCTTTACATAACAAGTTTACACTGTACAAATTGGCCCTAATATGGTAATCTATAAGTTGCTGTATTAGGGCTTCTTTTAGCAAAGGAGCAATGATATGGGAAAAGATTTAAGAGGAAAAGAGCTAGGTGTAGGTCTTACGCAAGAACCATCAGGCCTATACATGGCGCGTTTTGTCGATAGATTCGGCAAAAGACAGCGCAAGCGCTTTAAGAAATTGCAGGAAGCAAGACAGTGGATAGCTAATGCTACTTATATTGATGAGCATAGCGATTTGTCTACTCCTACGGATATGATTGTCGATGCATGGTTCGATTATTGGATTGATGTAAAGAAAAAGACAGTCAGACCGAATACCTGGAGAAATTATACAGAAAGATACGAACGTAATATTAAAGAAGTTATTGGAAAGATGAAGCTTTCGGAAGTAAAACCGCTTCATTGTCAGAAGATAATGAATAATATGGCTGATGAGGGGTATCGTACCAGCACAATATATCAGACACGTATTGCTTTGTATAATATGCTCGAGTTCGCCAAGGAGAATGATGTCATTCTCAGTAATCCATGTAAGAAATCAGTAAGAAGTGATATTGGCAAGGAAGCCCAGAAGAAGGAAGCTCTCACAAAGGAGGCACAGAAAAAGTTCTTAGAGGGAGCAACTGGTCAGAGTTATGAAGATCAGTATCGGTTCATCTTGCAGACAGGTCTTCGTACTGGGGAATTGGTTGGTCTTAAATGGGAAGATATTGACTTCTCTAAGAAGACAATGAAAATTCAGCGTAGCATGGAATTTCGTCATAAAGTGGGTGAATGGAGAGTTGGTCCTCCAAAGAGTAAATCAGGATATAGGACAATTCCACTTACAGATGAAGCAATTAGAATATTAAAGCGTCAAAAAGAGAAACACAAAGAGATAAAAGTGATTCCAATGGAATGGACAGAATATGTGTTTTTATGCAGGAAGGGTTCACCAATCAAGAATAGTACATATGATACTGCACTGTTTAAGATTTGTGAGAAATCAAATATCCCTAAGTTTTCAATGCATATACTTAGACACACATTTGCTACCAGGTGTATCGAGGCTGGTATGAAGCCAAAGACATTGCAGATGCTTCTTGGACATTCAAACATTGGTATTACCATGAATTTATATGTTCATACTACCGAGGAAGAAAAGCATAAGGAGATGGAATCGGTAGCAGAGGCTTTGAAGGTTATCTAGTGTACCAAAATGGATAAAGATGGTCCACCAAATGGTCCACTAGCAAAATTCACAGTGCCGAAAAGCCAGTAAATATAAGGAAAATACGGAGGTATATATAAAAATGAAACTAGGAATCGTAGGACTTCCCAATGTAGGAAAATCCACTCTTTTTAATGCAATCACAGGAACTGCCAATGCACAGGCAGCCAATTATCCATTCTGCACCATTGAACCCAATACAGGGATTGTAGCGGTGCCGGATGAGAGATTGGACAAGCTGGCAGAATACTTGCAGACAGATAAGAAGACCCCGGCAGTAGTGGAATTTACGGATATTGCAGGACTTGTAAAAGGGGCATCCAAAGGAGCTGGTTTAGGAAATAAGTTCTTAGGACATATTCGTGAGTGTGATGCTATCATTCATGTAGTCAGATGCTTTGATAACGATGAGATTATGCATGTGGTTGAGGACGCCACCAAGGCCGTTGCAGTGGATCCTGCGGGGGATATGGAATGCATTGATATGGAGCTTATCTTTGCTGATTTAGATATGGTAGAAAATCGTATTGCCAAAGCTGCCAAAGCCGGCAAAGGGGGAAATAAAGCCGCCAGAGAAGAAGAGGCTTTTCTGATTCAGGTAAAAGAACATCTGGAAAAAGGACAGAATGCCAGAACCTTTGCGTATGATGAAACCAATGAGATTCAGGCAACTGCCATGAAAGAGATGGGTCTTTTGTCTGCAAAACCTATCATCTATGCTTGCAATATGGATGATGACGGGGTGGCAAATCCGGATGCATCCGAATATTACAAAACAGTGAAAGCCAAAGCAGAAGCAGAAGGGGCCTCAGTACTACCTATTTGTGCCAAGACAGAGGAAGAACTTTCCGATTTGGACGAAGAAGAAAAAGCAATGTTTATGGAAGAACTGGGCATTGCAGAATCCGGTTTGGATCGTTTGATTAAAGCTAGCTACAGCTTATTAGGTTTGATTTCTTATCTGACAGACGGCAAGAAGGAATGCCGTGCATGGACCATCAAGAATGGAACCAAAGCACCACAGGCTGCAGGAAAGATTCACTCTGATTTTGAGAGAGGATTTATCCGTGCCCAGGTAATTGCATACGCAGATTTGGCAGATAATAACTTTGATTATCTTGCAGTAAGAGGCAAAGGACTGCAGAGAACAGAAGGAAAAGAATACATTGTGAAAGACGGCGATATTATTGAGTTCCTTTTCAATGTATAAGGTGAAAAAATCGTTACAAAACAGGTGAAAAACACCTATATCTAGTATACGAAAAACCAAAAACACAATATATAGAAACCATAAAAACACTTTACAAAAAATCTTTGTAAAGTGTTTTTTTTATTCGATTTTTACTTGCAAATGCAAGAAAAATAGGCTAAAATGGACAAGTAAGTGGTTGAAAGTGTTTGTTTGTGATAGTTAGTGGTTAAAAGTGGATGATTTCAAAGGAATTTTACGGAGAATATAATCATACAGTTGATGCCAAGGGCAGAGTAATCATCCCAGCTAAATTTCGTGAACTTTTAGGAAATGAGTTCATGGTTACCAAGGGATTGGACGGATGTTTATTCGTTTACGATGAAGAAGAGTGGAACGCTTTTGCAAACAAACTCAAAGCCTTACCTGTGAATAACGCAAATGCTCGTAAATTGGTTCGTTTTTTCATGGCAGGAGCAGCCAATGTGGAAGTGGATAAAAACGGACGAATCCTTTTACCAGCCTCTTTGAGAGAATTCGCAGGACTGGAAAAAGATGTTGTGGTTGCCGGGTTAAATAACCGAGTGGAAATCTGGGATAAAGAACGGTACGACATGAAGTGTACCTACGATGATATGGATGAAATCGCGGAACAATTGTCCGAATTGCAGTCTATATAGAAATCTTGTGAATCGGATTAGGAGAGTCTATGGAGTTTAATCACAAATCAGTATTGTTGCAGGAAACCATAGATGGGCTGCAGGTCAAACCGGACGGGATTTATGTAGATGGCACCTTAGGCGGTGGGGGACATGCTTATGAGGTATGTAAGCAGCTTACTACAGGACATTTTTACGGGATCGATCAGGACGGAGACGCCATTCAGGCAGCCGGTGAAAGATTGCAAGAGTTTGGCGAAAAAGTGACCTTACTGCGAAGCAACTACTGCCATATGAAATCTCTTTTGCAGGAACAAAAGGTTTCAGGTGTAGACGGAATCGTCTTGGATTTAGGCGTTTCTTCTTATCAATTAGATACTGTTGAACGAGGTTTTTCTTATAAATTCGATACAGTTTTAGACATGCGAATGGATGATAGACAATCCATTACAGCAAAGGACATCGTAAATACCTATTCAGAGATGGAGCTGTTTCACATTATCAAGGAGTACGGAGAAGACCAATTTGCAAAGAACATTGCAAAGCATATTGTCAAAAGTCGTTCAGAAAAAGAAATAGAAACAACCTTTGAACTAAATGAAATCATAAAAAATGCCATTCCCGCAAAGCTGCGTATGAATGGACATCCTTCCAAAAAAACCTTTCAGGCCATTCGTATTGAATGCAACAGAGAGCTGGATGTGTTGAGAGATACCTTAGAAGATATGATTTCTTTGTTAAATCCGGGAGGAAGGTTATGTATTATCACTTTCCATTCCTTGGAGGATAGAATTGTAAAGCTTGCCTTTAAAAAGGCGGAAAATCCATGTGTTTGCCCACCGGATTTTCCAGTGTGTGTGTGTGGAAGAAAATCCATGGGAAAAGTAGTCAATCGAAAACCTATTTTACCCACGGAAGAAGAGTTAAATGAAAATCGAAGGTCCAAAAGTGCAAAATTAAGGATTTTTGAGAAGAATTAATAAGTGTGAGAAAAGGAATTGAGGACAATGCAAAATCGTGCAGGGATGCAAAAACAAACAAGAGGACATTATGGATATTCCCCTTATGAATATGATAATTTGGCTAGAAAATATCATGCTATAGATTTGCCGGAAGATGTAAAAAGAACAGCTCTTCGTGCAGAAGTAAAAAGTGCCAAAAGAGCAAAAGAAATTTCATTTCACAAAAATCTGGGTTATGTGTTATTCTTATCTATAGCAATTGTTGGTATGATTGTTCTTTTATACAGTTATATTGGACTGCAGTCTCAGTTAAGCGTAAAAAACAAAAATATTTCAAATTTGAAGATTGAATTGAATGAGTTGCGTACTTCCAATGAAGAGGCTGAGAATCGAATTGAAAGTTCTATTGAGATGGAAGAATATAAGAGAACTGCTTTTCAGGAATTGGGAATGCGAGAGGCAAAAGATGGTCAGGTTGTAAACATTGCCGGAGAAGGTAGCGATTATATGAGACAATTGACAGAGATTCAGTAATGAAGTGGGTGATTGTTTGAATAACCAAAATAATAACAGAAGACACGGAAGATTTAGAGACGAGATGAAAAAAAAGCTGGCTGTACTATTTGGATTAGTATTGCTGGCTTTCTTAGGGTTAAGCCTTCGTCTGATTTATATCAATAAAGAAAACGGAGAAAATTATAAAAGGCAGGTTCTTTCGCAGCAAAAGTACGAAAGTAAAAAGCTTCCCTATAAACGAGGGGATATTTTAGATGCCAATGGTACTAAGTTAGCAGTTAGTGAGAAGGTTTATAGTGTCATTGTAGACTGTAAGGATATGCTGGAGACAGAAGAGGACGCTATTGAACCTACCTTAAAAGCCCTTTCTCAAAGTTTTCCGGGTATTGATACAAATAAAATAAGAGCTTATGTAAAGGAACATCCCAGTAAACGATATTATATAGCTTCAAAACAAAGAAAATATGAAGAAATTCAGAAATTTGAGGAGCTAAAAAAAGGGGACGAAAACGTAAAGGATGAAAACGGAAAAGTAATCAAACCCAATATTCGAGGGATTTGGTTTGAGCCGGAATATGTCCGTTCATATCCCAATGGTAGTCTGGCTGCAGATGTTATAGGGTTTACCAATATTGACCCTGATACCGGAAAAGTTGCTGGTAATTATGGGTTAGAAGCCTTTTATAACGATATTTTGGATGGCGCTTCAGGAAGAGAATATGGGTATTTAAATGAGGATTCAAATCTGGAAAGAACCATTATTCCTGCTAAGGACGGTTACAATTTAGTAACTACTATAGATGCAAATATTCAAAGCATTGTAGAAAAAAAATTAGAGGAATACAATGATACACAAAAAAATAATTATCGTACCGGTAATGGAGCTAAAAATGTTGGCTGTATTATTATGGATGTGAATAATGGGGAAATTAAGGCTATGGCCAATTACCCCACGTATGACTTGAATAATCCATATAATGTGGAGGCACTCTATGGCTCTACTCTGTTGACCTATAACGAGGAGAAAAAGAGATTAGAGGAAACGGATACGGTTTTAAACGCAGAAAATGCACAAGAAGCCCTGGCAGATCATGATGTACTTACTGCAAATCTCAATAATTTGTGGAAAAACTTCTGTATTTCCAATACCTATGAGCCCGGCTCTGTTGCAAAGCCCTTTACTGTAGCGGCAGGCATAGAATCCGGCAGAATGACCGGGGGAGAATATTATACCTGTAACGGTCAGCTTCATATAGGGGACCATGATATCAAATGTCATAACTACAAAAAGGGTGGTGATGGCACCCTGTCAGTACAGCAGTCTATTGAGCAGTCCTGTAATGTTGCGCTGATGTTAATGGGAAATCAGATTGGGGAAAATATATTTTTGGAATACCAGCAGCGTTTCAATTTTGGCTTAAAGACCAATATAGATTTGGCTGCAGAGTCCAGAACCGCATCCTTAGTGTTCAACGCAAAATCCATGGGTCCCACAGAACTTGCAACCTCTACTTTTGGGCAGGGGTATAATGTTACCATGATCCAGATGATTGCAGGCTTTTGTTCTTTGGTAAACGGGGGCTATTACTATGAACCCCATGTGGTAAATAAAATTACCACCGGTGACGGTACTGTAGTAAAAAATATTGAACCACGCCTTTTGAAACAGACTATTTCTGAATCTACATCAGAATTGATTCGTCAATACTGTAATGGTGTAGTAATCAATGGTACCGGTAAAACAGCAAGACCCGCCGGCTATGCCATCGGTGGAAAAACCGGAACGGCGGAAATGGTACCCCGTGATAAGATTAACTATGTAGTGTCTTTCATGGGATTTGCACCCTCAGATAACCCACAATTGGCCATTTATGTGGTTGTAGACAGACCAAATACTTGGATTCAGGATGACGCAAAGCATGCCACCAGATTGGTGCGAAGCATTCTTACAGATGTTTTGCCATATATGCACATTTATCCTACAGAGGAACTATCGGAAGCAGAAGCAGCAGAACTGGCACAGCGTGAAGAAGAAATGTGGGGCAGTGAAGAAGCTACGGAGGATGAAGAGGAAACAGCGGATGCACCAAAGGAGACGATTACAGATGCCAATGGTGGAGACATGACTTCTTCCACACCGGTAGCGGCAGACGATGGAGATACGGCTCCTTTGACAGGAACTTTGTTAAATCCGGAAACAGGTTTAGGGGTAGGAGCAGAGGATAACTCCCCGGAATAAGCGTAAAAGTCATAACCTTGTAAATTCGATAATACATTATAGTGATATCGGTTTACGAGGTTTTTTCTTTGAAAATTCAGACAGTTTACAGGAAGAAAATTTTTCTCCTCACCTTGGTTTGTATATTTGCATTGCTAGTATTATGGATTCGGGTAGTTTATTTGATGGTGTGGAAATCTCAGTATTATTCTGGGAAAGCGGAGGATTTACATCAAAGAGAACGAACCATAGCAGCAAAACGGGGTAGAATTTTAGACCGAAACGGTGTTGTTTTGGCAGATAATCAAACTGTTTGTACCATTTCAGTAATTCATAATCAAATCAAAGAACCGGAAAAGGTAATCTCCTTATTAAGTAAAGAATTACAACTTCCTATAGATCAGGTGAGAAAACGAGTGGAAAAGGTTTCCTCCATTGAAAAAGTAAAAGGAAATGTACCGGAAGAAATCGGAAAACGGATCAAAGCCAGTGGGCTTTCCGGAATCAAAGTGGATGAGGGATATAAACGGTATTATCCCTATGGAGAATTGGCTTCTAAAGTACTAGGCTTTACCGGAGGAGATTATCAAGGCATTATTGGCCTGGAAGTGAAATATGATAGCATTTTAGCCGGTACACCGGGGGTGCTGTATACCACAACAGATGCCAGAGGTGTGGAACTGGAAAACTATGGAGAAAGTAGAAAAGAACCTGTCAGTGGACAGGATTTGTATACAACCTTAGATTACAATATACAGATGTATGCTACTCAGTTGGCGAAACAAGCCATGGAAAGTAAGCAGGCAGCACAAGTGGCAATTTTAGTCATGAATCCACAAAACGGCGAAATATACGCCTGTGTAGATGTGCCTGAATTTGATTGTAATGCCCCCTTTACTTTGCCCGAAAGTGTGCAGGCCAGTATAGGGGAGAATCCGTCAGAAAAAAGCCGTCAGAATGCCTTAAATGCCATGTGGCGCAATCATTGTATCAATGATACTTATGAACCCGGATCTACCTTTAAAATCATTACTGCAGCGGCAGGATTAGAAGAAGGGGTAGTACAGGTTTCAGATACCTTTTCCTGTCCCGGATTTATTATTGTAGGGGATCGGAAAATCCGATGTCATAAAATTCAGGGGCACGGCATAGAGACCTTTGCACAGGGCATTCAAAACTCCTGTAATCCGGTTTTTATTACAGTAGGACAAAGATTAGGTGTGGATAAGTATTATACCTATTTTGAAAAGTATCGTTTGAAAGAGAAAACAGGGATTGATTTACCCGGTGAAGCTTCTACCATTATGCATAAAAAAGAAGCCATGGGACCGGTAGAGCTTGCTACTGTTTCCTTTGGACAGTCCTTTCAAATTACCCCCATTCAGTTGGCAACCACGGTATCATCTATTATTAATGGGGGAAAACGAAATGTCCCTCACTTGGGACTTGGTGTACTGGAAGAAGAGAAGCTGAAACGATTTTCGTTTCCTTGTAAAAGCAATATTCTTTCCCCCGAGGTAAGTCATCTTATGGGAGAACTGCTAACTCAGGTAGTAGAGCAAGGTGGCGGAATCAATGCCAAAGTAGAAGGCTATACAGTAGGGGGAAAAACAGCCACTAGCCAGATGCTTCCAAGGGGTAGTGGAAAATATATTTCTTCTTTTTTAGGGTTTTCTCCGACAGAAAATCCTCAGGTAATGGCACTGGCAATTGTGTACGAGCCAAAAGGAATTTATTATGGCTCCCAAGTGGCAGCACCTATTGTACGACAGCTTTTTGAGAATATTCTTCCTTATCTGGATAGAATGTGTTATAACAAATAGTGGGTTTTCTTGAACCAATAGAGTAATTGACGGTCAACCGTCTCAGTGAAAGGCAAACATGATGAATAATTCTTTTGTACTACCGGTTTTGATTTCTTTCGCCATTAGCGCGATTTTAGGGCCGGTTGTGATTCCCTATTTAAGAAAATTGAAAGTTGGTCAAACAGTCCGAGATGACGGCCCCCAGAGTCATTTGAAAAAATCCGGAACTCCCACGATGGGCGGGGTAATTATTTTGTCCGGCGTGATTTTGACCAGTTTATTTTATATCAAAGACTATCCCAAGATTGTGCCGGTATTATTTTTGACCGTAGGGTTTGGGTTAATCGGTTTCATCGATGATTATATTAAAGTTGTATTAAAGCGTTCTATGGGCCTTAGAGCTTGGCAGAAGATGGCGTTACAGATCGTAGTTACAGCTATTTTTGCTTATTGGGCAACACAGGTGACCCATTTGTCTCTTTTGATGAAGATTCCCTTCTTGCCAGACAAGTTTTTAGATTTGGGATGGCTTTCTATTCCTTTTATGTTCTTTGTGATTATTGGAACAGTAAACGGTACCAATTTTACAGATGGACTGGATGGACTGGCCAGCTCTGTTACGGTGATAGTGGCTACCTTCTTTTCTGTAGTGGCAGTGGGAACCAATAGTGGCTTGGAACCTATCACTTGTGCTATGGTAGGCGCACTTTTGGGCTTTTTATTGTTTAATGTATATCCTGCCTCTGTTTTTATGGGGGACACAGGATCTTTGGCCTTAGGTGGTTTTGTAGCAGGTGCGGCATATATGCTGCAAATGCCAATTTTTATAGTGATTGTTGGCTTTATTTATTTGTTGGAAGTAGTATCTGTTATGATGCAGGTTGGGTATTTTAAGCTAACTGGTGGAAAACGCATTTTTAAGATGGCGCCTATTCACCATCATTTTGAATTGTGTGGCTGGTCAGAAACCAGAGTGGTTGCAGTATTTTCTATTGTAACTGCACTTTTGTGTCTGTTGGCTTTAATGGGAATATAGTAGGGTCTTTACCCGATAGGAGGAAAGCATGGATTTGCAGCAGAAAAAAATCGTTGTAGTAGGTTGTGGTATTAGTGGAATCGGAGCAGCAAAATTACTTCGTGCAGTTGGTGCCTGCCCGATTTTATATGATGAAAATGAAAAAAACAGTGTGCAGTCTGTGAAAGAAAAATTAGGAGATGCTTCTGCTATAGAAGTGGTTATCGGAGCATTGCCACAGGAGATTCTGGAGCAGGCAGATGGATTGGTTTTAAGTCCCGGTGTGCCGGTAGATACTCCCTTTGTAGAACAGTTTAGAGAGAGAAATATCCCGGTTTTAGGAGAAGTGGAACTGGCCTATGAATGTGCAAAAGGGGATGTTTTGGCCATTACCGGAACCAATGGTAAGACCACTACAACCGCTTTGACAGGTCAAATTATGGAGGAGTATTTTTCTTCTGTATTTATTGTAGGAAATATAGGAAACCCTTATACAACAGCGGCTTTGGAAACCAAGGAAGAAACCGTAACGGTTGCGGAAATCAGTAGTTTTCAGCTGGAAACCACTTTACAATTCCATCCAAAGGTAACCGCTATTTTGAATATTACTCCGGATCATTTGAATCGCCATCATACTATGGATAATTATGTGGCAGTAAAGGAATCCATTACCAAGAATCAGACCAAGGAAGATACCTGTGTCTTGAATTATGAGGATGAATATACAAGAGCCTTTGGAGAAAACTGTCCGGCTTCCGTGATTTATTTTTCTTCTCAAAGACCGTTGGAAAACGGATATTATTTAGAGGGAGAGAATATTTGTGTTAGTAAAGCAGGTGCCAAAGAGGTGCTGATGAATATTCATGAGATGCAGTTATTAGGCACCCATAATGTGGAAAATGTGATGGCTGCTATTGCCATGGCCAGTGCCTATGGCGTGCCTATGGAAAATATTTTGGCTACTGTGAAAAAGTTTCAGGCAGTAGAGCATCGTATTGAATATGTTGCTACCAAAAAAGGTGTGGATTATTATAATGACTCTAAAGGTACCAATCCGGATGCGGCCATTAAGGGCATTCAGGCTATGAATCGCAAAACCGTGTTAATCGGTGGCGGTTATGATAAACAAAGCGAATATGATGAATGGATAGAAAGCTTCCAGGGTAAGGTGAAATGTCTGGTATTATTAGGACAGACCAAGGAAAAGATTGCAGACTGTGCAAAGCGTCACGGTTTTCATGAGATTGTGATGACAGAAAGCTTGGAAGAAGCAGTTAAGGTATGTGCAGAAACTGCAAAGCCCGGAGAGGCTGTATTATTATCCCCTGCCTGTGCCAGCTGGGGAATGTTCCCCAATTACGAGGTAAGAGGGAAAATGTTTAAGGAAATGGTACACAGTCTGGAAGACTAAGCTTATAAACCCAGGTAGTAGAATAAGGAGAGAAGTCTTTGAAACTGAATTTGAAACGAAGGGAATACGCCAATACCTATTTTGATTATAGTTTGCTGTTTATGATATTTTTCCTAATTGGCTTTGGACTAATTATGATTTATTCTGCCAGCGCGTATGATGCGGCAATTTCCAGCAACAGTAATAACGATCCTGCTTTTTATTTGAAAAAGCAAGCAGCAGCTGCCATTTTGGGTATTGTGGTAATGCTTGTTGTTTCCCGAATTGATTATCATTTTTGGGAACGATTTGCTGTCATTGGATATGTGGTATCCGTTATCCTGATTGGGTTGGTATTATCCCCATTGGGAATGGAGATTAACGGCGCAAGAAGATGGCTGAATTTGGGAATTTCTGTGCAACCGGCAGAAATTGCAAAACTTGCCATGGTTTTATTTTTGGCCACTTTAATCTGTCACATGAAAAAGGGAATTCGAACGAAAAAAGGGTTTTGGCTGGTGTTGTTAAGTCCGGCTCCCATTTGTGTGATGGTATGGAAGATTACCAATAATCTTAGTTCGGCCATTATTATTTTCGGTATTGCAGTGTTAATGTTATTTGTTGCCAGCCCGGAATATAAGATATTTTTCCTGATGGGAGGCGGTGTGGCAGCCTTAGCAGGGATTGTAGTTTTGGCAATTACCAAAATAGACAGTCTGGCAAAACTGGGATTTCGAAGTGCCAGAATATTAGCCTGGTTAAATCCGGAAAGTGATCCTGCGAATAAAGGATTTCAGACCTTACAATCACTCTATGCCATTGGCTCAGGTGGCATTTTTGGAAAAGGCCTTGGCCAAAGTATGCAAAAACTGGGATTTTTACCGGAAGAACAAAATGATATGATTTTTTCTATTATTTGTGAAGAGTTAGGTTTGGTGGGTGCGGCTTTTGTAATGCTGATGTTTATTATTATTTTGTGGAGATTTATGGTAATAGCCAATAATGCGCCGGATCTATTTGGAGCACTGTTAGTAGTAGGTGTATTAGGACATATCGCTATCCAGGTAATCTTAAATATCGCAGTAGTTACAAATACCATTCCCAACACCGGTATTTCGTTGCCCTTTATCAGCTATGGTGGTACTTCAGTATTATTTTTGATGATAGAAATCGGTTTGGTGCTAAGTGTTGGGCGTGGCATTAAATTGCGAAGATTGTAGAACAAGATACTTATTTTTTCTACCGGAATATAATAGAGATATAAATGTTGCCGGAGTGGTGACTTATGAATGCTATTATGGTGGAAAAAACCAGAGCTCTGCGGGGAGATGTGTTGATACAGGGCTCGAAGAATGCGGCATTGCCGATTATGGCAGCTTGCCTGCTAATAGATGGGGTGTGCACCTTAACCAATGTTCCGCAGATTTTAGATGTGGATTGTATGTGCCATTTGCTGAAGCTTTGTGGTTGCAAAGTGGAAAGATGGGATCATACTTTGACGATAGATACAACTGGTTTGCATTGCTGTCCCTTTCCCACAGAGGAGGTCCTGCAAATGCGTTCTTCCATTACCCTTTTAGGGCCTTTACTTTCCAGATGTGGAAGGGTAGAAATGTCCTATCCCGGAGGGTGTGTGCTAGGGGAACGGCCAATCGATTATCACAAGTCGCTTTTAGAGCAGATGGGTGTGTGCTTTTGGGATACAACAGATGGTTTTGGTGCAAGCTGTGACAGATTACAGGGTACTTATTTGTGTATGCCCTTTCCCAGTGTAGGAGCTACGGAAACGGCTATTTTAGCGGCAGTTATGGCAGAAGGCACTACTTGGCTTTATGGGTATGCAAAAGAACCGGAAATCAAGGCCTTATGTGCATTTTTGCGAAAAGCCGGAGCAAACATATCTGAGTTTGGAGATACTGTTTTGCAGATAGAAGGGGTGAACCGATTACACCCCATTACTTGGAAAATTCCATCGGATCGTATTGTAGCAGGGACTTATATGTGTGCTTTGGCTGCAGTAGGGGGCAAGGTGCGATTACAAAAAGCCCCGGAAAAAGAATTGGAAGCTTTACTTACCAAACTTTCCAGGATGGGTGTTACCATTTCTAAGGATTCTTTGGGACTTGTCTTGGAGCACTCCGGTAGGCTTTGTGGAATTCCTTTTTTGGAGACCGGAATTTATCCCGGTTTTCCCACAGATTTACAATCCACTATGTTGGTGGTTTTAACCCAATGTAAAGGAATGAGTGTGGTAAAAGAAGGTATTTTTAGCAATCGGTTTCACATTGTGAAATATTTAAAGGCCTTAGGCGCCTGTATTGAACAAGAAGAGAATATGGCCTATGTGCACGGACCTACAGCTTTTACAGGTATTCCTATGAAGGCAGAGGAATTGCGGGGTGGCGCAGCCTTGGTTTTGGCTGCCTTGGTAGCAGAAGGAAATAGTAGAATAGAGAATATTTCCTATATCAAACGAGGCTATGAAAACCTGGTTTCTGACTTGCAAGGCTTAGGCGGAAGACTTTGGTATGCTTCTTAAGAAAAGGTATCAGTATTGAAAAAAAGAAAAAAGAAAAAAACAAAAAAGAAATTCATAAAAAAGAATAGACGACAATGGACTATGCCGACTCTGTCTTTGCCACACATAGGAAAGCCGGTTTGGATTGCGTTTGGAGCTATTTTTCTCCTAACCCTATTACTGGCAGCAATCTTGTATTTTGGCAAAGTAGAGAAGACTACGGTAGAAGGCAATGCCCATTATACCAGTGAAGAAATTATTTCCATGGTCATGGAAAAGGAGTGGGAGAAAAATTCTTTATACCTGTTTTTCAAGTATAGAGGGAAGAGTATCAAGGGAATCCCTTTTGTGGATAAAATGACAGTGACCATTCAGTCTCCTCATGCCATTCATATTCGGGTGTATGAAAAGGTAATCGCAGGGTATGTAGAGTATTTAGGAAATTATATTTACTTTGATAAAGATGGTGTTGTGGTAGAAAGCTCTAAAGTAAAAACTGCAAATGTACCGGAAATTGCAGGCTTAAAATTTGACAATGTTACTTTATATCAGGTTTTGCCGATAGAAGACCCATCCTTATTTCAGTCTATTTTAGATATTTCACAGTTGTTGGAAAAATATGGTATTCAAGCTTCAAAAATATATTTTGATAGTAAATTGGATATGACCTTTTTCTTCCAAAATGTACGGGTAAAATTTGGAGATCAGGAAAATATTGATGATAAGATTCTTCGTTTAAAAAATATATTACCGGAATTGGACGGGAAAAAGGGGGTTTTACATTTGGAAAATTATCAAAAAGGTACCAAAAATATCGTTTTTGAGATGGACGAGGAGTTTGGAAAAGAAGAAGAGGAATTGTCTCAAGAATGAATCAATTTTTTTTCAAAAAGATATTGAATAAATTACAAAATAATTATAATATATTTAATGATTATGTGTGGGTATTTTTTTGGATAAGGAGGAAAGACCTTTGTTAGAGATTAAGATAGATGAAGCGGAAACTGCGGCAAAGATAGTAGTAGTTGGTGTTGGTGGCGCAGGTAACAACGCTGTAAATAGAATGATTAGTGAGCAAATCGTAGGTGTAGAATTCATTGGTATCAATACAGACCGTATGGATTTGAAGCTTTGTAAAGCCAATAAACTTTTGCAGATCGGTGAAAAACTGACCAAAGGGTTAGGTGCAGGTGCAAAGCCTGAAGTAGGCGAGAAGGCTGCAGAGGAAAGCTACGAAGAGATTAAAGAAGTACTGACAGGTGCGGACATGGTATTTGTAACCTGTGGTATGGGTGGTGGTACCGGAACCGGTGCTGCTCCGGTAGTAGCAAAGATTGCAAAGGATATGGGTATCTTGACCTTAGGTGTTGTAACAAAACCTTTCCGTTTCGAATCCCGTACCCGTATGACCAATGCCTTAGCCGGTATTGAAAGATTGCATACTGTAGTAGATACTTTGATTGTGATTCCAAATGATAAGATTTTGGAAATTGTGGACAAGCGTACCTCTATGCCGGATGCTTTAAAGAAAGCGGATGAAGTATTACAGCAGGGTGTACAGGGTATCACTGACTTGATTAATAAACCTTCCATCATTAACCTGGATTTCGCCGATGTACAGACCGTTATGAAGGACAAAGGTATTGCCCATATTGGTATTGGGGAAGCTTCCGGAGAAGAGAAAGCGATCGAAGCAACCAAGAAGGCTGTAGAAAGTCCATTGTTAGAGACCACTATTGCAGGTGCTACTGATATTATCTTAAATGTATCCGGTAATATTTCTATTCAGGATGTATATGAAGCAGCTTCTTATGTGCAGGATATTACAGGAGAAGATGTGAATGTTATCTTCGGTGCAAACTATGAAGAAGATCAGGCTGATTATTGTCGTGTTACTTTGATTGCTACCGGTATTGAAAGTGCAGCTCCAAAGAAACCTGTTTCCGGAATGCGTTCTACCATTCCTAATATTCGATCTAATATGTCTTCTGCAGGAGTAGGGAAGACTGTAAATGTACAAAATATTGCTTCTCAGCCAAGCGCTCCACAGAAAGTCTTTACAGGCATTCAGAAGCCTGCAGATATTCGCAGCAAGGTAGAAGATAACTCCTTGAAAATTCCGGATTTCTTAACGAAAAACAAATAATTGTGCAGAATATTTTTTCTAAAGACCAGACAAATTGTCTGGTCTTTTTTTGTCGTTAATTTGGGGAAAATAATTGGAATGATTTATGGAAATTCGACAATTTTTTCGAACATCACTTTCTACAATGGACACAGAAAGAGGTGATATCATCTTTGCAATCTATTGGGATTTGTTTTTGTTGTATCACAGCCTGATAAATTTTTGGAGTTTGTATTTGGTGAAGCACTGGCTTGGATATTTTTTAAAACCCAAGCGAATGGTATTTGGTGCAGTGTTGGGCGCAGTGTTAGAATTGGGAATTCTGGTTTGTATTCCTTTTTCCCATCCATTGATGGGCACTTTGTGTTCCTTTTTGCCTGTTACATATTTGATTTTACAAATCGTTTTTTTACCCAAACAGTTACTGATATCCGGAAAAATCTCAGCGGTGTATTGTTTGTCCTCTGTTCTTTTGGGTGGCATGGTGGAACTGGAAACCAGGATAGTAGCAGAATCCATACAACTTTTTGTACTGCCCACAAGCGTTAGTATATGCAGTCTTTTCTTTTGCCATATCTTAAAAAGTATCAGAGTTTTTGGCACAGAGAGCATTGTTTCTGCGAAATTACAGTTATGTGATGGGACAGAAAAAACGATTTGGGCACTGTGGGATACGGGAAATGGGTTGGTGGATCCAATGGATCAAAGCCCTGTTTGTCTTTTGGCAGAGTCGGTTTTGGAGAATACCGGAGAAAGCTTTCCTTCCCAGACATTGCGAGTAATTCCTTATCATAGTGTGGGAGAAGAACGAGGCCTATTGAAAAGTTACTTATTTCCAAAATTAACCATTTTTCAGGAGAATGGTGTGATAGAGATAGAGCAGGTTCGCATCGCACTGGTGCCAAATACACTTTCCGCAGAAAAGCAATACCAGATGATATTACACCCTAATTTGAAGACTAGCAGGAGGAAAAAGCATTGATAGGAAGTATTGCACCTTGGGAACGAATATGGTTTACCATACAGCCCATGGAAAAAAGAGAGAAAAAAGAGTGTGGAGATATCCATTATATTGGAGGACCGGATGTATTGCCACCGCCCTTAAAGGTGGAGGAAGAAAATCAGGTGTTGGCTGATTTGGGCAGCGAAGCGGATACAAAAGCCAGGTCCATTTTAATTGAACATAATTTACGATTGGTAGTCTATATTGCAAAGAAATTTGATAATACAGGAGTAGGAGTGGAGGATTTGATTTCTATTGGTACCATTGGCTTGATTAAATCTATCAACACCTTTAATCCGGATAAAAATATTAAGTTAGCCACCTATGCTTCTCGTTGTATTGAAAATGAAATTTTGATGTATCTACGAAAAAACAGTAAAAACAAACTGGAGGTGTCCATCGATGAGCCACTGAATGTGGATTGGGACGGAAACGAATTGCTATTATCAGACATTCTGGGAACAGAGGAAGATACCACCTATAAAGATATTGAAACAGAATTAGAAGGAAAATTACTACGGAAGGCCATTTCCAGTTTGGGGGAAAGAGAACGAAGAATTATACATATGCGTTTCGGATTAAATTGCAACAATGGAGAGGAAATGACACAAAAAGAGGTGGCAGAAGTACTGGGCATTTCACAATCCTACATTTCCCGATTGGAAAAGCGGATTATGAAACGGCTGAAAAAGGAGATAGAGAAGTATTAGCAGGTTTCCACGATAATGATGTCGGGTCCTATTTGACGAATTTTTGGGAAGGGAATGACAAGGTCCTCTTCCAATTGAAAAAAGGGGAAGAAAGGAAAGCAGTGAGATACTTTAATACTGCAGATACAGCCTGTGCACTGATCAAATTCCAAGTCCGTTACATGACCTAGTTTTTTACAGTTTCTCATATTTACTACTTCTTTTCTTCTTAACTCAGAATAGTTCATAACTGCCACCTCTTCTATACTATATGAGAGAGGGTGGCAGTAGGTGCTATTAGGAGGCTAAAAATTTTCGCATAGAGGAAAGGGCTTCCTTTTCCAGACGGCTTACCTGGGCTTGGGAAATCTTTACAAAGGCGGCTACCTCCATCTGGGTCTTTCCATCAAAAAAACGAAGTCTGATGATTTCCTGTTCTTTGGGGGACAGACGGTGGATGGCTTCTCGAAGGGAAAGCTGCTCCACCCAGTTATCTTCTTTATTTTTCTTATCACTGACCTGATCCATTACATATAAGGTGTCTCCACCCTGGGTGTAAACAGGTTCATATAAACTGAGGGGATTTTGAATGGCATCTAAAGCATAAGAGATATCTTCTTTGGGCACACCGATTTCTTCAGAAAGCTCTGCAAGAGTAGGCTCCTTTAGATTTTTCTTTGCCATGGCTTCCTTGGTATACAAGGCTTTGTAAGCGATATCCTTGACTGATCTGGAAACCCGAATACAACTGGAATCTCTTAAGTATCTTTTAATCTCTCCTTGAATCATGGGTACCGCATAAGTGGAAAACTTCACTTGTAAGGAGGTATCGAAATTATCAATGGCTTTCATTAGGCCAATACAACCAATCTGAAATAAATCATCTGCATTTTCTGCAGTCAAGCGAAAGCGTTTCAAAACACTTAACACCAATCGAAGATTCCCCTCAATATATTTTTCTCTGGCTCTTTTATCGCCCTGATAGATTTGTGAAAATAAAGATTCCTTTTCGCTAGATTGTAACAGGGGAAGCTTTGCTGTATTAATACCACATATTTCAACTTTTCCTTGCATTTCATGGACCTCCTTGTTGTTTTTCCAAAACTTATTACCAAGGATTTACCAAACCAAGGAAATTTATACATAATACTTTGACATGCTTCTTCTTTTCTTCTATACTAGATATAGTATGAGAAGAGGAGATTAGGTGCCTTATGAAGTGTCCGTATTGTAATAGTGATAATATTCGTGTTATTGATTCCAGACCTGCTGAGGAGAGTAATGCTATTCGCCGAAGACGCGCCTGTGACGAATGTGGGAAACGATTTACCACCTATGAGAAAGTGGATACCATTCCTTTGATTGTTATTAAAAAGGATGAGAATCGGGAAACCTTTGATCGTGAAAAAATTCAGGCAGGTGTGTTGCGTGCTTGCCATAAAAGACCAATTAGTGCCTTGCAGATTTCCAATTTAGTGGATGCTGTAGAAACAGAAGTATTCAATTTGGAAGAGAAGGAAATCTCCAGTGATGTAATCGGCGAATTGGTTATGGACAAGCTGAAAGATTTAGACACCGTTGCTTATGTTAGATTTGCTTCTGTTTATCGTGAATTTAAAGATATCAATACTTTCATGGATGAATTGAAGAAGGTTATGAGTTCAGGAAAATAGTACGCTGAGAAAGGAAAAGGAGCAGTGCAAACTGCTCTTTTTTTGGAAGTTTAGGAGTTGTTATGGGATTTTTGGCATGTTTTTATCCCCATGAAATACAGGATTCCACTTATGGGATTCCTTTTGAAGACTGGTATAAAAAAGGGTATCGGGGGGTGATTTTTGATATTGATAATACATTGGTAGAACATGATGCACCGGCAGATGAAAGAAGTATTGCTTTGTTTGACAGACTGCATTCTATGGGATTTGAAACCATGCTTTTGTCCAATAATAAAGAACCTCGTGTAAAGCGTTTTGCCAAGCAGGTACATTCCCCTTATATTTACAAGGCAGGGAAACCGAAGGGGAAAAATTACCTTGCTGCTATGAAGCAAATGAGAACCGATAGAGATACTACATTGTTTGTAGGAGACCAGCTTTTTACAGATGTGTGGGGAGCAAAAAGGTTAGGAATTTATACCATTTTGGTAAAACCCATTGATAAAAAAGAAGAGATTCAAATCGTGCTGAAGCGATATTTGGAAAAGATTGTTTTACATTTTTATGAGAAAGAACAAAGGAGGAATAGAAATGGTCATTGATGGAAAAACCAAAACCTGTGGTTTGATTGGAAATCCGGTAGAGCATACTATGTCTCCTTTGATTCACAATACGCTGGCAGAAAAGATGGGCATCAATTTGGTCTATGTACCTTTTCTGGTAACGGAAGAGGTGGAAACTGCTATAAAAGGGGCATCGCTTTTACACCTTCACGGATTAAATGTGACTGTGCCACACAAAAGTGCAGTGATTCCCGCATTGGCAGAAATTGACCCTTTGGCAGAAAAAATCGGTGCGGTAAATACCCTTGTTTCTACAGAGGGTGGTTTTAAAGGATATAATACAGATATGACCGGGCTGTATCGTGCCATGGCTAGCTACGGGATTTCCTTGGAGGGAGAAGAAGTGATTCTCTTGGGGGCCGGCGGAGCAGCCAGAGCTGTAGCATTTTTATGTGGCTTTTATGGTGTGAAAAAGGTATATCTCTGTAACCGTAGTGTGGAAAAAGGAAAACTGGTTGCAAAAGAAGTGAATGTAGGACTGGAGAAGGAGTTGGTAATCCCTTTAGGATTAGAGGAATACACGAAAATTCCGGATGGAAAATATTTATGTATTCAGGCCACCAGTGTAGGTCTTGCGCCAAAGGATACAGAGGTGGTGATTTCTGACCCGGCTTTTTATGAAAAGGTTCACACCGGCTTTGACTTGATTTACAGACCTGCCAATACAAGATTTATGCAATTGGTGAAAGCACATGGGGGCAAGGCCTATCATGGCTTGAAAATGTTATTATATCAAGGGGTAGAAGCCTTTGAATTATGGAATCAGGTAAAAGTATCAGAAAAGTATGCCCTAGAAGTGTATGAAAAGATGAAAGGTGCAATGGGAATTGAAGAATAATTTGATTTTAACGGGATTTATGGGAAGTGGAAAATCCACCCTTGGAATTAAGATTTCCTATGCCTTACGGATGGCATTGTTAGATACAGATAAATGGATAGAGCAAAAGGAAAAATGCACTATTTCTCAGATTTTTGCATCCCAAGGAGAAGCCCATTTTCGAGAATTGGAAACCCAATATTTGCAACAATTGTTTGAAAGAAAGGACAGCCAGGTTATTTCTGTAGGAGGAGGCCTTCCGGTAAAAGCGGAGAATAGAGAACTGCTGAAAAAACTTGGCTTTGTAGTATATTTGCAGGCAAGTCCCCAAACCATTTATGAAAGGCTAAAAGAGGATACCACCAGACCGTTATTGCAAACGGAAGATCCTTATGGCAGGATTGTACAGCTGATGCAAGATAGAGAAGGCTATTATTTAGAGGGGGCAACAAAGGTAATTTCAGTGGATGGAAAGACCATTGCGGAACTGGAAGAAGAAATAAAACAAGCTTATTTACAATTTCAAATGCAGCGGAGGGAAACTAAATGAAGATATTGGTAATTAACGGACCTAACTTAAACTTTCTGGGTATTCGGGAAAAAGGAATTTACGGTACAGCAGGCTATGAAGATTTGGTGAAAATGATTCAGGAAAAGGGAGCGGCAACCGGCAGTGAGATTGCAGTGTTCCAGTCCAATCATGAAGGTGCTATTATTGATCGCATTCAAGAAGCCTATTTTGATGGGACAGAAGGAATTGTGATAAATCCCGGCGCCTTTACCCATTACAGCTATGCCATTCGGGATGCACTGGCCAGTGTAGAAATCCCTAAGGTAGAAGTGCATATTTCCGATATTACCCAAAGAGAAGAGTTTCGGAAAATTTCCGTTACCAAAGAGGTTTGTGAAAAACAGATTTATGGGAAAGGACTTCCCGGATATCTGGAAGCAATTGATTTTTTACTTGCAAAATAAGTTGAGATACTGTAGAATAAATGCAGATTGTATTGTGAACGTTTTGAGGAGGAATAATAATGATTTCAGCAGGCGATTTCAGAAATGGTATTACTATCGAATTGGATAATAATATTTTTCAGATTATTGAATTTCAGCATGTAAAACCTGGTAAGGGCGCAGCTTTCGTAAGAACAAAGCTTAAAAACATTATTTCTGGCGGTGTAGTAGAAAGAACATTCAGACCTACAGAAAAATGCCCACAGGCAAGAATTGATAGACAGGATATGCAGTACTTATACTCTGATGGAGATTTGTACAACTTTATGGATCAAGAGACATACGAGCAGATTGCTCTCAATGGAGAGACAGTTGGGGATGCTTTGAAATTCGTAAAAGAAAACGAAATTTGTAAAGTATGTTCTCACAATGGTAAAGTATTTGCCATTGAACCACCATTATTTGTAGAATTAGAGATTACCGATACAGAACCTGGTTTCAAAGGTGATACTGCAACAGGTGCTACAAAACCGGCAGTAGTAGAAACCGGTGCAACTGTATATGTTCCATTATTCGTAGAAATGGGAGACAAGATTAAGATTGATACCCGTACCGGTGAATATCTTTCTCGTGTATAATCTCAAAGTTGAATTGACCTGTAAGACAGTGGACGATGTGTTCACTGTCTTTTTTATTTCCTAAATCTTTAAAATTTCTTATTCATCAAATCTATTTAGGAAAGGAAACACATCTATGGAATTCAAATTATTTATCGAAAAGGTTACCCGAGCGTTGCAGGAATATTATGGAGAGGAGGTTTTAGTAAATCAGAGACAAGTTTTAAAAAATAACGGTGTTACTTTGCAGGGAATTTGTGTCATGAAGCCGGGAGAAAATATAGCACCAACTTTTTATTTGGAGGATTTTTTTGCTCTTTATCAGGAAGGGACTCCTTTGTCAGAAATCGTGGAAAAACTGATTCGTTTCTTTGAAGAAAATGGAGCAAAAGTACAATGGGACAGTGAGTTTATCAAAAACTATGAAAGGATTCGTCGTCATCTGGGGATTCGTTTGATTCATAAAGAAAAAAATGAGGCACTTTTGAAAGACATTCCTTATCAAACAATCTGTGATTTAGCAATTTGTTGTCATTGTAATTATGAGATGGAAGGTATGGGAAGAGGATCCTTTTTGATTCGAAAGGAATACCTGGTGAATTGGAACATTACAGAGGAACAATTGATGGAAGATGCCATCCAAAATGCGGCCCAAAAGAATCCCTATTTGATTAAGCCGGTAGAACAAATTTTATTTGATATGTATCGGAAAATAATAGAGAAAAAACTGAGAGAAATGGAAGAAGAGATTCCATTAGACAGTAAGAAATTGCTAAAAGTGATGCGGGAAAGATGGAGCTCTATTTATAGAGAGGGAAGTATAGCAATGACGATTTTGACAAATCAAAGTCAATATTATGGGGCTTCCTGTATTGCCTATCCCGGACTTTTGGCACAAATGGGAGAAACCCTGGAAAAGAATTATTATGTGATTCCCAGTTCCATTCATGAGGTGATTTTGGTACCGGAAGAGGAGGGGCAAGGAGAACCTTTGGCGTTGAATGAAATTGTACAGGAGATTAATGCAGAGCATGTGGCAAAGGAAGAAGTTCTGTCTAATCATATTTATTATTTTGATAGAGAAAAAGGGACTTTAGAATGCTATCTGTGAAAGTTGTATCCTTTGGGGAATCATGGTAAAATATTCTATGTATGCCTTGCGTTAGGTAACTCCCGTATAAAAGGACATGAAAGATGAAAGAAAACATTAAGGAGCAAGTCTTAGGATGGCTCCTGTTGGGGATAACTGCATATGGAATCTGCCGATTGTTTTTTATGACTTCCGGCAATGATATTTGGTATGATGAGGTTTTTTCCTTAGGTCTGATGAAACAGACTATGCCGGATATTGTGAGGCTAACAGCCACCGATGTACATCCACCCTTCTATTATTTTTATTTGAAATGGGTGGTGTCTATTGGGAACATATTGTTTCCTAGGCTATCCATTGTAAATCTGGCAAAGACAGCATCGGTACTTCCTTATTTGGGAATATGGATTATTTATGCCACTTTGGTGCGGAAAGAATGGGGTGTTTTACAAGCCGGACTGGGTTCCTTTTTGTCTATTTTTATGCCACAGTTATGTCTGTATGGGGTAGAAATTCGTATGTATTCCTTGGCTTGCTTCTTATTGTTTGCCACCATGGTAGGGGCTTGCCTTTATTATAAAACGGAGAAAAAAGGCTATTTAAGTTTGGTACTGGTTTGTAGTATAGGGATAGCTTATACCCAATATTTTGCCTTACTAAGTCTGGGCATTTTATATTGTTTGGGGGGAGTCGCCTTTTTGGTGGAAAAACGCTGGAAAGCCTTGTTACAGTGGGGCATTACTTTAGGGATAACCATTCTTGCGTTTGTGCCTTGGGTGCCAACCTTAGTGCATCAAATGACCAATGTGACTGGTAGTTATTGGATTCCACCTTTAACCCTGCGTTCTTTTGCCGGGTGCTTAAAGTATATGTTATTACCTGCAGGAGGGTATCCGAAGCTGAATGTGATTATGGCAGGTGGTTTGGGAATTGCCATTTTCCTGCTACTACTTCTCTATGGAATAGAGCAAAAACCGAAAGCATGGTTTTTAGGAGAAGGATTTGTCTGTTTATTGTGTTTGGGTGTACTGGCAGGCTTGGTATTGGTTGGCGTAGGCTTTTCTATAGTCGTTAGCCCGGTTTTTGTATATCGATATATGATTCCTTGTTTAACTTTGTTCTGGTTTGGTATTGCCTTTCTTTGGAGAAGGAGTGGACGGGCTCTGTTACAGGTGATTTTGTTGCTTCTGTTTTTTGCAGTAGGCTATTCAGACTTGGACAGTGCAGCTTGGGAAGAAGGAGATAAAAAATCCAAAATGGAACTGGCCAGTGAAGGTCTTTCTGTGATTGGAGATGAAGATATTTTGGTATGCAATTTTGATCATGTGCAGGCTGTGGTAGGCTGTCTCTTGCCGAATGAGAGTTACTTATATGGCGCACAGCCGGAAACTCTGATTCGTACTCTGTATAGAGAATACGGGATGTTGGAATCGGAAGATCAATTGTTGGAAGTATTGAAGTATCACGATAAGGTTTGGTTCCTGGGTAGTTTCCAATGGCGAGAAGATTTGCTGGAGGAATGGAAAGCCAAAGGAATTTTGGCAGAAGAAACAGGCAGCTACATGATAGAGAGATATTGGTTTAATCTGTATCGTTTGTCTGTGGAGCCGGAACAATAGTTTCAGCGTCAACGGTAAGAATGAAAGAGTAAAGTATGGTAGTAAAACAGAAGTGGGAAAAAATAGAAAAGTGGGTTTCCAGGTATGGCATATGGATAGTTCTGGTAGTCTTGGCAATTTATTATGGAATTCGTATGTGGACTTTGGATCCCTGGTATGACGAATTATATACTTATTATTCCTTTATTAGCAGGGGACCTATTTATGCCGGCATTCATTGGCCTGTTCCCAATAATCATATGGGCTATTCTGTGGCAGGTGGTTTCTTGAATTATTTAGGCAATTCCACCATAGGACTTCGTGGGGCGGCTTTTCTGGCATCCCTAGGAAATGTCTATTTGATATATCGTTTTGCAGGCTATTTTTGGAATAACCTTTTGGCATTGATTAGTTGCTTATTGTTTGCAGGTGCCTTTTTGATCAATTATCTTGCTATCCAGGGAAGAGGCTACAGTTTTGCCACCTTCTGGCTGTTGGTTAGTGTCCATTGCCTGTATCAGATTTGTGTGAAAGAAAAAGAAAAACTTTGGCTGTATTGTTTGTTTGGTTTTTCTTTTATTATAGGACTGTATACTATAACCAGTAGTGTTTATTGGGTTTTACCGGTATGCTTTACAGGTGGCCTGTACCTTTTACTGGAGAAAAAGTATAAGAGTTTAGGAAAGTTGATTTTTGCCAGTGTGTTGGCGGCAGTTGGCACCTTTTTCGTTTACAGTATGGTGTGGCTTGCCATTGGTTCCAATTTGTTAAGTAAAACCGTGGATAGTGGCTATTATGGAGTCTATCAGGTAAAAATTATAGTACAAAATCCATTTCTTGCCTTGACCACCGGCATGGAGTATATGCTGGCAACACCCTATATTCAAAGTAAAGATAGAGGACTGGTGGTTCGTCAATTCTTTGATTGGAGTGCTACTTTATTCCAACAGTTTTATAGTGGATTAGGGTTGGGATTGGTGTTACTGTTCTTTCTGTTAGGCTTGTTGGGCATTGGAATCGCTGTTTGGTCAAAAAAGCAAAATCAAAAGGAAGGTTTATTTTTAGGACTGTTTTTAGCTGTATTTGTATTTGCCTATCCCTGCTTTATGATTGGACAAAGTGTGCAACCCTATTTTCGAGTGTTATCTTTTCTGGCTTTTGTACTGGCAATAGGAGTGACTTGTGGAATTGCCATACTGAATCGAAAAATGCAGTTACCATTCCTACAGGGAATTTTTCTTATCTTTGTATGCCTTTTGGTAATAGGAAAATTGGCATCCACAGGCTATCGTATTCCTTTGGCGGACAGAGAGAGTCGTATCAAAGAAATCTGGCAGGAAGCAGGCATCAAAGATAGGGCAACCTCTATTTGCTATATGGATGATTATCAAAAATATGTGTTGAAGTTTTTCTGGGACAGTGAGCCGGAGGAACGCTATATTGGGGAAGCGGAATTCGTACTTTTACCGAAAGAAATAGAACAAAAAGAGTACCTGGCTAAGGATTGGCCGATTCTGTATACCTATGAAGAAGTAGATTGGGATCAGTTATATCACGGATACGAATTGATAGAAGAAAGTGATAGTTATAAATTATTCCAAAAAGGAAACTAAGGATGAAAAAGACAATAGTTGTAATGCCTGTGGCAAATGAAGAAGAAACGATGGGAGAATTACTGGATAAACTATTAGCGCTACCCTATGATAATTTATTTGTGTATCCCGTCATAGACAGTTATTCCAAAGACAGAACAGAAGAGATTATCCGGGCGAAAGAAAGTACAGGGCGTGTAAAATGTATTTTTCATGCTACCTCCAAAGGTGTGATTTCCTGCTATTTAGAGGGATTTAGGAAAGCGTTAGAAGACGGCGCAGAATATATTATTGAAATGGATGGGGGATTATCCCATTTGCCGGAGCAATTGCCCCAATTTATAGAAAAATTGGAAAGCGGGTACGATTGTGTATGGGGCTCTCGTTTTATGAAGGGGGGCAAAATGCTGCATCACCCTTTATATCGCAGAATTCTAAGTCAGGGTGGCACCTGGCTTGCCAATATCGTACTGGGAACAAGATTGAAGGATATGACCTCCGGTTATGAAGGCTTTACCCGTCAGGTATTGGAAAATATGAATCTGGATCAGATTTTATCCCAAGGGCATATGTATCAAACAGAAATGCGGTACTATTGTCGTAATTTACATACTATCGAAGTGCCTATTTCTTATGTGGGAGGCAAATCCAGTCTCAAGGGCAGCTCCGTAAAGGAAGCTCTGGATTTATTATTTCAATTAAAAGAACAAGAGAAGAATGTGTGGAAGAATCCATGGAACAAGTAAAGTATTTGGTGTTGGGAGCGGGTCCTGCGGGATTGTGCTTTGCTAAAAAATTACAGGAATTAGGAGAAGAATCCTTTTTGATTTTAGAAAAGGAAGAAGAAGCAGGAGGATTATGCCGCTCCTGTATGGTAGATGGAAGCCCTTTTGATATAGGAGGCGGCCATTTCTTAGATGTGACAAGACCGGAAGTGAATGCGTTTCTATTCCAATTCTTGCCGGAAGAAGAGTGGAATCTTTTTCACAGAGATAGCAGAATCCGTGTAAAAAATCATGAAATCAATCATCCCTTTGAGGCCCATATATGGCAACTGCCTTTGGAGGAACAGGTAGAATATTTGGAATCCATTGCCAAAGCAGGCTGTAATTTGGGAGAAGAAATGCCAAAACAGTTTGTGGATTGGATCCATTGGAAATTGGGAGATAGAATCGCAAAGGATTATATGATTCCCTATAACCAAAAAATGTTCGCAGATCAGTTGGATTCTTTAGGCACCTATTGGTTAGAGAAACTTCCCAATGTAAGTTTTCGAGAGACCTTGCTTTCCTGTCTGGAGAAGAAGATGTATGGAAAACAGCCGGGCCATGCCAGTTTTTATTATCCTAAAGCCTATGGCTATGGAGAAGTATGGCTTAGAATTGGGGCTTCCATGAAAGCACATATTCAGTATGGACAAGCAGTAAAAAGTCTGGATTTAGACAACAAACAGGTAGTAACTGTAAATGGCAAGGTATATTGTGGGGAAAAGATTATCACAACCATTCCCTGGAACAGTATAGAGAATTTGACAGGTCTGGATACGGAATTATTACAGCAAGTGAGAACACTAAAAAGTTCTGCTATTGAGACCAGATATGTAGCAGAAGATTTGGATACAAAAGCTCATTGGATTTATATGCCTGACGAAAATCTACCCTATCACAGAATCTTGGTAAGACATAATTTCTGTACCGATAGTAAAGGCTACTGGTTAGAAACCAGAACAGAACGCATTGGGGCATATGATTCCATGGAAAATATATTCTCTTATATCAATGAGTATGCCTATCCTTTGAATACCTGTGACAAACCGGAAATTATGGATTGCTTATTAAAAGTAAGCAGAGAAAAACAGGTGTATGGTCTTGGCCGTTGGGGAGAGCATTCTCATTATAATTCGGATGTAACGGTAGAAAAGGCATTGCATTTGGCCCAGGAGATGTACACATGCTAAAAAAAGGAATTGTTTGGAAAGTGATTATTTCAGTGGCGCTATTGGCGGTAGCCTGCGGCGCTTTGCTGGTATTAAATCATCCGGCGAAAAATGGCAGAAAGACCACTGTAAGAGTGCCGGAACTGGTAGAAAATCCGATATATGTTACCTGCGAACCGGGGAAAACAGTAACAGCCAAGTTGACACCAAAACGGGATTTATGGATTAGTGGCCTGGAAGTATTATTGGTGAATCTTTATGCGGAAAGTACAGGTGGTTTGTCTATTCGGGTAAAGGATGAAATAGGAAGCCGGTTGTTAGAGCAAACCTTACAGGTCGGCGCACTGGAAGCAGGAAACTGGATTTTTGTAGAGGGGGAAATGACCTTAGAAGCAGGAAAAACCTACGAAGTAGATTTTTTGACTGATTCCAGTGAACCCTATTTTATGAAATTAGAAGAGTACCAAATGGAGAATCTTCCTTTTACAGAGCAGGTTACTAAGGGTGACCAGGTAGAACAGGGAGGCATTTCCATTGGCGTAGCAGAGGTGGAGCCGGTTCATTTGACCTTTGGAAAGATTTTATATTTTTCTATTCCGGTTACTGTATTGCTAACAGTGCTTTGCCTAATTTGGATTTGGTTGGGAACAGCCTTTTATCAGAAGGTGTTTTCTCGGATCCCCTTTTCCCGTATAGGAGAGCAGTATTTTTCGTATGGATTTTTGATTCTGGTATTTGTAACCTTGGCGCTGGGAGTACTGACTGAAGGATATCAGAAGGGTGTTTATATTACCTCCGATTCCGCAGGTTATTTGAGAGAAGCAGTTGCGTTGGTTTCCGGTCAAGGCTTTTCTTATGATGGCTTGGCAGGTTATGAAAGTTGGTTTGCAAATTGGCCAATTATTTACCCTGTGGGAATCGCTTTGGTTAAAGTTTTAACAGGAACAGAGATTTTTCTGGCATCGAAACTATTTACTATTCTTTGCATCGGGATTCTTCTTGTGTTACTAGAAAGGGTATATAAAAAAGATGCCTGGTTTTATAGTCTGATTTTATTGAATGCAGGCTTTGTAGAATTGACCTATTATACCTGGAGCGAGATTCCATTTATGGTTTTCTTGTTTTGTTTTGCCGTCCTTTTTGGTGAAATTGTGGCAAAAGAGAAACCTGCAGTAAAAACCTATGTAGGTCTTGGTGTATTTGGCTTTTTGGTTTTTATGACCAGATATTTTGGCATATATATTTGGATTGCAGTAGCTGGATATTTGGTGCTTTTAGGGTATCTATGGCTTTCTACAAAGGATAGTTTGCTATGGAAGAAAATTCGAAATCTTACCGGAACTGCATTTGTATCCGGAATGTTTTCTGTTTTGTATTTGCTGTGCAATAAGATTAAAAATGGAAATGCTTCCGGAGTAAGCCGTACCATGTGGTGGGATGATTATGAGAAACTAACCAATGATCTGGTGGATTCTCTTTGGACAGAGGTTTGTAATATTTTTTCTGTCTCCGTTCCAAAGGTGATTGAGGACTTTTCTTATCCCTTAAAGGTATTAGCCTTTTTTGCAATTTTACTTGGGTTAATTGTTTTTGTAGCCAAACAGAAGGATAAATTGTCTAGGGAAGGTGCATTTGTTTATTTGGGCGTTGCATACTATATAATCTTTATTGGAATTCGTTATGTTTCCTCTATGGATACTTTTTATTTCCGTTTTTTTGAACCGGCCACATTTTTGATTTCCTTTGGCCTTTTTGGATGGATGTATCCGAAGCTGAAAGGAAAGCTCGGTACCTGGTATTTGGGAATTTTTGTGACTTGTTTGTTATGTTTTGCTTGTTTTACCAGAATCACAGAAAAACCATTTGCTTTTTCTGATTCCTACTATGCGTCCCTGCAACAGAAATGGAATCAAGACTATGCGGAAATTCCGGAAAAATCAGTGGTCATCTTTAGTGATTTGGATTTTCGTTCCAGTTTTTATCGACCGGATGTGGTTTCCGGAGATTTGCGTCCGGAGGATACCTTTGCAATTCTGCAAGAGCGATTTTACGGTTCTGATTTTATGTGCCTACGACTAGAAGATGCAAAGGTTATGCTGGAAGCAGGAGATTACGATGATACGGTAGCAAAAGTATTGCAAGAAGCAGTAGGGAAAACACCTACAGAAAATCGATTTGTAGTAGTGTCTCTGCGCTGATGGAAACATTTGTCTACTAGACAACCCTAAAATTGTGTGGTAATATGTTAAACGGTTGTAACAAAATTGTAATATTTACAACGAAATGTGCACCCGTAGTCTAACGGATAGAACGGAGGCCTCCGACGCCTTTAATGCAGGTTCGATTCCTGTCGGGTGCATCTTTTTGAAAGGGGAAGTTCCACAAGCATGGATGAAAAGAAAGATACAACTTGGAAGAAAATACTAGATCGAGCAAAGGTTATTTGGGGCGATATTAGTCATCTTCTGAAGGAAAATAAAAAGATTGCTTTGGCCGTAGCCGCATTCTTCGTTATTGTAATCGTGGCTGTCATTATCAGTAGTATGGCAGGAAAGCATACTGCCACACAGGAAGCTGCCGCAGTAACAGAGGAAACAGCGGAAGAACCTACTTCTACTGTGGAAGTGCCAGAGGAAGCTTTAGAGGAAGATGCCTATCCGGCAGTAAATGAATTGGTGCACACCTACTATCAGGCGTTAGCAGATGGGGATGTGGATACCATCCGTTCTATTAAGAATTACTCGGACGAAAAAGAAGAAATCAAAATTAAAAAGAAGAGTGAGTATATTGAAAACTATCCTGTGATTAAGGTGTATACAAAACAGGGACCGGAAGAAGGCTCTTTTGTAGTATATTCTTTCTATGAAGTGAAATTCTTAAATTATGATTCCACTGCACCTGGTTTGAATACCTTGTATGTGTGCCAGGATAATACCGGTAAGTATTATATCAATGATGGTAAATTATCGCAGAATACCATCGATTATTTGAAGAAAATTTCTGCTCAGAATGATGTTATCGATTTATTTAATCAGGTTCAAGTACAGTATAATGAGGTAAAGACAGAGGATGTAGAGTTAAGCGCATTTTTGGATGAGTTACCGAATTTATTGACTTCTTCTGTTGGAGAGGCACTGGCACAGTTAGAAGCAGAAAATGCAAAAGCGGAAGAACCTGAAGAAGTAACAGAAGAGCCGGAAGCAACCATAGTTGTTACAAAGGTAAAAACGACAGATGTTGTAAATGTTCGTAGCTCTGATAGTGAAACCGCAGATAAATTGGGTAAGGCTCAACTGGGACAAGTGTTTGATTTGGTGGAAGCTAAGGTCAATGGTTGGTCTCATATTATTTATGAGGGTAAGGATGCGTATATCAAGAGTGATTATTTGGAAACAGCAGAAAGTACTGTAGTAAAGGCTGACGAACAGACAGAGACAGCGGAAGAGACTACAGAGGAAACTACTGCTGAGACAAAGCCGGATACTACCACAAAAGAGGAAACCAAGCCTAAAGAAGAAACCAAACCGGAAGTAAAAGAAGATACTGTGACGGGCACTGTAACAGCAACAGATAATGTCAATGTTCGTGCTTCTGACAGTGAGACCGGTGAAAAGTTAGGCCTTTGTAAGAAAGGAACGAAATTGGATCTGATTGAAAAACAGGCCAATGGCTGGACAAAGGTAAAATATAACGGAAAAGTTGCTTATGTAAAGAGCGACTATGTACAATAAAACAATAGTAAAATTTAAAGATAAAAATCCCTTGCAAACGCGAGGGATTTTTTTGACAAAAATAGAAAAGGGTATTGCGTAATAGAATAGAATCCTTTATAATACAAATCGACAAAGGGGTCTGACATAGTAAAAGCTATGTCTTTTTTGCGTTGTACCCCTAAAATAGATAGATAAAATAAAAAAGGAGGAAAATGACATGTCATATGTTGATGAGGTCATCCAGCTGGTAATTGACAAAAACCCAGCACAGCCTGAATTTCATCAGGCAGTAAAAGAGGTTTTAGAATCTCTTAGAGTAGTAGTAGAAGCAAATGAGGAAAAATTCCGCAAAGATGCTTTGTTGGAAAGAATTGTAAATCCTGAAAGACAGTTAATGTTCCGTGTTCCTTGGGTAGATGACAAGGGTCAGGTACAGGTTAACACAGGTTATCGTGTACAGTTCAACAGCGCTATTGGACCTTACAAAGGAGGACTTCGTCTTCATCCTTCCGTAAATATTAGTATTATCAAATTCTTAGGTTTTGAACAGATTTTCAAGAACTCTTTAACAGGCCTTCCAATCGGTGGTGGTAAAGGTGGTTCTGATTTCGATCCTAAGGGTAAATCCGACAGAGAAGTTATGGCATTCTGCCAGAGTTTTATGACAGAGCTTCACAAATACATCGGTGCTGATACAGACGTTCCTGCTGGTGATATCGGTACAGGTGCAAGAGAAATCGGTTATATGTATGGCCAGTATAAGAGATTAACAGGTCTCTATGAAGGTGTTTTAACAGGTAAAGGTTTATCTTACGGTGGATCTTTAGCTAGAACAGAAGCTACCGGTTATGGTTTATTATACTTAACAGAAGAAATGTTAAAATGCAATGGTTCTGATATTGCTGGCAAGACAATCGCTGTTTCCGGTTCTGGTAATGTTGCAATTTATGCAATCCAGAAAGCACAGCAGTTAGGTGGTAAGCCAGTTACCTGTTCTGATTCTACAGGTTGGATTTATGATCCGGAAGGAATCGATGTTGCATTATTAAAAGAAGTAAAAGAAGTTAACAGAGCTCGTTTGACAGAATATGCAGCAAAACGTCCTTCAGCTGTATATCATGACAAAGCTGCAGAAGGCACAAATCAGTGGGAAATCAAGGTTGATATCGCTCTTCCTTGTGCAACTCAGAACGAATTGAACTTAGAAGATGCTAAGAAATTAGTAGCAAACGGCTGTATCGCTGTTTGTGAAGGTGCTAACATGCCTACTACTTTGGAAGCAACAGAATACTTCCAGGAAAAAGGCGTATGGTTCGTACCTGGTAAAGCTGCTAACGCTGGTGGTGTTGCTACATCTGCATTAGAAATGAGCCAGAACTCTGAGAGATTAAGCTGGACATTCGAAGAAGTTGACAGCAAATTGAAAAACATCATGGTTAACATTTTCCATAACTTAGATGATGCTGCAAAACAGTATGGTATGGAAGGTAACTATGTTGCAGGTGCTAACATTGCAGGCTTCTTAAAAGTATGTGATGCTATGACAGCACAGGGTATTGTATAGTCCTTATTTGAAAGTTGTATGGAAAGCCTTGGAGAGAAATCTCCAAGGTTTTTTTCGTTTAAAAGAAAAAACTGTAAAGAATATATGGAGGTATTCTAAATATAGGGCATTCTATGATATGATATAAAAAATAGATTCAAAAAGTATTTTTAAGGAGGTTTTCATGCATTCACCATTAGAAATCGCGAAAAATTTTGTCGAAATTGGATACCATAAGGTAAAATTATCCGCCGTGAAGATGATGATACTTGGATTCCTGGCAGGATGTTTTATCGGCTTTGCCGGAATAGCAGCAACCACAGCAGCTGCAACGGTAGACAATGCTTCTTTAGGGAAATTATTGGGTGCTCTCGTTTTCCCCGCTGGAATGGCTATGGTGTTGGTGGCTGGCAGTGAATTGTTTACAGGTAATAACTTAATTATTATCAGTGTTCTACAGAAAAGAGTGACTTGGGGACAAATGTTAAAGAATTGGTTCTTTGTATTTATAGGAAACTTTATTGGGGCATCCTTTGTTGCATTGTTAGTGGTATGGGGGCATACACCGGATTTATTTGATGGGGCGTTGGCAACGAAAGTTGTGAGTGCTGCTGTTGTTCGTGTCAATCAAACCTTTTCAGAAGCCTTTATCCGCGGTATCCTATGTAATATTTTAGTGTGTATAGCTGTCTGGGCAGCCTTTGCAGCAAAAAAGGTGGAAGGTAAGCTTTTGATGAGCTTTTGGCCTGTGATGACCTTTGTACTTTGTGGCTTTGAACATTCTATTGCAGATATTTATTTTTGCGTGGCAGGATTGTTAACGAAAGGCATTTACGGCATTTCGGCAGATGTCCTTACTTTTGGCAGTTTTATTGTAAAAAATTTAATTCCGGTTACACTTGGAAATATAGTAGGTGGTGCTTTTGTTGTAGGATTAGGGTATTGGTTCGTATATCTCAAGCATACACCCGGTTATGCCATGAGTTTGGAAGCAGAGCAGGAAGAAATCGATATTGCAGAAGAATATTAGTTATATAAGTGAAACTTTTTTTATTTTATACTAGCAATATAAGTAAAACAGATATATAATAGGGGTTGGCTATATACCCCTAAATATATAGCTGTTTCCCCGATCAAGGCCTTTGGAAACAAAGGCCTTGATTATTTTTATATTTATATCTGAAAAATATATATTACTTATAATAAAGACTGTGGAATGATATCTTCGTAAATTTTTAAAGAAAGCATTGGAAAAAAGTTTTTTTTATGATACAATGGCTTCACGTAATTCGTAAATACTCACATTTATGATGAGGAGGAAGAAACGTTGTTTCATAGAATACAATATTTTCACGCAGTAGTGGAATGTAAAAGCTTTTCCGATGCGGCAAAAAAATGTCAAATTTCACAGTCTGCAATATCCCAGCAAATTCAAGCGTTGGAAAAAGAACTGGGAGTGGTTTTGCTTTTACGGAAACGGCCTAACTTTGTGCTTACTCCGGCGGGAAACTATTTTTATGAAAACAGTAGAAAACTGCTTTCAGATTTAAAGGAAATACAGGAGCAGACCTTACATCTGCATAAGAATTAAAGAATGAAAAAACAGTATCGGTGCAGTTCATGCACCGATTTTTTTACTTGATTTTTATATAGTGGTTTAGTATATTATCAAATAGGATATAAGGAGGTGCGAAATGGCAGAATTAGTGCATGTTGCATTGGATGCAATGGGTGGAGATAATGCCCCGGGCGAGATTATCAAAGGCGCAATGGATGCTGTTTTAGCAGAACCGAGAGTAAAAGTAAGCTTGGTAGGACAGGAAGCTGTCATAAAGAAAGAATTAGAGAAATATACTGCCTATGATAAAGACAGAGTTTCTATTGTAAATGCTACAGAAATCATTGAGATGGCAGAACCACCGGTAATGGCTATTCGACGGAAGAAAGATTCTTCCATCGTAAAAGCGTTGAATCTGGTAAAGAGTGGAGAAGCAGATGCCTTTGTTTCTGCAGGCAGTACAGGAGCCGTTTTAGTTGGTGGACAGGTCATTGTAGGAAGAATCAAAGGGGTAGAAAGACCACCTTTGGCACCTATGATTCCTACAGAGAAAGGTGTATCTCTTTTGATTGACTGTGGGGCCAATGTAGATGCAAGACCTTCCCATTTAGTACAGTTTGCGAAGATGGGCTCTGTATATATGGAAAATGTAATGGGCATTCCTAATCCTAAGGTTGCCATTGTGAATATTGGGGCAGAAGAGGAAAAAGGAAATGCTTTGGTAAAAGAAACCTTTCCTATTTTGAAGAATACACCGGAAATTAATTTTATCGGTAGTATTGAAGCAAGAGATATTCCAAAAGGTTTGGCGGATGTTATTGTATGTGAAGCCTTTGTAGGAAATGTTATTTTGAAATTATATGAAGGTGTTGGCGCTACTTTAATCAGTAAAGTAAAAGCAGGTATGATGACCTCTCTTCGCAGTAAGATCGGAGCCTTGCTGGTAAAACCTGCTTTAAAGAAAACCTTGAAAAGTTTTGATGTGGAAGAATATGGCGGGGCACCTTTGCTGGGATTAAAAGGTTTGGTAGTAAAAACCCACGGCAGTTCAAAAGCGATAGAAATCAGAAATACTGTATTACAGTGTGTGACTTTTAAAGAACAAAATATTAATGAAAAAATCAAACAAACTATTACCGTTCCGACAGAGACAGTAGAAGAATAGGAGAGGAAAAAGATGGAATTTGAAAAATTAAAAAAGGTAATTGCGGAAGTATTGAGTGTGGATCCGGAAGAAATCACTATGGAGACAACATTTATGGATGATTTGGGAGCCGATTCTTTGGATGTATTCCAGATTATCATGGGATTGGAAGAAGAATTTGACATCGAAATCCCTGCAGAAAGTGCAGAAAACATTACAACTGTAGAGCAAGCGGTTGAAATGATTAAAAGTGCTTTAGCATAATAGTTTTTGGAACAAAAGCCCTGTTTCAGGGCTTTTTCTCTAGTTAAGGAGGAAATATGTCAGAGAAATACTCTTTGGAAGAATTGGAAAAGAGAATTGGCTATGTATTTCATAATAAAAAACTCTTAACACAAGCCTTAACCCACAGTTCCTACGCAAATGAAAAGAAAATTCGGCGCGGAGAAGATTATGAGCGGTTGGAGTTTTTAGGGGATGCGGTTTTGGAATTGGTCTCCAGTGAATTTTTGTATCATAGTGAACCTGCATTACCGGAAGGGAAAATGACCAAGATGCGTTCTTCCATGGTGTGTGAACCTGCCTTGGCATATTGCGCCAGAGATTTGGAATTGGGACAGTTCATCTTTTTAGGAAAAGGGGAAGAAGCAACGGGAGGCAGAAAAAGAGATTCTATTACCAGTGATGTCATGGAAGCTTTAATCGGAGCCATGTATTTAGATGGTGGAATGAAGCCTGCAAAGGCGTTTATTCATCGTTATATTTTATCTGATTTAGAGGATAAAATTCTATTTTATGATAGTAAAACCGTGCTTCAGGAAATGGTGCAGACCAAAACAGGACAGGTACTGGTATATGAACTGTTGGGAGAATCCGGACCGGATCACGATAAAACCTTTGAGGTACAGGCTGTTTTAAATGGAACAGGATATGGAAAAGGCAGTGGTCGAACCAAAAAGGCGGCAGAACAGAGGGCTGCCTATGAAACCATAAAGATGTTACAACAATAGATCCAACAAAAAGAGGAAAGTATGTATTTAAAAACCATTGAAGTGCAGGGATTTAAATCCTTTGCAAACAAAATCACATTTAAGTTTCATAACGGAATTACGGGAATAGTAGGACCTAACGGCAGCGGAAAGAGTAATGTAGCGGATGCAGTACGATGGGTATTGGGAGAGCAGCGTATCAAACAGTTGCGTGGTGCTTCCATGCAGGACGTTATTTTTTCCGGTACCGAAATGAGGAAACCCCTAAGCTATGCTTATGTAGCCATTACCTTGGATAATAGTGACCATCAGCTGGCCATTGATTATGATGAGGTAACGGTTAGCCGTAGAATTTATCGTTCCGGAGAAAGTGAATACTGTATCAATGGCAATGTTTGCCGTTTAAAAGATGTGAATGAACTTTTCTATGATACGGGTATTGGTAAAGAAGGCTATTCTATTATCGGGCAGGGTCAGATTGACAAGATTTTGAGTGGTAAGCCGGAAGAACGAAGAGAATTATTCGATGAAGCTGCGGGCATTGTAAAATTTAAGAAAAGAAAGGCCCTTACCCAGAAAAAATTAGAAGATGAGAAACAAAATCTGATTCGTGTAAAAGATATTCTGGGAGAATTGGAAAAGCAGGTAGGTCCTTTAGAGAAGCAGGCAGAGAAAGCAAAGGTTTATCTGAAGAAAAAAGAAGAATTAAAAACCTTAGATGTGAATGTATTCCTGTTACAGAATGAGTATGTGGCAACACAGTTGGAAGCAGTAGAGTCTAATTATGAAATTGCTTCTAAGCAGAAGGAAGAGTCTACCCGGGAATATGAAAAAATCAAGGAAGAATATACCCAGGTAGAAGGCCAGCTGGAAATGCTGGAGGAACAGTTGGAAAAAGACCGTAATACCCTTACTTCCACCAGTGTTTTGCGTGGAAAATTGGAAGGGGATATTAATGTCTTAAAGGAGCAGATTCACTCTGTAGAGGGAAATCTTGCTCACTTGCAGACCAGATTAGAAACGGTAGGGGAAGACATTCGCCAGAAATCCGTAGAAGAAGAAAAAATTCTGGAAGGGAAAAAGGAGATCGATGTATCTTTCCTTGAAGCAGAAGCCACAAAAAAGGATGCAAAGGATACCTTAAATGCCATCCAGAATGAAATTGAAGATCTGAATAACAAAATTGAGACCGGTAAGAATACCATTATTCAGGCATTGAATGATCGTGCCACAATCAAGTCTAAAATGGGTCGTTTGGATACTATGCTGGAGCAGATTGGTATTCGTAAGGCAGAACTTACCTCCAAATTGATGCATGTGAAAAGCGATGAAGAAAAGCAGCTTTTGATTATTCGTGATTTGGAGAAAGAATTTGAAGACATCAGTGCAAATATCCAGGCTTTGAATCAAAAGCAAAAAGAGTCTGATAAAAAGCTTATTGGCTTTAAAAGTGATTTGACTAATTTGGATGAAAACTTACGGAAAGAAAGAGAACGATATCATATTGAAAAATCCAAATTAGATGCTTTATCCAATTTGACAGAGCGTTATGAAGGCTATGGCGGTTCTGTGAAAAAGGTTATGGAGCAAAAGGACCGTCACAAGGGTATTATCGGTGTAGTGGCAGATATTATTCAAGTAGATGCTAAATATGAAACTGCCATTGAAACCGCTTTAGGTGGAAATATCCAAAATATTGTTACAAAAGACGAAGATACAGCAAAGGATATGATTGCCTTATTAAAGAAGGAAAAAGCAGGACGAGCTACCTTCTTGCCCTTGACCAGTATTGGAAATGTACAGCCTTTTAAAACACCGGAGGTTTTAGAGGAAAAGGGTGTTTTGGGTTTGGCAGACAGTCTGGTTTCTACTAAGAAGGAATATGCAGATGTGGCAAAGGCCATGCTGGGTAGAATTGTAGTAGTGGATACGGTAGATCATGCAGTTACCATTGCCAGAAAGTATAGCTATGGCATTCGTATGGTTACTTTGGAAGGGGAACTTTTGGTTCCCGGTGGTGCTATCAGTGGTGGTGCCTTTAAAAATAACAGTAACCTGTTAGGTCGCCGTCGAGAGATGGAAGAACTAAGTAAATCAGTTGCTGCATCAGAGAAAAAGATTCAGGATATTGAAAAGCAGATAGAAGATACCAAAACTGCCAGAACCGCTCTTCGTCAAGAGTTGGAAACCATTAAGAGTGAATTGCAGGAGACCTTTATTCGCCAGAATACTGCCCGTTTGAATGTGGCTGCAGCCAGAGAAAAACAGTCTGAGGCAGAAGCCGGAGCAGATTCTTTGAAGCAAGAGGCACAGGAAATTGAACTCCAAATCCGAGAAATTGAAACCAACAAGGCACAGATTCAAGAGGATTTGAAGGATTCTGAGACCCTGGAAAAGGAAACCGAAAAGTCTATTGCAGAATACCAAAAGACTTTAGAAGAAAAACGATTAGAGGAAACTAACCAGAGCAATGTGGTTTCTGAAAAGGAAGTAGAATTAGAAAAAATTGTACAAAGACGGGGATTCGAACAACAGAATCTGGATCGTGTACAAGGAGAAATGCATCGTTTGCAGTTAGAATTAACAGAAATCAAAGGCAAAATGGTGCAAAGCGAAGAAGAAAGTGCAACCAAACAAAGCTCCATCGAAGAATTGCAGAAAAATATGCAGGAATCCCTGGAAAGCCAGAAGGAGGCCAAGACTCGTTTAGAGGAAATGACAAAGAACAGGGAAACTTTGCAGAAAAAGCAGAAAGAGTTTTTCCAAAAACGAGAAGAGATGTCTGCCCAGATTCAGAATTTGGAGCGAGAAGTGTATCGTTTGGAAACCCAAAGAGAAAAGCATCGTGAAACCATTCAGACCCAGATTGATTACATGTGGAATGAATATGAAATTACCTTACATGATGCCAAGGGACTTCGAGATGAATCCATGCAGGATTTAACCGTCCTGAAGCGAGAAGCAGCATCCGTAAAAGACAGCATTCGTCGTTTGGGAGATGTGAATGTTAACGCCATTGAAGATTTCAAAGTGTTAATGGAACGCTATACCCATATGAAAACCCAGCATGACGATTTGGTGGAAGCAGAAGCTGCGCTTGTTAAAATTATCGAAGAACTGGATGCCGCTATGCGTAAACAGTTTACGGATAAATTTACAGAGATTTCCAAGGAGTTTGATAAAGTATTTAAAGAACTCTTTGGTGGTGGTAAGGGTACCTTAGAGTTATTAGAGGATGAGGATATTTTGGAAGCCGGCATTCGTATTATTGCCCAGCCACCGGGAAAGAAGTTGCAGAATATGATGCAGTTATCCGGTGGAGAAAAGGCATTGACTGCCATCGCATTATTATTTGCTATCCAGAACTTGAAACCATCTCCATTCTGTTTGTTGGATGAAATTGAGGCAGCGCTGGATGAAAGTAATGTGGCCCGCTATGCTTCTTATTTACATAAACTTACCAAGCATACCCAGTCTATTGTGATTACCCATAGACGAGGTACTATGGAGAGATCCGATAGACTGTATGGTATTACCATGCAGGAAAAAGGTGTTTCTACCTTGGTAAGTGTAGACTTGATCCAGGATCAGTTGGATCAGGAAGAAAAACAGACAACAGGGAAGAATAAAAAATAGTAGTTTGAGGAAATAAAATGAGTGAAATGGAACAGGCAGCACAGGAAAAACAGGGTTTCTTTGGCCGCTTAAAACAGGGATTAAGTAAAACCAGAAATAATATTGTAAGCAACATGAACAGCTTGTTTACCGGCAGTGACCGTATCGATGAGGATTTCTATGAAGAATTGGAAGAAATCCTGATTATGGGCGATATGGGAGTAAATGCTACAAACCAGATTTTAGAGGGATTGAAAAAACAGGTAAAAGAACAGCATATTAAAGCACCGGCAGAATGTAAGGAACTATTAATTTCCCAAATCAAAGAACAAATGCAGGTGGAAGAGATTGCCTATAAATTTGAAGAAGTTCAGTCTGTTGTGATGGTAATCGGCGTAAATGGTGTGGGAAAAACCACTACTGTTGGAAAATTAGCCGGTAAATGGAAAAACCAGGGGAAAAAGGTTTTGATTGGTGCAGCAGATACTTTCCGTGCGGCTGCAGGAGAACAGTTGGAAGAGTGGTGTCATAGAGCCGGAGTACAGATGATCGGTGGTGCAGAGGGTAGCGATCCGGCCAGTGTGGTTTATGATGCAGTAAATGCTGCCAAAGCCAGAAATGTGGATATTCTGATCATTGATACCGCAGGAAGATTGCACAATAAGAAAAACCTGATGGAAGAATTGCGGAAGATGAACCGCATTATTGAGAGAGAATTTCCCGATGTGCATAGAGAGACTTTGGTAGTTTTAGATAGCACCACAGGACAGAATGCCCTGAATCAGGCAAGAGATTTTGGAGAAGTGACAGATTTAACCGGTATTGTACTAACCAAAATGGATGGCACTGCTAAAGGTGGTATTGCAGTAGCCATTCAGTCGGAACTAAAGGTTCCTGTCAAATATATCGGTGTAGGGGAAAGTATCGAAGATTTGCAGAAATTTGATGCCAACCAGTTTGTGGATGCTTTATTTGACAGAGAAGCTTAAATTCTTTTGCCAAAGAGAAATATTGTAATGCAAAAAATATGAGGAAAAATATATGGATCATATGTTGACATTAGAGCGGTTTGAAGAAGCCACAGAAGAAGTGAAAAAAGTGACTTTAGAAACCAAGCTTGTATATAGCGATTATTTTAGTAAAAGCAGTGGTAATAAAGTATATTTAAAACCAGAAAATATGCAGTTTACCGGTGCTTATAAGGTGCGTGGTGCGTATTATAAAATGAGCACCTTATCGGAAGAAGAACGGCAAAAAGGGATTATCACAGCTTCTGCGGGAAACCATGCCCAAGGGGTTGCTTATGCTGCTAAATGCTATGGAGTTAAAGCAGTTATCGTCATGCCTACTACCACACCTTTGATGAAGGTAAATCGAACCAAAAGCTATGGAGCAGAGGTAGTTTTATACGGGGATGTGTATGATGAAGCCTGTGGAAAAGCGTATGAACTGGCAGAACAACATGGATATACCTTTATTCATCCTTTCGATGACGAAGCGGTAGCAACCGGTCAGGGAACCATTGCTATGGAAATTTTTAAGGAATTGCCCTTGGTAGATATTATATTAGTACCTATCGGAGGCGGTGGCTTGGCAACCGGTGTATCCACCTTAGCGAAACTTTTGAATCCTAAGATTCAGGTGATTGGTGTAGAACCGGCAGGGGCAAACTGTATGGAGGCTTCCTTACAGGCAGGTCAGGTGACAACTTTGCCTACTGTAAATACCATTGCGGACGGTACAGCGGTAAAAACGCCTGGAGAAAAAATTTTCCCCTATATTCAAAAAAATCTAGATGGCATTTTAACAGTAGACGACAGTGATTTGGTAGTCACTTTCCTGGATATGGTAGAAAACCATAAAATGATTGTGGAAAATTCCGGTCTTTTGACAGTAGCAGCATTGAAGAAATTGGACTGCAAAGGGAAAAAAGTGGTAGCCGTATTAAGCGGTGGAAATATGGATGTAATCACTATGTCATCTGTGGTACAGCAAGGCTTAATTATGCGAGATCGTATCTTTACCGTATCCGTTCTTTTGCCGGATAAACCGGGTGAACTTTCCAGAGTATCTTCTGTTATCGCCAATCAAAATGGTAATGTTATTAAATTAGAGCATAACCAGTTTGTTACCATTAACAGAAATGCAGCAGTAGAACTGCGTATTACCTTAGAGGCCTTTGGTACAGAACATAAAGAACAGATTATCACTGCATTAGAAACAGAAGGCTATAAACCCAGAGTGGTGCAGACAATGATGTAACAAGGAAAAGCTATGTGTTTTCAAGAAAGAAAATACATGGCTTTTGTTGTATACTATAGAAAAATGATGGAGAAAAAGGGAGGAGTCAAAATGAAGGGAGTTTTGATCACGGCCCCTGCCAGAGGTGTAGGGAAATCATTGGTGAGCTGCGGACTGATAGAATTATGGAACCAAAGCTACAATACTGTGGGCTTCAAATGTGGACCCGACTATTTGGATTGTGCTTTTCAAGAAAATTTGCTGGGCGTCCCTTCTGCAAATTTAGACTCTTTTTTCTTACAGGAAGAGCAGTTAAGAGAGCTGTGGAAGTTAAAAACAGTGGGACAGGATATGGCTGTGTTAGAAGGGGCTGGCGGCTACTATGACGGCATTGGTGGGAATACCACAAAAGCTAGCGCTTTTGATTTATCCTCTATTTTACATATCCCTTCCATTATGGTAATTGACATGCTGCAAGGTACCAGTATATCCTTAGCAGCTGTTGTAAAAGGCTTTTTAAACCTTCGTGAGAATAGCAACATAGAAGGGATTATTTTGAATCGGATTTCCAAGCATCATTATGCCGCCATTAAAGAAGTGCTGGAAAAAGAATTGGAGGTTCCGGTTCTGGGATATTTACCTAATATTGCAGATATTACCTTCTCCAGCAGATGGGATGGCATGATAAAACCTGAGGAAGAGAAGGATTGGAGAGAGCAGATTCATTTGGTGTCGCTGGTGTTAAAAGAGAACCTGGATATGGAAAAACTGTTTGGAATTATGGAGAAATATGAAGCAGAAAGATCCTGGGAGAGCACACCATTAGAAATTGAGAAATTAGGATTAGAAAAAGAAGAAAAATTGGATGGACCGGTGATTGCAGTGGCAAAGGATCAGGCATTTTGCTATTTGTATGAGGAAAATCTGGAAGTCTTAAAACGAATGGGAGCGAAACTAAAATTCTTTAGTCCGTTAAAGGATAAAAAGATTCCCTCTGATGCACAGGGGTTGTATTTATGTGGTGGATATCCGGAATACCATGGAGCAGCTTTGTCAGGCAATACCAGCATGCGAAATAGCATTCTAAAAGCCATACGAAATAAAATGCCTACTATTGCAGAATGTGGTGGATTTTTGTATTTACATGAGAATTTAGAGTGTGACGATGGAAAAATCTATCCCATGGTTGGGGCCATTCACTGTAATGCATATAAAGGACACGCGTTACAGCATCGTGGATATCTGCATATGACTGCCCAAAGAGATACCCTGATTTTGAAGGAGCAGGAAACCATTCCGGTACACGAGCTGCATGAATATAAAAGTGAACTGGTTGGAAAAGATTATGAAGTGAAACGGGTAAGCAAAAAAGGCCAGTGGACAGATGGTCATGGAGGAGAAAGTCTGTATGCCGGATTCCATCATTTATACTTTATGGCCTACCCACAAGTTGCAGGGGCATTTTTAGAAAAAGCAGCTGCTTGGCAATCATAAAAAATAAAAAAGAAAAATGAAAAATATACGGTAAAAAGAAGAAAAATGGGTATATAATGAAGGGTAGTTTGATAGAAACTAAGGAGGATAGGATTGTGAATAAGAAAGTAAAAAAACAATCTGTAGTGACCAGAAATTTTGGCCTTGCCAGCATCGTGTTAGTCATCTCCATGGCGATTTTGTTTGCTTTTGTGGTCCTTTTAGGAAATGCATCACAACAGGCGAATACAGATCGATATGAGTTGACGAAAAATGCAAGGAGATTTTTGGATGGCTCCAAAACCCTTACCAACGAGGTGAGAGCTTATGCAGCTACCACGAATCGTGTTCATTATGATAATTATTGGAAGGAAATAAACGAAGATAAGAATCGTGATATTGGTGTTGCCAATATGCAAGAAATCGGTATCACAGAAGAGGAACAGAATTATATTGATAAGATGGCCGGGCTTTCTAACCAGCTTGTTCCCTATGAAGAAGAAGCCATGGAATTGGCGGCACAAGGAAATCGTGATAAAGCCATTGAGCAAGTATATGGTCAGTTTTATACCGATACTATCAATGAGATATATGTTTTGGAAGAAGAATTTTTAACTTCTTTGGATGCAAGATCTAAGGATCGATTGGATGGTATCAATATGGTGAAAAATATTGTTACTGTTTTAATGGGATTGAATTTGCTTATCCTTATCATTTTACAGGTTAAGAATGTAAATTATGTAAAAGCATCCTTGATTAAGCCGATCCTTGTTGTTAGAGATCAGTTACATCAGATTTCTCTTGGTAATCTGTCTGCTGACTTTAATTTACCGGAGGATGAATCGGAAATCGGTGAGTTGGCACATGCCATTTATGAATCTAAGGGCTTGTTAAAATCTTACATTCATGATATTTCAGATAAATTGGGACAGATGGCAGAAGGTAATATGGACTTAGATTTGACTATGGATTATATTGGAGAGTTTGAGTCCTTTGGTAGATCTATGAGAGTGATTCTGGATTATATGAATACTACCATTACCCGCTTGAAGAATGAAACAGAAGGTGTGGCAACTGCTGTAAATGGTAAAGCACAATCTGTAGCTGCAGGCGCCCAGACCTTATGTGCCGGTGCGGAAGAACAGTATGCAACGGTAGAGGATATGGTAGATGCCGTAAATACCCTAACCGCTGATATGGACGGTATTGTAAAACAGGCATTAGAGGCAGAAAAAGCAACAGGAAATCTTTCCGACAGACTGCAGAATAATACAGAACAGATGAAAGATATGGAATCCGCTATGGAGGCTATTTCCAGAACTTCAGAGGGAATTCAATCTATTATCAATACCATCGGTTCCATTGCTTCTCAGACTAATTTGTTGGCATTAAATGCTTCTATTGAAGCAGCTAGAGCCGGAGATGCAGGAAAAGGATTTGCAGTAGTAGCAGAAGAAGTTCGTGTACTTTCTGAAGAATGTAGAGGTGCTTCTGAAAAGACCCATGCATTGATTGAAGAGTCTTTGGCTGCAGTACAACGAGGTGTAGAATGTACAGCGCAGACCTTTAAGTCTATCGAAGAAATGATGGGCTCTGTAAATGAAACCTCTGGTCAGGTACAAAATATTGCCAGCAATTGTAAGGAGAAGGTTGGGGAATTACATAAGATTAAAGATTCCTTCAACGACTTGTCAGAAGTAGTACATCAGAGTGCAGATACTGCAAAAGAAAGTGCAGAAGCAGCAGATGAGTTAAATGGCTACGCAGAACAGTTAAGCACTTTATTTGAACAGTTCAATTTGAAGTTGTAATTCATTTGAAATTGTAAATTGTAATTTCAGATACATATCAAAAAGTAATGTAGAGGGGGCTTCCAAAAAAGTCCCCTTTTCTAAATTTTACCCTAGATGTATCTTTGTATAAAAAGGAAAGATTGCGTGTGGATAGAAGAAAATTTTTAAAAGGATGTATAAAGTTTATATCTGGTATCTTGCTATTAGGTTGTCTGACCGGTTGTGGAGTGTCAGGGAAAGAGCAATCCAAGGATTTTATGGCCATGGATACCATTATGTCCATTCGTTGCACCGGGAAAGAAGCACAAGAAGCCTTGGAGGCCTGTGAGGCTGAGGTGCATCGTTTGGATAGTTTACTATCTACGGGCGAATCCACTAGTGAGGTGTCTGCAATCCATCAGGGAAAGACCATGCCTTTATCGGATGATGTATGGCGTTTATTACAGCAAAGCCAAAACTTATATCAACAAACGGATGGTGCTTTTGATATCACAGTATATCCTTTAATGGAAGACTGGGGATTTCCCACAGGAGATTTTCACGTGCCTTCAGAGGAGCAGTTAAATCAGGCAAAATCTCTTTGTGATGGCAGCCAAGTGAACCTAAACGAAAGAGACCATACCTTAACATTAGGACAAGGACAAAAGATTGATTTTGGTGCTATAGCGAAAGGCTATACCTCTGACCGATTGGTAGGCATTTTAATGGAAAAGAAAGTAGATTCTGCCTTTTTGTCATTGGGGGGAAATGTTTACTGCTATGGTACGAAACCAGATGGTAGTCTTTGGAAAGTGGGCATTCGCAATCCCTTTTTATCTATGGCTTCTGCAGAAACTGCAAAAGAGGAAGAGGCTATGGCTGGGGTATTGTCTGTTGCAGATACTGCAGTTGTGACTTCCGGTTCCTATATTCGCTATTTCACTGACGAAGAAACAGGGAAGGTATATCACCACATTATGGACCCTGCTACTGGATATTCGGCAGACAACGAATTGGTGTCTGTAACCATCGTTTGTGGGAATGGGGCTTTGGCGGACGGCTTATCTACCGCTTGTTTTATTATGGGTGTAGAAAAGACCATATCCTATTGGAGACAATATCGGGAAATCTTTGACTTTGTATTAATCACAAAGGATAGAAAAGTGTATGTGACAAAATCGCTGCAAAGTAGCTTTGAGACTCAGTGGGAATGTACTGTTGTAGAGTAATAATGATTAACTATTTTGGGCTTTTCACCGAAAAGACTTGCATTTTTTGTAAGGTTATTATAAAATAAACAAGCGTTGTAAATATGGCTCGTTGGTCAAGCGGTCAAGACGCCGCCCTCTCACGGCGGAAACAGGGGTTCGATTCCCCTACGAGCTGTTATCGGAAAAACATAGAAAAATGGCTTAGTCCCTTGAAAACACTGGGCTCTAAGCCATTTTTTATGTTCAAAAAATAAACGAAATTTTTAATAAAAAACGCATTTTTTTCAAAAAATTTGCCACGAAATTTGCCACGAATTTGCCACGACAATCAAAAGATAAGTTGTGCCAATTTGTCGCTGGCTTCTTTTTTTGCATTTTTTTTCTTGTTCATCATGGAATGTCGATAAATTTCTTTCATCACTCTGTCGGTTTTCCAACCACCAAGATAAAGAATATCGGCTTCCTTGATGCCTAGATCGGAGAGCTGGGAGGCGAAATAGTGACGGAACTTGTGAAAAGAGAAATGTGGGATACCAAGTTTCTTTTGTGCATAGGTTAAATGATCATTGAAAGAATTGGAATGTAGTTTGGTAACATATCCCTGCTTTTTGATTTTCCGGGCAAGTTCTTTTGGTATCACAATATCTCTGGTAGAGGTTTCTGTCTTGGTAGTATCCTTTGTAACAAGTTTATTATTTTCATCCAGTACCTTTACCTGATGGATGTGGACTGTGGTACCTTCAATGTCTGAAAGTTCCAAGCCAAGTATTTCCGATTTACGCATACCGTAACAGGCGAGAGAGTACACGATTTCATATTCGGTATCTTTGCTGTATTCAAGAATTTTCTTTACATCTTCTGTGGATGGAATATAGGGCTCTTTTCGTGTTTTCTTAGGTAAGGTGGTATTCAATACCAAAGACGGTTTGAAAGTGCCTAGAACAGCCGAAATGAAACCGTGCCGGTTGCGTAGTGTCTTGGGAGATATGCCAGCAGCAGCATAATCATTTATCACTTTGTTTACATTGATTTGTCCAATATCGTCCACAGGCATTTCCAAAAACCATTTCGGGAAATTATTGATGATCCTTTTGTATCCGGCATAGGTGGACGGAGAGAGAATACTCTTTTTACTTTCCAGGTACTTATCGCAAGCCTTTTGAAAAGTAAAGATTTTGCTTTTCTCATTTTCTTCCATTTCTTCTGCAATGGCAGCAAGGATTTCTTTTCTGGTGGGTTTGTGGTCGAATGTTCTTCTGTAGGTGCAGCCGTCAATGCGAAGTCTGGCACGATAGGAACCACTGGGAAGCTTCTCAATATTCATATTGTCCCCTTTCTACCCTAAAAAAGGGTATAAAAAATACAGCCAGTAGTAAAACTACTTGCAAAGGCTGCGTTTTGAGTGATACAATATGATTTGAAGAGATGTTTTGTATCACACAAAACGCTGAAAACCGTTAAGACCTTTGACCGGTGTCTTAGCGGTTTTTTATTTATTTAATTTCAAGAACACCAAAACTGGGTTCAAAATAAATAACATAGTTATCTATAGTAGCAAAGGCACCGTATTTCTGTCGGTACCTGAGAAGTGCATCTTGTAGAAATTCTTCGGTAATTCCCAAGTATTCAGCGATTTCATAAGAAGTATGGCATTTATTCTGATAAGCCGTAAGTATCTTAGTAAGTCCAGCCATTCTTTCATAAGCCCAATTTCTGGCACGCAGTTCCTGTTTCCTATTAGAAGTAACATTCTGGTCTAGGATATTCCCGGAACTGGTAAGAAAGTGACCATATTCTTCAGCCAGGACACAAGTACGCTCTGCAGAAGTATTGATATTCTTATTTATTCCAATCACATTATCAATCAGTAGACCTTTGATATTAGGGCTCTGAAAAGAATAATCTATAATTTCTACATTTGACTGATGCAATTCCTGAGCAAGTGTTTCGTATTCAGTCAAATAATCATCCCCTTTTATTTTTTACAAATTCAGCGAACTTTTTAATTTCTTCTAATTCTTCAGCTGTAAACTCTGTTCCGTCAAAATGAGCAGCAACAGTAGATACACTGTTGGTATCGTCTGCTAAGTAATCTAATGTACAACCAAAATAAGCACATAGTTTCTTTAATGTAGATAGTTTTACATTATCAGAACCTTTTTTGTAAAAACCGTCGATAGTTGTGTATGGAATGCCAGACTCTCTGGCTAGTTCAGCCTTCGTAATATGTTTTTTACTCATTAACAAATCTAATTTATCTGTAAATCCCATTTATATATCCCCTTTCTGTAACAAATTGTACAACGAGAAAAACCATTTGTAAATAAAAAAATACCCCACAAAGTAAAAAAATTATATTTTAGGGTTGACAAATTACGACAAGGGGTAATATAATGCAAACATATTACGACACAGGGTAATTCTAAAAAGAAAGGAGAGAAAAAATGTTTTGTAATTTGAAT
>JAKSSF010000013.1 GCA_024403235.1 Lachnospiraceae bacterium | reverse complement strand
GACCATAGATCTGCTCTTCATAATACTTTCGGGTCACTCGTCCCTGAACGGTGGTGTAACCCTTTGCTCTTAACTCTGCGTTCCAATCATGGATCATCCGATAGGCTAAAGCCTTTGAAATGTCCAGATCTCTCGCAATCTCTTCTGCTCGTACCATAAAAGTTGCTGCCATTTTCTACCTCCTTTCCAGAGTCTCACTCTTGATACTAACTTATTTTGTTTAAGTCTTAATCATGATACTATACATTTTAAGTTAAGTCAATGGATTGCACATGCAATTTCTAAATAAATTTGTTTAAGTTTCTCTTGTGTTCCGAATTTCCACGTGCTATACTAGGTTCAACAAATTTGTTTAGGAGGCAATATCATGGCAATCGGTAAACGCATCAAATTTTTCCGCAATCTGAAGGGACTTACTCAGAAACAGTTCGGTGAAGCACTTGGCTTCATGGGAAAGACTTCTGATGTCCGTCTGGCTCAGTACGAAGCGGAGGCTCGTGTCCCAAAGAGTGACCTGGTCGATGCCATGGCTAATATCCTCGATGTAAGCCCTAATGCACTGAAGGTGCCGGACATTGACTCCTATATAGGACTGATGCATACCCTGTTTACCTTGGAAGACACCTATGGTGTTCAGGTCACGGAACTTGACGGAGAGATCTGCATGCGTGTGAATGTCCGTCAGGGCAAAGACGCTGCGGAGCTGCACAAAATGCTCTGTTCCTGGCGTGAGGTTGCTGCCAAGCTTGAGTCCGGCGAGATTACAAAGGAGCAGTACGATGCATGGCGTTATCAGTATCCGCGACTTGATACTTCCCGTATCTGGGCAAAGGTTCCTTCCCAGGAGCTCAGCGATGCACTGATCCAGGCCTTGACCAGAGAAGATTAAAAAAGAGCACAAAAATAGCCCTATGAAAAACATTGTCGTTTCTCATAGGGCATTTTTATGCTCTAAAAAAATAATAATGGAACTCCGGATTATAGTATCATTTTAGTATCACGGAGCGTTCCGACCTTCAGAAAATGGCTTAAAATAAGGCTTTTTTGAAGATTCGCTATTATTCCATCTCAATCGTTCCCGGCGGTTTACTTGTCAAATCATAGAATACGCGGTTCACACCTTTTACCTCGTTGATGATACGACTCATAACGGTTTGTAATACCTGGAATGGAATCTCAGCAGCTTCCGCAGTCATAAAGTCAATGGTACGGACTGCACGAACTACCACTGCATAATCGTAGGTACGCTCGTCTCCCATAACTCCAACGGAACGCATATTAGATAGGGCTGCAAAATACTGGTTTGGCATCCAAGGTGCTTCCTTGCCATTGGCTTCTTTATATTCTTTTGCCGCTTTCTCTACTTCACTTCTATAAATCCAGTCTGCATCCTGTACAATACGAACCTTATCAGCGGTAACTTCCCCAACGATTCGAATGCCAAGTCCGGGACCCGGGAAGGGCTGACGATATACCAGATATTCCGGCAATCCCAATTCAAGACCGGCCTGACGAACCTCATCTTTGAAAAGATTTCTAAGGGGCTCCACAATATCCTTAAAATCTACATAATCCGGAAGTCCACCAACATTGTGATGGGATTTAATGACAGCTGACTCTCCACCTAAACCGGATTCCACCACATCAGGATAAATGGTGCCTTGTGCAAGGAAGTCCACTGCACCGATTTTCTTTGCTTCTTCCTCGAATACGCGAATAAACTCTTCCCCAATAATCTTCCGTTTGCTTTCCGGTTCTTCCACACCGGCCAGTTTTTTATAATATCTTTCCTGGGCATTTACACGAATAAAGTTAATATCAAAATCGCCATTAGGACCAAATACACCTTCTACTTCATCGCCTTCATTTTTACGAAGCAGACCATGGTCTACAAACACACAAGTCAACTGAGGACCAATAGCCTTTGCAAGCAGTGCTGCCAATACAGAAGAATCTACCCCACCGGAAAGGGCCAATAAAACTTTACCGTCTCCGACCTTTGCCCTTACTTCTTTAATCGTGTTCTCTACAAAGGAGTCCATTTTCCAATCCCCGGAGGTGTGACAAATATTTCTTACAAAATTAAAGAGAATTTCTTTTCCCTGCAGGGTATGCAGTACTTCCGGATGGAACTGAATCGCATACAACTGTTTTTCTTCCCAAGCAGCGGCTGCAACAGGGCAATCCGCTGTATGAGCAATAATTTCAAATCCGGGAGCAATCTTGGAAATGTAATCAAAATGGCTCATCCATACGATGGTTTTCTCCTCTACACCTGCAAACAATGTATCCTTAGAACCATCAATAAAGGTTTCTGTCTTTCCATATTCTCGTATAGGAGCCTTTTCCACTGTACCACCCAGTACATGCTGCATCAGCTGAGCGCCATAACACAACCCTAATACAGGAATACCTAATTCAAACAATTCTTTGGAATAGGTGGGTGCACCATCTTCATAACAACTATTAGGGCCACCCGTAAGAATAATTCCCTTAGGATTCATTTCTTTAATTTTATCAATACTGATTTTATAAGAATAAATCTCGCAATACACATTGCATTCTCGAACTCGTCTTGCTACCAACTGATTATATTGTCCACCAAAGTCAAGTACGATTACCAATTCTTTTTCCATGTTTGTCCACCTTTGCATCGAATGACTACTATTTTTCCCAATCGCAAATATCACTATAAAGGAAATATCTTTTCTTACTCTTCCGATTATAAAAAAATACAAATCTAATGTCAAAATAAATCAAAAGATTATTCTTCTTCCTTCTTCTATATGGTATACTAAATACGATATTCTATTAATTTTACAAAAAAGGAAAGAGTACTCCTCTTCCAGAGGTTCTTATGGCAGAAAAAAATTTAACCATTCAGGAAGTATCCCTTCTATTGGGAGTCAGCGAAGAAGATATCCTGGCCTATGAAGCAGCCGGATTAGTTACTCCCCAAAAAGAAAAAGGATTCGGGAAAAAATATTCCTATAGTATGCATGATGCGCAACGCATTATGAGTATCTCTTTATATCAAAAACTGGATTTAAGTCTTGCAGATATCGAAAAGATATTACAGACCAATTCCTTAGCCGGTATTTGCGGCAGTTTTTCCACTCTAATTCGAAATACAGAAGTAGAAATTAAACGATTGGAGAATCAGGTACAGAAAATGCAGTTTATGAGACAGCATTTGTATTCTCTGGATAAAGGTGTTGGAAATTTTCTTATAAAGGATTTACCAACCAGATACATTCTGTTTTCCAAGGAACCGAAAGATGCTCCTATCGAAAAACTGGCTGAAGTGTTTAATTCGCCTGCCTATTCCTATGGAAATATTGGATACAATTTTTCTATCGGCGAGGATGATTCTTTTGAGCCAACTGCGGTTCAATTTGTAGTGCGTGATCCCATGATTGATTTAATCGAAAACGGCATTCGCAATTCCACATTAAAGTCTGAGCCCATGTGTCGTTGTATTTATACTGTAATAGAAACAACGGGATTACCCAATGAAGGTTGGGATATGAAACAGATTTTAGACTATGCAAGAAATATTAAAGTGGGACATCATAATGTTTTACATTGCTATTATGTCTTTAGTATTTTGGGAAAAACAGAAGCTGAAACCAAAAACTATTACGAAATTTACCTTCCCATTCGTGAATTCCACTAAGAAGAAATGCATACAAAAACCGGAAGACTTCTTAAAAACAGAAGTCCTTCCGGTTCTTTTTATATACTGTGTAAATATTTCTCCCTGGTTGCCAAACCACCTCGAATATGTCGTTCCGATTTGTTCACATCCAGAACCCTTCTGGCTTCTTTTGCCAAAGTGGGATTAATCATCATCAATCGTTCTGTACAATCCTTATGTACGGTGGATTTACTGACTCCAAATTTTTTTGCGCTTTGCCGTACAGTGGCATTATTTTCTACAATATATGTGGCTATAGCAATGGCTCTTTCCTCGATATACTCTTTCAAAGGAAACTCCTTACGAACCTTTTTTACAGTATATGAGTATCTAGCTTGCTCTATGACAGGAAAGTGCGTGTTTTTTCCAGTATCTATCCTATAAAAAAGTGGAAAAATAGTCGTATAAGTGCTATACTGTAGCAGTATTTATGTCAATAGAAGAACGAAAAAAGGACAATAAAAATGCTAGGAATAAATCTAAAAAAGACCTCTGAAAAAAAAGGTCTGAACATTATCATTGTAGGTTGTGGTAAAGTCGGTGTTTCCTTAGTCGAACAGTTAGCAAAGGAAGGACACGCCATTACCATCATTGACAAAAATCCTACAAAGGTACAGGAAATTACAAACCTATACGACATTATGGGATTAGCCGGAAACGGTGCCAGCTATAGTGTACAGATGGAAGCAGGAATTGAGAGTGCCGATTTAATCATTGCAGTAACTAACTCTGATGAATTAAATCTACTTTGCTGTACCGTTGCCACTCAGGTAGCAAATTGTGCTGCCATTGCCAGAGTCCGTACCCCGGATTACAGTCAGGAATCTAATTATTTAAGAGAAAAATTAGGTCTGGCTATGATCATGAATCCGGAATTGGAGTCTGCAAGAGAGGCTGCTCGTATTCTTTATTTGCCTACCGCATTAGAGGTGAACTCTTTCGCCCATGGGCAGGCCGAACTAATCAAATTTAAAATTCCGGATGGCAATATTTTAGATGGACTTTCTATCTATAATTTGGATCAAAAGCTTCCTATCAAAATTTTGATTTGTGCCATTGAAAGAAATGGAGAGGTCATTATCCCCAATGGTAATCTGACTTTAACAAAAGGAGATGTGATCTCTGTAGTCGCTCCCAGATGGAAAGTAAAAGCTTTTATGACAGCCATTGGTATGAAAAATTACCGTATCAAAAATTGTTTAATTGTTGGCGGTGGTAATTTTGCTTACTATCTGGCAAAGCAATTAATCCATATGAATATTATGGTAAAAATTATCGAGTTAGATCGGGAGCGATGTGAAGAATTAAGTATTCTTTTACCGGAAGCCATTATCATCAATGGTGATGGAACAGACCAGGAATTGTTAAAGGAAGAAGGTATTGTATCTGTAGATTCCTTTGTTCCTCTAACCGGAATAGATGAGGAAAATATTTTACTTTCCCTGTATGCAAAACAAGTATCTACTACCAAGGTAATTACCAAAATTGATCGTGCTAACTTTAAGGAAATCGTCAGCGGTATGGATTTGGGCAGTTTGATTTATCCTAAATATGTTGCCTCTGAAGCCATCATTGCTTATGTTCGTGCGAAAACAAACTCTATGAACAGTAATGAAATTGAAACTCTGTACAATATGTTTGATTCTCGTGTAGAAGCCATAGAGTTTCGCATTAATGAAGAAAGTAATGTTACCGGCGTTCCATTAAAGGATTTGAAATTAAAAGATAAACTGTTGATTTCTTTCATCAATAGAAACGGAAATATCATCATTCCAAGCGGTCAGGATTCCATTCAACCCGGAGATACGGTTATGATTGTTACTGCCCATAAGGGATTCCATGATATTCAGGATATTTTAAGATAATGAGAAAGGCTTTTATATGAATACCTCTGTCATACGATATATTTTAGGGCATGTGCTAAAAATAGAAGGCATTCTCATGCTGCTCCCTTGCTTGACTGCTATCATTTACAGAGAGCAGGTCGGTTTCTATTATTTAGGTGTTGCTTTAGCTAGTTTTGCACTTGGTCAGTTGATGACTTTTCGAAAGCCAAAAAACTTTGTGTTTTACCTAAAAGAAGGCTGTGTCAGCACTGCATTAAGTTGGATTCTATTAAGTTTCTTTGGGGCTTTACCTTTTACCCTGAGTGGAGAAATTCCTTCTCTTACAGATGCTTTATTTGAGACCATTTCCGGTTTTACTACCACCGGTGCCAGCATTCTTTCCAGCCCGGAAGCCATGAGCCATTGTGGCCTGATTTGGAGAAGTTTCACCCACTGGATTGGTGGAATGGGTGTATTGGTATTTTTACTGGCAATTATTCCTATGAGTGGTGGTTCTCATATCAATCTCATGCGAGCAGAAAGCCCGGGCCCCTCTGTAGGGAAATTGGTACCCAAGGTAAAACAAACTGCCACCCTTTTGTATTTGATTTACTTTGGTCTGACAGTAATTGAAACCATTCTTTTGTTATTATTTGGAATGCCTTTTTTCGATGCCATTACTACAAGCTTCGGTACTGCCGGTACGGGAGGGTTTGGTATCAAGGATAACAGTATCGTAGGCTATGCACCGTCCTTGCAATGGATTGTTACTATCTTTATGATTTTGTTTGGTGTAAACTTTAATGCCTATTATTTTATGCTGTTTCATAATGTAAAAAAAGCACTCCATATGGAAGAGGTTCGTTCTTACCTTGCCATTATTTTGGCAGCCATTACCATTATCTTTTTCGATATTGTGCGAATCTACGACTCTGTGTTTGAAGCCCTTACCCATGCTTCTTTCCAGGTGGCTTCCATTATTACTACAACAGGGTTCTCCACTGCAGACTTTGATCTATGGTCCCAAAGCAGTAAAACCATTTTAGTACTTCTGATGTTTATTGGTGCTTGCGCAGGCAGTACCGGTGGTGGTATTAAGGTTTCCCGATTTGTGATTATGTTCAAAACTGTGTTTAAGGAAATTCGTTCTTATATTCATCCCAAGAGTATTATGAAAATCAAAATGGATGAAAAGCCGGTAGAACACGAAGTGGTTCGATCTGTAAATGTTTACTTTATTACCTTTGTCATCATCTTTGCAGTTTCCTTATTCGCTATATCCTTTGAAGGAAATGACTTGGTTACCAGCTTCACAGCGGTAGCGGCAACCATAAACAATATCGGTCCCGGTTTGGAAATGGTAGGTCCTACACAGAATTTTGCATTCTTCACTGACTTTAGCAAATTTGTGTTAATGTTCGATATGTTAGCCGGGCGTTTGGAATTATTCCCGTTATTAATTCTCTTTACACCTTCTGTTTGGAAGGATGCCATTGCAGAAAAGAAAAAATTAAAGAAGTTAGAAAAATCTGCATCTTAAAAATAAAAAAAGCCTTTGGTCAACTCCACAGAGTGTTCCAAAGGCTTTCTTTTTTCTTTATTATTTCACAATTCGTCTAACCCCTAAAATTTCACGATAGGTAGCGGTTCCATATTTAATGCCTGTAGAAGGTGTACTGGCGTGCACAATCCGTCCACCGCCCAAATACAACGCCACATGACCTGCGTAACAAATAATATCTCCGGGCTGCGCATTTTCATAACTCACTCCTACCCCTGCATTTCTTTGTGAAGTAGAAGTCCGTGGAATACTAATACCAAAGGCCTGATACACCGCCCAGGTAAATCCGGAGCAGTCCGCTCCATTGGTTAAACTAGTGCCACCAGCTACATAAGGATTTCCTACAAACTGGCAGGCATAGTTGGCAATGTTCTTTCCTGTAGCAGAGCCGGGGGCTTTAGAAATCACTTCACTGGCGGAAGCACTGCTACTACCACCGGAACTTGAACTACCACCGTTTGCTGCTGCGGCAGCGGCGGCTGCAGCTGCTTCTGCTTTTTTCCGTTCCTCTTCCTCTAGCTTCCGAATCTGTGCATTTTGTTTTTTGATTTGAGCGCGGTAAGCATCGGCTTGTTTTTTAACTGATGCAATCTGAGACGCATAGTCAGAGGCCTGGGCTTTTTTCTCTGCCAGGAGTTCATCCAGGTACTGCTGTTCCTCTTCCAACTGTAATTTATTTTCGACCAGTTCTTCCTGTTCCTGCTCTAAATTGGCTTTTAACTCGGCAACCCTTTCACATACTGCCTGGTAGGCTTCTAACAGGTCTCTGTCATATTCATATAGTTTCTCAATATAATCTGCTTTACTGAGCATATCACTATAACTTTTTGCCGTTAGAAACAGTTCCAAATAGCTTTTATCACCGGTTTCATATACAAACCGGATTCGAACCTTCATTGCCCCATATTGCTCTTCTTCCTGAGCTTTAGCAGCCTCATATTCTTCTTTGGCAATGACAATCTGTTTTTCTTTTTCTATAATTTCTTCTTCCAGCATTTGAACCGCCGTCATTACCTCTACCAGTTCCGCGTCCAAATCTTTGATTTCCGCATTTACTGCTGCCTGCTCGGATTGTAATCCGGATAGATTGGCATTTGCTGCATCCAGTTGCTTTTGGGTTTGCTGCTTTTGCTGTTGTAGTTCTGAAATAGAGGTAGCAGACACAGGTAACACAAGTACTACAAGCAAAGCAATCACTTCTACCAATCCAATGATTCTTTTTTTCATCTGCTCCTCCTTTCCAAATCCGATTTCTATTTTGAAAAAGAATGGTCTCTCAAAGAGACCATTCTATCCTTACATTATAATTCGCAGTTACCTACTGTTCTTGGGAATGGCACTACGTCACGAATATTACCCATACCGGTTAAATACATCACGCAGCGTTCAAATCCCAAACCAAAGCCTGCATGTCTTGCAGAACCATATTTTCTAAGATCCAAATAGAACTGGTAATCTTCTTTCTTTAAGCCAAGCTCATCCATTCTCTGCTCTAAAAGTTCCAGATTATCTTCTCTTTGGCTACCGCCAATGATTTCACCGATACCGGGAACTAAGCAGTCCATAGCTGCAACGGTTTTGCCATCTTCATTTAATTTCATATAAAAGGCTTTGATTTCCTTTGGATAATCGGTCACAAATACAGGGCGTTTGAATTCTTTTTCTGTTAAGAAACGCTCATGCTCTGTCTGTAAATCACAGCCCCAGAATACCTTGTAATCAAATTCATCATTGTGTTTTTCCAGAATTTTGATAGCTTCCGTATAGGTTACATGACCGAAATCTGAATTTACTACATGGTTCAATCTTTCAATCAAACCTTTATCTACAAAGTTATTAAAGAAGGCCATTTCTTCCGGTGCATGCTCTAATACATAGCGAATCACATATTTAATCATGGATTCTGCCAAAATCATATCATCCTTCAAATCTGCAAAGCACATTTCCGGCTCAATCATCCAGAATTCTGCTGCATGTCTTGTGGTATTGGAATTCTCTGCACGGAAAGTAGGACCAAAGGTATAAACATTCTTAAATGCAAAAGCAAAGGTTTCTACATCTAACTGGCCACTTACGGTTAAGTTAACAGGTTTATCAAAGAAATCCTGTGAGAAATCCACAGCGCCTTCTTCTGTTTTGGGAATGTTGTTTAAATCCATGGTAGTAACCTGGAACATTTCCCCTGCACCTTCACAGTCACTTCCGGTAATCAATGGTGTGTGTACATACACAAATTCTCTCTCCTGGAAGAACTGATGAATGGCATAGGCAATCAGTGAGCGCACACGAAAGACTGCCTGAAAAGTGTTGGTTCTGGCACGCAAATGGGTAATGGTTCTTAAATACTCAAAGGTATGTCTTTTCTTCTGTAAAGGATAATCTGCAGTAGAAGGACCTTCTACTGCTACTTCTGTTGCCTGCATTTCAAAAGGCTGCTTTGCATTAGGTGTTGCCACAATGGTTCCCTTTACAATCACAGCTGCACCAATGTTTAACTTGGTAATTTCTTCAAAATTAGAAAGGGCTTCTCCGTACACTACCTGTAAGGGTTCAAAAAAGGTACCGTCATTGATTACCAAAAAACCAAAGGTTTTGGAATCACGGTTATTACGAACCCATCCACCGATGGTTACCTCCTTATCATAATAGGCTTCCCTGTTACGAAACAGTTCTTTCAAGCTTGTTAAATCCATGTTCTTTTCCTCTTTTCTTGTTTTTCTATCTTGCTATCTATCTCTATTTTTATAATCCCATCATTTCTTTGACATAACTGATACCATCACTATATTGCATCTGGCAATGTTCTCTCACATAATCAAAAACCTTATCTGTCAGCAGACTGTCCTTAAATTCTTCCATATCATTGGCATTTTTGAAATCTTCCGGGGTTTCAAAGCCATAGTCCTGATATAAGGTTTCTACTTTTGCATCTACCTCTGTATTACTGATTTGAATATTTTCATTCTCTGCAATATATTTACAAATCAGCATCTGTTTGGCTGCCAGATTGGCACTTTCCTGTAGCTCTGCCTGGTATTGGTCTGTGGTCATACCAAAATAATTTTCAATAAAGGCTTCCAGTTCCATGCCATAGGCTGCTGCCTGATTCACCAAAGAATTCTCAATTCGATTGTAATATCTAATAATCAAATCTTCCGGCATATTCTCTATTACAGCCAATTCCATGAGTTTATCAATGACCATATTTTTTTCTTGATCGGCATTGGCCTGTTCCATACTTTCCTTTAAGTTTTCTTCCAGGAACTTGCGAAGTTGTTCTTCTGTTGTCACATCATCAATACCCAAGGTAGTCACAAATTCATCATTCAACTCCGGATTTACCATCTGTCCAATAGAATTTACGGTAACGGTAAATACCACCTCTGCACCTGCCAAATCTTCACTGTGATAATTTTCCGGGAAAGTCAAAGGCAAATCTACAGTTTCTCCAACCTTTACTCCAACAAGACCTTCTTCAAATCCGGGAATAAAGCTACCGGAACCAATGGTCAAATCATAGCCCTGAGCAGTGCCACCATCAAATGCAACACCGTCCTTTTTCCCTTCATAATCAATATTGGCTACATCCCCATTTTCTACTACATCTCTGTCTGTAACGGGCTCCGGACTGGCGTAGCTTTCCAGCATTTTATCCAGATATAAATCAATGTCATCCTCTTCTATCACATAAGGGGTTATTTCAAATGCTAAATCCTGATACTGTTCTAAGCTAATCACATCGGAAAGAGCCACATCCTGCCAAGAAAAAGGATTCACTAAAGTTGCCTCTGTTGTAGTCTCTGCATCAGAAGTTTCTGCCTTTTCTTCCGGTTTAGCATTACAGCCCGTCAAAGCCAAAAGCGCTGACAAACACAAAATACTTATCTTCCAATTTTTTTTCATAATTTCCTCGCTTTTCCTTCTTTTAAAACCATTAAAACCTAGGCTATATCTTATCACAAATTTCTTGTGGTAGCAATGGAAAGGCAAGGGAAACCATAGGAATTGTAGTTGCGAAAATCCCTAATCAATGATAGAATAATGGAAGTATTTTTACAATCGAAGGAGGAACCATAGGTGAAGCCCTTAACAATCGTTTTACTTGTGATATTATTGGTGCTTGTAGCGCTCACTGTTGTTTTCTATTTCTTAGGAAAGAAGGCACAGAAGAAACAAGCAGAACAGCAGGAAATGCTGGAACAGACAAAGCAAAATGTGAATATGCTGATTATTGACAAAAAGAAGATGCGGTTGAAGGAATCCGGTCTTCCTCAAATGGTCATTGATCAGACGCCGAAATATTTGAGACGAAGTAAACTTCCCATTGTCAAAGCAAAAGTTGGTCCCCAGGTAATGACATTGGTTTGTGATGAGAAGATTTTTGATAGTATTCCTGTAAAGAAGGAAGTAAAAGCTGTAGTAAGCGGTATTTATATTTCCAGCGTGAAAGGATTACACGGCAAGCCACTTGTTACGGAAGCACCTAAGAAAAAAGGTCGCTTTGCAAGATTGGTTGACACCATCCAGGAAAAGGGTGGCGCAAAATCCATTAAATAATTCAGAAATGACAAAACTCCCAAAGAGATTTCTTTGGGAGTTTTTTACTGTAATGCAATGCCCTCTTCTTTGGGCTTTACAAGGATTTCAATTTTACAATCGGATAGGTATTCATAATTCAAATCCAACACATAATCCACCTGAATTTGTAGGTCATCCTCTTTTTCCTGGATCTGAATAGAAGAAGTGTCCACGCCAAATAACAAGCTGCCAAATGGGGTTTGATAATTGGTCATATTCTTTTGCTTTTCTACAAAATCCATGCGGACATTGATAATACCCTTTTTTGTCAGAACCATTTCCGTAGGCTTGATTTTTATTGTCACTTTGGTGACCTGATCATAGCCTTCCATGGGTTCTTCATATAAAATATAACGAGCACCGTTTTTTTCATAATACTGTCCGGGATAAATGCTTTCGATTTCTTCCCCTTCTTCTCCGGACGCAAATTGCAGCCCTTTTACGGCCACTAAAACCTCTTTTGTCATATTACACCTTTAATATTTCTCGATATCAATTTCTTTGGCAGATAATACACCATATTTGAAAATAGAATTGGCAAATTCTTGAAAATCTCCGGCTCCATCGCTAACAAAAAAGCGATACTGATTGGTTCCAAGAGCAGGCTTATCTGACCGTAAAATATGATGTTCTTCTAGCAATTCCTTCAACTCTTTGGCGGTTTCATAGGCAGGATTTACCAAACTTACTTCCGGTCCCATTACCTTTCCTACGGTAGAACGAATTAGGGGATAATGGGTACAGCCAAGAATCAAGGTATCAATTCCCACATCTATCAAACCACTTAAATAGCGTTGCGCGATTTCTTCTGTTACAGGATCTTCTAATAGTCCTTCTTCCACAAGGGAAACAAATAAGGGACAGGCCTTTCCTACCACCTGGGCATTCTGATTTAACTGTTGTATGTACTGGGTATATATTTCACTGCGAATGGTTCCTTTGGTAGCGATAACACCAATTTTTCCATTTCTGGTGGTCTCTACTGCAGTTTTAGCTCCCGGCTTTACTACACCAATGATTGGCAGATGGGTTTCTTCCTCCAAGGCTTCTAAAGCATACGCACTGGCAGTATTACATGCCACTACAATGGCCTTTACCTGCTGCTCCTGCAAAAAACGAACAATCTGCCTGGAATATTTGGTAACCGTTTCTTTCGATTTTCCACCATAAGGTACTCTGGCGGTATCCCCAAAGTATACAATGCTTTCATTGGGAATCTGGCGCATAATTTCCCGTACAACGGTTAACCCACCCACTCCGGAATCAAACACACCAATGGGTAATTTTGTTTTATCCTGCTCTATTGCTGCTTCCATGAACAGACCTCTTTTCTGATTGAATCTTTTCTACTATTTTTTCTTACACCATAATTCCCACAGCTTGCTTTCTACTTTTACCTGGGGATATTTTGCTTTCATAATACTCCAAAAATCCCGTTCAGCATCTTGTTCCACCTGATATCCATTTTCTACATGATAATAGCTTTCTTCCAGCAAACTGTATTTGGGATATAAGGCGCTCCAAAGCATCACTGCCAAAAGCCACAGTGCAATTGTCTGGCAATACTCTTTCATGCTTCTTTCCTTTCTTTTTTACACGCTAAAAGGTGATTGATAAAAGTATTGCCTACTCTTGTTTTCTTATTCCATATTTTTTGCCCGATTTAACATAATCTGACGGACAATGGTTTTTTCCTGATTATCAATATGATTTTTCAAAGCCTCTACAGCCTGTTCCGGTTTATTATCACGAATGGCCTCGTAGATTCGCTTGTGTTCTTCTGCCAATGCCTTGTGCTGATTTTCGTCCTTGATATATTCAAAGCGATACCGATACATCTGCTCCGACAAATTATTCAAAAGCTGTGCCAGACGAATATTTCTGGTTGCCTCTGTGATAATGTTGTGGAAGACCACATCTGCTTTTGCAATTTTTGCTTTATCCTTAGTAGCAATGGCTTTTTCAAAATCCAGACAGGCTTCTCGTAACTGTTCCTTTTCCCCTTCTGTAATGCGGGCACAGGCCAGTTCTCCGGCCAAACTATCTAAAGCCTTTCGAACCTCCAATACATCCGACATCCCTTTTTCAGAAATCTGTGCCACCTCTGCGCCTCGTCTGGGAATCATGGTAACCAATCCTTCTAACTCCAATTTACGGATGGCTTCTCGAATGGGTGTACGGCTTACTCCCAGCTCCTCTGCCAAATGGATTTCCAATAGTCTCTCTCCGGGTTTTAATTTTCCTGTTAAAATCTGCTGCCGCAGGGTTTTAACCACTACATCTCTTAAAGGTAAAAAAGCATCACTTTCTTCAAACTGAATGGTCATATTCTTCTCCTTCGTAATATTGGCCTTCTGGTAACACTACTCTTTCGACACTACAATTCCCGTTCTATCACTAAAAGTTGTCACAAAACTTTGTTTTACAAGACCGGATTGTTGTAAGGCTTCTCTTGCCTCCCGGGCTCTTTTTTCTTCTGTGAAAATACCAAATACGGTGGGGCCACTGCCGCTCATCAAGGCATTTTCTGCTCCCTTTTCTTTCAATAAATCTTTGATATCTGTAATCACAGGGTATTCTTTTTCTGTGACAGTTTCCAACACATTCTCCATACGCTTTGTAATGCCATCTAAATCCTTGTTTGTAATGGCAACTACCATACCATCAATATCCGGATGGTATTGCAAAGAATTGGCATGAAGATTTTCGTAAACATATTTGGTACTAACACTAAGCTCCGGTTTCCCAACTACCACAAAGCAATCCGGTGCAGCAGGCAATGTAGTAAGGATTTCTCCAATGCCCTCTGACAAAGCCGTACCACCTTGTAAACAATAGGGTACATCGGCACCAATTTTTACTCCTAATTTTTGCAGCTCCTCTAAGGATAATCCTAACGCAAAAAGTTGATTCATTCCTAACAAGGTGGCTGCCGCATCTGTACTGCCACCGGCCATACCTGCCGCAATGGGAATCTCCTTTTGCAAGGAAATAGAAACCCCCAGAGAAAGATTACAATGCTGCATTAGTAAGTTTGCACTTTTATAAATCAAATTATTCTCATCTGCTGGTAAGGGAGCAGTTCCCACCTGAATGGTTATGGATGGGGTATCTGATTTTTCTATGGTTAAGGTGTCGCAAAGATTTAGGGTCTGCATCACCATTTTTACTTCATGGTAACCGTCCTCTCTGCGACGAATCACATCCAATCCTAAATTGATTTTTGCCATCCCTTGTATAGTAAGTTTTTTCATAATTGTATTTCCATTTCTTTTTGGAGAACGTCGGTGCATTTAAAATTGCCCGTAGCATATACTATGTTTTTTCGGGGTAAAACATAGCTCTTGCAATGACGCCATTTGTATTTTGTATACAATATACCATAAATTGTTTTCATATGCAAACAATGGATTTTCTGTTATTATTTTGGTCAACATAACTCTTTTACCAGTAATACCTTCTCTCCTTCCTGTAAGGTATCTGAAGTTAAATTATTTAAGGTGCGAATGGAATCTAAGGAAGCCCCATACTGCTTGCCTAAATTCCAAATGGTATCCCCATCTTTGGCACGATAGATTACCATGCTGGGCATTTCTTCCATAGCTCTTCTGTCCCCTTCCCGTAATTCCAGGTCTTGCAAAAATTGTTCTTTTCTTTTTCCCAGGACAATCACTTTATGGGTTACTACTGCTTTTACCGATACGGTTTCTCCATCTAAAAGGGAGGCATGGGTTTGTTCCAAAGAAGTATCCACATGAATACAACTGTCTGCCGTAATACCCGGTACCATAATCTCTTGTGTAAAAGGAATTTTCCCCTGCAAGCAAGCGTAAGGGTGATCCTTTTCCACCGTTGTATATAACAAGGATGCTTTTACAAATCCTTGTATCACTAATCGATTTTCTTCGATGGATTTTTCTACCTTACCGGGGCAAAATTGACAGTTACAAATCTGCAAAATCCCCAGATCGCCTTCTTTGCATTTTAATTCTCCTGCAATTTTATTTTTGGTCATATTTTTATAGAGTAACTGATAGCACATTCCTTCTCCTTGTATGGTCACAACCTCTTTTCCCAGGCCATAGGCATCCATAATACAATCCAACTTTTTCACACTATACACTTTCATGCCGATTTCTAGGTGCAATTGCAATTCCAAAATCCTATCTTCTCCATCATAGTCTGCTTTCAGATGCCAATTACACTCTTCTTTATGACGGATAATATCTACAATAGCATCCGTACTTACCCCTTCACATTCCAACGATTCATGAATGGGTAAAGTGGTCTCATAAAATCTGGTTTCTCCATCCTCCTGCTGGTAGATCATATGAACCTTTTCTTCTCCCTGCAGATGAATGGTATTCTCACCGGTAGTCCATTCAAATTCCTCCAACACACAGCTGGCCCAAATCAGTTCTCCCACAGGAGGCATATTGGCAGGTAATTCCAATTCGGAGGGAATGGTAATCCGTTCCCTTCTTTGATTCTCCAAAGCCAAAATTTCCATTTGCTTTTTCTGCAATTCCATTTTGATTTCCGAATCTATCACATCCATAATGGCTTCTTGCTCATAGCTTTCCTCTTCCTTAACTTCCAAATTCAGAATAACGCGAATGGTACACTTTCTGGAATGAATCAACACTGCCTTTAAATCTTCTAAAACACAATCACACTCTACCTGACTGCTTAAATCCACTCCTTCCATAAAAATACGCTCTTCAAACGGAATTTCTCCATGAATAGGATATAATCTGGATTCCTCTTCCTCCGTTAAATACAACAGGTCATAACAAACTCTTCCTTGTACCAAGGTGACACCCTTTTCCGGCTGCACCAAATCCAAAACCACTTTTCCGGAATCCGTCAAAAGATAGGCAATATCCGGATTTAATTCCGGTATATTCTTATCCTCTTCCACCACGATTTGGCTATTTGCCTGGCTTTTTATCCGATCCATATGTATATTTTTTCTCGAAAATTCCATAAAAAAACCTCCCAAAACATAACTATCTTTTATAGTTTATGCAAGTGGGAGATTTCCTATGTCTCTTTTATTCTATACAGCCAATGATATCTCTAATATCTGCAATATTTTGCTCTTTCATAAATTGTTCGATGCCTTCTACAATCTCTACTGTTGCGTAAGGATTGATGAAGTTTGCAGCACCTACAGAAATAGCAGTTGCACCGGCCATCATAAATTCAATAGCGTCCTCTGCATTTTGAATACCGCCCATTCCAATGACAGGAATCTGTACTGCGTGGCTGGCCTGATATACCATTCGTACTGCCACCGGCTTAATGGCAGGACCGGACATACCGCCGGTCTTATTGGCTAACGCAAATTTTCTTCGATAAATATCAATCTTCATACCGGTCAAAGTATTGATTAAGGAAATGGCATCTGCGCCGCCTGCCTCTGCTGCCTTTGCCATCTCAGCAATATTGGTAACATTGGGGCTAAGCTTCATAATAATAGGCTGTTTTGCCTTAGCTTTGATTTCCTTTGTCACATCGAATAAGCATTTTGCATCCTGTCCAAAGGCAATGGCGCCTTCCTTAACATTGGGACAGGAAACATTGATTTCCAGCATTGCCACATCGGAATCTGCCAGTTTTTCCACCACTTCCACATATTGCTCTACAGTCTTTCCGCAGACATTTACTATTACCTTGGTATCAAATTGCTTCAAAAATGCCAAATCCCGTTCCATAAATACATCTATTCCGGGATTTTGTAAGCCGATCGCATTTAGCATGCCACCATATACCTCTACCACACGAGGCGTTGGGTTTCCGGGCCAAGGCACATTAGCAACGCCTTTGGTCACTACTGCACCAAGACGATTCAAATCTACAAAATCACTATATTCCATTCCTGAACCAAAGGTTCCGGAACCGGTCATAACCGGATTCTTCAAATTTACACCGGCAATTGTTACACTTGTATTCATCCTACCATTTCCTCCTATAGATCCAAATCAGACGCCAAAAATACCGGTCCATCGGTGCAAATTCTGGCATTATTTACATGAGAATGATGGTCCACTTCCTTGGTTTTGCACACACAGCCTAAGCAAGCACCTACTCCACAAGCCATGCGTTCTTCCAAAGAAACATACGCAGGAATATTTTTCTCTTCTGCATATGTTTTGATGGCTTTTAACATAGGCATAGGTCCACAGGCAAAAATGACATCTGCGTCAATATTCTGTTCTTTCATGGCGGTCAAAACATTTCCTTTGGTTCCCACGCTGCCATCCTCTGTGGCAATCACCAAGGTACTGTTTTCTTTCAAATCTTTCTCTAAAAATAAATCCTGATTGCGGTAGCCGGCTACCACAGTTGCCTGACCTCCTAACGCTTTTGCCAACTGTAGCATAGGGGGAATTCCAATTCCGCCGCCTAATAAAACGGCTTTTTTTCCAGTACCCTGTTCTACCGGAAAACCATTTCCCAAAACTCCTAATATGGTAATAGTATCCCCTTTTTGATAGGTGGAAAATTCTGCGGTTCCTTTTCCGGCGATACGATAGACGATACGCAATCCTTCTTCATCTACTTGGCAAATACTGATAGGTCTGGGAAGCAGCGTACTTTTGTCTTTGGGATACACTCCAATGAATTGACCTGCGTGAGCAGTCTTGGCCAAATCTGTTTGAATCCACATATCAAAGATGCCTTCTGCAATTTTTTCCTGGCTACGAACGATAGCCACTTGTTTTTTCTTCTGTTCCATATTTACTCATCCTTTCAAATGCGCTGCGTGTCATATACAAGGCAGCCTGCACAATAGGTCTGCTTGATTTTTCCTTGCAACTTTCGACCCTGGAAAGGGGAATTTTGAGATTTGGAAAGGAAACGATCCACCTGGAAGGTTTCCTTTGGATCAAACAGGATTAAATCCCCTGCTGCCCCTTCCTGTATAGTACCTGCAGGTAATCCATATAGTTTTGCAGGTGCTAAACTCATTCTATCAAATAACTGCAGGTAGGTTAAAAAGCCCGGTTCTACCAATTCTGTAACAGCTAACCCAAAGGCTGTTTCCAATCCTAAAATACCACTGGGAGCCTGGGTGATTTCTTTGGCCTTTTCTTCTGCACTATGGGGCGCATGGTCTGTTGCAATAATATCTAAAGTACCATCCTGCAGGCCAGCAATAATCGCCTGTCTGTCTGCTTCTGTACGAAGCGGAGGGTTCATTTTCCCCAAGGTACCATGCTGTATGGCCGCTTCCTCTGTTAAAGAGAAATGATGGGGTGTGGCTTCTCCATGAATCCTTTGACTTTGTTTTTTTGCTTCCCGTAAAAGGTCCACTGTTTCTTTACAGCTGACATGCTGAATATTCACAATGGCACCGGTTTCTATGGCAATGGCCAAATCTCTTTTTACCAAAGAGATTTCTGCTTCTCTGGGAGAGCCCCCTATCCCAAAATGTTCTGAGGCTTGTCCTCGATTGATACCATTATTGGTAATTAGGCTGGGATCTTCTTCGTGGAGACTGATGGGAGCAGAAAGCTTTTTGCTTTCCTCCATGGCCTTCTTTAGAATAGAAACCTCCATCAAAGGAATGCCATCATCTGTAAATCCTACTGCGCCGGCTTCGTAAAGACCGGTAAAATCTACCAGTTCTTTTCCCTGCAGTCCTTTGGATACGCTGGCACAGGTTTCCACATGTATAGCCGTCTGTTTTCCTTTTTCCAAAACATAGCGAAGGGTTTCTTCTGTGTCTACGCAGGGCTTGGTATTGGCCATCAGTACTACAGTGGTAAAGCCTCCTTTTGCAGCTGCCTTTGCTCCACTTTCGATATCTTCTTTATAGGTAAATCCGGGATCTCTAAAATGGACATGAACATCTACCAAACCTGGCCCAATGTAAAGTCCTTTTGCATCCACTACAGTGGCCTCTTCCTCTCCTGGGTAATGCTCCTGTCGTTCCTTCTCTTTGATTACTTTTACGATTTTGCCATCAGCAATGGCAATGTCTGCATACCCTTCCCAGGAAATAGAAGGGTCTATGCAATAGCCGTTTTTAATCCAAAGCATTTGGGGGTACTAGCCTTTCTTTGTTATTGATATGGTATATGGTCAGAGTCAAGTTCGAAAAACCATAGGTTTTTCGAACTGTGGCGTATCCGCCAAATGATTTTGGATATACATCTGCCTGTATAAGCAAGCTTATCATCCAGATGTATATCCAAAATCGCTTGACTCTGAACAATTACATTCTAACAAAAAATCTAGTTGAATACTACCGGAAGATTTATATCCTTGGTACGCACCACAATATAAGGATAGGTTTTGATATCGGATTTGGGTGTACCTACTTTGGGCCCCAAAAGGCTGGTATCGATATAGATTCCGTTGGCAGTCCGAAATAGAGCATTGACCAAAATAGAATAGCCACCGCTGTTTTGTTCTCCGTACCCTTGCACAATGTAGAAATCTCCTTGATCAGAAAAAGTAAGTTTAAAAGGCTTTTGTTTTCTTTCTTCCACAATCTCCAATAATTCTTTCGAAAGGCACTCTTCACTGATGACAGTAAAGGGCAAATCCTCTTGCTTTTCTATCACATTGACCGAACCACAGGATATCAAAAACATCCCTAGTATTTGCCCTGCCAAGAGAATAGCAAATTTCTTTATGCTTAGTTTTTTCATGTGGAAATCCCATCCTTTTTGAAAGGTGTTTCTACTAATCTATTCTGCTTTCTTGTGTTATATGCACTTTTCTTGTATAATGAACAAGGTAATTTTCACTATTGATGTGACACAAGTGTCACTGTTTTGTCATGGAAAATATTTGAGGTTGATTAAAGTATGATTCGATTTATTTTAGTAGCTGCTTTTCTTGGTTTGTTCTTGATTTGTTCCCTTCCCATTCTTCTCTTAGAATGGATCATTGGGAAATTTAATATGGATTTCAAAAACAAATCTTCTCTGGCAATTGTAAAATGGGCTTTTCGTGTTTGTCTTTTTATTGCAGGAACCAAGGTGACGGTTATTGGAGAAGAAAATGTTCCTAAGGATGAGGCGGTTTTATATGTAGGAAATCATCGTAGTTATTTTGATATCCTTTTAACCTATGTGCGAGTACCCAGACCTTGTGGCTATATTGCGAAAAAAGAAATGTTTCGTTATCCCATTCTACGTCGGTGGATGCAATTTTTGCACTGCTTATTCTTAGACAGAGATAACATTAAGGAAGGTTTGAAGACAATCCTAGAAGGAATTGAGAAATTAAAGAGTGGTATTTCCATCTGTATCTTCCCAGAAGGAACCAGGAATAAGACGGAAGAAGATTTTCTGGAATTTAAGGCTGCAAGCTTAAAATTAGCGGATAAGTCCGGATGCCCAATTATTCCAATGGTGTTAAATAATACAGATGAAATTTTTGAAAAACATATGCCTCGTATCATTCCGGCACATGTGGTCATTGAGTATACAAAACCCATTTATCCCAATCAGTTAAGCAAAGAAGAGAAGAAAAATTTGAACAATATGGTAGTGACACAGATCAAAGAAACCTACTACAAAAACAAAGCGCTGGTGTAAGCCAGCGCTTTATTTTATGCAAATGCAGCCAATATGGAAGTAAATTCCATGCCATGGGATGCCTTTAGTAAAATGGTGTCTTGAGGTTTTAGCAATTGGAATAGTGTCTGCGTCGCCTCGTCTTTTGTGGGGAAATAATACACTTCCTGATTATAACAATGTTCTTTGGCGGCATCTGCCATTTCCTTGGACAATTCCCCAATGGCAATAAGTACATCTACCCGGTCCATGGCATAAGTCCCAATTAAGCTATGGAGCATTCTTTCATTTTCCCCTAATTCAAACATATCTCCCAAGATGGCCACTTTTCTTGTTTTTGCAGTGGCTAACAAATCCAACGCCGCTCGCATGGAAACAGGATTGGCATTATAACAATCATCAATAACCGTATAGTCTGTAAAAGAAATCACATGGCTGCGACCACCTACGCCTTCCACAGAAGCTAATCCTTTTGCAATATCCTCCTCTTTCATGCCTAAAAAATGGGCAACCGCAATAGCCACCAGGGCATTGTACACCATATGCTCTCCAGGCAAAGGAATTCGTACCCTGGGCAGGGAAACCATTCCTTCTACGGCAAATGTACTGCCCTGCAGACCATCTATAGAAAGATCCTTGCTGTAAATATCATTGTTTCCCTTACATCCGTAGGTAATCAGCTGACCTTTCTTTTCTTCTTTCAATGTGACAAGCTTGTCATCATCTCCATTGACAAAAATCTTTCCATCTTTTTTCTGAAAATCAAAGATTTCTGATTTTGCTCTCAGGACACCATTTAAATCTCCTAAATGTTCTAAATGACAAGGACCAATATTCGTAAAAATACAGTAATCGGGCTGCACCATTTCACTGAGACGATGCATCTCACCGAAATGGTTGATACCCATTTCCAATACTGCTACCTGATGTTCTTCTCTAATCTTTAATAGGGTTAAGGGGACACCCACTTCATTGTTAAAATTCTTTTCTGTTTTTAATACGGAAAAACTTTTGCTTAGAACACCGGCTACAAATTCTTTTGTGCTGGTTTTACCAACACTTCCGGTAATGCCGATCATGGTAATATCCAGTTGTTCCCGATAATATTTTGCAATGGCCCTTAGGGTTGCAAAACTATCTTCTACTAAAATACAGGGCCCGGTAACAGGATTCGGCAAAGTCTCACAAACACAAGCCAATGCCCCCTTTTCCATCACTTGGGGAATAAAAGAATGACCGTCCACCTTTTCTCCCTTGGTGGCGATAAAGATATAGTCCTTTTCCACTTGTCTGGAATCTAAAACCACACCTGCTGCCTCTATCTGTTTTTGTTCCTCTGGTAAACCTACCACTTGTCCGCCGCAGGCTTTTGCAATGGCAGACACTGTCATGTTTTTCATACAAAATCTCCCTGAAATGGTATCTAATATATTCCAATTAGAATTCAATCCTTCATTTAATGAAACGCAGTCTGCACCAAAGTTTCACACAATTCCTCAACGCTCATGCCGGTAGCCGCTGCCTCTTGGGGAAGTACGGAAGCGGGAGTCATACCGGGTAAAGTATTGGCTTCCAAACAATATACTTTATTGTTTCCATCCATCATAAAATCCATACGGGCATAGCTTCTTAATCGCAGTACTGAAAATGCAAGTTCTGCCTGGCTTTGCAGTTCTTTTGTGATTGCTTCCGGTAAATCTGCCGGACAGGTATCAATAGTGGAACCCGCCTGGTATTTATTTTTATAATCATAAAATCCCTGAATAGGTGCAATTTCTATGACAGGAAGGGCTTTTCCGTCGATAACACCTACCGAAAATTCCCGTCCTTTGATATATTGCTCAATAACAATTTCATTATCAAAGGTGAAAGCTTCCTGTTTTGCTTTTTCATATTCCTCTTTGGTGTTTGCTATGTACACGCCTACGCTGGATCCACCTTTACATGCCTTTACCACGCAGGGTAGTGGAACGGTTTCCGGATCCTCTTGCCCCTTTTTCAGACAAATACCGGCAGGAGTAGAAACAGCATGCAAAGCAAAGATTTCTTTCGTCAACCCTTTATCCATACAAATAGCACTACTTACATAATCTGTCCCGGTATAGGGAATGCCTAGTAAATCGAAAGTAGCCTGAATTTTTCCGTTTTCTCCATTTTCTCCATGAAGGGCCAAAAATACCAAATCTGCCTGATTACAGATATCCAAAACATTGGGGCCGAAAAAGCTTTTCTTATCATCTTTTCGCATTGCCTTTACGGCTTCCAAATCCGGATTTTGTTCTGAGATAGAACCAATTTCTGCACCCCAATCTTTTTCTAACGAAAAAATGTTCTGACAATCCTCCGGATATCCTAAATAAACATCAATCAATATAACCTGATGTCCTTTCCTTTTTAATGCGTAATAGACCTGTGTCCCTGAAGAAAAAGATACATCTCTTTCTGTACTGATTCCTCCAGCCAAAACTACAATATTCACGCTTTGCCTCCTTTATCTTAAACCCTGATACTGATTTTACGATTCTTCTAATACTTCTACTGTATTCCCTGCATCCGCTCCATAGACCAAAAATAAGAGTCTGCTGCTATTAATCGGATCTTGGATACAATCTCCTTCTGTAAAAAATCGACTACCGTAATTTTCTACAAAGGATGTACTATAGGGGTTTCTTCCCAAAAAGTAATGTAAATAATTTTGTAAAATATTACTGTATTCGTGGTTTTCAATAATATAATTTGCTACTCCCATCAACATCATGGATTGGAGCAGACCAGAATACTCCTTCCAATCTGTCTCGCCTTCTATAGAATACTGTAATCTGGAACAGGATTTGGACAAATCCTCTGCTTTCCCAAGCAGCTTTTTCATGGTTTCTCCATCCCGTTTTTTATCCACCCCATAGCGACTGGTCAAGAAGGCTTCCCATCCAAAAATGCGATAATCCATTTCAGAATACTGCTGTAAGCTTTCCTCTAAATCCAAGTATTGAAATACCGTATTTTTATACCCTGATTTCCCGGTAGTACGATACAACTGGGTCGTGGCAAAAAGTCCCAGATCATAGGGAATACCTTCCAAACTGTTAGCAATAAATCGGAAAGCTTTTTCTGCAGCAGCCACAGCGGGAGAAACTTGTCCCCTATCATAGTCTTTCACATCATATGCATACATAGCCATAACCCCTGCAAATTGGGCTGTGGCAGAAAGGGAAACTACACCCTCATGGGTGGGATTTTGGGGAAACTCTCCATACACGCTTCCGGTCTTTGGATCCTGAACCGTCATCAATTTCTCAACATTTTGTGTCACTAAATCCCAAAGGTTTGTCTGTTCCGGAAAGAGTTCCAAACATAGTAGTAGCGTTGCAGTTTCATAGGATAATTCTGCTACAGTACTTTCTTTTTGCTCTTGTAGTTTACGAAGTAAATCCTCCTCTAAGGGCTTCCACAACTGGTCTCCAATTGTAAAAACATCAGAATAACCCAAATTTTTCTGATAAAAATAATACTTCCCTTCGGTTTCAAACTCACTAAAATCCGCAACATATATGTATTTCCCATTTTTTTCTTGCAAACCCAAAGGTTGTAATATGCCGGAATATACTTCTTCTTTACTTTTCTGATTTCTTAAAGAATACACCAAGGAAGTGGTTTCTTCCGAGAACTGAAAATAGGCCTGTTTCATTGCCTTTGGGTAGTATCCCAACTGGTCTACAAGAATAGTAGGAACCTGCTCTTTTTTTTCATAAGAAAAATCCGGTTTCAAGCCTAAGGTTCCCTGCTTACGCTCTTCATCTTCCACTTGGATCTGAGATTTTTTAAAATCTGAAAAAGAACAGCCCATAAGACAAAGACATATGCAAAAACAAAGGACTAGCCGGATTTTTCCTTTCATAAATTGTCTCCCTTAAACTTTTGTTATTGGTATATTCCTGAAAATAAGAGTATTCTCCAAAGCGATATCAGTTTACCATATTGAGACTGAAAAATCATCTTAAATTTGCCTTATATTACATTGTATATATTTTTCTCAAACTGCTCTATTGATTCTACTTTTGCTGCGATTTGTAGCCATTTGATTAAAACAGAAAAACTTGACTGATTGTTTATAGTTTCCTGTAATTTTTCGCTTATTTTTCCCAGCAATGACAGAGAATCGGTTATGGCTGTTCTCACTTCGTGAGCATCTTCATTTTTGCCTTCATTTTTACCTTCTGCTAATTTTATTTCTATTAAATCATTAATCGCTTTGCACATCTTTGCTTCTCCTTTCACTATTTCTGTTTTTAATGTTTTTCCAAAACTTGTATATGTGGATACTAAGTTATCTCTGCTGGTTCCGTCAGTATTTGTAGTATCACGAAATGTAATATCTGCTGCTGATACAATTTGTTCTCCATCAAAGCCAAAGGCATTGATGAAGTCGGCATATCTGAAGGGATTCTTCAGATAGTCCTTCCATTTGATGTCTTTTTCCACCATTTTCTCCTTTTCCGCAGGAGTATCTTGCCTCCTGCTTATTCATTTTTTGTTGGGTAAATTAGCAAGATTTCAAGATATACTAAGATAATAGAAACCCCTAAGGGCTAGTCTTAATAGAAATGATTGAAATTATTTGCTTGGTATTATGATAATCTTTAGACTTGTTTTTGTCAACCGGTTGTAAGCGACCAATTTAGCGTGGTTGAATAAAAAAGTAAATTCCAAATGTTATAATTCTTATACATTAAGTACTGCGAAAAAGGATTGCAGTCCGTTTAGACACACAATCCTTTTTTATTATACCAAAGTATTTATGACTGTATATTAGGGTCTGCTCCATATTGGTTTAATCAATTCACTTCCAAAAACTCCTGATACATCTCCATAAGCTTTCCTACACATTCATTTTCATTTAAAAATTTTCGTTTCCCATTTTCTATTTTATAGAAATCATAAGCATCCATAACTGCACGGTCGTTGTTTTGATGAGCAGTCCGTAGTTCTGGTGGCATAAGGACATCATCATATAGGTCTGCAAGGGATGCATTGGGATATAATGCTCTTGCATCTAATATTGCCTGTGCAGTTTTTTCAATTTTCTCCTTTTGTTCATCTGTGGGTGTTGGCCAAGGAAAGTTATTATAAACTATATCGTTAGAATATCTATAATCACTTTTTATTCTTCCACAGACTACTCTTACCCATGCCATATGCACATTAGATGTCATTATCCCAAAATGATACAATGAAGCATCGGGTATCATATTATTTGCATCCCCACAAATTACATCAGCGGTAACAAAGCCAAAAGGAATATATCTTCTTCTTTCCGAAGAATGCCTTGGAACTAGTATATATGTACTGTTTGGCTGTCTGCATTCCATAAATCTAGTGGGATAATCAGCATATTTTACAGTTGCAGCCTTTGTACTGCTAAGCCGGAACTCTCTTGTTGCAGATATTCGTTCTTTAATCAAAGGCATTTTTGCCAGTTCTGATGGGTTAGGGGTCTCTATCCATATGCAATATCTTTTAGTGTTATTGATATACTCTTTTGCACCTAAAAACGGCCTAATAACACTTTTGGAAGCAGGATTTTTCGACAACAATTCATCATATTCTTCTTGTGATAAAAGGAGATTTCCACCATCAACAGGACTACTGCCTTTAACCATTTCTGGAATTTCACATATGGGTTTCTTTGTGCTATCAATCAATACAAGTGGGGCTTCTAAAAGATATGGGCTGATTATTTTTACTTCTTTTAATCTATCGTTTTCATATAGATATTTATGACTGCCATTATCTTTATTAGAAAACCCAATTATCACCACATGCACATGGGCCTTTTCATTAGATTCGCTATCCCAAACGAAAGATCTGTATGCAAACTCGATATGTATTCCAAACCGTTTATATAGGGGCTTCCACACCCCGGCAACCTGTTCTCCCTGTGTTATGGAATTAGTGGAAACAAAAGCCACTTTAACATCTGTTCCCTGTATAAACTCTGATGCCTTAAAATACCATCCGGAAACATAATCCAGTTTACCTGCAGTTTTATATGGTTTTCCTTTTTCATCCACATAAACAGAAAGCATGTCTGCTTTTTGTTCATTGCTTTGCAAAGAATATCCAACAAATGGTGGATTTCCCATAATATATTTTAGATTATTTTTGGGAACTACGCTTTCCCAATCCATCCTAAGTGCATTACCTTCAACAATATGTGCGTCAGTCTTTAAAGGTAGGAAGTCTATATACATATGAACAATGCTTTCCGTTTCCTTTAAACATTGATGCTCGCTAATCCAAAGAGCTGTTTTTGCAACAGTGACTGCAAAATCATTTATCTCTATCCCATAGAACTGCCCTATAGATACCTGTATAGGATTCGCACCTTCAAAGCCCATCGACATTTGTCCATGGGTAAGAAGTTCAATTACCCTATTTTCCAATCTTCGGATAGAAAGGTATGTTTCCGTCAAGAAATTTCCACTGCCACAGGCCGGATCGAAAAATGTAAGGGTTGTAAGTTTTTTCTGAAATAACTTTAATTTCTTATCCCTTTCCCTTAGCACAGATATATCACAGATTTGATCCAATTCCTTTTTTAGTTCATCTAGGAAAAGCGGGTCTATCACTCTGTGTATGTCCCTTATAGATGTATAGTGCATACCTCCTGAACGCCTTATTTTTGCATTCAATGTACTTTCAAATACTGCTCCAAATATAGTAGGACTAATTTCAGACCAATCAAAGTTATTACTTGCTCTATTAAGCACAAGCTCCACTATTTGCTCATTTATCTTCGGTATCTCGATGTTTTCATCTGCAAACAAGCCACCATTTACATAGGGAAAGGCTGCCAGATCATCATCTAGATATGTATCTCTGTCTTCCGGTTTAGTATCCAAAATACGGAATAGCTCTATAAGCTTATTTCTCCATTCTTTTGCCGGATACTGTGCCATATAATCGTGAAACATGGCATGTTTACCCAGTATTCCGCTATCCTCTGCATAAAGAAGAAATACAAGCCTCACGCAAAGAACATTTAAGCTCTTAAGACTTTCTATATTTTCTGGGTCAGCATAGGCTTTTAAAAATTCATCATATACTTCCCCTACGATTATTCCAGCCTCTTTGGATATTTTAACTTCTTTTTCCAGATGTGAATCTTTAGTATCTACAAGAAAGCCTAACCGATAGTATTCTTTTTCCAAATCCTTCAAATATATTACTTCCGGCTCTCCTCCCGGCTTTTCCATATCATAAACATTGAATTCAGAAAAATTACAAGTAATCACATATCTTGGATGTAAAGAAAGCGGAAGTTCTGTTATATATCGCTTGGCTTGTTGAAAGGGCGTAAGCATACTGCCATCTGATTGCTTTATAGGTTTCCGCAAATCTTTTCCCAACCCTTTTTGCTCTATCATCACTTTTGTATTTGTAATATAACCATCTATAAAACTGGTATGGTCAAGATGTACTTTATCTTCAAAAGTAATATATTCTTCAGGCTTAGTAACTCCAAAAATATCACGAAGAAGGGAGAGCCAGAACACCTGGCTTTCCCCCTTTTCATAGCCTTTATCTTTCCATTTATCAGCAAAAGCTTTTGCCGCCGTTTTTTGTTCAGATTCTTTCATAAAACTATACCTCCAAAGCGATATCAGTTTACCATATTGATGCTAAAAAATCATCTTAAATTTACCCTGCAGAAAAGAAAAAGGCCCGTATGTCTTTTAGACATCTGACCTTTTCCACTAAGTTATTTCATCAATAGCACTGCTACATCATTCACATTGGTTCCGGTAGCACCGGTAACAATCAAACCGTCACATGCCTGCAAGGCATGATAAGCATCATTGTTCTTAAGAACTTCAAATATATCAATACCCTTAGCATTCAGAATTTCCAGAGTAGTACCATCAACATATCCTCCGGCAGCATCGGTTGGTCCGTCGGTTCCATCCGATCCCAGGGAGAATACCGCTGTATTCTCCAGCTTCGCAATACCAGGTGCCGCTGCCAATGCAAGTTCCTGATTTCTACCACCCAATCCCTGTCCTGTTAAGTGAACAATTGTTTCACCTCCTGCAAGGTAAGCGAGTGCTTTATTATTTTTCAAGGATTGCTGTGTCCTAGCAATAGATGCCAAAAATGAACCTGCTTCTCGTGCCTCACAGCGCAGTTGATCTGTTAAAATAATTGGCTCATATCCAAGTTCTCTACAAGCTTCAGCCGCTGCCAAACATAGATTTCGAACAGAACCGGTAATCTTGGTCTCTACATTCGTCAGTTTTTTCGGTGTTTCAATTTGCACTAATTTCCAAGCCTGCTCACTGAGTTTGATATCATACTTTTCTACTATAGCCAAAGCATCTTCGCAAGAAGAAGAATCAGGATAAGCCGGTCCTGACGCTATCATATCCAAAGGATCGCCCAAAACATCACTCAATACGATACTGAACACCTGCGCCGGAGCACAAATTTCTGCAAACTTGCCACCTTTGACTGCAGACATTCTCTTACGAAGTGTATTTATTTCAACTATATCCGCACCACAAGACAACAACTGCTTTGTAATATCCGCAAGTTCTTCCCCGGAAATCAATGACTTTTCAAACAATGCGGATCCTCCTCCGGAAAGAAGAAAGAGTACAGTATCTTCAGCCTTCAAATCACTGACTAAATCAATGGCTGCCTGGGTTCCTTTGAAAGAATTTTCATCCGGCACAGGATGCCCTGCTTCAAAACAGATGATTTTAGGGATATCCCCTTTCACATGATCATATTTGGTTACAACTACTCCCTTTGTAATACGATTACCAAGAATATCCGCAGCGGCTTTACCCATCTGCCATCCAGCTTTTCCGGCAGCAACAACATAAATGTGACCACTCCCAAAATCCTTATCCTTTAAGGCAGCTGCCACAGCTTCATCAGGAAGCACATTCTGAATCGCTTTTTTGATAATGTAGTCTGCATCTTCTCTTAATGTCATTTTAACCTCCGATTTTGTAAAAAAGTTTTTTCACCTGAAATATCACGTATACAGCTGACTTGCCAAAGCACTATTGTAAATCTCTTATGCCACCTATAATAGCATATAACGCATAATTATATAAATAAAACTGCCAGACCTATTAAGGTATGGCAGTAAACTGTTTCGTGTAAATCTTTAATTCATTTTTGTCATGGGATCCAAGTACTGTCCGTCTTTTTTTACTGCAAAATAGACATTGCTGCCTTCTACTTCATAGCATTTTGTGGGTGCAGCCACCTGTCCTATAATACCGCCTCGTTCCACATAATCGCCTTCTTTTACCAAAATGCCTTCCAACTGTCCATAGATAGCTTCATAGCCATTTCCCAAATTGACTGTAACAGTATTTCCGGTTTCGTCTTTTTTAGTAACCTCAGTTACCTGTCCGTTTGCAGCCACTACAATTTCTTTCCCCACAGGTGCCTCGATGATCATTGCAGGACTGCATTTATACTGCTCTAAGGTAGAGAAAAAGACCGGCTTGTCCATGCTGTAGGGGATCAAAACATTTCCGGCTACGGGCCAAAGCAAAGTATCTTCTTCCGTGAATGCAAAAGCAGGGGGTGCTTCCTCAATCGGAATTTCTTCCTGCACAAAATCCGTAAGATTGGTCGTCGGTTCTATTTCTTCCAAACCGTCTCCCATTTCCAACAATTCTTTTCTGCTTATCTTGGTATTTTCTTTTACAATATAAGGATCCTCTGTAACATAATCAGACATTTTTGCCTTGGCATTGCTTGTGTTAGCCTTTGCAAGTTCCGGCTCTTTTTTTGCTGTTTTTGTATTTTTTTCTTCCAGTTTGCTAAAATCTACACGCTGCCGGTCCCCATTCTCCTTCCCGTTTTTTTCTCGTAATGCGATACCGGTAAAGGTAAGTAACGCCAGAACCATTGCACTAGTAATCAACATAATCACTGCTTCATGTTTTGCTGTATTTCTCTTTTTTCTCATAGAAATCTCCTCCTTTTTTCTCTAGTTTTCCAAAAACTGTATAAATTATTCAAAGGAGATTTCTGAAATCTTTTTTCGCTCTATTTGTAAATCTTCAAAAAAATAGGCCAGTATCATTTCAAAGGTTTGCCCTTGTTTTGCCAGTTCATTGGCTGTATTTTGACAAAATCCAAATCCATGACCTTTCCCTTTTGTGGAAATCAAAAGTTTCCCATCTACTGTTTCTAAGGTAAAATCGGAAGAAGGAATGTGAAAAATACGCCGAAAGGCTTCGCCTTCTATTTCCAGATCTCCCAGCCGTACTTTGTCTACATACCCTTTTGCGTCCCGCAGAAGAACTATTTTTTCCGGTAGCCCCGTAATGGAAAAGGTTTTCTTAAGACTGTCCTCCCACTCTGTTTGGGTATATTCTTTCTGATTTTCGTATGCAGGAGAAAGTACATCCTTTTCGCAGGGAACAGACTTTAGGTATTCATATTCTTTTCCCCATTTTTTGTACTCACTCCCCCCTCTGGTATTTCCATTGCTTAGGAAAAAGAAAGGTGGAGATACAATACTGCCTTTACATGTAAGCACAAAATCTTTGGTATCCTGAACGGTCTGTGAAAAAACTTCCAATGCGCTCTCCCACTCCCCGCCCCATTCTCTGCGGCAATCGGAAATATCCCAATATGGTTCTGACATCTCCGTCATTTCTTTCTGGGATGCATAATAGGCAGCCACTCTGGATCGTAAAATGACCGCCTGCGCCTTTAGCATTTCCGGTTCAGCATCCTTTGGGCAACAGGCTGCCAGCATTCCTACCAGATACTCTTCTATGGGTACATTTTTTACTCCTAAGGCATAACTTACGGGTATTGTTACACCACCCGTATCCGGCTTCACACTATCCCACGGAAGCTGTTTTCTAGCAGAAAAATTACTGAGAAAATAGGGAAAACAAATCAAACAAAAAAGAAGAACCAAGATATCCTCTTTTCCAATACCTTGCGTTCTTCTTTTCTTCTTTTTCCGATTCTTTCCATTATCCATAAAGCAAAAGTCTGTCCCACAGTTTTTTACTATATGTATGCAAAAAAATCTTGTAATATGTGTCAGAGATTAGGCCAGTTTTTCCAGGGACTGATTTGCCAAATCGATCTGCTGCACACTCCCCACAGCACCATTTTCATATAAGAAAAGACCGGTGCTTCTGATTTGTCCTGCCATTGTGCCGTCCAAATTTCGCTGTCCAAAATCTGTACTTTGGTTGCCCAAATAAATTGCCCCAACACCTTGTTCTTTTAAGCTATAAAGAGCTCCTCCTTCTTTGGATTGGACCCAAATTTTTAATTGATCAAATACAGCATCATTTTCATCAATCCAACCATTACCGTCCTGGTCATATTTTGCCAAATCAGCAAAGCCATCTCCGGAGGCAGTGCCAAACAGTTCTGTCCCATCATTGATCACACCATCCTGGTTCTTATCCAATGCCAAATATCCGCTTCCTTCCTTTAGCATGGACACCTCTTCAACTTCCCCATCTCCTTCCAAATCAAAATAAAAGGTTTGATCCGAAAGACTTGCAATATTTTGATTCAAGTTGATTACCAGGGGATCACACATTTTTTGAATTTGGGTCACATTGCTCTGGGTAACCTGCTGAAAGCTTCTGCTCATATTCACCTTCATCTGGAAATCTATGGTTCGACCGTCTGCTGTAGTCACTGTGCCATTGGTGGCAAAGCTGGTGTTTTCCTGTTCTTCAAATAAAAACTGTTCTGTCACGGTTTTGGTCATTACATTGCCTGTAAAGGGAGTGGCCTCCATCAAGGTTAGAGGTTGACCCGCAGGCTGTATGGAAGTAGTGCCTGTATTGTAATCGGACATACCATACTTTTCTGCCAATTCTTTGGCTTTTTGCTGCCCGAAAAAAAGGGACCACAAATACAAAATACACTGCTGTCTGATTTGATCAATGGCTCGTCTTTCCTCTCCCAAGTCTATCTGCTTAATTTGAAAAACAGATTTGGTATTTTGCAGCATATTTTTGTGATTTTCCAGTTCTTCTACTTCTTCTCCCACTTCGTTTTCTGTGTCATTGGCAGAGTTTGGTTCCTGATTTATACCGGCTTCCAAACTGCCTATTTGAACACGAAACTGTACCGTCCTGGTACGATAGGAAGTATAACTCCTTGCAGATTCCATTCCTATTGTTGCAGAATCTATTTTCAATTTTCGAAATATTTTTCTTTGTATATGACATATATGTCATATATTAGAATAAACTTCTCCTTTCCTAAGACATCCCTTTTTTCAAAAATTCTTCCCTGAGTTTATCGAAAAAAAATGGTATACTCTGTAGAAAATTCCATTTTCCTACCTAGCATACCATCCCTGGTCCATCTGTATTTTCATTGCTTTGGAATGGTTTAAACCATAGGCCTGCAATTCCAAAGCATTGTAATACTTGTATCGGACAGATTTTCCAAAACTTTATGATTCTTTTCTCTTTTTATTGACCTTACTGGTTTTGTCAGTCTTTTGACCAGCCTTATCCAACATCTTCTTTACATAGATACCGGTATAGGAAGCAGGACATTTTGCCACTTCTTCCGGAGTACCCATGGCTACTACAGTGCCACCTCTGTCTCCCCCTTCCGGTCCCATGTCAATAATGTAATCGGCGGTTTTAATGACATCCAGGTTATGCTCGATAACCACTACAGTGTTACCACCATCGGTAAGCCTTTGAAGAATTTCCACTAATTTATGGACATCCGCAAAATGCAATCCCGTGGTAGGTTCATCCAAAATATAAATGGTTTTTCCGGTACTTCTTTTGCTCAGTTCTGTAGCCAGTTTGATTCGTTGGGCTTCTCCACCGGATAGGGTGGTAGAAGGCTGTCCTAACTTCACATAGGAAAGACCAACATCATATAAGGTCTGGATTTTATTTCGAATACTGGGCACATTTTCAAAGAAGGTCAATGCCTGCTCCACGGTCATATCCAGCACATCGAAAATATTTTTCCCCTTGTATTGCACTTCCAAGGTTTCTCGATTGTATCGTTTACCCTGACATACTTCACAGGGTACATACACATCCGGCAAGAAGTGCATTTCAATTTTGATAATACCGTCACCGGAACAAGCTTCACAACGACCACCTTTTACATTGAAACTAAAGCGACCTTTGCTGTACCCTTTGGCTTTTGCATCTGCTGTGGACGCAAACAAATCTCGAATCATATCGAACACACCGGTATAGGTTGCAGGATTAGAGCGAGGGGTTCTACCAATTGGAGACTGGTCAATATTAATGACCTTGTCCAATTGCTCCAACCCGGTAATGATTTCGTGTTTTCCGGAAATGGTTCTGGCACGATTCAACTCTCTGGCTAAGGTTTTGTATAGGATTTCATTTACCAAAGAACTCTTTCCAGAGCCTGACACACCTGTCACACATGTCATTACGCCTAACGGAATTTCTACATCGATTTCCTTTAAGTTATTTTCTGCCGCCTTTTTCACCGTAATATGACCGGTAGGTGTGCGTCGAGATTTAGGCACCGGAATAGAATATTCTCCACTTAAATATTTTCCCGTAATGGACTCTGGCACCTGCATAATTTCTTCTGCTGTTCCCTGAGCCACTACCATACCACCATGGCTTCCGGCTCCGGGGCCAATATCTACGATGTGGTCTGCTGCCCACATAGTATCTTCATCATGCTCTACCACCAATAGGGTATTTCCCATATCTCGCAGATTCTTTAAGGTGGCAAGCAGCTTATCATTATCTCTTTGGTGTAAACCAATACTAGGTTCATCCAAAATGTAGCATACCCCAACCAAACCGGAACCGATTTGAGTTGCCAGACGAATTCTTTGAGTCTCTCCACCGGATAAGGAGCCGGTAGCACGAGCCAAGGATAAATAATCTAATCCTACATCCATTAAAAAGCCTACTCTGGCACGAATTTCTTTTAACACCTGTTTTCCTATCATCTCCTTGGTGGGGCTTAAGGTCATGGTTTGTAAAAACTGCTGCAGGTCACGCACTGACATAGTTGTCACTTCATAGATATTTTTATCCATAATCGTAACTGCCAATGCCCCCGGTTTTAATCGCATGCCCTTACACTCTTTACAAGGGGTAATGGTCATAAAGCTTTCGTATTCCTGTCTGGTATATTCTGAACCGGTTTCCCGATACCGCCTTTCTACATTTTTCACCAGACCTTCAAACTGAATGGGATAGACTCCTTCTCCACGCTGGCCCTTATAATATACCGGCACTTCTTTATCCGCACCATTAATCAACATATCCTGAACCTTGGGAGATAACTCCTTGAAAGGTGTATCCAGAGAGAAATTATACTCTGTTGCCAAGGCCTGTAACATCGCATGGGAAAAGCTCTTTTTATCATTACTGGATTGCCAACCAATGACACAAATGGCCCCATCATTTAAGGAAAGTCTTCTATCCGGAATCATTAGTTCCGGAGAAAATTCCATTTTATAGCCTAAGCCGGCACACACCGGACAGGCCCCAAAAGGATTATTGAAGGAGAAACTTCTAGGCTCGATTTCTTCAATACTGACACCACAGTCCGGACAAGAAAAGCTTTGGCTAAAGTTTAGGGTAGTCTCTCCCATTACATCTACCATGAGGAGACCATCGGTTAATCCCAATACATTTTCAATGGAATCAGACAAGCGAGAGCGAATGCCTTCTTTCACTACCAAACGATCCACAATGATTTCTATGTTATGCTTAATATTTTTATCTAATTTAATTTCTTCATCCAGGTCATACAGATTGCCATCGATACGGATACGCACATAGCCGCTTTTCTTGGCTCTTTCCATCACCTTGGCATGTTCCCCCTTTCGGCCTCTTACCACAGGAGCCAAAATCTGAATCTTGCTGCCTTCCGGCAAAGCCAAAATCTGGTCAATCATCTGATCCACTGTCTGTTTTTCAATTTCTCTGCCGCACTGGGGACAGTGAGGGGTACCTACTCTGGCATACAGCAAACGGAAATAATCATAAATCTCTGTCACTGTACCAACGGTAGATCTGGGATTTCGATTGGTAGATTTCTGATCAATGGAAATGGCGGGAGAAAGTCCTTCTATCATTTCCACATTTGGTTTTTCCATCTGGCCTAAGAATTGTCTGGCATAGGAGGAAATAGACTCCATATAGCGTCTTTGTCCTTCTGCATAAATGGTATCAAATGCCAGAGAAGATTTTCCGGAACCTGACAATCCTGTCAGAACCACCAGCTCATTTCTAGGGATATCCAAATCAATCCCTTTTAAATTATGTTCATTGGCTCCCCGAATGCGAATACATTCCTTCTTGGAGAGCATTTTCTTTACTTCTGCCATTTTATATCCTCACCTGGTTTGTAAGGAAAATATATTCTTCTTTGGCACGCTTTCGCTCGACAAAAACGTAGCAGTACTAATCCGCTTTCGGCGCTTCGCTTGAAACCGGAAAGTACTGACGTTTTTGTACGGCACGCAGAAGAATATATTTTTCCTTCAAAACTATTTGTTATAAAAATATGTTATAAAAAATCTAACTTAACTTTTCTAAATTTAATTTTAATTCTATCATCTTATCACGCAGCATAGCGGCGTTTTCGAAATCCAATTCGGCGGCGGCTTTGCGCATCTTCTTTTCTACGCTGGCAATCAGTTTTTCCAGTTCTTTCTTGTCCATAGATTCAGGATCTTTTTCGAAGGCCAATTCTTCTTTTGCAATTTCCTTGGAAATGCTAATCAAATCTCGAACAGCTTTCTTAATGGTCTGTGGAGTAATACCATGTTCCTCATTGTAGGCAGATTGCAAGCTTCTTCTACGATTGGTCTCCCGAATGGCGGCTTTCATAGAATCCGTTTCCTTATCTGCGTACATAATCACTCGACCTTCTGCATTTCTGGCAGCTCGGCCTACTGTCTGAATCAGAGAAGTTTCGGAACGAAGGAACCCTTCTTTATCTGCATCCAAGATGGCAACCAAAGAAATTTCCGGAATATCCAAACCTTCTCGTAGCAAATTAATACCTACCAATACATCAAACACATCCAAACGCATATCTCGGATAATCTGCGCCCGTTCCAAGGTATCTATATCCGAATGTAAATACTTTACTCGGATACCTACTTCCTTCATATAATCGGTCAAATCCTCTGCCATCCGTTTGGTTAAGGTGGTAATCAGTACTTTATTTTTCTTGTCTGTTTCTTTTCTGATTTCCCCAATCAAATCGTCAATCTGTCCATTGACCGGCCGTACGGAAATCTCCGGATCCAATAGTCCGGTAGGACGAATTATCTGCTCTGTACGAAGTAATTCATGCTCTGATTCATAGGTAGAAGGGGTGGCTGAAACAAACATCATCTGGTCGATACGCTGTTCAAATTCTTCAAAGCATAAAGGTCTGTTATCTAAAGCGGACGGCAATCGGAAACCATAATCCACCAAGGTATTCTTACGAGATCTGTCTCCTGCATACATTCCACCAATCTGTGGAATGGTCATATGAGACTCGTCCACAATGATTAAAAAGTCATCGGGGAAGAAATCTAATAATGTAAATGGTGGAGTCCCCGGCTCCAATCCATTCAAGTGTCTGGAATAATTTTCAATACCGGAGCAAAAGCCTGTTTCCCGCAGCATCTCCACGTCAAAATTGGTACGCTCCGCAATACGCTGGGCCTCAATTAATTTATCCTCGCTTTTAAAAAAGCGGACTCTTTCTTCCAGTTCTTTTTCTATATTGACACAAGCATCCTTAATCGCGTCTGCACTAACCACGTAGTGAGAAGCGGGGAAAATCATCACATGCTCCAAGGTAGCATGCAGCTTTCCGGAAAGAATATCCACCTCTGCAATACGGTCAATTTCGTCTCCGAAAAATTCTACTCGGATAATATACTCATTGCCTTCTGCAGGATTGATTTCCAATACATCTCCCCGAACTCTGAAATTACCACGAGCCAAGTCTAAATCATTGCGCATATACTGCATATCAATGAGGGCTCGAATTACCTGATCTCTGTCAATATTCATACCGGGACGCAAAGACAACATCATACCTTTAAATTCTTCCGGGCTGCCCAATCCATAGATACAGGATACGGAAGCCACAACCACAACATCTTTTCGTTCCGTCAAAGAAGCCGTTGCAGACAGACGCAATTTATCAATTTCATCGTTGATAGAAGAGTCCTTTGCAATATAGGTATCAGAAGCCGGCACATAAGCTTCCGGCTGATAGTAATCATAGTAGGATACAAAATATTCTACCGCATTTTCCGGGAAAAATTCCTTAAACTCGCCGTACAACTGTCCTGCCAAGGTTTTGTTATGGGCAATTACCAGTGTTGGTTTATTCAGTTTTGCAATCACATTTGCCATAGTGAAAGTCTTCCCAGAGCCGGTAACACCTAATAAGGTTTGGAACTGATTTCCCTCTTGAAACCCTTTCACTAACGCATCAATTGCCTGGGGCTGATCGCCAGTCGGTTTGTATTCTGAATGCAACTTAAAAAACAAAAAAAATAGTCTCCTGTAACACTGTACAGAGACTATTTTAACACATACATTTTTTATTGTATAGAACATTCGTTTGGACATCAAAAACAAGCATCATCGGAATCTAATTCTTTCCCCTTTAATCTATTAAATCCTCCATCCGGCAATTTAATGCCATAGACAATTTTTTAAGCGTTTCTCCTTGGGTCTTATTGATATCTCGTTTTCCCTGTTCAAATAGTTGTATCTGTCTAAGTGGAACCTGAGCTTTGCGTGCCAACTGACTCTGAGAAAGTTCTGCATATGCACGAAGTCTTTTTAACATGCTTGTCTGTCTATAAAACTTCCATTTTTCATCCATAATTTCGATAAACAGCGAAATATCTGCTTCGTGGTATGTCTTGTACATGCCATACATATCTTCTATCGGCTGATATTCATCAATTACCGCATACTCAATATTTCTCAACCACTGATACTGTGCCAAAGCCCATCCAATCCAATACTCCGGGGATTTATCCAAATACATACAATCCTCTGTATCCGGATATGTATTGGTGCACCTTTCTACAACTTCCTTTGCAATCTCACACCCATTCTTACCCGCTATATAAGTAGGATTCCCTAGTTCAAATTGGTATGCCATTTTGCTGACAACAAACATATCAAAGAATTCTCTGATGTTTATCTGCAATGTATTGACAGCAAAATCAAACATATCTCCCATAACCCGACTTGCCAGTGAAAGATACATTACATCATAAGCGCAGCTCATCTTCCCTCACCCTACCTCTCATTATATCGAGAATATATATCTCATCAAGCTTTGACATATTTCTCTTGTCTTCTAGATACATTCGCCTTGCTTCTATATCACGACTATTCTTTTTACTGTAATATTCTAAAGCCAAAGCCCTTTCACTACCAACATATTCTAATTGCTCAAATGCTCGCTGACTTTTTAAAACAATTTGTTCTCCCAATTTACCTAGACGCATTGCTCTGGACAATTTCTGTAATGAAATTGTACCCATAATAAAATCCTGTGCAAAGGAAAAATAAGAATCGTCCGCTCTATAGCCTACTATTACATCATACTCCGTAATATCAATTAAGTAATTGTCTCTCAAGAATGTCTTAGCATCTTCAGCAATACTATTACGCTGCCAATAGGTTCTATTCTTTGTCAAAAGTGCAAGCCAGTTAAGAATATTGTATTCTTTTGAATTTAGATTCAAGACGCTCAAATCACTCCAATCAAAGCTATATTGATTGGCAAACCCATCCGTGTTATTCTTACATGCCCATTCCTTTGATAGTTCACAGCTCTCTGTACAGTAGAATCCTCTTCCATAATCATTCCGAGAATTTCCATACCCCCAAATAGGCTTTTTTATAATCTTTTCCGAACCATGATATATATTCATACGTGCTCCATAACTATGTCGCTATAGCGATATAGTTATGGTATCATTTATTAAATAAAAATTCAATACAAAAAAATTCCCAAAACTTATTTTAAATCAAGCTTTGGAAATTTTTATCATCTACTATGAGTTTCTCAATCCACGGTATTATAGAAACCTACAATTCCTGAAACAGGCGATAGCAGTTTCTGCCATTCTCTTTTGCCTGATAAAGGGCTTTGTCTGCGGCTTCATATAATGCTTTATATTCCTTTGCATCCCCTGGGAATAATGCAATACCAATACTAAAAGTGACCTGAATTTTCTTTCCATTTGGTGCGATAAAGTATTTCGTTCCCTTTTCATTTAGGTCAGCAGCCTTTCTCTTTATAACCTCTAAATCTGTCAGGCCTCTTGTAAATACACAGAATTCATCTCCACCAAAACGACATACAAAGTCATTGTCTCGGAAGGATTTTTTCAATAACGATGCTGTTTCCTTTAACAGTTCATCTCCCATGGGATGTCCTAAATTATCATTTACATCCTTAAAGTGATCCAGGTCGAGAAGAAGCATTGCCCCGGCAGATTCCTGAAGCGCCATGTATTGGCTCATCTCACTTAAGAAACCACTACGGTTCAAAATGCCGGTTAAGGTATCTGTGTTTGCCTGCTGCCAGATTTTTTCTTCGTTAATCATTTTTTGATCTACATCAATGATATCCATATAGACCAATAACTGTCCATTGCTATCCTGGACAATTACCCCCCGCATACTCTGCCATATCCATTTCCTTTCAATGTCCTTTAGCATTTGGGTTGCTTCAGGACTTAAATTCAGAAGCTGAAGCATACGCTCCGGAGACGCTTTAAAGGTAACCTCGAACTCCGGATCTTTGTCTAAATGGGAAAGCAGATTATCTCTTTCCATAGTGTTACAAACCAATTCCAAATGGATAGGATCCACGCTGGCCTTGATAAAGCCACTCTCCACAGCCTGATAGGTGACTACACCATTTTCGTCTGCAAATTTGGAAAAGATTTCTGCCCCTTCTGTCAAAATACCGGTAGATACATTGACACAGGTACTAAATAGGGCTCTCCGTTTCATGCCCATTCTATAATTAGTCAAAACCTTATTTTCTCGTAGATTTTCTACCATTTCATTGATAGAGTCAGCCACACGGCTCATTTCATCCCGATGTTTCAGTACCAACGGCTTGTCCGGAAATTCTCCTGTTCCCACAACCTTTAAATACTTTTCAATCAGTCGGATAGAATGTACCCAAGGAAGCAACAGGGCACATAATACAATTAAGACAAACAGTATAGCCGCAATAGAAATGGCAATATATTTTTCAATATTGGCCCGAATCTGGTCTTCCATTTCCGCAATGCCACGCCCCACAACAATAGCACCCACAGTATTCCCCTGGGCATCCTTTAGAGTCTTATAGACACAGTAAATTTGTCTTCCATTTACATTGGCAGGTCCCTGATAAATGTCATTGGCATCCAAGGCATCGGCTACTTTTTTGTCCATATAAGTGCCAATAATAGATTCTCCGTTAGGACCTTTGGTGCTTCCTGCTACGCGAAGGAAATGGCCTTGCATATATCCGGTTTTATCATCGCCGGTCCAGTGTAATCCCTCATCAGAACAAAGAATAAAGGTATAGGAAAAGGTACCGGTTTTTTCTTCACATTCTAAAAAGGGAGCCAAATTGGCATTTCCTTCTGTTCCATCACCAACCATAACATTGGCACGATATAGTGCATTATCTTTAATCTCCCAGTCTCCATTTCCGATAAGATCTCCAATATAGTTAATATCAGAAAGCAGACGGGAACCTATCAATTCCTCTTGCTGCGTGGACAAAGAAGTACTCAAAATATAATAGCTACTTCCGTATAATAAAATTGCAAATAATACTGCTAGAAAAATAACCTTTGAAATAATACTATGTATCAAAGGAAAACGCTCTTTTTTCATTATTAGCCTTTCTCCTAAAATCCAATGACTTTTTTATTGGATTTTTATAAACACTTGTATGATAATCCACACAAAACAACAGAATACATTGTAACATAATCAAATATAGTAAAAAAGTGTATAACATAAAAAATAATAGAAAATTTAGAAATATGCGAAAGAACGATTTTGTGATATGATAAGGCAAAGAGATTTTTCTTCAAACTTGTAAAAATCTCATCACTTTGGAAAGAGGGGATTATCATCATGGAACAACGTTTATTTAATAATTCACATGTTTTAGCCTGGCTACAATACTTCTCAGACAATACGGAAGTAGACTTGGAGCACGTAAAGATTTTGGATATTACCAGGAAAAATAAGAACCTAATTCCCGCAGTGGAGTCCCACTCTTGTGTATTAGTATTTACAGAAGCAGGGCATCAGGATATTTTTTATCGGATGTATAACGCAGGACTGGAAAATTGTACAGTTATCTATAACGAAGGCAGCGATCCCAGTGGTCCCATCAAAAGAGACCGTTTGGCAGATATGATTGATCGTGGTATCAACGCTTCTGCCGGTATGTTAATTCTGAATCCTAAAGCTCGTTCTACCTATAAATTTGGTATGGATAACAGTGTATTTGCTTCCGGCTCCGTACGATATGTAGGCAGCGAAATTCGTGCCATTATTTTAAGTAAAATGGCCATAACGGAAGGAAAAAATATTTGTTGTATTTCCAGTGAATCCATCGCCATAGAATCTGCCATTATCAATGGTGAAGGTACTATCATTGCGGTAGAATACAATTCTCACGACAGACACACCTTGGAAGATAATGTAGGACAGTTTGGCCTGAACAACATTACCATTATTGATCATGTAGATGAAGAGACAATGAAGGGCTTACCGATTCCGGATGTTACTATGTTAGTTGCATCTGCAAGCATGGAACAGGAAATGAAGTGCTTGCTTGAGTTAAATCCTAATATGGAATTTGTCATTTATACTTTGGATTTTGTAGTAGCCGCTTCTATGCCTGCTCTTTGCAAAGAAATGGGCATTCGCAATCCGGAAATCATTCAGGTAAGCGTATCCAAGTTAACCAGTAAAAATACTTATAACACTCAGCCGGCACCATGGTTAATCACCTGTAAAGCCGGAGAATAATTCCTATTTTAATTCAAATAAAATGAGCCAGCAAAAAAGGCACGTTCTCAGCTAGAAGAATGTGCCTTTTATTATTTCTTTTTATTCTGCTTTTTTACGTCTGATAATCATGAATACCAGTAATGCAATAAGAGTTCCAATTAATAAAATTGCAGGAATAAATACTAAAATAGGATTGTCTGCGAAGAGACTTAGTGCCGTAGCCAAGGGTCCCTTATCCAATTCTTCCAAGGTTCCCAAATTGGTGCTTTCTACTATCGGTACTTCCGGTGTAGTCTGGGCCATTTCCTGGGGTTCTTGTACAGGTTCTTCCTGCATAACAGGCTGAACTCTACTCACTAATACATACGGACTGCATTCTCTGATAGTAAATTCTACAAAGCTATCTTCTCCAATCGGACATTCCATAGCAATTTCTTCCAGAGATTCGTTTTCTTCATTGACATGATATACATCCAATACAGTATTTTCCAAATATTCCTTCTGTTCTCTTGTCAAAGGTACTCTAACGGTAGCTTTTCCTGGTAAAGGTCCTTCATGGGCAAAGTTTACTACTACAGCCTTTTTCTCTCCCAATACATTATAAAGAAGTGTATCCAGGTCTTCTTGCTCTACTTCTCCTCTCGTGAAAATATCCACACCCAGGTCTAACGCAATGTCCGGCTGTTCAATATCTTTTCCATGCAACAACCATTCCACTTTTCCGGGTTCTACAATATGCAGGTTTGCTTCTTTTTCCTGCAAAGCGGCAAAAATATCTGCACCAATGGTTTCGTTCTCCGGATAGGATGTGGTAAGACTGCGGTTCTTTCTAACTGTCTGAACCTTTTCTAATAAAGTAGTGGGCTCTTTTTTCTCCGTTATCTGTTCAGAATCTGCGGTCTGTGTCCTTTTCTTTTTGGATGTACTGCTGTTATCCGCATTGGTTTGCTGCTTACTGTTTGTAACATTGCTACTGCTGTTTCCACTACTATTGTTGTTTCTACTGCTACTACTGTATCTGTTTGAATCAGTATTGGTAGTATTTTGATTGGTTGTTGTAGCGTTTTGATTGGTTGTAGGTGAAACAGTGTTTCCTACAGTGGAGTCTATTACAACAAACGGTGCGATATCGATTACAAAATCATTGCTAATCATAGGAATTTCAATGACTGTATTGTCTTGAACAATAATTGTATTGGTATTGGTGTTGCCTGTATTCGTACTGCCTGAATTGCTATTGCCACCGTTTGTATTTCCACTTCCTGAGTTAGTATTTCCATCGCTTGTGTTACCACTTCCGGTATTGCTGTTTCCGCCGCTTGTGTTACCACTTCCGGTATTGCTGTCTCCGCCACTTGTGTTGCCACTGCCGGAAGTATTATTTCCACCGCTTGTGTTGCCACTTCCGGTATTGCCACTTCCACTATCTGTGTCTCCGCCGCTTGTGTTGCCGCTTCCGGTATTGCCATTTCCGCCGTCTGTATTGCCACCTGGCAATTTCTCTCCATAAGTGAAGGTTTCTGTGGATAAGGCTCCACATACACAACTCTTATAATAAAGAGCCGGAGAATCTGTAGTGGCTTTTGCATACAAAGCCTCTGCCTTCACCACATCCTTGAAATTATGTCTCTCGTAGTTTTCTAATGCTGTGACAGGTGTGTCACATCCCACTGCTGTACAAGCACGCCAGTGATGAGTAGATGACTTAGAATAATCCGCCTCAAATCGATGCTCATGAGATAAGGGCTCTCCATACTCAAAGGTTTCCTCTGACAGCGCACCACAAACGCAACCCATGTAGTAGATTGCCGGTGATGTAGTGGTGGCTTCTGACTTCAGTGCAGTCGGATCAACGATTTCTTCATAGTTATGAGGCTCATAAGAATCCAAGTCTTCAATTTCTGTAGGGCAGCCTTCTATCAAGCATGCTCTCCAATGGTGGGTCTGCTGGGTTTCATCACTTTGATATACATCCTCATATACATGATCATGTGGTAATGGATCTCCATGCTCAAAGGTTTCTGTTTCAGAAAGTACTCCACAGTGTTTACAACTCTTCCAATATATTGCAGGACTACTGATGGTAGCATCCGAAATCTTGGCCTCCTCAGTTACAATCTTTTCAAATTCATGGTCATGCGGAATTACTTCCCCATACTCAAAGGTTTCTGTTGTGGAAATCTTTCCACAGACACTACAACTCTTATAGTAGATTGCCGGCGATAATATGGTTGCTTCTGATTTTAACGCTGCCCCTATAGAAGCATTCTCAGCCCATTGATGCTCACCATAGCCCCTTAAGGCTGATGAACTTGCGGGACAATTTGTTACCGTACAAGGATACCAGTGATGGGTATCATTTGTAGTATAAGCATCTGCATAAGTATGGTCATGAATTGTCACTATGACCGGAATTTCTGTATATTTACCTCCCGCAGCGGTTGCCCTTACCGTGGTTTCCCCTTCTGCTATCGGCGTAACCAATCCATTCTGATTTACCGTTACAATACTCTGGGGACCGGAAACGCTCCAAAATACAGAAGTGATGGCTTCCGCAGGATATACCGTAGCAGTTAGTCTTTCCCCTTCACATGGCAATACAAAGCCCAGACTGGTAGGACTAATTTCTACCGCTTCAGCAGGAAGAACATCTTCCTTTACATGTACTTCACAAATAGCGGTAAAGTCTTTCAAGGAAGCGGTAATAGTACAGCTACCTATTCCCTTTGCCAATACTGTTCCGTGAATATCTACCGTGGCAACGGCGGGTTTATCACTACTCCACTGCACTACCTCGCCTTCCAAATCATTGGCATTGACAGGTCGCAAGTTTGCCTGTAATACTATATCTTCGCCTAAGGACATGGTTAAAGAACCACGATTTAAACTAATTCCCGTTAAAGGTATAACATTTTCCGTTACCTCTATAGTGGCTGTTACACTTGCCGATTTACCTGTTGCAGGCTGGATAAAGGTTGCTGTAATAACAGCCGTTCCTTCGGAAATTGCTTCCACCAATCCCTGTTTTACAGTTGCAATTTCCGGATGGTCACTAATCCATTGTACAGCGTTTAATCCGGTTGCAGTTAAAGGCTCTGGTAAAACAGAAAACTGTATGGTATTCCCCACATTTAGCGCAGCACTGGTTTCTGTGGTATCATTGCCACGATTCACAAATTTTGCACCGGTTAGATCAATAGGCTTTTCTACGGTTACACTACAACTAATAATTTTTCCATCCAAAACAGCACTAATATTACATTTACCGCTTCCTACTGCCGTTACGGTCGCTCTTCCCTCTTCCGTAGACGCCACCGTTGCAACATTGGTATTACTACTTACCCAATTGATAGTTCCAAAAGACTGAGCATTGGCAGGTATCTTACTTGCCTGCAAAGTTCCTGTAGGAGAACTGTCCGTTAAGGTCATGGTTTTCTTATCTATATTTAGTCGCTGTAAGGCAACAGACTCTGCTACCGTAATTTCTACGCCGGACTGAATTGTAGTGCCTTCAATTTTTGCTGTAATAGTAGCCTTTCCGCCTGACACTGCTGTCACAATCCCATTACTATCTACTCTGGCAACTGCAATATTATTGCTTGACCACAGCACACGTCGATTTTCTGTATTTGTCTCCGGTAAGAAGCGATAATTTAATTGTACGGTATCTCCACTGTTCATAGCAGAAGATGGGGCATTGGAAATCTCAATTGCTGTAGCCGGGATTTCCTCTCCATGGACTCTTACATTTATGGTTGCAAGCACTTCTTCCGCTACGGTATCTGTTGCTTTTCTATAAAACTCTACAGTAGTGGTTCCTGCTTTTACACCATATACAATGCCTGCATCAGAGACAGTCGCTATTTCCGGATTTTTACTTCGAAAACCAATGGTATTGGGATAGGTCCTTACCACAACCTGAGTATTCTTTGGCGTATAATCAGGAGCCTCATCAATTGCAGTGGTACGAAGCAGTTTCGGCTGCACAAGTTCTTCCACAGCCAAATCTATACTATTTTCTTTGAAATTGTAGGTATAAGCACCTGCAGTTAAATTGATGGTACCATTGATTACAATTCGATGGCTTTGTGTAAGATTGCCTAGTCTTACATACAAATGAGTTTGTCCCGGCTGCACACCGGTTAATAATTTTCTGGTAGGATCTCCCGGGAAATTCGGATCATCCGTCATTACAATGATGTCCTCCGCACCACCGGTATGTCCACCATCTCTTCCCCAGCCTTCTATCCACCAGTTAATTTCTTTCAAATTGGCGGTTGCGGTTTCCGGAAAATAATTTAATGCAACTGCATAGGTTTGACCTACATTAAAGGTTTTCCCTTCATCTCCGGTGTTAATTAAAATCCGTTCTACCGGAATCTCCACATTTGCCTCAACGCCTACCTTCACTTTAGCCACATGATTGGCTGTTTCCAAAGTACTGTCATAGGCTTTCACAGAGTATTCATAACTGGTTCCGGGTACAACCTTTTTATCTGTAAAGGTATACAGCTCATTTTTGACCCTGCTTTGTTTATTATTGCCTGTTATTCCAACAAACTGTGATTCTCCCACAGGATTTCCAGCCTGATCCAATTCTGTTTTATAAATTTCGTAGCACTGGAAATTGGCATCAGAAAAGACCGTGCCAATGGCAGGTGCTGTAATGGTTACTGCACCTGTAGTTTCATCTATAGAAGCTGTTACAGACCAGGCAGCATTTTTCTCTTCCTGCGTAAAAGCAGTATGACGGAAAGTTCTGTCATTGGTATACCAGGTAGGTCTGGGTTCTTTCGGCAGACCTGCAATCATAAATCTGGCTCTGTCTGAGATGGTTCTTCCATAATATTCAAAGTGATCACTTAAATCCACGCCACAGGCCATAGAGAAGCAGACGACGGTTTTGGAATCCTTATCTAAACCGCTTAAATCCGAACGATGCTCTCTGGCATAACGGCAGGCCATACCATAATTGGACAGCAAATGATCTCCGTCTTCTCTGTTACGGTATAGGCATGTTTTAGAAAAATCCACTGCATCCAACTGCCAGATAACTGCACCGGGGTAAAATAATAAATCATTCTGGGGCAAAATTCCCGTATTAATATAACTGGTAAAATGATTCCACCAACGATTTTCTGAAGCAAAATCCAATCGGTTTTCCCCCAGATATTTAATGCCTGCGTAAAGACAATATAAGTTATTGGTAGACTCCGATGTTCCAATAGAGCCATTGTCAAATACATGGCCGATTTCATGGTAAATAGCCCAACCTGCCTGTAATACGGTTGCAGGAGTGGCGATATCTACATAAAAACTGTTGTCCAGACGATCCCCGTCCGGTCTGCTGCCTGTATTATAACCGGAATAGACAGACTGCCCCCAGCCAAGACCAGCGCCATCATTGTAAGCACGGAACAGGAATTGTCCATGATTTCTATAATCAGAATGAGCAGGATTGGTAATGTTAAAGCCGGAATAATATTGAATGTCGTCAAACAACATTTCATAGGCTTCCATGGCCGCAGCCGGTCCGGTATAGGCGATGCCCTGCTCTGTTACAGTTCCATACCTTACGGTATTTGTAAATTCTCTCCATTTTCCCTGAGACCAGGTAGTGGTTTGGGTAGCTGCCTTTTTGGCACCGCGTGCAGAAACGGAAATCAATATTTTATCCGAAACATATTCTGCTATATTGGGATGAGCCTTCCCACTTAATTGATCTGCAAGCGTATCTGAAACGCCTTCTAAGTATTTATCCAAGAAAGCAAGATATTCTGCTTCTTTTTTCTTTGTCACTTCATAAGAATCTTTCGGGTCATATCGATAAACAGGGTATTGTGTACCTCCCACCAAACGAACTACAGGGGCAAATCCCTGTTCTGCAGGTAATGCAGGATTATAAAAATAGATGGCATAACAGTCATTCTGTGTTTCCGGAATGGTAAAGGTATTTAATCCGTTTTTCAATTCCACCCCATCATAGCCCTGATACCAAGCCCAAGGAGATCTGGCAACGGTAGCAAAGACAATTCTGGGCATACGAGAGTTACCATCTGCATTTACATATACAGAAATGGTTTCTCCCGGATGCACATAGTAACCACTTAAATCATAACTGGCCAAAGTCATTCCTGTATCTGTTCTCGAACGTTCTGAACCTCTGTCCCCTCTTTGAGACAATATCATAGGCTCATGATAACGGTCTGTGGTATTTACTCCTGATATAAGCATTCTTGCCGTTTCTAAATATGGCTTTAAATCATCCGGATAAATATAACTATTTACACGAGGTTCCAAAGCATCGATCTGTTCTTTTGTGACACTGTTTTTTAAAGCAGTACAGCTACCATCTGTAAAGAGACTTAAAATATCTTTCCGAATGGTATCTGATTTAAAAGGCAATAAGGTTCTGGCTGCAGACCAGCCTGTATTGTACCAACCGATCCATTCAAAACGGAATGTTCTAGCCGTTACCTCTTCATCGAAGACAATTTCCTGAAAAGCGGTGGTTTCTTTGCCGGTTCCTTCTCCTACCAAAAACCATCCTTCGGTGCCTTCTGCCGGAGAATTAATATTGGGGGTTTCTTCGAGAGAAGCCCATATTTTATATCTGGTTGGGAAGCCCTTTAAGGGACTGATACGGCTACCATATACCAATCTGCCCACAGAGGCTTCTTCTGCCAGGGTAATATCCACCCAGTTACGATTTGTTGCACTTCCCTGACTACCGGTTTCCCAATGGGTAGAAGAATCCATCGTTAAAAGATTCGCAACAACACTGTTACCATATTGTCCGGTTTTCGTTCGGGCTGTTGTAACAGGAATTTGGTAGGCTGTTACATAGTCATCAAATTCCTCCCCTGTAAAGGAATTCCCAATAAAGGGAGTCATTTTTAACTCCATCCCCTGGGGTTCCGATTCCTCTGCAAAGGCATTGACCGGGAATAGTATTGCCAAACTTAACAGCAATATGCCTAGTAGGAAACTCGTCTTGTTTTTCTTCATTTTGTTTTGTTCAACCTCTTTTTTCCAAAAACATTTCATCTTTTTTATTTCGCTTTTTTGCGTTTGATTATCATAAATACTAACAATGCGATAAGGGTTACGATTAAAAGTATGGCAGGAATAAATACCAAAATAGGATTACTGTCAAAGAAACCTAATGCCATAGCCAAAGGTCCTTGATCCTGTTCTTCTAAGATTCCCAAATTGGTAGGTTCTACTGCCGGTGCTTCAGCCACGGCCTGTGCAAACCCATCCGGTTGCTCTTGTGGTTCCGCTTGTACCACAGGCTGTTCTCTGGCAACCAAAACATAAGGGCTACATTCCTGCATACTGAATTCTACAAAACTATCCTCATGGATAGGACAATCTAATGCAATTTCTTCCAGTCGTTCTTCCGCTTCGTTGACATGATATACATCCAGTGCATCACTTCCCAGATATTCCTTCTGTTCTCTTGTCAAAGGAATTCTGACAGCTACTTTTCCGGGCAAATCTCCTTCATGGGCAAAGTTTACCACTATAGCCTTTTTCTCTCCCAAAAGGTTCGCAAGAAGTGATTTCATGTCTTCTTGCTCTGCTTCTTCTCCTTTGAGAATATCTGCCTGCAAATCCAATTCAATTTCCGGCTTTTCAATATATTTCCCAGGTATTAGCCATTCTACTTTTCCGGAATCTTTAATATGTAAACTGACTTCCTTTTCCTGCAAAGCAGTCAAAATATCTTTATCAATCAACTCATCTTCCGGATAAGCTACAGTAATGGTTTTATTCTTAGCAGCTGCCTGTACCTTTTCTAATAAACTAGATGTTTTCTTGGACTCAGTGGTCTGTCCTGAATTTGATGTCTGAGTCTTTTTCTTGCTTGGCGTACTGCCACTTGCAGAGGCTGATATTACACCACTAGGAGTGGTTTTCTGACTACTATTTGTAGAACTGCTACTACCGTTTTTGTTTGTGCTGGTAGCAGTGTTATTTTTATTGGTAGTGGTAGTAGTATTTTTATTGGTACTCGCTGTGGTGTTTGTTCCTGTACCGTTGCTTGTATTTCCAGTACTGCTAGTTGATTTATAATTTGGATTTTTCGCGCCACATCCATTTAGACAAGTCTCTTTTGTATTGTCAAAGTTATGGCCGTTCGTATCTTTGGCTATAGTAAGGCTTGTGATTACCTTTCCCGATGCATCCAAATAAGCATCTCTAGACGCACAATCCCAATACTCTACCATCCCTGTTTTCACACAGGTTGAATCTACTCTGGTATGGTGCGTGCCTTTTGTATGAACATGCTCATTTCCACCAGCCGGCTTATAGTTAGGATTAACAGTACCACAACCGTTTAGGCACTTTTCTTTTGTATTGTCAAACTTATGTCCATTCGCATCTTTTGGTATAGAAATGGTCGTAATTGCCTTTCCATCCTTATCCAAATAAGCATCTTTGGACGCACAATCCCAATATTCTACAGTTCCTGTTTTCACGCAGGTAGCTGCTACTTTTACATGATGTGTTCCTTTGGTATGAACATGCTCACTTTCACCGGTTCCACCAGCCGGTTTATAATTGGGATTTTTCGTACCGCAATCATTTAGACATTTCTCGTGTGCAGCATCAAAATTATGTCCATTGCTATTGATTGGAATAGTAATTGTTGTGATTACATTTCCCGCTACATCCAGATAAGCATCATTGATTGAACAATCCCAATATTCTACATTGCCTTCTGTTACACAGGTAGCATCCACTCTACTATGGTGCGTGCCCTTTGTATGAATATGCTCTTCTTTCTCACTTGGTTTATAATTTGGATTAATTGTGTCACATCCATTTAGGCACTTTTCTTGTGTAGTATCAAAGTTATGGCCGTTGCTGTCTATTGGTATAACAATAGTTGTGATTACATTTCCATCTTTATTCAAATAGGCATCTTCAGATGTACAATCCCAGTACTCCACACTGCCTGCTTTTACACAAGTTGCGTCCACTTTTGTATGGTGTGTCCCTTTGGCGTGCACATGCACATTTCCACCACTTGGCTTATAATTCGGATTGGCTGTATTACAACCATTCAGACATTTCTCATGTGCAGCATCAAAGTTATGACCATTATTATCGATTGGTATAACTATGGTTGTGATTACTTTTCCTGCTGCATCCAAATAAGCATCATTGGATACGCAATCCCAATATTCTACAGTTCCTGCCTTCACACAGGTTGCTTCCACTTTTGCGTGGTGTGTGCCCTTCGTATGGGTATGCTCATTTCCACCTGTTCCGCCTGCCGGTTTATAGTTCGGATTGGTAGTGTTACAACCATTTAGACATTTTTCTTTTGTAGGATCGAAGTTATGTTCCTTGCTATCTTTGGGAAGCACAATTGTAGTAATTACATTTCCTGCAGCATCCAAATAAGCATCTTTGGCTGTACAATCCCAATACTCTACATTACCTGCTTTCATACAAGTAGCATCCACTCTGGCATGGTGTGTTCCCTTCGCATGAACATGCTGGTTAGGATTTTTTGCTCCACATTCGCAAAGTCCGCTGGGGTTTATATAATTGTGCGCTACTTTAGTAGAAGTAGCACCACAATTTGCTGTACAGGTATGCCAATGCCCGGAAGCGTCATGGCTCCATGTGGTGCTCCAGGTATGTGCCTGACTTTCGAATTTTGTTCCGTTTGCTTCAGTACAGCCGGATGCAGTACAGGTTTTCCAGTGATTATTTCCATCATGAACCCAACCGGAATATTTATGGTTATGGGGTTCGGGAGTAGGTTGGATTGTTTCACCGTTCACCGTTACACCCTTTGAATTATCTTTAATGGTCTTTACAATGTTGGAATCAACTGCGCCAACAGTCAGTTTCGCGCTGCTACCATCTGCTACTATAGAAGCCCCCGTCTTATTAAGATAGTCTGCAATTCCTTTGGCTACAGCATCTCCGTTCGTACCTGCATAGGTGCCCTGTGTCAAATCCACCTCACCTTTGACTACCAAATTTTTAGTAGCTGGATCAATGGTAATCAGATTTGGCATATTGGTAGTAGAACCGTTTATATTGGTACCGCTTAGATTGACTATGGTAGAATCTTCATATCGTACGCTTTCATTTAATCCTGTTACTTTTCCAGATCCAATGTTCGTAGGAGAACCGCTACCTCCTGTTGCCTTAACAGTGCCTGTAGTCGTAATAACAATAGACTGCACCGTACAAGCATCTTTATATTCATTTGAGGTACCGGATCCACCAGCACCTATACCAGGCGCATTTACTCCACCGTTAGCGGTAACATTTGCATTACCACCAATAAGAATATCTCCACTGTGTCCTGCAGTAACATTGGCACCCAAGTTATTTCCACCGCCACCTATTCCGGCTGCATTAAGTCCACCAGTAGCAGTAACATTACCACCGGTAATGATAATTTTAGCCTGGTCAGTAGTAGTTCCTTTTACACTTTGGCCTATTCCACCACCGATGCCGGCACCATTATCCCCACCGGTAGCAGTAACCTTTCCTCCGGTTATTTTAATAGTGCCACCGGTACTGTCTATACCGCCACCAATACCGGCTGCACCGTATCCACTTACAGCAGTTACAGTACCACCGTTTATTTCTATTACCATATTACTAGGCTGTGCATCACCATAATGTACCCATCCAATAGCAGGACCGTAGTCTACAAATCCAACATAATCTGTAGCCGGAAAATGGTCTGTCGCATAGCCGGATTTTGCAGTTACAGTACCACCATTAATGGTAACTTTACCAAAAGTCCTATTTACGGAACCAATACCGGTACCAAGGCAGCCCGCTTTTGCATCTATTTTTCCGTTTTTAATCGTAATATTTCCATCATATGCACCACCAATTGCCACCACAGCACAATCAGATGAATAATATCCAAAAGCCAAAATTGTGTCTACTTCTTCCGGTCCATTAAATCCCTGACGCACCCATTTTAATACTGACGGATTAAATACGCACAATTCGGATTCCTCATCCCTGGTTCCAATATTCCAAAACGGAACCACTTCCCCTTCTCCATTCGGAGATTTCGCGGGCTCACCTACTCTTACCTTTGCGTTAACGGTCATACTGCCATCAAAAGTAATATTACCGCATCGACTGTCGTTATCATCGGGCCATATTCTCACTCTGGCTAACTGATCCTGTCCTGAAATAATCTCGCTCCCATAACCATCTTTCGTGAACATGGGATTATTTTTGCCTTCCCCACCTATGGCAGCAACAGCATAGTCTTTGCCCTCTATAATCGCATTTAATGTTCCTGTCCCTTTTACTGTCAGGTTGGAACCTGCCGGGCAAAACAGAGCTGTGCTAAATGCGGGAGCTCTAAAAGTATTAGTTCCCTGTACATTCAGCGTTACTGTAGCCCCACTCATGTCAAAAGGTCTACCCTGACCATAATGGTCACTGTATCCATCTGTAGGATTGGGTGCTATATTCAATCCGTTTATCGTCAATGTGACATTTAAGCCCGGATTAATCTTAATTCTGTCCGTGGTCACCTGAACCCCACTTCTCATGGAGATGGTGTAAGTACCACTTTTCAAAATAGTAAGAACACCATTGCTTTTATAATTGCCAGTATTCCAGTATTGTAATTTATAATCTGCTCCGGCAGGTGTGTAGCTATAATCTGCCTGGCTATTTGCCTCTACGACAAAGTCACCTGCCTGGAATGATGCACCAAAGGCAGGTATATCCATAGCAGCTACTTCTTCAAAATCATTCTCTGTTTTTTCTGCATTTAAATCATTGTCTACCGTAGCAGACTTTTTATTGCTGCCTCCAACAACTCCAATATCCATACCAACCATTTCAACGGATTGAGACACAGTTTGTTTCTGGGTTTTAGATTTAGTTTTTGGTCGCCAGGTATTTCCGGATTGTCCGGAAGTTTCTCTCACTTGCTCAGTGGTTTCGTTCTCTGTTTCCTGAATACGACTTATCGCCTCTTCTCTTTCCAAAAACTTATCTGCTGCTTCTAAATATGGTTTAACATCCTCTGCTAAAACATAATTATTTACAGACCTTCCCAAAGATTCAATCTGCTCTTTGGTTACACTATCTTTTAAAACAGTACAGGTATCATCTGTAAAAAGATCCATAATATTATTATGAATAGTATCTGTTTTAAAAGGCAATAAAGTTCTGGCTGCAGACCAGCCTACACTATACCAGTCAGTCCATTCAAAACGGATCGTTCTGGCTCGCACCTCTGTATCAAATACAATCTCCTGAAGTTCTGTGGTTTCTTTTCCGGTTCCTTCGCCTACATAAAACCAGCCTCCTGTATTACCTGCTGCAGGCGCATTGATATCCGGTTTTTCCTCTAAGGTAGCCCAAATTTGATAACGAGTAGGGAAACCTTCTAAAGCTCCACGACTACCAAAAATAAGTCTGCCCACATTGGCTTCTTCTTCCAAAGTAATATCAATCCAGTTACGACTTCTCTCTGTGCCCGGTATATTGGTAATCCAATAAGAAGACTCCATATTTAAAACATTACTAATATTACTGCCCGAATATTGACCGGTTTTAGAGCGAGCCTTCTCAACAGGAATTTGATATTCTTTTACATACTCCTCAAATTTCTCTCCTGTAAAAGAATTTCCAACAAAGGGTGTCATTTCTAAGCTCATGCCTTGCGAATTTGTTTTCCCGGCAAAAGCGTGAAATGGAAGTATCATGACAAGCCCTACTATCAGTAAGCCTAATATAAAACCAGCCTTATTTCTCCCTATTTGTTTTTTTATCCAATCTGTTTTTCTGTCTAAACTCTTCATTTTTCACCCTCAGATTTCTATCACTTTATTCTTGCATTTTAGCGCAAGGTATACCTATTCTATTGTAATACTATAGTATATCATAAGTACTTATGGCAATGTCAATAATAGAGTTTCTTCTTTATGTATTTTATAAGAGTAAAAAGATTGAAAAAGAAAAAGCCGGCGAAACCGCCGGCTTAATGAAATAGAACAGATTGTTTATGATAAGATTACGGATAGTTTAACATGCTTTCTCTCGCCCCCAATACAATGCAGCTGCCACGATTGCACCTGGAATTAGCACCATAAAAACACCCAAGGGCAGAGAGATTTCTGTTTCTCCCAATACCTTAGAATACCAGGTAGAAGAGGAGAAATTAATAATAAAGTGAACCATCATGGCTGGCAATAGAGAATCATATCGTTCCACCAAAATACCCAGTACCAGTCCAATGATAAATGCATATACGCCCTGTACCCAATTCATATGGAGAATTCCAAACATAAGTGCCTGGAGCAAATTTGCATACCAGAATTTTCCAAAGGCTTTTTTACCAAAGTATAAACATATGCCTCGACATAGAAATTCCTCCCCAATGGGAGCCATGCAAACTGCAGCAATAATGGCCAATGGATGGGTGCCCATTCCTGCGGTTTTTGCCATTTCCATATAGTCTTGAACAACGGAAGGAATGATATAGCTTTCCACTGCAACTACACCATTTGCCAAAACCAGCAATCCCAATCCGCATACCAAACTGATTCCCAATACCACAGAGATTTTGTGCTTCAGCAAAGTCTTGATATGCAGAATCTGATTCTTATCCATTCCCCTTCTGACCAAATACATCCACAAACCAAAAGTAAGTATGATCAGTAAATGACATATCATCATCGCTAGCGGATTCAGTGTAGGTTCAATCCCACGGTAATATTCTGCCAGCTGTTTTACTTCCCACGTGGAAATATCAATTCCTTTAAAGTCCCATCTGGTAACCATATTGGTGAGTACAAAAGATACCAGAATTTGAATCACAAAGAAAAGTGCAAGGGGTGATATTGCCAAGAAGAAATATCCGATTTTTTGAGATTGCTCCAATGGTCTTCCGGATTCATCCAGGAAGATCTGCCAGCCATCGTCACATTCTTCTTTCTTTTTTATCCAAGGAATTCTGTCCTTGAGGCTCTTTCCATTATAAAAAACCTGGTCTCTATATATTTTCCCCGCAAAAATAGCAACAAGTATTGTCCAAGTCAACAACACCAGCAGATAGATAATCGCGGCTCCACCCTTAAGAGTTCCCAACAAGATTTCTCCCGGCAACCTAAAGGAAGCCGACAAAGGAACTATACGAACAATCACCTTAATCCATTCCAGACCACTCATAGTAGGAAGGAAATAGGAGCCACTAAAGCCCAAGATAAGAAATAAATTGTAAAACATCATTACCACGCCAAGCTCTTCTGCTTTGCTTGCAAAACTGGCTATCGCTCCAGCCAACATACAATAGAACAAAAAGGCCAGACATACTGCCAAGATAGTAAGGATGATTGCTTCTATGGAAAACGCTTTTTCCGTTTCATTTACTGCCATAGCTTTCAACATGGAAAGCAGCGGATTGTCATATCCTGCATAGACAGTTTTCTTTGCGTAGCTATCTCCTACGAAAAGTCCCACCACCAAAGCGACGATACACGCTGCCATCTGGAATATTGCAATTCCTGCAGTAGCCAGAATCTTCCCAAAGATTAATCCATAGGGTTTTGTCGTTACAAGGAGTGTCTCCATCAATTTGGAAGACTTTTCAATGCAAACAATTTGTCCCATATTCTGACCGTAAACAATAACCATAAGATATAAGCCCAACATAAAAATCAATGGAAACATGGTCTTAAACATCATAGAATCTTCGTTCTTGATTTCTTCCCCAACAATACTATATTCAGTGCTGATTCCACTGACTACATAAGTAATCTTGTCGCTGTCAATTTCCGACTTACGAATCATTCCTTCGTAAAGAATCGCCTTTAGCATTTTGGCAAGATTCTCTCCATCTCCTTTTGTAATTCTGCTTTCGTAAGGAAGATAAACCTCTATCTGAAATGTGTCCTTTGCCTGAGATACACATGCAATAACGCTGGTAGACTCTTTCTTTGCTAACCCTTTTCCTAATGCATTTATATCTGCGCCGGTAGGCTCAAATACTACCTTCGGAAACTTTTCTCTATTTAGCTGTTTCGAAGCATTCCAGTTCACCGTCTCCAAGCCACTATGATCGATAAGATATACCTTCTTTACTTGAGAAATATTGCTTTTCTCTACCTGTTTTCCGGCTGCAAGCAGATTAAACCCAAAGCTTCCGGCAAACAGAATTGCCACAAGAACTATCGTTATGATTGCATATTTTTGATTCAGACCTTGCTTTATGGTGAAAAGGAGAACAGTATTCCAACCGGAAAACATCTTCTTATTCTGAGGATTATTCATGTTTGTCATCCTCCTTTTTCAAAGTCATTTTTTTCGAAAAAGCAAGCCTAACAACATCTTTAAACTTCAAGGCTTTTCCATTATAAAAAATCAATGCTTCATACACACCGGCAGTCAATATTGCTACCAATGCAATGGCTATAAGCATCATAACGAAGCTAACAAAAATCGCAGACCAGCTCATATTGCCTAAAAGCATACTACCCGGCACCCAAAATGGGGAAGTGATGGGACAGATACTGAGTACCTTGGTAAATGCAGGATTGGCCATATCCATCATCTGTATTACCAACAATCCCATATCTGCGTAACAACCTACTATTAACAACAGCTGGAAGCCCACCATAGCTTCCTGCATTTCCTCCATCTTGCTGACAGATGCCCCCAGTAGACCTGCAATTAATCCAAAAAAAATGATACCCAAAATTAAAAAGATAATTGCCAAAAATGCAAACTCTAATTTCATTCCATGAATCATTTTTACAGAGGCCGCTAAGGCTTCATCCGTCACGGTGGCTGTGGTTTCCACAGTATCCGCTGCGCCAAATAATAGCTTCAGGAGTCGTGGTACCAACAGATTACTGATAATTGGAGACGCAATATAACAGAATCCAACAGCAATCATCTGAAGGGCTGAGGTGGTAATAGTTGCCAAAAGTTTCCCTAAGATCAAAGCCAATGGTCTAACATTTAATATCAAATATTCGATGACACGACTTGACTTCTCCGTGACAATAGATAATGCAATTTGGTTACCCCCGATATTGATAAACATGAGGCTGATCATCAGCATAAACAGCATAATGAAATAATCATCATAGGTAATGCCGTCTGTCTTTTTATCAATGATGTCTCCATCCTCAGACAAACTCTTTACTTCCCTAACAATATCCGTCTGAATATAGTCACGCATTTCCTTAGATACCTGAACCGCCTCCAATTTTGCTTCTTCAAAATATTCACAAAATTCATTGGCAAATTCTACCTTGGCGATCTCCGACATCCCCAGTTTTTTTCCCTGCACAAACAACGCATGATAACGACCTTTTTTAGCATCAAAGGTGATTCTGATTACTATGGTTGTATCATCCGATGTCTGCATCTGTTTCTCATATTCCGCCATAGTTTTAGAAGGTTTAGATACAAGGGTAACATTTTTATATTTTTTACTGGTAAAAACATCTTTGTATTCAATATTCAATCCAGTTTCATCAAAAATGACAACCTGACTGATATTGGTTTTCTTCTCTTTCAATTCTCCGTATTGGTTAATGAATGCTGAACCCGTGGAATAGAACAGGGCAATCACTGAAAAAAGCACCAGAAAAATTCCATAGGATTTCTGCTTTACTGTCTGGGCAAAAGTAAAGGTAAATACTTCACGCCAGCCTGTAAAATCATTCTTTTTCATCGTTGCCTCCTACTTTCTCCACAAAGATTTCGTGTAAGGATGGCTCCCTTAATTCAAAGCGAATTACCTGCTTGTCCGCTTTTATAAGGGACTCCAAAAATGCCTTTGCTTGGTCCTCCGACTGCACTTTAAGCTGTGTTACTTCCGGACTTATAGAAATAATCTCCAGCCCATGTTGTTTGATAATCTCCTCAAAAGGCTGGTCGCATTTTACCAAAAGATTTACTCGACCGTAACTCTTCTTAATCTCATTCAAATTTCCCTGCAGCACTACCTTTCCTCTGTTTAGTATCACAATATCCTCACAGAATTCTTCAATAGTAGCCATCTGATGAGAGGACATGATGACATATTTTCCCTGTGCAATAATCTCCTTGATAATGCCCTTAAACAAATCGGTGTTCACCGGATCAAGCCCACTTAATGGCTCGTCCAAAACAATAAGCTCCGGGTCTGACAATAGCGCTGCCATCAACTGGATCTTTTGCTGATTGCCCTTCGACAACTGATCTGCAGTTTTATCCTTTTCTATCTTTTTTCCTTTTTTCGCAGGATACAAATACTCTTCTACTTGAAGCTTCTGTGCCCAATAGAGAATTCTCTCCTTTGCCACATCCTTTGGCACTTTTTTTAACTTTGCAAAATACAATAACTGATCCATCAGCTTATACTTTGGGTATAAACCTCTCTCTTCTGCCAGGTATCCTATGTTGGTCTCCAGTGCATTCATTGGTTCCCCATTCCAAAGAACCTCTCCACCATCCTTGGATAACATTCCCAAAATCATACGGATAGACGTAGTTTTGCCGGCACCATTGGTTCCAAGTAACGCATATACACCAGGTTCTTTCAGCGAAAAAGAAAGATGATCTACCACTGTCTTCTCCCCATATTTTTTCTGTAAATCCTTTACTTCAAGTGACATTTATATGTTCCTCTTTCTCCATCATTTTGAAATTATATGCCTAATTTGACATTTCCTAAATTCGCTGTATAATAAAGCATAACAAAAGGCAATACCAATAGACGGATTGCCCTACAGGTTAATTAATTCTATAGAAAAGAAGTAATCAATCCTTGGCCGAGGCGATTACTTCTTTTTCTTATGTTCTTTTCCGTAGGCTACGCCTACCGTACCATGTACTGGATATTGCCTTTTGCGTAATTATTATATCGAAAATTCGTTTTAACTTCAACCATAATATTGCCTATCTATAATAAAACGCCTGCATTTACCAACTTTTTATATTCTATAGTTGCAATACAATTCCCATAACCGCACCACACACAATCCAAACAGCGGGATGTAGTTTCTTTAGTTTTTTCACATTCATCAATCCAAAGAAAAGCAGAGCTAAAAGAACCAAGACTATGGGAGAGCCAAATCTTCCATTTGCGCCTGCCAAAATGGTGGTTGAAATAATTCCCCATACGGCAGTTGCGATAAGTCCGGTAACAGCCGGTCGAATCATAGCAAAGCTGGATTTGACATACATATTTTTACTAAACTTGTCCAAAATTTTAGCAATAATGACAATAATAATAATACTTGGCAGAACCAAGGATAAGGTGGCTACAATTCCACCCGGAACGCCGGCCGCATTAAAGCCTGCGTAGGTTGCCATATTAATACCGATAGGTCCCGGTGTACTTTCGCTGACTGCCAGCATCTTTGCCACATCAGAAACCTCATACCAATCGTGCCTGGTAGGTAACTCCATTAGAAATGGTATGGTGGCAGGACCACCCCCGATGGCAAATAAGCCGATCTGAAAAAATTCATAAAACAACTCAAAGAATACTTTCATGGTTTCAGCCTCCCCATCTTATACAAAATAACACCAAAGATTCCTGCCATTATAACAATCAAAATAGATGGTACCGGTGTAAACATGGCTAAAACAAATCCAACAACACATACCAGTACAGTTATTTTATCTGTTATGGTTTTCTTCCCCATGGTGAAGACAGTGGTAAGCATCAGAGCACAAATCACAACCTTAATTCCTTCAATAGCATGCGCCACGTAGGTATTTCCCATAAACTGCTTGATAAAAAAAGCCAGTATAGACACAATCAGAAGAGAAGGGCTAACCATCCCCAGGGTGGCAAAAATACCCCCTGAAATTCCTTTTCTTTTATAGCCTACAAAGGTGGCACAATTGACGGCAATAATACCGGGTGTACACTGACCCACCGCATAATAATTCAGCAGCTCGTCTTCCGTAACCCAATGATTCTTTTCAACCAGTTCATACTTTAACATAGGAAGCATGGTTAATCCGCCCCCAAAGGTCAGACCTCCGATGCGAAAAAAAGCCCAATATAAGGCAAATAATTCTTTCATAATAATGATGTATTCCTCTTTTAAAATTTAAGATTCTTCTATTCCTAATTGAACAAAATACCAACAACACAAATAATCACTAGAGCTGCGATATAAATCTCTCGAGTAATTTTAATCCCATTTTTTTCTAAATATTTCAAACCAAAAGGAGAGGCAAATACTGCTCCTAACGCAAAACATGCAAACGAAAAATAACTATGGGCTAAGAACATACTATATGCCAAAAAAGCATATATACAGGCAGTAATAATCTGATTTCGTTTTTGTGGAAGTCCTTTTTCTGCAAGCTGCTTATGCACCTTCATACTACGCATTTTTGTTCTTTGCACAGTTCTGTGAATTTCTTCACTGGTAGTATAAGGAATGCTACTATCTTGCAGAGGCAATCCCAGATTATCTACAAAATTACCACTCAGAATTTTGACAATGTCTATAATCCATCCTATACCAAAGAGTCCCATGGTACAAAGGTAAAGAATCCCTTTTCCAATGCGACCCACATAAAAATAATGACCACCATAATTTCCTGCAAAAATACAAAGTATCAGCGTAATCCATTTATTTTTTCTACTAACAGTACCATCATATTCGAAATACTGGGTTCGATAGGTTGTCTGTTCATAATAGTCTTTATCACTATTATGATTTGCCGATTTACTTTGGTAACCTGGCATTTCACTATCACAGTATTCACAAATATAGTCTTTCACTTCTGCTCCACAATAAGGACAGCGCATATTTTTCCTCCCTGTAAAACTATAAGAGAATGTTACCATTTCAGCCCAAAGTATGCAATGAATTTTAAAAAGGCTGGTTATTAATAAAAGAAGCACCCCCCAAAGGCGGTGCTACTAAGAGATTTTTAGAGAATATTTGTAAATGACGTTTTCAAGCGGTATGAAACAAAGGCTCAGGAGCCTGCCACAGAGTAAAATTTAATAATAACAATTGCAGCCGGGGAGGAAACGAAATGTTACCACCTCGGCTGTTTGCTATTCGCCCTTAAAATATTTCTCGGTTTGTTTATCAAATTCTGATACATACTCCTGATCCTGTCGCACACGGAAAATATCATATTCTTTTGCAGCCTTTTCGATAGCCTGCTCATGAGATATTCTTCCTTTACCTTCAAGGACCTTACGCCTATTGTTGCTTAAAAACTGATTGGTCTGATCTACCCAGTCCTGCATGCTCATAAGAACTTCATCCTCTGCCATAAGCTCAGCGTAATCAATAAACATTGTAACAAGCCTATTCAAGCGGGACATTTCCTTTTCATTGAGATAATTTTTTGCAACAACAATATCTCTTTTCAATATCTTGCCGTCCGGAGCGTCCTTCCATGTTGTAAGTCCCATAGTAGGCTGCTCTGCATCAGCACGATCATAGATTAGTTCTGCCGCAGTCTTCCCGGTAACAG
>JAKSSF010000012.1 GCA_024403235.1 Lachnospiraceae bacterium | reverse complement strand
TTTATTTGTTATGCTCTAATTTCCTGGGTAACCTCTACTTCTTTGTTTCAAACTTTATCCTCCTCTGTCTTATTTTTCTATAGAATAAGCTTTGAAGCAGTCATTCAACAGACATTCAAAATGTCCCTTTCGAATGCTGAAGTCCTTATAAAACGGCATTTTTCAGATAACCGTTCTTCATGCAAACAGCCTTGTTCCCTGTAATTACAAGCTTTCTGATGTGACAATAAAAATGTCCCCGAAAGCAAAAAAAAATAGGCCAGGGGTTTATTCCCTGACCTAAGTCGATTTATATTCCGTTTTCGTCGATACTTTTTATGCTGCATTTTCTCGTTGTTTAAACTCCGGCAGATTCTGTGAGCGGAGATATATATTACACTCATCAATCGAATATTTATAAAGACATGTATAAAGATATCTGTATGCGCCGTCCTGTTTGGTTGCTTTTGGAACTATACCGGCTTTACGCAGCAGATCTTCCGTCAACCACGGATGAAGATGCATCCCAATGCAAAGAGCCGTTACAGTTTTCAACGTTTTTTCCTTATCTTCTTTCTGTCTGTACTGTTTGATTGTCGAAAGACTGATCCATGATTCCTGTGCGAGCAGTTCCTCGGTATAACCTTTCCTCTCCATATGATATTTCAAGGAGCCTGAAAAACTGCCTGGAAGTTCACCGAGAATCTTGTTCACTCTGGCTATTTCACGATTAATAATAGAGGCTTCTTTATTCTGATCCGATTCACTCTGCACCCGATCATCAGCACTCCCGTTCTCAAGAAATCCTGAAGACTGTAACAGCAGATCCAGTGTACAGCTTATTGGCCTCTTGCCTTTCTTCCGACTCTTTTCAGCGGAAAGATACTGTACTCCCACGCAGCAGGATGAAAGATGTCTTTTCGCATAAGCCGTAAGACGCCTCGTCTTCGGGGTGATAAACTCTTTAAGATTAACAACAAGGTGTCTGTCAATAAGCCGGATTACATCGATATCCATAAGAGCAGCAAGCCGGGGTTCTGAATAATAGAGCTCCAGAACCTCGGTTTCAGTTAATTCATATTTTACTGTTTCCTGCTGATTGCTTTGATTAATGCTACCCGATAATCTCAATCGTCATTCTCCTCCCTGACACGAACCTGCTCTCTCACTTCATTTTTAAGCTGGACATTGGAGTAAATAAATCCTTTTTCCTGCAGTTGGCGTGTTATCTCATTGTAGACCGGAGCCTTACCGGACTGATCCCTAACAGTCAAAAGAATGCAAAACTCCTGTTCAAGTATCTCTCCGGTTTCTTTTGCTTCTCTTTCAATGGCATCTCTGAAAAGGGTTTCAACTTTCATATACCATTTACGGTTGCCGAGCAGATACTTACTCCTGTTCCCGTCTGTCATATCGTCAAAATTCACCGCATATTTCTTCACTGGATAAAATTTATCACCAAGCTTCAGAAGAGTTCTTTCCCTTGCAAAACTGTTATCCTCTTCGCCCTTCAGAACATCAAAATACTTTGAGCTGTACAGACTGTCATTCATTATATTTTTAGCATCGCCTGCACCATATTCATTTCTGATGGTTCGCTTGGTAGTATCGCGCTCTAAGATGCCATCCATTGTTCCGAAAGCAACCTTGATATCAGACTGACAGTATTCAGGTCCTTCCGATGGCTTCAGTATCGGAGAGCTAACAACAGTCAGTGTGATCTGACCATGATAGAATCCATCCGCGCCGATAAGACTATCCGAAAAAGGAAAGTCAAGAATTTGGATGAATGTTCCCTTTTGCAAAGAGTCTCTCAAAACAAGGGTGATTTCATTCTCCGAATTATACAGAATGTCACGTGTTCCTAAAGGCATTCCAAAGCCCATAAATTTCTTCTTGCTGTCCATCGACATTTTCCCGCCGGATGGATACTCGGCATTATGCACCATCATGGCCTTTATCAAAAGCGGATCAAAATCTCCATCCAAAAGATAATTCAATTCCGTAGCGATTCTTGCCACCCAAGGTGTAGAGAAACTTGTACCCACTGCTCTTTTCTGGGTCAAATTCCGGATTTTGAGGAAGGAAACGAACTACCAGGTTGGAGGCAAGTGTAACCTTACCCTCATCAGGCTCCTCTATGCCGGCAATTATCCTTAAAAGAGTTGATTTCCCGGTACCATTGATGCCGATTACCCCAACCTTCTCTCCATCCTGCAGATAAAAAGAAGTGTCATCAAATACCATTCTTCCCGTATAGGATTTCTTTAAATTTTCTAATGATAAAATATTCGCCATAGAAAAGGTTCCTCTTCGTATTTTTTCTTCTATTTCTATTCTCTCTAGGTTCTATGATTTTCTCTATTTCTTTATTTAGTAGGAAAACACTAAAATGCATATTTAAATAATAACACATCCGGTAAATGAAGAATGAACATACAATCAAAATTTTATATATCTATCGTTATGCTAAAAAAACAAAATATTTTCTAATTTGAGGTTGACAAACCATACATTAGAAGATATTATGAATAGGCTGACGCGAGTTAGTAAATCGGGATGTGGCTCAGGTGGTAGAGCGCTACTTTAGGGAAGTAGAGGCCGCAAGTTCAAGTCTTGTCATTCCGATGAAAAAGGGTTATCTCAGATTGAGATAGCCCTTTTCTTTTTTTAATTTAACCATGGTACCTATCTATTTCACATCTATTTTATATCTATTTCCAACCTGTAGCTTAGGAGCAGATTTCCGCACTATCCAAATAAATAGTAAAAGGTCCATCATTCAGCAGCTCTACCTTCATATCTGCGCCAAATATTCCTTTTTCTACATGCTCCACTTCTTTTTTACAGGCAGCAATAATATATTCATATAAAGCATTTGCCTTATTCGGTTTTCCTGCTCGAATGAAGCTGGGACGATTCCCTTTTTTACAATCCGCATATAAAGTGAATTGAGAGATTAATAGCAAGCTGCCCTCTACACTTTTCAAATCCAGATTTGTTTTTCCCTGTGCATCCTCAAAAATACGAAGTCCGATTAGTTTTTTTACCATTTTATCTGCAATTTCCTCTGTATCCTCTTCGCTGATGCCTATCAAAACCAAAAACCCTTTTCCAATTTGACCAACCTGATTGCTGTCCACGGTTACAGATGCTTCTGTTACTCTTTGAATAACAAATCTCATAAATCACCTCATAAATATACATTTAATTTTTTGAAATTATGACAAAATCGTCATTTGATTTTTTAGCCCAAAACAATAACTTGTATTATTTTATAGCAATTGTAAAAATTCAAGCACGCCATTTTCTTTACAGCTTTTTGCCACATATTTGCAACACTTTTTCACTTCTTCTCTGGCATTTCCAATGGCCACAGAATTTTCTACCAAGGAAAGCATTCCCATATCATTGGTATTATCTCCAAAGACCAATACCTGCTCCGGTTTTAAATCCATTTTATCCATAATAGCTTTCAAAGCAGAGCCTTTATCTACTCCTCGCTTTACCATATTCATCCAAAGCTTCCCAGAGCGAATAGCATCTACTTGATTGTGGGCATGCCATTTGTCATAATAGCCATTCTCCATACCCACCTGAATATCTCTTGGATGATAGACAGAAATATTAAAATATTCGCCCTCCGGCAAGGTCTCAGAAATGTGCTCCAAGGGGATTACATTTAATTGATAATTCACACGCAGCAACTGTATAAACGCCTCATTTCCTGCCGTACAATAACCTATATTGGGTCCAGAAGCAAAGGCTTCAAATTCCGGCATAGCTTCCACATCTTGCAGCATTTCCAGCATCAAAGGATAAGGGATTGGATTGGTAGACCAGGTTTTTCCAGCTTTCATTACTCTGGCACCATTATCACTAATAAACATAATTTTATCCAAGATGGGAAGAAAAACCTTGTGTGCACTATCATAGGATCTTCCCGTAGCCGGCACAAATAAAATCCCTTTTTTCTCTAATCGCTGAATCTGTGTAAAATATTCCTTTGGAAGATCACTTTGACCTTCTTCCATCAGCGTACCATCTATATCTGTAACAACCATTTTAATATGAGATAAAGCATCTATTAATTCTTTAGTAACTGTCATTCCTTCTTTAGCCTCTTTCCTCCATAATTATAGAAGTTTAATCTAAATTTAGTCGTTTATGTATATCCTGTATTAAGGTACTGTATTCGCCCATAAGTGGGATCTGTGCTTCCATAATCTGTTTCTTTTTGGCCGCTTTCTGTGTCTCTCCCACTTCCATATAAGCCTTATACATACTAGCAGCTTCATAGTAATAGGCAATGGCGTAGCACTTTTCCATACCACCCGTTTTCTTTACATGGCGCGCCTCATTTGCTTTAACATCCTCTAACAAAGACACGTAATTATCATAGCGAAGATTCCAAAATAAATCTTCTTCATCACTAACATAATAGCTTCTTTCCTCCACCATGTTGGTAATGAAAATACCAATAAAGCAAACTAAGAAAAAACATAGTATTCCAATAAAAACATATGCAATTTTATTTTTGATATCTTTTTTCCTCATACTTATTCTTCCTCCCAGATTCCCAAACCTTTTTCTAGGGCTATCATTCGCTTGCCTTCCGACATCGTAGGGAATCGTTCTACTGTTTCTGCAGGCACCTCACAATATGCCACTAAAAGGGCATGCATATCTGCCACTAAATCCTCCATAAAGGCCTTATGTACTTCCGTATAACAAGAAACATCATAATAGCTGTTTTTGGGAGAAAGATTCTCATAAAGCCTGGTTAAATATTCGGAAATATATTTACAATCCTCTTCCTTACTATTTCTATAAGAAGGCTCCTCCTCCTGCAATCGCATGATGGCTTCATAAATCCATACAAATTTCTCTGACATTTCTACAGCTACCTGATATTCCCGCAATTCTTTAATATCATAAAGATAATAGGCTCTGTCAAAGGCCGCCAGAGAAAAATAATCTCTTTCCTCCTCATAAGAAGACACCTGTAGTTTTACATTTGTCAAATCTTTTTTTAATTTATTTGTTTTGATTGAAGAAGATATTTCGTAGCTTTGGCCAATTAAAATCAAAAATACAATATTTAACACCAACAAAATTGCAATCCATGTAATAATAGCACTTCTTTTACTTGCCTGATGCGTTTTATCCAACACATCTGCCTTCATGGATTCAAATTCTCTTCGAAAATGAATAAAGCTTTTTCTTTGACTTTTATAAAACTCATTTTCCGAATCACAATAGGGACATTTTTGATCTTCAACTGAAATCTGTGCCCCGCAATTTGGACATTTCATCTTTTGTCTGTCTCCCTCTTACGTATTTTTAAAAGAAATCTTTTTTCCGTATTTTTCTACAGCCTCATAATCCATACTGCCGTAGTCAGTGGTAAACTCAGGAATATTTCTCAATATTTCTTCCTCTGAAATCTGAAACATGCTATAAAAATATTCTTTTATTTCTTCCTGCCATTTATGTATATATATTAAATCTTGATTTGTCAATTCATTTTCCCTTTGAAAATACAAAGCATTAATACAGTCTTCAAACAAATAGATTTTGGATTTTTTACTAATTCCCTCAGGGTTTTCCCGGAATTGCTCATAACAGGAACAAATATATTTATAATTGGCATAGAAAAAATACAAATCTGCATGCTTCCATTGCCAAATATCATATTGATACTGTTCCCTCAGCAGGTCTTCTATGGCATCAAAATCTTCCTTTTCATAATAGGCATCTAATATCGGAAAATACTGCCTCTGCCAAAGAACCTGCTCAGCGTCACTGGGACCATAGTGATCCAATGCCAGTGAGCAAGCTCCAAAAATCCCGCCAAAAACTACTACAATAATCCCTAGACAAAGTACCAGCTTCCAAATCTTTTTTCCTTGATTTGCCATTTCTGCACCATAGGATTTGTCTACCCTATCTGACAGCTCCTTTGCAGCCTGCTGTACCTTATTCAGTTTGTCTGCATATGCTTTTTGTACATTATTTTCCGGAAGATGACCGCAATAGGGACACTGACTTTCTTCCTTCCCATAGCTTGCGCCACAATTTTCACAAATACAAAGTTCTGTACTCATATACACTTCTCATCTCTAAAATACTGGAATGTAGTAATCCAGTGAATAACCATCATTCCAATTTTTATAATATTAAATTTATATTATATAAATTTTCATACCTGATTTTTCAATCCTTTTCCGGCAAAGAAATCTGCTATATTTTCCAAAGTAACACTAGCAATATTCTGAAGTGCTTCCTCTGTTAAAAATGCCTGGTGACTGGTAACCAATACATTTGGCAGGCTGGTTAAGAGCTGCAAAATCGCATCATGAATACCACCCTCTGAGTGATCCTCAAAGAAATAATCCGCTTCCTCTTCATAAACATCTAAGGCTGCTCCGCCCAGTTTTTTCTCCTGCAGTGCATCCAACAGGGCATGACTTTCTATCAACTGTCCTCTGGAGGTATTTACAATAATAGTATGGGGCTTCATCTTGCTAATTGCTTCTCGATTCACTACATATTTGGTTTGTTCTGTTAAAGGACAATGCAAGCTAATCACATCGCTCTCACGAAATAGCCTATCCAAATCCACATAAGTAAAATTCACATCCTTCGCCGGATAAGGATCATAGGCAAGGGCCTTCATACCAAAACCCTGACAAATATTAATAAATACACGGCCAATTTTACCTGTGCCAATGACGCCAACTGTTTTATCATGCAAATCCATACCGGACAATCCATTAATATTGTAGTTGTACTCTCTGGTACGATTGTAGGATTTATGAATTTTACGATTCAAGGTAAGCAAAAGACCCATGGCAAATTCTGCTACCGCATAGGGAGAATAGGCAGGCACACGAACCACCGGGATTCTATCCTTTGCAGCCTTTAAATCTACGTTACTGAAGCCGGCACAGCGAAGGGCAATCAACTTCACACCGTTTTCTACCAAAGCATCCACTACTTTTTCATTTAGGTCATCATTTACAAAGGCACATACCACCTGAAATCCCTTTGTAATTCCTACCGTATTTTGATTCAATTTGCCTTCATAATAAATAATCTCGTACGCTTCATTACAAGCATCAAACCAACGTTTGTCATACGGTTTTGTATCAAAGAAAGCAATTCTTATTTTTATATGATTTTCCACTGCAAAATCCTCCTTTAATATACAATTATAATTTTATAATTATTACATCCTCGTATCCTTGTAAATAGGATTACAATCGTGTGCATCTCTTGTATTTCATTTTCAAAAAGATATATTCAGCCACAACTGGTATGGTTGAAAATTAGCATTTTGGTACTTTTTAATATGCCAGTTTGCATATATATTTAGTATAACACAAAAAAACGCGTTTCAAAAGATTAAATAACCAGTGTATACACTAAGTGAATAATCCTATTCGCTTAACGAAAGCAGACAGATTTCTACGATGTCTACTTACTTATTATTATGAACATATCACTTGCAAAATATCACAAGGAGTTATTACTATGAAAAATGAAAAAATTCAGAAAATTGTTTTTACAGGATTGATTGCAGCTCTTTCCTATGTGGTTTTTACCTTTTTACAGATTAAAATCACTTTGCCCGGCGGAGATGCTACCTCTATTCATTTGGGAAATGCGGTATGTGTTTTAGGTGCTTTACTGTTAGGTGGCTTTTATGGTGGTTTAGGCGGAGCACTTGGCATGACGATTGGGGATTTATTTGACCCAGTGTATGTGGTATACGCTCCAAAGACCTTTATTTTAAAGCTTTGTATAGGTTTGATTACAGGCGTTATTGCTCATAAAATCGGTCATATTACAACAGAAACAGATCACAAAAAGGTATTTCGTTTTACCCTTTTGGCAGCTATCGGTGGTTTGCTTTTTAATGTCATTTTTGATCCATTGGTTGGCTACTATTACAAGCTTCTTATTTTAGGAAAACCTGCAGCAGAGCTTACTCTTGCCTGGAACGTTGCTTCTACAAGCATTAATGCTGTTACTTCTACCATTGTTTCTGTAGCTGTGTATATGGCACTAAGACCATCCTTAAAGATAGCGGGTTTATTTTTCGAGCTTAAATGATAATTTAATATTTTGTAGAATTCACAAAGCTGTCCTTTCTATTAAGCAGGACAGCTTTTTCTTTGTCTTTATTTATAGAACTTAATCTTTACAGAAAGGTAGCCATTTTAGGTAAAATATCGTATACTAAGGAGAAATATATGAGATGCAGCATTCTAATTCAGAAACGCTGCAGCGATTTATAAAAGAAAAAGTGAGGAAATAAATATGGCAGAGAAACCGGTTTTAGTCATTATGGCTGCAGGTATGGGAAGTCGTTATGGAGGACTAAAGCAAATTGATCCTATTGATGCAGAAAATGATATTATTATGGATTTTTCCGTATATGATGCCAAGCAGGCAGGCTTTGAAAAAGTGATTTTCATTATTAAGCATCAAATCGAGAAAGAATTTAAGGCTTCTATTGGAGACCGTCTTTCTAAAAATATCGAGGTGGAATATGTATATCAGGAACTGGATAAGTTACCGGAAGGCTTTTCCATTCCGGAAGGTCGTGTAAAGCCCTTTGGTACAGGACACGCCATTCTTTGTGCAAAGGATAAAATACATGGTCCCTTCGCTGTCATCAATGCAGATGATTATTATGGTCGTGGTGCTTTTGAAGCCATTTACCAGAAGCTTTCTACTATGCAGGATGATGAGAAATACCACTATACTATGGTAGGCTATCAGCTCCCCAATACGCTGACAGAAAATGGTCATGTTGCTCGTGGAGTTTGCTCTATGGATGAAAATCATCATTTGCAGGATATTACAGAACACACCCGTATCGAAAGAAAGGATGGAAAAATCCAGTTTACAGAGGATGATGGTGCAACCTATAAGGAATTACCGGAAGAAACCATTGTTTCTATGAATATGTGGGGCTTTAATGAGAGCTTTTTGACAGAATTGGAACAGCGCTTCGTTCAATTTTTAGAAGAAAAGCTGCCTCAGAATCCGGAAAAGGCAGAATACTTTTTACCAAGTGTAGTAGATGCCCTATTAAAAGAGGATAAAGCTACTGTAGAGGTATTAGAATCTCCGGATAAATGGTACGGCGTTACCTATAAGGAAGATAAGCCGGTAGTTATGGAAGCCATGAAATCCATGAAGGAAGCCGGAAAATATCCAAAATACTTGTGGAATTAATAAAATACAACCATGTGAACTTCCATTTCCGTTCGAATCCAAACGCAAGAGACGGTCAGGCAGATTTTTCCGCTTGACCGTTTTACTGTATTGTAGTAAAGTGTGAAAGAGTGTAAAGATTTTATCTTTATATTTTTAGTTTAAACAGTGTATATTTTACACAAAGGAGGATTTTATTATGTTAAAAAAATTCATAGCACTTAGTGTTTCTTCTCTCCTTGCACTTTCTATGGTAGGCTGTGGCGGTGCTTCCGCTCTTTCTAACACCAATGAAGCAAGTGAAGAAGGCGCCACCTACAAGGTAGGTATTGTTCAGTTTGTGGATGATGCTTCCTTAAACCAGATTGAGGCTGCTATAGAAGCAGAATTGGATGCAAAAAGTGCAGAGCTTGGGGTAACCTTTAACTACAAGGATTACACCTACAACGGTCAGGCTGATTCTTCTACCTTAAACCAGATTGCTGCTGACTTAGTTGCAGAAAAAGTAGATATTATTATTCCGATTGCTACTCCTACTGCAATGATTATGCAGGCTGCAACAGAGGAAAATCAAATTCCTGTTGTATTCTCTGCTGTATCAGATCCTTTAACAGCAGGTCTTGTAGACAGCTTAGAAGCTCCCGGTGCTAATATTACCGGTACCAGCGATGCCTTTAATACAGATACTTTAATGGATTTAATGTTTGCAGCAAATCCTGCTATCAAATCCGTTGGTCTTTTATACAACAAAAGTGAGGATGCCTCTACTGCTGCTATCGCTGCTGCAAAAGCATACTGTGAAAGCAAAGGTGTGGAATGGGTAGAAAAAACCGGTACAAATAATGACGAGGTTTCTCTTGCTGCTGACGCTTTAGTCGCTGCAAAAGTGGATGCTATCTTCACTCCTACCGACAACACCATTATGACTGCAGAGCTTGCTATTTATGAAAAATTCATTGAAGCAGGCATTCCTCATTATACCGGTGCAGATTCCTTTGCCTTAAATGGTGCGTTCTGTGGATTTGGTGTAAACTATGTAGACTTAGGTACTGCTACTGCTGATATGGTAGTAGACATCTTAGTAAATGGTGCAGATCCTGCTACAACAGGAGTACAGACCATGAGCAACGGTATTGCAACTGTAAACATTGAAACTGCGGAAGCAATCGGTTTAGCTTACGATATGTTTGAAGGTCTTTGCGATACTGTAAAGGAAATTACAACTGCTGAAGAATTTGAGTAATTGTTTCAAGCATTTTTGAGATGCCGTTCTGAACGATTACGAATTTGAAACTTTATATTGTAAAGTATGTAAAAAGCCCAAAAGTATAGAAACTTTTGGGCTTTTGTGGTATAATAAATCGTTTTATATGCAAAGAATAGATTGATTTTATTCCATAATTTATAGAGGAGGCATCTATGGGCACTATATTTACCCTATCCATTCTTCAAAGTGCGCTAGAGCTTGGTTGTATCTACGCTCTTGTGGCTTTGGCCTTGTTTATATCCTTTTCCATTTTGAATATTGCAGACCTTTCTACTGACGGCTGTTTTACCCTAGGCTGTGCAGTATGTGCCATGGTTACTATTTCAGGGCACCCCTTTTTGGCCTTGTTTGCAGCAATGGCTGCCGGCGTTTGCTCCGGCTTTGTAACTGCCTTTTTGCAGACCAAAATGGGAATTGAATCTATCTTGGCAGGTATTATCGTGAATACCGGCTTGTATACCATCAACATCGCTGTTATGGGTTTTGCTTCCAATGTAAACTTATTCAAATGTGACACCATCTTCTCTATGGCCAAAGAGGCTATCGGCGGAAGCTTTTATAAAATACTGGTAGCCTTACTGATTGTGGTAATTATAGGCTGCTTATTATCCTTATTCCTTAGCACAAAATTAGGATTGAGTATCCGTGCTACCGGTGATAATACAGACATGGTTCGTGCCAGCAGCATTAATCCTGCTTTTACCATTACGGTAGGCTTATGTGTATCCAACTCTCTCACCGCTTTGTCCGGTGGTGTATTGGCACAGTATCAAAAGTCCTGTGATATCAACTTAGGAACCGGTATGGTAACCATTGCTTTGGCAAGCTTAATCATTGGAGAATCAATTATTGGTGGCGGTTCTATGGCAAAACGCGTGGTTGGGGTCGTACTTGGTAGTTGTCTCTACCGCTTTATTGTTGCCGTTGCTTTACGCTTAAATGTCCCTGCAGAATGCTTAAAGCTTGTATCTGCTCTTATCGTAGCCATCGCCATTGCCTCTCCTTATATGAAGGGAAAAATTGCTTTTATGAAGCAAAGAAGCCTTGCTATGAAGAATTATGCAAAGGAGGGCAAATAATATGTTGGATTTGATCAGCATTTCTAAAACCTTTAATCCCGGTACCGTAAATGAGAAAAAAGCCTTAAATGGTGTTAGTCTGCATCTAGCGGATGGGGATTTTGCTACTATCGTAGGCAGTAACGGTGCGGGAAAATCTACCATGTTTAATGCCATTACAGGTGCCTTCTTTGTAGATGAAGGGCAGATTTTATTAGACAATGAAGATATTACCTATAAAAAAGATTTTAACCGCAGTAAAATCATCGGACATCTTTTTCAGGATCCCTTAAAAGGTACTGCTCCTCATATGACCATTGAAGAAAACATGGCCCTTGCATACCTTCGTGCATCTGACCATAAGAATTCTTTCTTAAGTCGCGTGAATAGCGCTGAAAAAGCCCGTTTTAGGGAACAATTGGCGTTACTGGATATGGGATTGGAAAATCGTATGAAACAACCTGTAGGACTTCTTTCCGGTGGTCAGAGACAAGCCTTAACCTTACTTATGGCTACTATGGTTACACCTAAGATTCTTTTATTAGATGAACATACTGCTGCATTGGATCCTGCCACTGCAGAACAGGTATTAAAGCTTACCAAAAACATCATTGCAGAAAGACATATTACCTGCTTGATGGTTACCCATAACATGCACCAGGCATTGGAGCTTGGTAACCGTACCTTAATGATGGATAGCGGTAAAATTGTATTGGATATTTCCGGAAAAGAACGAGATGGATTAACAGTTGACAGCCTGTTAGAGCAGTTTAGAATCCGTGCCGGCAAACAATTAGACAATGATAGAATCTTGACTTCTATGTAATCTTTATGAAGAAATTAAATCCTGTTTGGATGGAAATTGGCATATATATCCAGATATAATTATTTCAATAAATACTGTTATGAAATTATGTTAAAGAAAACTTTAATAAATAAAAAAGGATACTACTATGAAAAAAGCATTACTCTCCCTTCTGGGTGTAGCTCTTCTCTTTACCTTAAGTGGATGTGGAGAATCAAAAGAATTAAAAGAGTACGAAGAAAAAATGAGTTTGTTTACAGAAGAATTGGAAACCTCAGCAGAAAACCTATCTTCCATTGATCCTAATGAAGAAGGTGCAGTAGAAACCATGTTGTTGAATCTGGATAATATGAATGACAGCTTCCAATATTTGGCAGAAATTCCTGTTCCAAGCAAATTCTCCGCTGTAGAGGCATTGGCAGATGATGCAGCAAATTATATGTCTGAAGCAGTTTCCTTATATCATGAAGCTTATGACGGAGAGGAATTCCTAGAAGGCAGCGCTATTTTGGCTAAAGAAAACTATAACAGAGCTATGAAACGTATCTCTTACATTTCAGCTCTATTACAAGGTCAAATGCCGGAAGGTGATGGTGTTACTGTAGAAGAAAGTGAAACAGATTTTACACCGTATGAAGAGGAATCTTTCGAAGATGAATCTTATGAAGAAGAATGGATAGATGAAACTGAAGAAGTGATTGAATAAACCTAAAAAGAGTGCCCTAAACAAGCACTCTTTTCTTTTACTTAATATTCTTTTTTTATCATTCTAACCGTCAATTTGGTTTTGCAATAACTAGAGCAAAGAACAGCGAACTGCCAATCTGGTTCTTCCACCATAAGTACAAGTGAATAAGGTAAGGTCATAACCGGATTCTGTCATTTCTTCAATCGCCGTAGGCTGTAAAACCTCTACGCCTGCTACCTTATAAATATTAGAATATCCATCTACATCTACAAAATAGACCGAATCTCCTTCTTGTAAGGTCTTTAATCCCCCAAAATGAGAGCGATAATTATGGGCACAAATAACAAGGTTCTTGCCTGCTACAGTACCATTGTAGCGACAAGGCGCCTTCTTTAAGCTATCATAATCCCACTCACTGATAACAGGAAGTTCTATATTGATAGAAGGTACAATAATAGTACCTACATATTCTATACCATCTATCTCCATAACACGCAGTGGTTCTAATTCCTCAGACTTATTTGCCGCTGCAATATCAGCTTCCACCTGCTGATATTCTTCATAGATAGCATTTTCATCTATGCCCTCAGCTAGTTTCCCATCTACCGTTTGATTCAGAATACCTAAAACATCATCTGAAAAACGATTTGCTTTTTTATTTTCTATCTGGTTGTAAGTAAAAAGGGCTACTGCTGCTACCAGCAATAGACCCCCTAATACCATACATATCTTACCTATGTATTCTCTCATTTCAAAACTACTTTCTTTATTTTCTTTTTTCTAATACAATTCCGGCACCTAGGAAAATCAAACCCAAAATAAACAATACAGGAATCGGCCAATTTACCTGTCCGGTCTGTGGCAATTTCTCTGGTGTAGTTCCTGTTGGTCCAATTTTACTTACTGTTGTGCCATTTGTAGAGGTGTTCGTAGGTGTCTTTGTTGTCGTAGTGGTTGTTGTGGTAGGTGTGGTCGTAGTAGGTGTTTTCGTTGTAGTGGTTGGCGTAGTCGGTGTAGTCGGTGTAGTCGGTGTTTTTTCCGGTGTTTTTTCCGGTGTTTTTTCCGGTGTTTTTTCTGGTTCTTTCTCCGGCTCTTTTTCTGGTTCTTTTTCAGGTTCCTTTTCAGGATCCTTTTCTGTTGGTGGATCCTCCTCTTTTGGTGGTGGCGTAGTTCCCTTCGTTAACGCTTGCATCTTGGGCGTAATATCGGTAATATCATATACCCAACTTGATGTTGTATCATTCCACTGTGGTACAGTAACCAAGAATGGTGCCATAGCATTATAACCGGTTGCTGCTGTAGGCTGGGTAACCAAATACAGACCTAAAGATAAATCTGTTATTTCCGCCTTTCCTGTAGTATCTACTGTGACACTTTTAGAAGCTGCGATACCTTTTGTTTTAACATATTCTGCCAAAGTGTTTGCATATTTGTTATTATTCGTTATCCCTTTGGAATCTTTTAAAATTGCAGAAATATTACTGTTATTCTCCCCTTTTAATGACTGTTTGCTTGATCCCAATCCATCATAGACAGCCAAATACTCCAGGTTCTGATTATCATTCGTTTGCACGATTTCTGCAACCTTAAATACTTGCAGATTACCGCCCTTTACCGGTGCAGACTCACTATCCAACATAGTAAATCGCAGAGATCCGGTTTTACCAGCATCCACTAAGGGTTTGTCAGCCGCAAAAGCCACAAGTCCCGTCTGTAAAATCAGCCAAGCTGCCAATCCCAGTATAAAACCACTTTTCAAACCACTTTTTTTCCTACGTTTCATGTTTTGACCTCATTTATTTTTGATTTTCTACTACTTATATTTTTTTAATAATTTTTGTAGCTCTACAAAAACCTCATCCTGCGCTTTTCCGTTTCTATGAATTACATACAAGCCGATAAAGGAAAGCACAAACAAGGGTACAAAAATTAATAAAATCATCCAAATATTACTTATTTGATAGGCATCTGCCGTCATACGAAGCAGTGCCTCTTCTGTATTTACCCGATGTCCTCGCACTAATAACCTATGAGTATTGACCCCATAAGGAGTACAGGTAACTAAGGTACAATAATCTTTGCCTTCTTCAATTTTTAAGGTATCCAATTCTTCCGGTAATACTACTAGTATTTGGTCTACCTCATAATTCAAAGTGATTCCTAACACATGTAGAGAAAAAACATCTCCCTCTACAAGCCTATCAATATCTGTAAACAATCTTGCACTCGGGACTCCACGATGTCCTGAGATCACCGTATGTGTACTCTCCCCACCTACAGGAAGACTGCTCCACTCCAAATGTCCTGTTCCATTTACCAAACTTTCTTCTTCAGTTCCATGATAAATAGGAAGTTTACAACGGATTTTGGGAATCTCCACATACCCCATAATTCCATTGCCATCTGTATTTAAGAGTCTTTTATACCGTACATTTTCAGAGTCCGATAAGTCAAATCCTCTTCCTTCCCGGAAAAGTTTGCTATTATATTCTCTCGCTTGCTCCAACATCTCCTGTATGCTTGTAGCATCCAGATTGATCACATCCCTACTATACTGGGTTATGACCTTGCTGGTGTGCCTGCTATTCCAAAGATTACTGACTGTGGGATACAATAACAATCCCAATCCGGAAAGGAAAACAAGCACAAGCAGAAAGGTAATAATTTTATTTTTCATATTACTTACGATCCATGCGAGTCTTAACCACCAAAGCAGCTCCTGCTCCAACTACCAAAAGAATACCTAGGATGTAAATCAAAGTCGTTCCTCTTCCACCGGTACTCGGCAAACGAGAGCCCTTACTATTTTGAATGGTAGCTGTAATAGAGGCACTGTTACTGGTTCTATCTACAGCAAATCCCTGTAATACTAAACCGCCTTCTCCAGTTACCTGTAAGCCTGTCAACTCCGGTCTTGCAGGATCTTGTGCCTTCGTAGACACAACCTGGAAGGTAATCGGATCAATACTATTGAAGTTGGTAGGTGTAACGGTTTCTGTTAAAAGATAGGTTCCATCATCGATGCCGGAGAACATAAATGTTGCACCGGTTGCTGTTTTAGATTGTTCTTCTACCCAAACATTCCCTATCTCATCAAACTCTATTTTCGTAGGAATTTCTTCCCAATTTTCACCAGGTGTTGTTGCTGCTTCCACCACTTCATTTGTCACTTTATTTTTAAAGTATTTTTTCGTAGCAGCGTCAAACCAAATACGACCTTTACCTTGCTGGAAGGTAGCATCATAAAATACTGCTTTTCCCGTACCTGGATCTGGCACCCTATAGGAAGCATAAAACTTATCTAATCTAAAATCAGCTCCTGTAAGTGCTCTATTCTCCCCATCCACTTTATTCACTCGGAAATTGTAGGTAAATACTATATTCGTATCTTCTTCTGTTTCTCCCAAAGTATTTGAAGTAGGATTGTTCGAATATTTCAGCGAAACTGTATTTGGATTTCCTCCATCGCCAACAATTGCATTTTTATTTAAGACACATTTATAGAAAATATAAATACTGTCTCCACCTTGCGCTCCAATATTCTCTGCTTTTACATTATTAATTTGAAAACGAAGTACATTATCTGTATAAGACTTATGAATGCCTGCAGGAGTAATCACAGCATCATGACCATCTGCGGTAGAAGTTTCATTTGTAATTTCTCGATATCCAGCTGCAGTATTGCCCTTTCCAATAAAAATGCGAGGGGATGCTTCCATCAGAGTTAATCCAGGAGAAATAGTATCAATAATTTCTATTTTATAATTCTTATAGAAATTAAAGCCGCCGCCTTCTGCACCGGTATTCAAATCACCGTCGGTAGGCAAATCTACTTTTATGCGATAAACAACTTCATCTTCTATATCGTGATCTACTGCATCTAACCATGTTTTTCCAAACATAGAAGTCAGCATTGTATCCTTCGTATCTCCCAACCCAAAAGTCGATTGGGCTGTTGCAGAGTCATTATTATCCAGCACTTTCTTCTCAATAGTAGGAATCTCCTGATTTTTAGGTGTAATGGTCACAGATTCTACTACCTTCATCATATACTTGGATAAAGAATCTCCTGGTGACAATGTTGCCCCTTCTTTTACATTATCTAAAAACAGATAATAACCTGCTTCTGAAAATGTCATCTGATAAATACCGGCATTTCCTGTACTAACCTTTGTCACATCAGTACCATTTATGAGGCATTCGCTAGCATGTTGTGCCACCAGCTGCATTTTATTACAAAGAGACAGACGTTCCATCACTTCAGCTGGTGTAGTGCAGGATTCAAACAAATTGTGTCCACTTACCATAAATTCTGCATCAGATTTTAAAGCGTTCAAAAATCTCGTCCCGTCAATATTCTTTCCCCAGCTAACTGTAGAAAAACTGATTTGTCCATCTGCGTTAATCAGTTCTCCCTTAAAAATCTGATACGCTACATATTCATGATTTGCACTGTCATTCTGAATCTGCACGGTATAAGTAACAGCAGCATTTGCAGGGAGTACATACAGAGAAGCACATAAGCAAAGTACCAAACCAAATAATAATAGTTTTCTACATTTCTTCCACATAAGTGCAACTCCTGCTAATACCATCAGCCCTAATCCTAGAATGGTAAACCACTTGGTTCCTCTTCCACCGGTATCCGGCAGAGATACAATCGCCATATTGGTAATGGACTTATTCGGACCGTTGTATGTTTCCGGTACAGTTTGTAACGCATCTTCACCTTCATAAAGCGCGTAGAACTTAATACCATTTACCAATCCTGTGTTTCGATTTAGTATTGGTTTTCCATCTTGACTCAATTCGTAAATATAGTATTTTGCCCCTTTTACAAGACCGTCAAACTCAGCTACTTTGCTTTGCTCTGTATCCTCCGGTCCCCATGTAATAGAAACGGTTTGATCTGGATTTGCCAAATCATTAGGGATACCTGCTGTATCTGTGTGGTCTGATGACCACAAGCCAAAGGTGTAGGTTCCTGTCAATCCTGCGGGTAATAAGGTGCCGTTAGCATCCGCAAATTTCTTTTCTATTCCTAATTTGTAGGTAGCATTATTGACTACTACTTTTCCAACTTCTGTTGAATCTATTGCGCCAATATGAACCCTATTTCCTGCCGTAGGAACAGCATCCGCATTTTTCATATCATCAGTAGCCGTATATGTAACTGTATACTGATGACCATTTGTCTTAGCTACTTTACCTTCTACAATTGCCTCAAAGCGTTCGTCCAATTCGAAAATATAATAGTCTTTACCCGGAGTCAGATTTACAAATCTAGCCTGCTTAGGTGCCATTTCACCTTCTGCTACCTTCTTAGCTTCTTCATCTGTATAAGTAATAGTGGTTGTATCTTTACATGTAGCTATACTTGGTTTTTGTACTACATTTCCTGTAACGGTAACACTATCTGCGGACCAAATACCAAAACGATATGTGCCGGCACCATTGATTTCATCTATATTTGCACCAAAGTCTTTTTCTACCATTGCAAGACCCTTGGTATTGTAGATTGTAATGGTTACCTCCGGATTGTAGTCTGTCTGGTAGTACCAATTATCTAAAAGTTCTGCGCCTTCATAGGTTCGATATCCATTCGCATAATCTTTGGCAATTACAAAATAGTATTTATCTGTACCTAATCTATAATTGGCAGGCGCTTTTGTCTCCTCAATACAGTAGACATTATCCGGCTCCAACTGACGAAGCGTTTCTGTTGTAGAACTGGAGAACTCGTAAATTCCACCAGATTTTTCCACCAACTTGGCGGTCTTTTCAGTAAGCACCGGCTCCCCATCCTGAAAATGTATCTTCGTCGTAGATTTTCCATTTTCTGTTGTAGTTTCGGTGCTAACCTCACTAATCTTGAATTCTGCTCCTGCTAAAGATAATCCAACATTTTCACTATCTACTTTATACACTGTAACCTTAGGTGGTTCATCAATTTTAGCAGCTGTACTGTATTCAATACTGTAATCTACAGAACCCATATCTGCTGCTTCTTGCCCCTCCCAACGGACATTGTTACTAACCTTAACCGGTATTCCAGGTAAAGCTTTCAGACGTACATCATAAGCAATCTTCAAATGTTTTTGATCCGGTACCGTAATTCTCAAAACCTTAATATCACCACTATCATTAAATTCTGCTGTATAGTCTGCAGAATCCAAAACGGTGACAGGATTTGTTCCTAAGTCCGTAATTACTAAGGAAGAAGAAACGAAGGAAAGACTGGCTCCCATCTCATCCACCAAGGTAATTGTATTTACATCCGGATTCGGAGATAATTTTTCCGCATTGGGATTCACTTCTACTTCAAAAGGAAGAAGGGTGGAATCCGTTTTTCCGGACTCTACATCTTCAATAGCCAGTTCCTTACTTAAGCTTGGATATACCAAAGCTACAGGCGCATTCACACGCTTTAATGATTTGTTCAAATTAGTACCACCGAACAATTGTGCATTATTTACAAATTCTACATCAGCTTGCTCTTGCTTGTTAATATCCTTTGTGACTTTACATACTACCTGGAATTTAAGTTCACCTGCATTACCATTTCTAAAAATCCTAGGAATATAGATTGCAATTTGATTTCCTTTGGTATAATACAAAGTCAATGTACGATTTCCATTATTTGTTGTACCGCTACATTTTGATAATACCCAATTCAATTTCCAGCCATCGTTATCAAAGGACTGTTTTAATCCGGTAAAAGTCCAAATATTTCTCTTTGAACCTTCAATATCATTCGAATCGCCATAGTTTTCAACTAAACTAACAGAACCATTTGCCTCGTTTTCATCCAGTTTACCTAAAGAGAAACTTCCATTGATAGATCCACCGGTGTAACTATTGTCATATCCTCCTGCAGGAATGTTTGTGCTATAGGTTCTTACATAAGCTAATTCCACACCTTCCGGCAGACTATCCAGAATGGTAAATCCACCTTCCATATTCTTTTCTTCATTTATAGTAATTAGCCAACTTATGTAACTAGCACCTGGGGTATATTCAAAATTTCCGCTTCCATTTACAGTTTGGCCTGTGGTACCTACAGGATAATTCTTCCATAATTTCTTCAACAATTCTGTATCCGCTGGATTGGTACCTTTTCCATCCATCTTTGCAAAGACTGGTGCATCTTCTGTTCCGGAAACAACATACGCATCCTGTCCTTCTTTGGTCATAGAATAATTCTCTACGATATCCTGATGAGCAGACATGTCCGGATCAAAATCTTTTCCGGGTGTTTTCACAGACATTTTATTCGTATACACTCCTACGCTTGCTCCGGTTTGTGACGGCAAGCTTTGTGGCATCGTACGAACTGCTATGAATAAAGATTTTCCGTTTCCTACAGCAGTATCATTACTTAAAGTAATATTCAGAGTGGAACCTCTAAGCTCTGAAGTAAAATCTATATTATGTCTCAATGTTGTCAATCCGGAAATAGCACGGAAATTATCTAAAGAAGGATACACATCGCTTAACTGCTGTTCCTCTGCAAGGCTGATACTATTCCCTACAAATACACCCATTAAAGCACTGTCCTTCAGAACCGAATCATTCCCTACAGTGTCACGAATCAAGGTATCCTTTAATAATTTTCCACCTTGAACCTTTACTTCCATTAACCAGTACATTTCACCATTTGGATAGTTCACTACATCAGTACGTTGGTTACTTGGAGACATATAGTACCAAGGATGCTTAATGGATTGATAACTAAAATTACCGGTAGTCGTACGAGTTTTCTTCACCTTAATACCACTTAAAGGCACTCTAGAACCATTTGGACCTATAACATCTCCTGACATTGAAAACTCATTAGTAGTGTTGAAGTTACCACTAAAATTGCCTTCGTTAACCTTTGTATAATAGGTCAGCAAATAAGCATAATTACCGGAAGTCACGCCAAAATCAGCCGGTTTTACATCGAATGTTGCCGCATCATCAATATTTAACCAAATCGTTTTTACAGGTGTTTTAGACTCATAAAAGGCGATTGCCTGCTCATCGCTAGGATTTTGAACGCCTTCGATTGCGAGTTCTTCATTATACAAATTCACCTGCATCCAACCGGTAAAATGATAAATCAATTTACCATCAAATTCTCCCGATAACTGATCATGGAAAGAAGCTCCGGTCACATTCCAATCTGTACTTTCATTTACTACAACTTGATATTTCAAGCCACCTGAAGGCACTTCAAACGATGTTGGAGAAGGTGCATTTACTTTGCTCCAACTATCTCCATTACCAGAATAAAAATCATCAGCGGATTTCATAGTGATAGTTCTATCTGCATCAGTCACCGGTGTTCCATTGGATTTACGCTCCCAAACAGTGGCATTTAAACTGTAAGAATTATTTGCGTTCCCTACAATTGTACCTTTTACCGGTGTAACACCATAGTCATGCACCTGGGCTACATTATTTAATATTTTTTCCGCCTGTACTCCGCCATATACACCTTCTTTATTAATTTTGATGGTGTAATCCAAGGTATAAGTTTCTCCCGGATTTAAGGGGTCTATCGGATAAAAAGTGGCATGGGTAGACTCTATCTTAGGATTAGGAACAACATTAACACTATCTGGCTTAGCAGTATCATTATAATTTTGTACTACACCATTTTTCTTTATAATCCACTTGTCATGCTGACCATTGGAATTTCTAACATAACTAATTTGATTTTTATCAATATTACTAGAAGGATTATAGTCATCATAAATACGAAGGTCTCGCATAGGATAGCTGTTATCACTATTTGCCGTTACAGTTAAGCGATAGTCAATCAAAAAATCGCCATTGCTATCCAGTCTATGAGTTCCATTTACGACTTCCTTTGTCAATGTAACGCCAGCTTTTGTATTATAAACAGAGTCGTCCTGAGCTCGTGAATATTTCTTAGAATATGCCTCCGCCTGATTGGTAAAGTTATTCTCTCTGGCAGGATGGGCATACCCAATATAATTATCCAAAAGCAGATCGTAGGTTAAGGTTCTGCTTTCATGTGGTTGCATAGCACCAATTTCCCATACCATAGCATCTGTTTTAGGGTCTGCAGCTCCGCCAGCAGGAGTCGCAAAGTTTGGATCCTCTGGATCTGTCACTTTTGTTAAATAAAGACTACTTGAGTCGTCATCTACGGCTGCACCACCATTTATTCTTCTACTTTCAGAAGCATTTTGATTGCTTACTATCGTAGTTCTGTTTCCACTAACACCGGCATAGGCCAGCACATACTGATTATTGGGTTCTAATACCTTATCAATAATTTTTACATCCGGCATAGTCACACCATCGTTAGGCGCAGTAACTGTCACAGTATATTCAATATATGCTTGATTATTATAACCAGAAAGATTTCTATAGCCAGTTTTTCCCGGATAATACAAATTAACTGCTTCTTTCTCTACTTCCAATTTACCCATTTGGGCAACCAAATCTTGATTATTTTTGATATAGTTTACCAAATTACCACCCACAATGCCGGCACTGGCATCCGGTGGCATAAGTGATAAGTCAATTACGAACTGTGCTTCAAAACTACCGGTTAAGATAGTTTCTCCCACACTACTCAATGCATTGGCATCAAATTCGAATCTTGCATAGCCTTCCTCGGTGTACATCTTACCCACGGTAAAATCACCAAATTTAACATTCGCTCCCTGCATATCCTTAATACCAACCAAATACTGTGGCAGTTTTACATAAGCAAGAGAATGCGGGTTTTTTTCTCCATCTAATGGGAAACAGGAGCGGTCTAAACGATAGTCAACCGCTAATTTGAATTTCTCTGCCCCTGTGTATTCAAAGTCACTATGATTTACATCTTTCCATATGGTCTGTCCGTTTTCATCCTTGGACTCTACCGATAAAACCCAGTTAGTGATAATATCTCCACCCTTTGAGTCCTTTTTCACCTTCGGATCTTCATCTGTAGAAAAATCTGCTAACAAGTATTTCACACGGGGATCCACATCCGGATCTTCTTCCTCATCAGCCGCAAAATAGGACACATCATAATATTCTTCAAACTCATTCAAGAAAGTATTATCCAATACACCATAAGCAAAAATGGTATCTTCTCCTATGGTTTCAACAGCTTCTACTACTTCACCCTTTGTATTGGCAGTCAGATAAGAAACGCGTTCATTCTTTACGGAAGTGATAATACCAACTAAATCCGCTACACCATCTACATTTTCATCCACAAATACCAATTCTCCGGCCATCGGCAACCTGTCCTTAGGAAGTTGCTCTGTGTATGCATAGTGCAAAATACTATCTAAATCATCTTCTACTTCAGAAACTTTATTTCCTGAAACATAACTATCCTCGTCCAAACTCCAAGTAGTAACCTCTGCCTCTTTGATACACCAAGAAACAAAAAGAGCAGACAAATCAACACCTTTTTTGAAGGTGGTAATGGTTTTGGTTTCTGTATTAGAACCAGTGCTATTATTAGAACTATTTTCGGACGGATTAATAACTGTGGTTACAGATGTAGAAAGATTTCCATTAAACTCAACTGCGCCTGAACTGCCGCCACCAATGATGATAGACTGATTTTCAGTCTGGGATGGCTGTGGTTTTGTTTCTGTTTTATTCTGTGTAGTATTAGAAATGGTTTTCTCAATAATGGCAGTATTCCACTTGGTGGACTGATTTGCGTAAGCATTACGTGCTTTTTTAACTAAACGCTCTGCTTCTTCCTGATATTTATTTACAGTTTGTGCAAGTTTTTCTTTATATTCCACATCATTTTGGGTTTTGGATACCTCAATATTTTCTCCTGCAGTGGAATTTGCTGCACTATCCTGTAAGGAAAAATCATCTGCTATGGACAAACTACCTGCTGTTTCTGTGGTATCTGCTTCTTCTGTTTTTCCACAAGTCAACACAGATCTATTTTCATAGCAATCCTGCACATGGGTATGATTTTCATTTTCTTCTTCTCCACAGGATAAAACAGAAATCGTTGTATAGCAGGTTGCCTGGTGTGAATGATGTGCCTCTTTCACGATTCCTCTTTCCACCATCATTTTCTTAGCAGAAGGGGCAAAGACTGCTGCAAGTAATATAAGCCCGACTGCTAAAACACCAATGGTGGCAGATAAGCTGCCAATATTTGTTTTACTAAACAAGGCATTCCACTTGCTCTGTATCCTTTCTGTATACTTTCTTTCTGGTCTGTTTTGTTTTCTTGCCATAACTGTTACCTTTTCTTTTTCTTTTTTGTTTATCTGTATTCCCAAATGAGATTTATTTTTTACCTAAAGTCGGATTCCTATTCTATCTAACGAACCAATCCTATATTTGTAATAGGCCAAATACAAAATGTAATCTTCCCAACAACTTGTTCCGCTCCAATACAACCAATAGAAGCATTTCTGCTATCTAAGGACTCGCTTCTCTCATCCCCCATCACAAAATACTTGCCATCCGGAACCTGATACGGAAACTCCAGATTACAATCCCCTCTAGCTTTCGCTGATATATAGGATTCTTCCAGCAAATGTCCGTTAAGATACACATTGCCGTCATTGTCTAGTTCCACCATATTGCCCGGTCCGGCAATGACTCTTTTGATGAGAAGTTTATTATTATAATAAAAACCGATTACATCGCCTTCCTGTATGGCTGTCGTTTTCTTTACCAGTACAAGACTTCCTGTCTCCAAAGTAGGGCTCATAGAATTACCATATATTCGAAATACTGAGGTGCGAAAGCCACAAATGAATGCAGCCAACGCCAAACAAACCAAACAACTACAAATGATGTATTTTATGGTAATTTGATGATGTTCCTCTGCTCTGCTTCGATACAATTCTGTTTCCAACGCATCAGTACTTGGAATATTCTCTATCCAATGGTTGTATCCGTCTTGTTTTTCTCTTTTCTTAATCCCAGTCATCATCATTCAAAAAATCTATGCTTGTTCTTCTATTTTTACCTAAAGCTTGGGATGCTCTTTGTGTCTGAGCTCTTCTGGCGGCTTCCCGTTGTCTGGATGCCTGCCGCCTTTCCGTTTCCTCTTGCCAGATAGCTTCCGGTTGTCTAGCCTGTTCTACCTGCATTCTACTTTGTGAAGCCTGCTCTGAACCTCTTCCTGCTCCCATCCCCTCAATACGATACACATTTTGCAAATATAAATTAGCCGCCTCCTGTGCCTTTTCAAACAGCCCTGTAATTTTTACTGCCTGTTCTGCCAAGGAGCCTGCTTTTTTCATCTCCAAAAGCTTTGACGAAAGTTGTTCTTTTAATTTTTCATTTTCTTCCTGTAACTGGTCAATTTTCTCATTTTGCGCATATAAAATTTCCAGTAACTGGGAGCGTTTTAGCTTCCGTAATTGTCTCTCATCCATATATGTATTCCTAAAAAGGGCATATAGTACCCCTACTTTAACTATTTGGAGTATATTTTATCATATTTCGTAAATATTGGCTATAAATTTTTAAATACAAAAAAGCCCTGTGAATTTCTCCACAAGGCTTTGCTTATTTGGGTTCCGTTTTTTATTTATTCTATTATAACTTACTTCCAGTCAACAACTCATATCCCTGCAAGTATTTGTCAATGGTCTTGTCCACGATATCCTGTGGTAAGGTCCAATTGTGATTCTCATTTGCTTTCAGCCAATCTCTTGCAAACTGTTTGTCAAAGGAAGGCTGGCCGTGTCCCGGTTCATAGCCATCTGCAGGCCAGAAACGAGAGCTATCAGGGGTTAACATTTCATCCCCTATCACGATGTTGCCATCCTCATCTAAACCAAATTCAAACTTGGTATCAGCAATAATAATACCTTTGGTCAGTGCATAGTCTGCACATTTCTTATATAAAGCAATGGTATAGTCGCGAAGTTTGGAAGCGAACTCCTCTCCTTTTCCGGGGAAGCGTTTCTCCAAGTATTCTACAGACTGCTCATAAGAAATATTTTCGTCATGATCTCCGATTTCAGCCTTGGTAGAAGGAGTATAAATAGGTTCCGGCAATTTATCAGATTCTTTCAAACCTTCCGGCAACTGAATACCACATACTTTTCCGGTTTCTTTATAACTAGCCCAACCGCTACCGGTAATGTAGCCGCGAACGATGCATTCCACGGGAAGCATTTCCAACTTTTTACACATCATACTGTTGCCATCAAACTGTGGCTGTCTGAAGAACTCAGGCATATCATTTACATCTACAGAAATCATATGATTGGGTAAAATATCTTTGGTCATATCAAACCAGAATTTAGACATCTGGGTTAAAACAGTACCTTTCTTGGTTACTTCATTTCCTAAAATCACATCAAAGCAGCTGATTCTGTCAGTTGCTACCATGATTAAGCTATCGCCATTGTCATAAATCTCTCGTACTTTTCCTTCTTTAATCGGTTTCATCCTATTTTCGCCTTTCTGGGGTTTTATTTTTGTACAACTAAGTTGTGTCTTTTCTATCACTTAGCACTACTACTAAGATAAAATATATTGTAGGGAAAATCAATGGGTTTTTGTATCAGATGATGTTATGGATTATGCTTTACTGATGTAGGAACAAATTCTAATCTCAATTGCATCCCTAAGCCAGCCGCAATTCTTTTCACCATAGCAAGGCTCGGATTTCTTGTACCGTTTTCAATCCTACTAATATCTGCCTGTGTTATACCTGTAATATCTGACAATTCCTTCTGCGTCATATTCTGGCTGATTCTCGCATCTATCATCGCTTGAATTAAATCATACTCTGGCTGAAGTGCGTCATATTCCGCTTTTACTTCTGGATTTTTTAATGCCTTTTCTTTATAATCTTTAAAACTGCTCATAATAATGCCTCCGTTTATAATCCGCTCGGTATTTCTTTGCTAAATCCAATTCAGATTTTGGAGTTTTTTGACTTTTCTTGGTAAACCCATGAGTAAGAATAGCTTTGTTCCCAATAAAGAAAAAGTATAAAGCTCTATTTCTGTCACATTGCACCTCTCTTTATATATTATGTTGTATACGACATATTGTCAACTGCATTTTAATTAACAGAAACTCCACATCAATTAACTATATATATTATTGAAATGAGTGAATTTTTAAGCAGAATTTTCAGATTGTTTGAACAAATGATATGTTTTCAGATGCCTTTCGGCAATGAAAAGCCGCTTATCCATAGGTGAATTGTATCACATTGTACAAGCTTTCTCAAGATATTTTATCAAAAATCGTACAAAAATTTACTCTTGAGCGATTTGCAATTATAAGATATAAAAATAAAAAATAAACGGTGGAATTGATATGTGCCAGGAATTCGAAGAAAAGCTCTGTTAGCTTCTCTTCATCCTGCACCGTACTACCACACGCATTTTGCCACCTTTAGTACAAGTAAATAAAGTCATGTCCCAAGAGCCTTCTTTTACCAAATCAGACAATTGTGTATCTTCCAAAATTTCTATGGAAGAAATCTGATAGGAATACTTTTGCCCAGTAATATCAACGATATTTATTTCTTCTCCTAATTCCAGGTTCTTCAATTTTCCAAAATGACTGTCATAGTTATGGGCCGCTAAAATCAAATCATTCCCCTCAATAGAACCATAATACCGGCAGGGGGCAACCTTTAATTTGGGATAACTCCAATCACTAATCACAGGAAGCTTTAAAGATAATGCAGGAATTTCAATTTCGCCCATATACTCGTACTCTCCCAGTGTAATGGTTGCCGGTTCTTCTAAAACATCGGTTTCTGTATTCTCCGTTCCCGCACCATTCTCTGTTTGTGGCAGTTCTGTTTCTTTTCCAGCTTCTGTATGCATTGTAATTTGTTCATGCAACTTTGCATAAATATCATCCGCATCCGCTCCGGCTCTGAAATTTTCTAAATAATTATAATAGGCTAACCCTAAGGCTGCCAAAATTAGTAAAATGCCTATGATTTTGAATACTTTTTTCATCAGAATCACTTTTCCCTTTTGTTTTCTAACATCTCATTATAGCACTTTTTAAGAAAAGCAAAGCCGGTCAATATGACCGGCTTATAGAAATCGCTAATCGTTAGCCTTTTTCTTACTTGCTTTTATTTTTTCTTTTTGGGTTTCCACAGGAATCCAAGTATCAGGAATAAGGATCCCAATCCTCCCATAAACCATACGGGCCACCATAGTTGTCCTGTCTGCGGAATCTTGCCATTTTGAATAGTAGCCTTATTCTCGGTAGGTTTTACCGCAGGTGGAACTGCCGCAGGAGAATCACTGCTATCGTCACTTCCGTCGTTCCCCTCATTTCCTGATGGTTTTGGATCGGGTTTTGGGTCGGGTTTCTTTTCATTTACTATTTCAACCAAATCATTTGTATCTGCCGCACTGACCACCACTCTTTTTGGTGCTGTTAGAAGCTTAAATCCATCTGGTGCTTCAATCTCTTCAATATAATAAGCTCCCAATGGTATGTCTTCTATCTTAACCAAAGCAGTATCTGTATCAATTACAAAATCCCTTAATTCCATTACTACACCATCAACTTTAGCTGAAGGTACTATTGAACTTTTAGCGCCGCCTATTTCTCTATAAACAGTAAATTTAGCTCCTTTTAATGGATTTCCATCATTATCCAGTTTTTGTAATTGGAACTTACCGCCTCTCTCATTAACAATATATATATTCTGTGAAAAAGCCCCTACTGTCACCTTTAAAGGAGTGTTCAAAGTAATATAACCAGATGGAGTAACAACTTCTTTTATATAATACACACCAATTGTCAAATCAGAAATAACTACTCCGGCTGCTGATGTAATTGGAATATTTTGTAAGGGGCCCTTTGCTCCACCACCTACACTTCCTTCTGCCAAGGTATTACATGCTTCATCCGTAAATACTGATACAGATGCTCCACTCACAAAATTTTTATCTGGATCTTCTTTGAAAATTGTAATTTCTCCAGTTATAACAGGATCATCTACTTTTCGATTTTTCACCTCAGTACTATATATATATGTGCCTGTTGTGGCATCTTTTCTATCAGTACTAAGCAATTCTGTAATTGGCAAATCTAAAATATCCGTGGATTTTTCATAGCCCTCCGGTGCCTTGCTTTCCTTTATATGAAGTACCTCAACTGCAGGAGTTGCAGTCAAAAATGCATCCAACTCTGATTCCAGGAAGGATATTTCCCCTTCTCCAACTTCATTGCACTTTATAGTACCAATAGGTGCATTTTCATTGGTCGTATATACGATAAATTCTGCATTCTTCGTATCATCAGCAAACCCTATAGGATCATTTGTCTGTGAATCCTTTTTTAACAATTGAATCATATAATATGGGTTCGTTGGCAAAGAGGTTGGAATAAATCGCTTTGCCGATCCAAATGCGCTTGATGAAAAGGTATAAACTCTAGCATCCGCAGGTATTGCCTGCATACCTTCTCCCTTCAGGCTAACACTGTTAGATAAGGCTGCATTTGATTTGGTAGCTATCGCTGTATATTCTAAAATATAAGCTTTTTTATTCTCAATAGGTACCGTCAATATACTTGTTCCATCATTTCCAGATACTAATGAGGGAACAATTCCAGAAATTGCATCTGTCGTTTTTTTCTCAAGTACTATTGCAGGAATATTCTGATTACTTGAATTGCTTCCTGTTTGCGTAGCTTGGTTACTACCATAAGTTATATTCATGCCAGCCCCGGCATCAGCTCCAAGACTTCCACCTGCAAATGAATTATTGCCTGGTGTAACAGAGGGTGCTTGTGCCTCATATAATTTAACAGATCCCAAATCTAAGGTCAGACCCGCCCCAAGAATATCCTCAACTTTAAATTGTGTAACACTACTATTTCCTGCGGAAATATCGAGTGCAAAAGGATTGACATAAACTGTATAATCTAATGCTTTTGTATCGTCTTTACGTTTTACAAACTTAGTAAGCATTTTCTGAGAGCCCGCAATTTTGAAGCTATGCCAAGCTTTGCTAGTTACACCGTTAGTAGTTGCAGTAACATTATTTTTTATTTCTGCGCCTGAAGGAATCTCTCCATTGGAATATCCTTTTTGACGCATAAACTCATCCATATCAAGCTTTACTGTAAACTTCATAAAGTAAAAACAGTCATTTGTCTTTGCATTGATATTTTGTAATTCCCAAGTAAGTTGATTACAAGCCCCTCCGTCAAAAGTCTGATTAGCTTTATAAGAAAATGACTTGATATTACTTTCATCTACAAGAGTTCCACTGGTGGCTTTTGCGTCTGTCGCATGTGTATATAGTTCGTATTTACACTTAGGATCATCTGCATTAAAAGAAAGATATGTTGGTAAATAATCATTTAATTCCACATCACCAAAATCAAATTTTGCTGAACTTTGGCCCACACGAATACTATACGTAATATAGCCACTATTTGGGTCAAAATCTTGCATCATTTTAGCCAACACATGAACTTCACCTGTTAGCGGACTTGAAGCTTCCGCACTTCTATTAACATCAGCTCCATTGATGCGTCCTTCCAGGCTTGCACTATTATCAAGAGTTATAATATTAGCATGATTTTGAGCCCACACATAAGGGTCTTCTATCGTGGTTGTAATCGGAATAGTAACCTGGCTTGTTATTGTTCCATCTATTGTAGCTATAAATTTTGAATATCCTTTATTACCATCTTGACCATGGAAGTTTTCTCCAGAAACAAAAACGCTCGTAATATTGTTCCCTTCGGCCTTTAATACATTCTCTATAGCTTGTGCTATTTCATTCTCTGATAATGCCTTTCCGGCTTCATCTGAAAAGAACCAGGGAGTATAGGTATGTCCGCCTTTTTCAGTTTTCAAGATTTCCGTTAAAATAATCTTATTTCCCTGAGCAGTTGAACCATTAATAGTAACTGCACTATTTGGATTCACTGTAATAGTATATTTTACCCGCAATCCTTTTGCTAACTTATCTACTGAACCTGCCTCTTTCAGAATAAAGTTTGCAGAGGTTCCCGGCATAACAACACCTTTTTTCGATACACCATTTCCGGTATTTTGATTACTTCCACTTGTAAACAAAACAGAGGCGGTATTCGTAATATCTGCATTAGTTCCATCAAGATATACTTTTCCATTTACTGCTGTTTGATATATAACTTTATAATACTTTGCTGGTTTAGTGCCAAAATTTAATTCCGCATTTGGCCATAATGGATATGTTAAGGCTTTACTTTGCTCAGTATTATTATTTGTAAAAGTTACATCTGTAGCAGGTTTGGTAAAATCACTCCAAGCCGAACCATCATTAGATGTTGCAACATAAAATGTATCCGAAATATAGTTTAAGTACTTTCCTAATTCATCCTTAAAATTAAGGCTTGTATAGGTTTCCATTTCAGGAACATGCACTATTACTTCCCAATATTTTCCTGCTACTGCACCTTTGCCCGCTTCAATGTCTACATTACCATTTTTTGTGATAGGGTTAAAACCCGATGGATTAATAGTTTGATTTGCAGTCGCATTATCAACAGTGGTATCTGCTAAATTTAAATTAACAGTATTGGTATAATTTTTGTTAGCAGAGCTATCCATTAAAGAAATTGTTTCCTGATCCGTAAGTTTTGCAGTAATTATAATAGTTGTGTCTTTTGTCTTGTAGTCATCATTTGTAAATTCAAACTTTATATTACTATCGGTGGAATCAGTAGCCTTACTTACCTGAGCCACATTCTCCCCCTCAACAGTAAATGACGAGAATTTCAATCCAGTAGGTAATATATCTTCTATCACAGGTTTTATTTCCAGATTATTATTGTCTTTCGGGAAAGTATAATTATTTGCAGGATGTGTGTATGATATTTTCCACTGAATGGTTCCATCATTATAGTTAACACCATTTTGCACACTTTCTTTCTCAATCTTTGGTCCATCAGGAACAAAATCAGTAACAGTTGGTGAGGCAAAAGTATCTCCTCCAAGTGCTATATCTATTTTCTTATTAGAATCATATTGAGATTTATCACCACTGACCTTTCCTTGTAATCCGGCAGTTACAACTCCCCCATGCGAAACATCTGTAAATTTGATTTTCAAACTTATCGTTCCATCATTATTTTTTGAAGGAGTAATTTCAGCGAATTTTGTAGCTACATCATTTGGATCATCATATATATCCTGTTTTCCCATATTATCAGGGATTATATTACTTGGGAAATTCAATGTGTATTCTACATCTGCTTCAATACCTATATCCGCAAGTGATTTCTGACCAATATCCCACTTGTATGCTAAATACAAATTGGTATTCTGACTAATATCACTTTCATTGGTAAGCTCAACACGTTGTCCATCCTTTTCATACTGCAACGATACTATTGGTTCCCACAAATCACTGGTTGGTCCTGTTTTCTTACCGCCCAAAACAGTTGGTGCAGGAGTCACATCAAGCAAAGAAATCTGGTTTCCCCAATATGCGTTATATGCTTCAAACGCCTCTAGAAAAACTTCCATAGATAAAGTTTCATTTGTACCAGCTTCATAGGTATCTTCCAAAGTAAACATATCAAAAACATAATAATCTACTTGTGTCCAATCTACTAATGAAAAATCAAAAGTTTCAAAATCAATACTTTCCCAATCAAAAGTACTCCAATCCACACCACCAGCTGGTGCTCCAAGCAATCTTGCTTTTGGTGCTTTTGTCATAGGAGCTTTTTTGCCATCTAAATATGCACGACCTGATTGCTGAATCTTATCCATTAAAGCAGCATCAATCTCACCTGCACTTAATTTGGTTGTCAATACATCCAATACTACAGTCCAAGTATCCTCGTCCAAGCCATACCAATCGAACTCCTCGTTAAAGTTTGCCCAATTTACAGCTTCCCATTTTACACGCACTGAATCCGAATTTGTACCACTATTTTGGTCATTTGACAAGCCACCTGCTTGTGTACCAGTACTACCACTTTCCTGAGCATCTGTATTATTATCCTCTTCGAGTTGATTGCCAGTATCTCCAGTAGATGGATTTCCAGATTCATCCGTTGGGTTCTCAAAATTGGTTCCTGTACCGCCACCGGCTTCTGCGCTGTCACCTCCCTCGTTTCCTTCAGTAAGGTCACCTGCATCATTTCCAGACTCCTGAATCTCAGTTTCCTGTGTCTGACCATTCTGATTTGCAGATGCATACCCAAGTGGTGTTACAATCCCTGCAATCATAACAGCAATCAGTAAATATGCCAGCACCTTTCTTTTGATTACTTCGAGAGTCCTTTTGTTTAGTCTCATAAAAATTATTACTCCTTTTACTCCTTTTTTCGGGGTATAGTTCACTATTTTAAACTCAAATACAACTCATAATATTATACCAAAATATTCAGACAATTCCAATGGTTTTTATGCATTTTCTCGGAAAAAATGTCACATTTTTCTTAGATATTTATAATGCTTTTCATTTTACCCATTTTTCTTCTCTATTATTTCCCAGTTGCCTGAATCTATCATTTCCTATATTGAATTTTAAACATACAATCTATTTTCACCAAAAAACATTCAAAAATTAATTCTTGACCGAACTATCACACTAAGCTATAATGACCTTAAGCAAAATTTTCATTCACATCTATTAAGAATTCTTTTATCTTAGTACATCTTGAAATCTTGCTTTAATTTACCCAAACAATTTAAATGCAGGAGAAACAAGGTGCTCCTGCCATATAGGAGGATGCTATGAAAAAAGACCTTACTTGGAAGGACTATTTGGCAGATAATGCCAGATATGCCGACTTCATTAATGCCTTTGCGTATGAAGGCAAAGAAATCGTACATGCAGATGATATCATGGAATGTGATACTGCAAATGCTGACGGAACCAACCGAGATTTATTACGGAAAATCGCCCTAGGATTTCAATGTGCTATCTTTGGTATTGAACACCAGGAAAATCTAGACTACGCTTACCCTGTACGTGAAATGGGATATACTTATAACACGTACAATAAGCAGGTAAAAAATATCAAAGCCCATAACAAAAAATATCCGAAAATTCTAAGTAGCAGGGAGCGTTTATATAAGTTTCGCAAAGATGACAGGTTGTTCCCAACCATTACATATCTTCTCTATGCAGGAGAAGAAGAATGGGATGGTCCTACTAGCCTTAAGGATATGCTTATTCTAGACCATCTTCCCAAAGCCCTGCAGGAAGCCGTTCAAAATTATAAAATTCAGTTAATTGATATCCACAAATTGACCGAAGAAGAAGTCAATCGATTGCGAACAGATTTGCGACATATTTTCAATCTTATAAGATTGTCTAAAGATGATATTGGATTTGAAAAAGAAATAATAAACAATCAAGACTATTACACCAAAATGCCCGAAGACGCTTACAATCTAGCGTCACATTATACAAAACTTAATGCAAGCATTAAAATCAAAACAGATGAAGGAGGAATCGATGTGTGCCAAGCAATTGAAAAAATGAAAATTAAAGAGCAAGAAAAAACAACACTTGAACTTATAAGAAATGCAATGGAGTCATTAAAAATGTCATTTGATGAAGTATGTGATGCTTTAAAGGTAAAAGACAGAGAACAGTATAGAAACGTTATATAATCTTTCGAGCCATTCCACCTGCATTATAATTTGCATATTCATCATAAAGATAGGCGTCACTGTGGCGTCTGGCTGTAACAATCTGATAGACCAATCGTTTCTCTGGTGTATAGATTGCGATTAACTCATGTTCTTTATAAAAATCTTCCTGATAAAACTCTTTCAGACTCCCAAACATATTCCCATTACGCATATTGTGACCATAGAGAACTGTCACAGCATCCCGAAAGGTCTTGGTATTATCATGATTGGTATAGATAGCCCCTTCTTTGGACTTGCCTTTATTCGCGTCATGGGTTAAATAATAGTCGTCTTGCTCACTCTGTAAAACGGGATAACTAACCTTGGTTCCGGGTACATAGACATAGCCGTAAATATCCGGGTTTTGATTAAACAAAGCTTCCCAATCGATTTTCGGTTCCTCTTCTATCTCTATGGAAACAGTTTCTTCAGGTTCTTCCACCGATGGTTCTTCCGGCTCCACTTCTATTTGCTGCACTTCTACTGTAATCTTTTCTGTCTTACTATTATCCTGAATAGTCCAGAAAAAATATCCTGCCAGCGCTAGCTCTGATATTTGTACCAATTCTTAATCGTATCTCCTGCATTTTTATATAATACATGGATTTTAAGCAGGATTTTTCGATTCAATGAACAACAGATGTGTGTCTAGATACCTTTCGGCAATGAAAAACTGCTTATAGAACTATGTTAGCATAGTCTATAAGCAGTTGCAATAAATCGTTTTTTATTTTATGAAATTTTTATATGTTTTTTCGTTTGATTATGCAGTCTACTTCTCCTCCACCACCTGGAAGATCAAGAATTTCAAATAATAGCTTTCGTCTGCTGCCCATAAAATAGGGTGATCCGGAGACTGGGTACGAAATTCTGCCTGGCGCAGTCTCTTGTGAGCGGATTTGGCAGCTTCTCCTATGGTTTTGATAAACAATTCCTGAGTCATAAAATGAGAACAGGAACAGGTTGCCAGATAGCCCCCATCTTTTACCAGCTTCAGCCCTTCTCGGTTGATTTCTCGATAGCCTTTGATAGCGTTTTTTGTCGCTTCTCTGGATTTGGTAAAGGCAGGTGGATCTAGAATTACCACATCATACTGTTCTCCTGCTGCCAGAAGCTTTGGCAATTCATCCAGAACATTTGCCTGACGGAAATGGACCGTCTTCTCTAAGCCGTTTCGCTTGGCATTTTCTCTTGCCTGCTTAATGGCATAGTCTGAAATATCCAATCCCGTTACTTCTTTAGCGCCTGCAATCCCAGCGTTTAATGCAAAGGTCCCCATATGAGTAAAGCAGTCCAAGACTTTTTTATCTTTACATAGTTTTTGAATGGCTAGACGATTATATTTTTGATCCAGGAAGAATCCTGTCTTTTGCCCATTTACTACATCTACCATATAGTGGACGCCATTTTCTACGATTTCCACATTGGTGTCAAAGGGTTCACTTAAGAAACCTTTGTGTAATGGTAATCCCTCTTTTTTTCGTACAGCGGTATCGGAGCGTTCATACACCCCTTTGATTGCTATACCATCTTCTTTCATCAGTTTTACTAATATATCTACGATCTGGGTTTTCCATCTATCGATTCCCAGTGCCAAAGATTGCACTACTAGTACATCAGAGAACTTATCAATAACTAATCCCGGCAAGAAATCTGCTTCTCCAAAAATAACACGGCAACAACTGGTATCTACTGTAGTCTTTCGATATTCCCAGGCTGCTTTTACTCTATTTTCCAAGAACGCTACATCGATTTCCTGGTCTTTTTTTCTGGTCATCATCCGCACCCGGATTTTAGACTGGTCATTGATAAAGCCTTTCCCCATACCATAACCGTCAAAATCCTGTACTTCTACAATATCCCCATTTTTGTACATGCCTTGAATGGTATCTATTTCATTATCAAAAATCCACATACCGCCCTGCTTTAACAGCCTGCCTTCACCTTTTTTTAACACTACGGTTGCCATTCTTTTATGCTCCATTCTGTTATTGAATACAATTTGCTTGATACAATAGAGACAGGGACTTTGTAGCATCATGATACCAAACCCCTGTCCTCATTGTATCACTTTCTTGCTTTCGCGTTTCTATAGTACCATGTCACCAATTCCCATACAATACAATTTCTTGTATTGTTCCAGCAAATCTAAGTATGGTATACTTTTGATACCGTTTATGGTCAAGTTGTGAAATGTGTAGCATTTTTAACCTTGTCCTAAACAGTTAAAACCGACATCCGAAAGGAGAATTGTGATGTATATTGCAAAAAATAATCGTTATGAAAAAATGATCTACAAGCGCTGTGGAAACAGTGGATTGAAACTGCCAATGGTATCCTTTGGCTTGTGGCATAATTTTGGAGACAATGCAGACTATGGCAATATGAAAGAGCTTTGTCATACTGCTTTTGATTTGGGAATTACCCATTTTGATTTAGCCAATAACTATGGCCCTAAACCGGGCGCTGCAGAAGAGAATTTTGGAAAAATCGTGAAAGATGATTTTTCTAATTATCGCGACGAAATGATTATTAGCACCAAGGCCGGTTATGTGATGTGGGATGGTCCTTATGGAGATATGGGTAGTCGCAAATATCTTTTGGCAAGCTTAGATCAAAGTTTGAAACGAATGGATTTGGATTATGTGGATATTTTCTATCACCACCGCATGGATCCGGATACTCCATTGGAGGAGACCATGGGCGCACTTGCTACCGCTGTAAATAGCGGCAAGGCTTTGTATGTAGGCTTATCCAATTACAACGGTCCCACTTTGGAAAAAGCCACTGCTATTTTGGAAGAGTTGAAAGTGCCTTTTATTATCAATCAGAATCGTTATTCTATTTTTGACAGAACCATTGAGAAAAATGGCTTAAAGGACATGGCAAATAAGCTGCAAAAAGGCATTATTGCCTTTAGTCCTTTGGCACAGGGTACTTTGACAGACCGTTACTTAAATGGTATTCCGGCAGACAGCCGTATTCGTACCGATGGGCGTTTCTTAAAAGAAGAGGTTTTATCCGCCGAAAAGCTGACGCAGATTGCAGCCTTAAATGAACTGGCGAAAGAAAGAGGACAAAGCTTAGCAGAAATGGCGCTGGCTTGGGTATTGAAAGATGGTATAGTGACTTCTGTTTTGATTGGAGCTTCTAAGTCTTCTCAGATTATAGACAACTGTAAAGCCATTCAGAATACCACCTTTACAGAGGATGAATTGAAGCGAATTGATGAGATTTGTAATTTGTAAACAGTTGTTAAATGGTCCAATTTATGAATATTCTTCTAAATTGGACCATAACTGTGCTATGCACATAATCACTTAATGGTCCAAAGTATGCATATTATACTAGTATGGAACATAATAAATAAGAATTGTTTCATGCGAAAGCACTTTCTACGCAAAACTCTTCCAAGCCGCTTCCACCGTATGCTTCAACAATACAGAAGTGGTGACAGAACCAACGCCTCCCGGCACAGGTGTGAGAGCCTCTACAATCTCTTCTACCGACTCGCGATTCACATCTCCGCAAAGCTTATCTTCCACCACATGAATGCCAACATCTAATAAGATTTGACCTGCAGACACATAGGTTTCCTCCACCATTTTGGCTACCCCTGCTGCCGCAATCAAGATATCTGCCTGTTGACAGGTTTTGGCCAATTCTTTGGTTCTGGTATGACAAATGGTAACGGTGGCATTCTTCTGTAATAACAGCATAGCCAAAGGTTTTCCTACTACCATACTTCTGCCAATGACTACCGCTTTTTTCCCGGTCAGGTCATAGCCATAGTAGTCCAAAATTTCCATCACTGCCTGGGGTGTACAAGGTGCATATCCTTTTCCATCCCCTTTGAATAAGTGGGCTACATTTTCATTGGTCATACAATCCATATCTTTGGCTGGTGCAATGGTTTCTTTTGCTTTTACTTCATCCAAATGCTTGGGCAAAGGTGCAAACATCAAAATGCCATGCACAGTTTTGTCGGCATTTGCTTCCGCAATAGCTGCCTCTAAGGCTTCCTGGGTCACATCTTCCGGCAATTCCTTCGTAGAAACAACGGCTCCTGCCCCTTCAAAGCGTTTATAAATGCCTCTTTCATAAGACAAATCATCTTCTCGATTTCCCACACGAATAACCTGTAATTTGGGCACCACGCCCTGACTTTTACACGCCTCTATTTTTTCCTGGGCTGCTGCCACAATGGCTTTGGCTACCGGTAAACCTCTTAATTCTTCCATGTTTTCCTCATTTCGCTGTACTTTCGCATATTTATTATTTACTTAGCATAATTCACAATCCAATTCCCTCTCAAAATCAAAGCAGATCAAGATTGGTATTTTCCCTGCAGCTGATTACTGATCTCTTCATACACCTTATCCAACCGTACTCTGCTATCTGCTACCAGTTGATTGGCTTCAGCATTCATGCTATCTGCCAGGGCTCTGTCTGTCATCAATTTGGTATTGATATACACATTCATCACAGCACCCTCTATAGCGCTTCTGCAAGCCACTGCCGCAACTGCCACATCACTGATGGCCAAACGGCTACCTTTTTCAGAAAGCTCTTCTAATAAAGGCACCAAAGAAGCACATTCTCTGGCGATTTCCAAGGGCACCCTTGCCGCCTCTATCAAGGCATTTTGCAGGATTTCCTCTCTGCCTTCCTGGTCCTTTGGAATCCCATAGGCTGCTGCCAAAGGAGCAAAGCTTTCTGCATCCTTTGCAATATAGCCTTCCAAGATTCTCCACTTTTCTCCCGTTTGTGCCAAAATTCGCTCAATATCTTCCTGATACATCGCATATTTCTTTTTTCCTGTGGTCAAATTCCCCACCATAGACCCCAAAGCGGCTGCCACACTGCCTATCAGGGCGCTGGCGCCACCACCTCCGGGGGTTGGATCTGCACTGCTTAAGTTTTGTAAAAATTGCGTCATTTCCATCTCTATTCTCCCTATGCGAAATCAAAAATACTAAGCTGATTGGTTTCCGGCAAATCTCCCAGTAAATGCAGGCTGTCCATCAGTTCTACTACCGTTTTGGATACCTTGGTTCTTTCTCTAAAGTCCTGTTTGGAAAGGAAAGGACCGTCTTTGGCAGCTTCTACTACTGCATCTGCCGCTTTTTCTCCCATACCGTCAATACTACTTAAGGAAGGCATAATTTTGCCATCTATAATCTGGAAATTTCTGGCATGGGCACGGAAAATGTCGATAGGCATAAAGTCAAAGCCTCTTTCATACATTTCCTGCACCAGCTTCATATCTTTTAAGGAACCCTGCTCCTTTGGAGTCAAAGTATCCTCTCGTTTCTTGTAGTCCTTCATAATACTAACCAAATGCTCTTTTCCCTGACACATCAGTTCATAGGAAAAGCCTGAAGCTCTGATACTGAAAAATGCAGCATAAAAAGCCAATGGGTAATAAATCTTACAGTAAGCGATACGCCACGCCATCATAACATACGCTGCCGCATGGGCTTTGGGGAACATATACTGGATCCGTTCACAGGACCAAACATACCAATCCGGCACATTGTGGTCTAACATATCCTGCTTCCATTCTGCCCATTCTGCTACTTTTCCTTTTGCTACCTTTCCTTTACGGACATTTTCCATAATACTGAAGGCACGGCTACTTTCCACTCCCATCTGAATCAGATATACCATAATATCATCGCGAGTACAGATAGCTGTAGCAATCGTTGCCTTGCCACTCATAATCAGTTCCTGCGCATTTCCTAACCATACATCCGTACCATGAGAAAGCCCTGCAATACGAACCAAATCGGAAAATTGCACCGGATGGGTATCAATTAACATCTGCATAGCAAATTCTGTACCAAACTCCGGAATCCCAAGACAACCTAACTTGGTGCCCCCAATTTGCTCCGGCGTAATGCCCAATGCATCTGTATTCTGGAACAAGCTCATAACCCCTTTATCATCTAAAGGAATAGTAACCGGGTCTAAGCCTGTCAAATCCTGCAGCATACGAATCATGGTAGGATCATCATGGCCCAGTATATCTAACTTTAATAAGTTATGATCGATAGAGTGATAATCAAAATGGGTAGTAATGGTATCCGTTTCTGTATCATTGGCAGGATGCTGCACCGGCGTAAAGGAGTTAATGTCCTCTCCCACCGGCAATACTACGATACCACCGGGGTGCTGCCCTGTACTACGACGAACCCCGGTACAACCGCTAACAATACGATTGATTTCGCAGGTTCGCTTATGAACCCCTCGTTCCTCATAATAATTCTTTACATACCCAAAAGCGGTTTTATCCGCCAGAGTACCAATGGTACCGGCACGGAAGGTTTGACCTGCGCCAAAAATAACTTCTGTATATTTATGGGCTTTGGACTGATATTCTCCGGAGAAGTTTAAGTCTATATCCGGCTCCTTATCTCCCTTAAACCCTAAGAAGGTTTCAAACGGAATATCAAAGCCATCCTTTTTCAAAGGCTTTCCACAGTTAGGACAAAGCTTATCCGGCATATCCACACCAGCTCGTCCAGCATATTCTTTTACCTCATCGGAATAAAAGTCATTGTAATGACAATCCGGGCAATAATAATGGGGGCTTAAAGGATTTACCTCCGTAATACCCGCCATGGTGGCCACAAAGGAAGAACCAACGGAGCCACGAGAGCCTACCAGATACCCATCCTCCACAGACTTCCACACTAACTTTTGGGCAATAATATACATAACCGCAAAACCATTACTGATAATGGAGTTTAATTCTCTCTGCAATCTGGCTTCTACGATTTCCGGCAAAGGATCTCCATACATCTGTTTTGCCTTGGTATAGCAAATATCCGTCAGAATCTGATCACTGTTTTCAATGACCGGTGGGCATTTATCAGGACGCACCGGAGACATGGCTTCAATCTGGTCAGCAATCAGGTTGGTATTGGTAATTACCACTTCCTCTGCCTTATCGCTGCCTAAATAAGAGAATTCTGCCAACATCTCTTCCGTGGTACGCAGATACAAAGGTGCCTGATCATCCGCATCCTTATAGCCTTTTCCTGCCATAATAATTCGACGATAGACTTCATCCTCAGGATTCAAAAAGTGTACATCACAGGTAGCCACAACAGGCTTATGGAATTCCTCTCCCAGCTTTACAATACGCTTGTTGATTTCCTGTATATCTTCCATGGAATTGATATTGCGGACACGATCCGAATCAATCATAAAGGCATTATTCCCCAAAGGCTGGATTTCCAGATAATCATAGAAATTCACCAATCTGGCGATTTCTTCTTCACTCTTTTCCTCCAAAAGAGCCCGATACAATTCTCCCGCCTCGCAGGCAGAACCTAAAATCAAGCCTTCTCTGTGTTTCATCAGCAGACTCTTTGGTACCTTCGGTCTCTTATTAAAATAATGCAGATGAGATTCGGAAATCAGAGTATATAAATTCACTCGTCCCGTATTATTCTTGGCCAAAATAATGGCATGATAATAGGGCAGTTTTTTCACCGACTCTATATCACTTTCTCCTAGGACATTAATCGCATCCATGGAAAATATCTCTTTTTCTTTCAAGGTATCTATGAACCGTAAAAAGATCTGGGCTGTACATTCTGCATCATCTACTGCCCGATGATGATTTTCCAGAGAAATCTTTAAGGTTTTTGCTACTGCATCTAAGGTATGCTTTGCCTGTCCCGGTAAAAGTACTCTGGCAAGTCCCAAGGTATCCAGATAAGTGATGTCCGTAGAGATTCCCTGATTCTTTGCATTTTGCAAAATAAAAGACATATCAAAGTTGGCGTTATGGGCTACCAGAACGCTACCCTCACAAAAGGCCAAAAACTTTGGTAAAATTTCTTCGATTACCGGTTCACTTTCTACCATGCTATCGTTAATGCTGGTGAGTTTTTCAATTTCATACGGAATAGGCACTTGTGGATTTACAAACTGGGAAAACCGATCCACGATTTCTCCCCCTTGAATCTTCACTGCACCAATTTCAATGATTTTATTTTTTACAGGTGAAAAGCCTGTGGTTTCAATATCAAATACCACAAAAGAATCCTCCAAACTTTGATTCTTACTATTGGTAACAATATCCCGTAAATCGTCTACCAAATAGGCTTCTACCCCATAAATGACTTTAAAGAAATCGGAAGAATCAGGCTTTTCCTCTCCCGCTTCCTGTCGTTTTTTCTTCTCTGCCTTCCACAAATCTTCCCAGGTATGGTTGGCATCCGGGAAGGACTGAGCTACACCGTGGTCTGTAATGGCAATGGCAGGATGGCCCCACTTATAAGCGGTTTTCACAATATCCTTCACATCAGAAACTCCATCCATATCGCTCATCTTGGTATGGCAATGCAATTCCACACGCTTTCTTACACTGTAATCCATACGGGAGTTTGTAAAATCCTGGATTTTTTTGATGCCAAATACAGAACCTATGCCTAGCTCATGGTCAAATTTATCTACCTGCGCCAGACCATGCACCTTCACAAAGGCACCAGGTGCAATATTTCCCAAAATTTCTTTTACATTTTCATTTTGGGCAAAGATTTTTACTGTCAATGTATCCGTAAAATCTGTCACATCGAACATAATGATGGTCTTTTCATTCCGGATTTCTCTGGTATCCACAAACAGAATTTTCCCGTGAATACACACTTCTCCCAGTTCTCCAATAATTTCTTCCATGGGAATGGTATCCCCTTCAAAATCCTTACCAAATATCACATCCGGATTGTCACTATTCTTATAAGAACGGAAATAACTTTTACCCTTTTCATTCTTTCCTTTGGAAGAATTACCGCTGCTCTTTTCAACAGTTTTTTTCTCCTCGGTCCGGACCTCACCATCGGTGCTTTCCGCCCTTTCTTCCGCAGAATCCTTTTTCGCCACACGACTGACGATTTCTTCTACTTTTCTTTGCAGAACCTGCTCATCCTCTTCCCGATATTTATTCGCTTCACCTTCGTTTTCCTTGTAAAGGATTTGCACTCCAACCGGCAAACAACAACGTTCTATAAAGATTTTTTCCAAAAAATCGCAGAAATCTTTTTCTTTCTCGTGATACAAAAAGCTATCCTTCACTTCTACCTGAATCAAATCTTTTTCCGGGAAAATAAAGTCTCCATTTTTCATCATACCATAAAGAATATGGTCATACTCTCCCAGCTCCAAGAGCATACTTTCCCCATAGATTTCCAATATATTCTGGGGAGAATACTGATGGGACAATTGATATTTTTCCTTAAATCTAATCTGTATATTGACCTGGGGAAATAATTGTTTTTTGATTTCCCCTGCCAGGGCTTTTATCTGGTCGTGAAACAGCAAATGACTACTCACCAGATAAATGGTCAGCACATCTTTTCCCTTATTGGAAGTGGCCCGTTCAATTTCCACGGTCTCCACTGCGGTCTTTAGCTTTTTATCTAATTGTAATTGGGGAAAAACATCTAAAAATAACTTATTCATTCCAGTGTAATAACTCTTCCTTTAATGCGTTTAACAACTGATCTTCCGGCAGTTTTTTGATAATCTCTCCTTTTTTAATCAAAAGGCCTTCTCCTTTACCACCGGCAATGCCGATATCTGCTTCTTTGGCTTCACCCGGGCCATTTACCACGCACCCCATAACTGCCACCTTGATATCCAACGGAATATCTGCCACCATGTCCTCTACCTGATTGGCTAATCCAATCAAATCAATTTTGGTTCTGCCACAGGTAGGGCAGCTGACTACTTCTACGCCACCTTTACGCAGTCCCAGGGTGCGTAAAATCAGTTTTGCTGATTTGATTTCTTCTACCGGGTCTCCTGTCAGAGAAACACGAATGGTATCTCCGATTCCCTGGTGCAAAATCAATCCCAAACCAATAGAAGATTTGATATTTCCGGAAAGCAGGGTGCCGGATTCTGTAATGCCAACATGTAATGGGTAAGGGGTCTTATCTGCCAACAGTTCATGGGCACGGACACACATCAATACATCGGAAGATTTGATGCTGATAACCAGATTGTCATAGCCCAACGCCTCTATCATACGAACCTTATCCAAAGCAGATTCCACAATACCCTCTGCCGTTACACCATGGTATTTTTCTACCAATTCCTTTTCCAGGGAACCACTGTTTACCCCTACTCGAATAGGAATATTTCGTTCTTTTGCCACAGCCACCACTGCTGCCACATTTTCCTGTCCCCCAATATTACCTGGGTTAATACGGATTTTATCCGCACCGTATTCCATGGCGGCAATGGCCATTTTATAATCAAAATGAATATCTGCTACCAGTGGAATATGTATCTGTTTCTTAATCTCTGCAATGGCTTTTGCAGCTTCCAGGGTTGGCACGGTACAGCGAATAATTTCACAGCCGGCTTTCTCTAATTTCAATATCTGGGCCACGGTCTGTTCCACATTTTCTGTAGGCACATTGGTCATACTTTGGATTAAAATAGGATTTCCCCCACCAATTTTTCTATCTCCAATTTGTACCACTTTTGTTTTTTCTCTATACATAAATGCCCTCCTGGTTTTCTTTTTTCTATTCACAATTTCCTGCTCTGAAAAGTTTTTCACAGGTATTATTCAGTATAACACTTCCCCTTTTTGAAATGAATAGAATCGGTATATTTTCAAAAATTTCCTCTCATCTTTTTCGATTTTCACAACCACATAGGAGTCCCCTGGGACAATAATACTCCAACCTCCTGGGTCCAATACTGTTTCCTTTTCCCCGGCTGAAAACCGGAAAAAAAAGGATGTTTTAAGACGAAAGCAGGTCCCTTCTTTTGCCATTTTTTCCCCAGTTCCTCCAAATCCTGTATCACATTTTCTATATATCTGGTTCGCTTCTCTAATCTGCCTCTGGTGCAGCCCTCAATAATCTGCTCCATTGGTTTGGATACCTGAGATGTTAAGCGGCTAATCCAAAATCCATTAGGCGATGTTTCTTCCATAATGGGAAGCCCCTTGTTCTTTTGTAACAGCAAGGAATACAGAACCATACCCAAACTATAAATATCGCTTTGATTGGTGATGGAAGTTTCCTTTCTGCCATAAGAAATTTGTTCCGGAGACGCGTATCCTACGGTTCCACTAATCCTACCCTTTTCTCCCTGCCTGAACACGGAGCCTAAATCTATTAAGAATATTTTGCCGTTTGGATCCATCATAATATTTTCCGGTTTCAAATCCAGATAAAATAACATAGGGCTAAAAGTATGAAGATATTGTAACGCCTTGGCAATCTGAAGCCCTATGGCAACAATTTCCGGCTCACTCCATTTTCTTTCCTGTAAAAGAGTCTGCAAGGTTTCCCCCTGTATATAATCCATTACCAGGAAGACTCTATCCTCTTCTTCCCACATATCCACAATTCTGGGAAATGCAGGATGGCTCATTTCCTTTAATATGCTGCATTCTTCCTTTTGAGAACTTGGCAATACTTTCATGGCCCACCTCTTGCCTAACTGCAGGTCATTTAATAAGTAGACCTGTCCGTTACTACCCTGTCCTAGTTTCTTTACTATCTGATAATTTTTACGATTGGATAATTTGATATCTGTTTCTATCATGGATACTTCCTTTCTACCATAACTATATGTACATATTTATGTCGATACTGTCCCTTATTAATGAAGCGCCACCAAAAGTGCGGATAAATTATCCTGTTCCCCCATGGAAAGCTTTTTCTGTCCCAGTTGATCCAACCTTCGTTGTAGGGGTGCTTCTGAATTTGCCGAATTTAAAAATTGCAAAATCTGTTCCTCCGACAGGCCCCTATAAAAACCATCTGTACATAGTAGTAATGCTTCATTCTTATGCAGCTTCCCATATTTACATTTTGGTATCTTCCAGTCACCTACTCCTATGGCATAGAGCAAAGCTCCATTGGCATGAATTTGATCACGACTCAAACACTTACATTTTTTCTTTTGAATACGATAGATCCTACTATCTCCTACTTGTCCCCAAAAATATCTTCTGCCAATCATAAATACAAAACAAATAGTACTGCCCATTTGTATATTCTGAATTCTGCCATAGTTTTGTAACTGCCTGTGTATCTGGTACAACAGTCGTTTCATTTGGCGCTTCCCTTGCCGCAAACTTTTACTTTTGCAGCCTTTTTGTACAAACCAGGAAGAAAGTTGGTATACAATATGGCCACTGGCCTTTTCTCCCTCTTGCAGTCCTCCGATTCCATCACACACCACCAAAAGGGAGCAAATTCGCTTCCCCTTTTTCATCTGGCGCACAAGAATAGAGTCCTGGTTACTTCCTCGTTGCCCAATATGCCAAAACTGGGCAATCTCCCATGAGTTATTCTGTTTTTTCTGCATAGTTCTCCTTTACTGGTATTTATTTTTAGATCTAAAATGGGAAAATGCGAAAGAATATTCGCAATTTTGAATACAATGAATGAAAAGATACCTCCCTATTGCTAGGGAGGTGAAAATACATAGTGTCTAAATACTACTACATTACTCTATGATACCATCATCATAGACATATAAGCATCTGCTGCTCGTTGCATCATAGCACTGCCAAACTGCTGATTGTTATTCATTACCTGGCTAGCAGAAGCACTGGTATCAACCGCCTGAATCTGAGGGGTTCCTAAATTTGCTACGGGCGCTACACTCGCTGCTGTAGTATCAGCTTGTGTTGTGGCAGCTGCCGTAATATCAGTTTGTGTTGTACTAGCTGCTGTAGTTTCAGCCTGTGCACTACTTGCTGTAGGAGCAGTAGCAGTAACTGCCTGACTTGCTGTTTCCGTAGTATTATCAGCAGGCTTCATAATACGAGCTGCATTTCTCTGGCTCATTTCCATCTGCATGCTCAATACATCTGCCCAATTAGCGGTCTGACCTTTTTTCAAAGGATTCTGGTTTTCCCCCTGTAAGGTCAATCCGGAAAAATCTGTTTTAGAAGCCAATGCATCTTTGCCGATAGAAGATACCTTATTCATGCTGGCACTGCTGACAGCATTGGTATTATATACAAATGGACTAAATCCAACTGCACCGATCTGCATAAAATCACTCCTTTTTAAGAGATACTTTCACTTATTTCTACTCTACAGATTAACTCCATCCGCAAAATTTGTCAACTTCTCTTTTCCAAGCAAATTACCGTAAGCATTTTACAGCTGTTTTAAATAATTTTGCTTAGCCCCAAACAGTTACAGTTTTCTAATGCATTATCAATCGAGAAATATCATTAAACATCACAAATGCCATAAATATCAATAATACAATCAAGCCTACGAAATGCACCATGCCCTCTTTTTCCACAGGAATAGGTTTGCCACGAAGCGCCTCGATAATCAAAAATACCAAACGGCCTCCATCCAAAGCCGGCAACGGTAATAAATTGACAACTCCTAAATTCACGCTTAGTAATAAAGCAATATTAAACATATTTAACAGCACTACAAAGATACCGTACGGTGCCGCTTCTTCTGCCACTTCTCCAACCACCTGGGCAATGCCTACGGGACCGGAAATATCATCCTTGCTGGCTTTTCCGGTAACCAACATGCCTAAGCTTTTAACGGTGGCAATAAGGCTATAACGAAGCTCATAATACGCATACTTAAAAATTCCCAGATTCTTACAATCCACTTCTTCTCCATAGCCCTGGAAGCCTACCAGGTATCGATCTTCCTCTGCAAAGTATTTCGGTTGCAAGGTAACCTCTTTTACCTGACCCTCCCGTTCAAACACAATCGTCATAGGGTTCCCCCCATTCATAAAGGTGTTGATATAAATTTCTCTAGCTAACTTTACAGACTCTCCATTCATGGAAAGAATCAAATCTCCTGCCTGCATACCTGCTTCCTCTGCCGGATAGCCTTCCATTGTACCAAGAATCACGGGCTTATCAGAACCGGTAAAAAATACCAAAATCATGCCTAAAATGAAAGCTAGGATAAAATTGAAGATGGGACCTGCAACAACGGTAGAAATCCTTGCCCATACATTGGCTGCCGGGAAAGATCCTTCCGGCCACACCTTGGGGCCCTCTTTTTCTTCCTCTTCTTTTCCTCCAATGGCCATACCATCTTCGCCTTCAAACATACAGGCGCCTCCAATAGGAAGAAGGCGAATCACATATTGGGTTTCCCCCTTCTTAAAGCCTACCAATTTAGGGCCCATACCAATGCCAAACTCTAACACACGAATCCCATTTAATTTTGCCAATAAAAAATGACCAAATTCATGGGACAATACAATCAAACTAAAAACCAATAAAAATAATACGATGGTTTTCAACATTTTTTTCTCTTACTCCTCTAACTCTACTAGCTACTTTCCTTTTTTGCCCAAAGTCTAGACATTTGCCAAACGCAAAACAGCTTCTTCACTTTCCTTCTGGGTCTGCAAGATTTCCTCTACAGAAGGATTCAGAATAGCCTTATGAGATTCCATCGCCTGGGCAATTGCATCCGTAATACCAAGGTAGGAAAGCTTTCTATTTAAGAACAGTTCCACTGCCTTTTCATTGGCAGCATTTAAAACCGTTGGCATAGAACCGCCGATTTTTGCCGCTTTATAAGCCAATGCCAAGCCGGGGAAATTTTCCAAATCCGGCGCTTCAAAGGTAATCTGTGCCAAATCATAAAAATCTACTCTTTTTCCATCCATAGGCCGTCTATCCGGATAGAATAAGGCATACTGAATAGGCAATTTCATATCCGGAGTACCAAGCTGTGCCATAATACCCCCATCCACATACTGGACCATAGAATGAATAATACTCTGTGGGTGCACTACTACCTGAATCTGGTCTAACTCCACATCAAACAACCACTTCGCCTCGATTACCTCTAAGCCTTTATTTACCAAGGTAGAGGAATCAATGGTAATCTTTCTTCCCATAGACCAATTGGGGTGCTTTAAGGCATCTTCTACCTGCATAGAAGCCATTTCCGCTCTGGTTTTTCCACGGAAGGGTCCACCGGATGCGGTAATTAAAATCTTTTCTACCTGTTCTCTTTTTTCTCCCTGCATAGACTGGAAAATCGCACTGTGCTCACTATCTACCGGTAAAATAGGAACCCCTTTCTTTGCTGCCAAAGGCATAATAATATGGCCTGCAGTTACCAGGGTTTCTTTATTCGCTAAGGCAATGGTTTTTCCTGCTTCTATAGCTGCTATGGTAGGGCGAATACCTATCATTCCCACGATGGCAGTAACCAGTACTTCTGATTCCTCCATGGTGGCAATTTCCAAAAGCCCTTCCATTCCACAAACCACTTTTACTGGTAAATCAGCAACTTTCACACGAAGTTCCTCACAAGCTTTTTCGCTCCAAAGAGCCGCCAGTCTGGGGCGGTACTTTCGAATCTGTTCCTCTAATTTTTCTATATTGCTGCCTGCTGCCAAAGCGCAGACATCCAAATCCTCTCCATAATGGTCTACGATTTCCAAGGTTTGAGTGCCAATGGAACCGGTAGAACCGAGAATCGCTATCTTTTTCATGCTATACTCTTTTCTCTATACTTGAACAGTTACTTTTTCCAACTTAAATCCAAAAGATACAAAGGAAATAAATAATGGGTGCAGTTACTAACACACTATCAAAACGGTCTAAAATGCCACCATGTCCCGGAATCAAATTGCCATAATCCTTAATCTCATGATCTCTTTTAATGGCAGAAGCGGCCAAATCCCCAATCTGGGAAATCACACTGCCAATACCACCAAGCAATGCACAAATCCAGATAATATTCGGGTTTTCCACCAATGGCATTAAAATAATGCCGCCAAATAGCGCTCCTACCACAGCAGAGCCTAAAATACCACCTACAGAGCCTTCCATAGACTTCTTAGGGCTTAAAACCGGTGCCAGTTTATGTTTTCCAAGCATAATCCCTACAAAGAAAGCGCAGGTATCACTAACCCAGGACGCAATAAAGACAAACCAAACCAAATATACCCCGTGGTCCAAATTTCGGATCAAATAAATAAAAGAAAACATCACCGGTGCGTAGGCAAAGGAAAATACTGCTGCCATCACCTGATTGGCGTGAATTTTAGGAAAGGTAAACACATAAATCCCTAACATCACTAACATGGCAAACACTGCAGTTAAAATCAAATACTGATTATCGGTTGTAAAATACAACAAAGCGTAATACAGCAGAATAAATATATACCCGCTTATCTCTAATGTATTCCCTTTTTCCTGTAATATACCACAAGCCTTGCATAGTTCATGAAAACCAACTAAAGATATGGCACACAAGGTAAGGGCAAGAATGGGACCTCCGCTGATCAATACAATTAATGCCAGAATAACCAGACCGATGCCGCTGATAACTCTTTTTGCTAACATGTTACTTCTCCTTTTTTACGACTCTTCTTTTAAGCCACCGAATCTTCTATCTCTGCTTTGGTAGGCTTCCACTGCCTTTTCCAATTCTTCTTTGGAAAAATCTGGCCAGGGTACGGGTGTAAAATACAGTTCTGTATAAGCCAACTGCCACAATAGGAAGTTGGAAATTCTCTGTTCATTACAGGTACGAATCAAAAGATCCGGATCCGGTAATCCTGCCGTATCCAAATGGGCCGCAATGGTTTCTTCTGTAATCTCAGAAGCGTCCAATTCTCCTTTGGCAACCTTTTCCCCTACTGCTTTTACCGCACGAAGCATCTCGTCTCTGCCACCATAGTTAATTGCAATCTGAAAATGTAATCCGGTATTGTCTTTCGTTGCTTCTTCCAGTTGTGCAATGCTTTCTATAATATCCGGTGCCAGACGAGATTTGTCTCCAATCACACGAACACACATATTATTCTTAGAAGCTCTTTTGATACAGTTTTTCATATAATTACGAAGCAGTCCCATTAGGGCATCTACTTCGTCCTTCGGTCTGGCCCAATTTTCTGTAGAGAAGGCATACACCGTCAAATACTGAATTCCCATATTATAGGCAATCTCGCAAATATCCTCTACTGTTTTTGCCCCTTGAATATGTCCCATATTTCTGGGAAGACCTCTTTTCTTTGCCCATCTTCCGTTTCCATCTAAAATAATGGCTACATGCTTTGGAATACTCATTTTCCTTTCACCTTTCTTTTGGAAATGTTTCTCTTAGGCACCCTTTGCGCCAAACTCATCTTATACATAAAAGGGGACAGAAAACTGTCCCCTCTTCACACGTATACTAAACAGTTAAAATTTCTTTGGATTTCTCATCAACGGCAGCATCAACATCCTTAATATATTTATCTGTCATTTTCTGAAGTTTATCCTGCAAATCCTTTACTTCATCCTCAGAAACTTCTTCTTTTACCAGTTTTTTGAAAGCATCGTTACCATCTCGTCTAATGTTACGAACAGCAACCTTTGCTTCTTCCCCTTTTTTCTTTACATCCTTCACCAATTCTTTTCTGCGTTCCTCTGTCAATTCCGGGAATACCAAACGAATCACGGAACCGTCATTATTCGGTGTAATGCCGATATCACTGGCTAAAATTGCCTTTTCAATATCTCTGATTAAATTCTTTTCCCAAGGAGCAATCTGAATCATTCTTGGTTCCGGTACAGAAATGTTACCAACCTGCTGGATAGGAGTAGGTGTTCCATAGTAATCTACTCTCAATTTATCCAATACATGTGGATTGGCACGACCTGCACGGATGGTCTGGTAATCTGCCAATAAAAAGTCATAGGCTTTTTTCATTTTATCATCATATACTTGTAATCTTGCGTCCATAAGTTCCTCCCCTTTACACCAAAACCTTGGTGCCCGTGAAATTTCCATTTACAGTATTCACAATACTGTTCTCTTCATTCAATCCAAATACCCACATAGGCATTTTATTGTCTTTGGCCAAAATAGAAGCGGTCATATCCACTACCTGTAAATTCTTATCAATGACTTCCTGGATAGATACTTCTGCATATTTCTTTGCATTGGGATTGGTTCTGGGATCGTCATCATATACCCCATCTACAGCCTTTGCCAACAGAATCACTTCTGCTTCCACCTCAATAGCGCGAAGCACTACCCCTGTATCTGTAGAGAAATAAGGGTGTCCTGTTCCGCCTGCGAAAAATACTACCATACCTTTTTCGAAATATTTGTTAGCTCTGTCCTTAGAAAACAATTTCGTAAAAGAACCACATTCAAAAGGTGTCAAAATATTGGTCATCATACCTACTGAACGGAAAATTTCAGAGACATAAATACAGTTCATCACTGTAGCTAACATACCAATCTGATCTGCCTTGGTGCGATCAATATTTTCACTGCTTCTGCCTCGCCAGAAGTTACCGCCACCGATAACAATACCAACCTGTACACCTGCATCCACCAGTTCTTTTACCTGTAAAGCCACAGCGCGTACAGTAGGCTCATCAAAGCCGGTTTTCTTATCCCCTGCCAAAGCCTCTCCGGAAAGCTTTAATAAGATTCGTTTCATACAAAACTCCTATCTACGTCCGTTTTTCTTAATCTCATCAAAGAAAGAAGTAGGATTTACTTCTGCGTAGCACTGTGAACATAAACCTTCAATTACAGCACCGTTGTTAATCTGTACGGATTTAGATTTGATATTACCCATAACAATTGCGGAGGTATCTAAGATAATAGGACCTCTTACATCGATATCACCTTTTACAGCACCTGCAATTACTGCACTTGTAGCATAAATATTACCAATGATAACAGTATCGTGACCAACTTTTACGCTGCCCTGGCTTCTGACTTCGCCGGTAATTTTAGCACCTTCTGCATAAATTTCTGCTGCCTGTGAGTCACCCTGTATATTACCGGTAATACTTAATTTTCCTAAAATATTTACATTACCGGTTACATTACCAACTAAATCTAAAGATCCCTGTGAACTAATATCACCATTGATAATCATACAAGATGTAATAGTTGCTGTTTCATCTACTGCAACAGGCTGGTTAAAGATAGACTCCTTTTTAGGTTCATAAACTTCTTCATAGCTTGGCTGAACCACAGGTTCTACTACCGGCATAACCGGCTCTACAACTGGTTCTACCACTGCCTGTACAGTTTCTTCTGCAACAGCTTCACCGCCCATTTCCTCTTCCGGCATAATCTCATTTACTGCCTGTGATAAATCTTCTTTCAAATCCTGAAAAAATCCCATTTCTTTTTTCCTCCATTTTGTTTTTTAATACTCTTTCGTAATGACAGAATGCTGAATTGGTGTACTCACTTCTGTGATAGGCAACAATGCAGTATCCTCCATATTTAAAATTTCTTCTATGATAAGAGGCAAGGCCTCCACCGTACTGGTTTTATTTCCGGAATCATGCAAAAGTACATGTACATTGGTATGTTCAGATACACCCTGAATTGTACTTTCATAAATCTTCTGGGCGCTGACATAACTATTATCCGCATCTCCTCCTGATACATTCCAATCATAATAGACAAAGCCTTCTTCCGTAACCCAGTCAATAATCTCATTCATAGGTACACGGCTTACCGTATTGGAACTACCACCGGGAAAACGGCAAATCTTTACATCCTGTCCGGTTTTTTCTTTTAAGAACTCCTGCAGTCGATTAAAATCCGCTTGATAATTTTCTAAAGAACTATAAATCTCCTGATAAATATGACTGTAAGAATGAATTCCTATGGAATGCCCTTCTTCTACAATTCTCTTGTAGCAATCTCCGTAAGCATCTGCATTGGTAGCAGTCACGAAGAAAGTCGCCTTCACATTGTACTGCGCTAAAACATCTAAAATGGCATTGGTATTGGCACTGGGACCATCGTCAAAGGTTAAATATACCTTCCTCCCAACATCCGGCTCGGCTGGTTTCTCCTCTTCTTCCTCCTCCGGCTCTTCTGCGGGAAGGGTGTAGGCCTTTGCCATTTCCACCTTTTGGGTTTCGATTTTGGTCTGCAGCAGTTGCTCCATCCTATCCAGTTGTTTTTCTAAACTGAATACTTTATAAAACAAAAAACCACAAAGAACCAAGGGCAGTATCAGAAAAACAATCAAGGTAAAAATTATCAGCTTTTTTAGACGCTGCACTCGTCTTCTTCTATCCTCTGACATAAAATACCTCGCAAATAGCACTGCTTCATCTTAGTATATCATTTCTTTACAGAGTATTGCAATATTTACTTTATCTTTCTGCCTTCCATATAGTACCGTTTATCCTGCGCATGCCCCATGGAAAAAGTCTTTCTGGGAAGCACTCCATCTATCATAACGGTTTTAAATAAATCTTCTTTTTGCATGGCCGGTAAAAGAAAAGAAATATTATAGGGCTTGGTGCCCAAAGCATAGGCAACTTCTTCTCCATGAATATAATCCACTTCCAAATATTGCTTAGAAGCCACCTCATCCAAATACTGTTGCAAGGTTCCCACTGCCAGTTGGCTGGTGGGTTTTGGAATGACTACAATGCCTTGTTGTTTAGCATGTACGAAGGTGATGAACTGAGCCTCCGGATATTGTTGTGCAAGCTCTTTTTGTGACATACTTTTTTCTGCCAAAAAGCTTCCGGGAAAATACTCTAAAAGTCCCTGCAGAAGTTCTTCCGGCCTGGTAGAAAAGACAGTTCTATGAATAGGTTCAAATCCCAATGCATCATCCATGGTATTGACAATTTCTACCAGTGCATACCGACTTTTTAAGTTTCCCCACTTTTCCTGTGGGAATTGTTTCTTCTCGTTCTCATAGCATTGTTTAGCTGTTGCCAAGGAATGGTTTCCATCTCCCACTGCAAATAGCATAGGGGATCTTGTATCTATGCCATATTTCTTTTTCATTTCCTCACTGGTACAGATTCCAACTAGTCCCTGCAGGACTTTTTCATTTTGCTCTTTGGACAGAAGATACCCTGATATTTTTCCGCCCCCCTGCATCAGGTCAGTTTCATACAATTTTTTCTTTTCTACCTGAGACAAGCCTTCTATAATATTTCTGCTTGGATCATCTATGAGAAGCATCACATGGGGAAATTCCAAAGGTGCATTTTGGCGCACCTTTACACGGGGTGGAATTCTGGACAAAACGGTGCCTTCCGTCGCGCGAATCAACGCATCATTTCCCGGTGTAAAGTCATAGCATTCCAAATCCACCATGCCAATGATTCCATGACGAATTTTTCCATCCGACTGAACTCGTTCAATATAAATCAGCGCATCCGGATAGCTTTGGAATATAGTATCTTTCAAATAAGCATCCATAGTCTGATTAATGGCTTCAATTTTTTCCTCCACATCAGATGCCTGTAAATACACCTCAGGCAAAACCACATGATAGGTAGATGGTGCATCTCCCACAAAAGAGTCCACCTGTTCCCAATATTCCGGTTGGGAGGTAAACTGATCACAGGCTACCACTGCCCATTTTTCCATGTCTACATCTTTAGGTAATAAAATATCTGTCGGATAAAATCCTATTGTTTTACAAATGTCTTGCATTCCCTGCTCCGATCTTTTTATATACTTCACTACGATTGATTCTTTATGAAACCACAATTTTACTAAATACTTCTCCCAAGCCTTCATGGAAAATTAAGTCTGCATAATGATCATAGGCTGTTTGGTCTCGATTAATCAGTACCATATTCTCACCGGTATATTCTCGTACTAGATTGCTGGCGGGATACACCGTTAAAGATGTACCTCCCACAATTAGCATATCCGCCTTAGAAAGTGCCTCTATGGCGCCCCGCCAGGCTTTTTCAGGCAAGGACTCTTCATACAAGGTTACATCCGGTCTAACCTTTCCACCACAGGTACATCTGGGAATGGGATCACTGGTTTCGAAGATATAATCTTCCGGATACTCTTTCCCACAGCTTTCACAGTAATTTCGAAGCATAGTGCCATGTACCTCAAATACCTTCTTGCTACCCGCCTTTTGATGTAGTCCATCTATATTTTGGGTAATAACGGCAAGTAGTTTTCCAGCTTGCTCTAGTTCTGCCAGTTTCAAATGGGTTACATTGGGTAAAATACCTCTCCCATCCAGTTTCTGTCTGGAAAACTCATAAAACACCTCCGGATGGTCTCTTAAGCAACTGTGGCTTAATAAATACTCCGGAGAATATTGATCAAAGCGAACATCATGCTGGTTATATAATCCATCTTTACTTCTAAAATCCGGTATTCCAGACTCTGTAGATACACCGGCTCCTCCAAAGAATACGATTCGATTACTTGCGTTTATTCTATTTTGTAAATCTGCTAACCGTTCTTCAAAACTCATGTACACACCTCCATTTTGGATAACCTACAAAACCTTCTAATCTATGATAGCAATTCTTCCCTCAAATGACAATAAAAAGGGCAAAAAGAAAACCTTGTAGCCAAGGAATTCCTTCACTACAAGGTTTTAAGTTTTCTTTTCTCTTATCTATCTTGCGAAAGATTTTAGACTAGCCTAACTGTGCTGCAACTTCTGCTGCAAAGTCTTCATTTTTCTTTTCAAGACCTTCACCAACTTCGAAACGAATCATCTTTGTGACGGTGATTGCTTTATTTACAGATGCAAGGTAAGCAGATACAGTCTGTTTTCCGTCTTCTGCTCTTACATAAACCTGATCTAATAAGCAGATTTCTTTCAAATGTTTAGAAATACGACCTTCTACAAGACCTGCAAAAATCTTGTTTTCTACATAAGCTGCTTTGTCAGCCATAGCTAATTCAGCAAGTTTTGCTTTTGCTTCTGCAGATAAGAAGTTGTATAAATATTTGTCATTTTCTTTTTCATCTAAAACTGCTGCATCTTCTGCAGAGAATAAGCCACCTTCTCTTACCTTTTTGTATAATTCCTTCTGAATTGGTTTAGGAAGAGATGCAGGATCGTTTAATGCAGAATCAATTGTGATTTCTTTTTCTTTTGCAAGCTGTTCTGCAGAAAGTTCTTCTCTGCTGATGTACTGAGGATTCATAGCTGCAACCTGCATTGCTACGTTTGTAAGAGCTTCTTTTGCTGCATCAGAAGCATCTCCGTTAGCTGCTACCAATACACCAATTCTACCGCCACCGTGGATATAGCTTGCTACTACGTCACCGGTTGCTTTTTCAAATCTTCTTAAAGATAATTTCTCACCAATCTTCAAAGTAGCTTCATCTAATTCAGCCTTCATATCAAGAATAGCGCATAAGTCTTCCCCATCACCGGCTTTATCTGTAGAAGAAGCAAGTGCTTTATCTGCAACGCCCTGTACGAATTCCTGGAATACTTCATTCTTAGCAACGAAGTCTGTTTCTGAGTTAACTTCAACAACAACTGCTGTATTGCCTGATACTGCAACCTTAGCAATACCTTCTGCTGCAATACGGCTAGCTTTCTTTTCCACTTTAGCGGCACCGGATTTTCTTAAAACCTCAACTGCTGCTTCCATATCTCCATCAGTTTCACCAAGCGCTTTTTTACAATCCATCATACCTGCGCCGGTCATTTCTCTTAATTCTTTTACCATTGCTGCTGTAATAGCCATGATTATTCTCCTTATTCTTTCAAACTACATTACGAGTGACAAATTATTCTGCTGCTTCTACAACTTCTTCCATATCAGAAGCTTCTTCAACTGCTACAGCTTCTTCTGTGTAAACAGCTTCACCCTGATTTGCTTCGATAACAGCATCAGCCATCTTAGCTACGATTAATTTTACAGCTCTGATAGCATCATCATTACCAGGAATGATGTAATCTAATTCTTCAGGATCACAGTTTGTATCACCGATACCGATTAAGGTAATGCCTAAGATGTGAGCTTCCTGTACACAAATTCTTTCCTTCTTAGGATCTACTACAAAGATAGCGTCGGGAACTCTTGTCATATCCTTGATACCACCAAGGTTCTTTTCCAATTTTTCCCATTCTTTCTTAATCTGGATAACTTCTTTTTTAGGCAATACATCAAAAGTACCATCTTCTGACATTCTTTCGATTGCTTTTAATCTTTCAATACGAGACTGAATGGTCTTGAAGTTAGTAAGCATACCACCTAACCATCTTTCATTTACATAGTACATACCACAACGTTCAGCTTCTGTCTTAACAGCGTCCTGAGCCTGTTTCTTTGTACCAACGAAAAGGATTGTACCGCCTGCATTTGCAATATCAGATACTGCTTTGTAAGCTTCATCAACTTTTCCTACAGATTTCTGTAAGTCGATGATGTGGATACCATTTCTTTCTGTGAAGATATAAGGAGCCATTTTAGGGTTCCATCTTCTTGTCTGATGTCCAAAGTGAACACCTGCTTCCAATAACTGTTTCATAGAAATAACGCTCATTTTTTTACCCTCCATTTGGTTTTTTCTTCCGCGCTTCGCCTGTGAAGAACTCACCCTCTGCCACTTCTCGCGTTTAGAAGCACCGGCAAAGAAACTCTGCGCGTGTTTTTTAGTCACAACATTGAAATTTTACCATAAGAAATGCCGATATGCAAGGTTTTTCCTTACAATATCGGCATTTTTAAACACATTTTTTTCTTAAAATTTATCTCTTGCACAGGATTTGTGCAATCTCTTCTTCTGTTGCAGCAAAAGGTACTTCATGCTGTCCCACTACCAGCTTCCTATCATATCCCTGCTGGCATAAAAATTTATCAAACGCAGTTGCAGAGCTTACCACTCCACTATCCTGCAATCTTCTGGCTACTGTTTCAGAACCTTCTCCGGAATAAATAGGAATAATTGCAAACTGTTCTGCGCTTTCTATCGTCTCAGGCTTTGTATCATCGGCAGGTTTTTCTTCTTCTGCTGCAATTTCCTCTACAGGCTCTGTTTCCTCAAGTGCAGCGGTTTCTTCCTCTGCAACTTCTTCCTCTACAGCAGGCTGTTCTTCTTCCGCTTCCTGAACCGGTTCTTCTGCCGCTTCCATTTCTTGCAATATCTCTGTATTGTCTAGGAATCCTTCTTCTTTTTCAGGTTGTTCTAATTCCTGTAAATATTGGGTTTCCTCTGCCAGTTCCTGCTCCGTTGCATCAGGTGCGGTGGAACCTCCCTGTAATCTTGCTACCAGGAATACGGTAACCAAAATACCGATTCCCAGTCCTCGTAAATAGTATTTTAATTTCATCTTTTTTCTCCCTATAAATTCACGGATATAAACGAATTAGCCTTCATTGAACAAGTCAATCACAAGCTTTACCTCACCCATTCCTAAGCCCAATTCCTTGGCAATAGCGATGTTGGATTTTCCTGCTTTGTGCAATGCAAGAATCTTTTCGTTATTATTCAGGTTTCCGTTGTTTGCTACATCAAATTGCACCTCAATTTCTTTTCGTGGTGCACTGGCAGAAGTCTTTTCTTTTGATGTCGCAGTACGTTTTCTTACGGTAGGTTTTTTCCGCTTCACTTCCACTGTTAAATCAGAGATGGGAAGTGGTGCAAATTCCTGTTTGGGAACTTCCTCAGTTACCTCTTCTGTAGTAGATACCGTTTCCACAGGGTTCTCTATAACGGGCTGTACACTATCCACGGGCACCGCTTCCGGCTGCACAGACTCCACTGGCGCTGAAGCCACAGCCACAGTATCCATTACATTTTCTTCTGCAAGTACAGTCTGTTCTGCTGTTTTTACCACATTGGTTACTTCTGCAGCAGTCTGTTTCAGCTGGTCATGCTTACTGTTAAGCATGTCATATAAAAATACAGTTTCCTCATGATTTTTATGAATCTGATCCAACACTGTATCAGAGTATTCATTTAACGCCATCATTTTCTCATTGGAGATACGTTCCATAAAGCGTTCTGCTTTTTCTGTTGCCGCAGTAATACTGTCTTCTGTTTCTTCTGCGAAACGATTCTTGGCAAGGGTCATTTCCTTTTCCAGAAAATCACGAATTTTCGCTTCCTCTGCTTTTGTATTTCTAGGTGTGGTCTGGCTCATTTTTTCCGGAATCAGCAAACTGGCTACAAATATAGCAGCCCCCAATACCATTAATAAAATCTCTGTTAATCCCATGGCTCTTTCAACCTTTCTTCGGTATCTTTTTTATATTTTGCAATCAAAACCTGTGGTAATTTTAGGAACCACTCTACCGTCCGGGTTACTTGGTTTCTTTCGTTTCATACCGCCATCCCCTTGGTATTCATTATTCCCTTTTTCTTTGGCATCCTGTCGTTTTTGACGATTTTCCGCCTGTTCTCCCTGGTGAACCTGATTTACACGGCTATCCACTTCTTTTTCAAAAGTGTTTTGAAAATTTGCCTGATCCACCACAGGTTTTTGATTTTCATTATGCTTTTGTGTGGTGATATCCTGAATCCGATACATGGCCTGATTCAGTTCAATCTGTCCAATTGCCATACTTACATTCCTATTGTCATTACATCCCCTTTTGCCTTCACAAAACGGCAGTAATGGACTGTTTGTTTGAGTATTTTAGAAACATCTGTAATCACTATTTTTGTGCCCGGATAAGCTTTATCATGAACCACAACCTGAGCCTCGCTGCCTACAGACAACAGTTCCTCTAATTCATCCATTTTCTTGGTGTCAGCTTCGATTTCCTTTTGCAAGTGGGTTACCACATTGGAAAGCTCCTGCACATGTTTTACTTGCTCCGGCGCAAGTTTAATACCGGCACGAATCTTTTGTTTTGCAGCAGTCAATAGAGGGGTTGCCTGCTGAATGGTTTTCATATCCACACCAATTTGTTGCTTTAAGTCATGATACTGCTTCTTGATCGCCGGATTGACACCAATTTCCACAACCGTATTGACTCCTAATTCGGAACCAAGAGTTTTAACATCCACTAAACTGGTAGCACACACATGTCCACCGGCAATAAAGCCCTTTTCACTTCCCACATGAATCTCAGTGCCTGCCATAACATTACTGTGTACGATAGAACCGGATTCTACATATCCTTTGGCTTCTACCTCAGCATTTTCTATAAAATGTGCAATAATATTGCCGCCTGCCTTAAGAACACCATGGTTCATACCATTCATGCCTCTGGCAATGGTAATATTACCATCCGCAATCAATTCTGCTCCTTCTACCACACCTCTTACTTCAATATTTCCTTTGGCATGAATAGAAAAATGAGAACGAACAGTACCATTCACCTGCACATTTCCCTCATACTCAATGTTTCCGGTAGAGTTATCTACATTCTCTACCACCATCACATCACTGACGAATACTTTTCCTTCCACTAAGGTAACATGACCGTTAACCTCAGAATGTAATTCTGTATGATTTTCCGTAACGGCAACATTTCTTCCATGTCGCAATATGACATGCTTTACCTCTCTTGGTTTAATGAAATTACCAAGCACATCACGGCCTTCTTTTCCATTTTTCGCCGGATGCAGTTTTGCAAGTAAGTCTCCTTCCTTACAATGATTGATAATGTTCAGATTGTGAAAATCCACACTACCATCCGGAAGTAGAGTGGGTCTGGCTTTTAAATTTGTATTAAAAAAATATTCTATCCAGGAATCCTCTCCCTGAATAGGTTCAATTCCTTTTGCTATTATAATATCTTGATTGTAGCACCGAGTTTCCAAAAACTGGTCAATCTTTGCTTCATCTACCCCAAAGGTAATGTTTCTGTAGTGCAAAGAACGAATAATATCTCTCTTCTCCAGTTTTCCGCCATCATTGCTAGGTGCATAAAATCTAACTACTGCCGTCATTTTTTCTTCATCCAGCTGAACCTGCATCTCTTCTGAAATAGGATGACATCTTTGATGACACAGCGGAATCACTACCTCCGTTGTGGCAGTGTTAATGGCTTTGCACAAATCCACCAAGTTAAAAGGCACCTGATGGGCAGTCAAATAGTCTACGATTTCGTTTTGCGTGTAGGATGCTTTTCCCCCTTCACCCGGCACTAAACGCAAACCGGTTTTACCTTCTTCGTTAATAATCTGAAAAAAAGACTGCATAAAATTCCCCCTTTTTATGTAACCCCATTTTTGCTTTTTTTATGATTTTTTTATGAAAACTGATCCATAAATCCCATATACTTACCAAGCTTATTTTTCATCTTTTGTAACCCTTTGGTATGCAATTGAGAAACTCTGGATTCTGTTACCTCTAAAATAGAACTAATCTCCTTTAGAGTTAAATCCTCATAATAATATAATTCTATTACCCTTCTTTCTCTCTCTGTTAATAGGTCTAATGCTTCTATTAGCATTTCTCGTAATTCTTCCTGTTCTACCACTTCTTCCGGCATGGCAAAATGGGAAGAACCATTTGGAGAATTGGGAATTTCACTTCCCTGCTCCATATACTCATTTAAGGAAACCACATTGGTAATCTTCATCTGTGACTGCCAGTCCAGAAGCTCATCCTCTGTGATACCAAGACCAATTGCCAGTTCCTCATCGGTAGCTGCTCTGCCCTCTCTGGCTTCGATTTCCTTCATTACCGCATCCATCTTTTTTTGACGTTGTCTGACAGTTCTGGGAATCCAGTCCATTTTACGAATCTGATCTAAAATAGCGCCTCGGATTCGTAAAGAAGCATAGGTTTCAAACTTTACAGGCTTGGTATAATCAAATTTATCAATGGCATCGATTAATCCAAAAATACCATAGCTCACCAAATCCTCATACTCCACATTGTATCCTAAATACATACTCAGTCGACCGGCAACCAACTTTACAAGAGGGGCATATTCCAATATTAACTTTTCACGAATTTGTGCGTTCTGATTACTGCGGGCATACTCTTCCCAAAGCTTTTTTCTCAAAACCTCATCCATAAAGCTCCTCCAGTCAATGTTTTATGACTAGCTTTCTTGGTCACTACTGTTGTTTGATTCTCCGTCCTGCTCTTTTTCTACTACGATACCTTCCTCCGCTTTCTGCTTCTCCAATTCTTCCAGATTTTTCTTTTCAAAAGCAGCAAGCACTTTAAGAATAATTAATCCTACTATGTAAAAGCAAAGCATTACAAGAAGTAGGATTAACAAAAATTCTTTAATCTCATAGTTGGAAAGATACGCCATAATGCCGGTTAACGCCCCCGCCACCAGCATCAAAATGAGCGGAAATATGTTCTTTTTATCTTTCATTGATTCCCTTTTTCGAATGCCTATTAAATGATGAAAACTTCTTTTCCGATTCTCTTAATATGGTATTCTCCGTTTGCAGGATAAAATATAACTGTTCTTCCGTAATTTGATCCCGTATCTTCTGCCTTTATAGGAATTCCCATAGTTTTTAATTTCGCATGTACAGCTTCTACATTTCTAGAGCCAACCTTGGAAATACTACTTCTGGCAGTATTGCTAAACATTTCTGCCCCACCGGCAACCTTGGCAATCAGCCGCCTGGGATTTGCCCCTTTGGCTACAACCGCCTTGTACAACTCATCTATTCCTGTATCTACAAACTTCACAGGATTTGTATGATTTCTAACTGCTGTACTATCCGGCAACATAGCATGCAACATACCACAAACCTTAGCAGTAGGATCGTAAAGTATTACCCCAACACAGGAACCTAAGCCCAGTGTAATAATACTGTCTGAGCCACTGCAGACTTTCATGTCTGCCATTCCCACCTTTACTTCCATTGCATCTATAAATCCTTTCTTATGCCCTAAACTGTCAATCCCAATGATGTCAAAATCTTCTCATAAGATTCCATATCAGGAACCATAATAAAGAATCCATCGATGTCGATTTCATCAGAAATCTGTGACTGAATTAATAATAATTTATCTCCCAAACGACCAAATTCAATTGCAGGAACGCTAAGAATAGCGCCTGCCATGTCAATGGTCAAATCCGGAACAGATGGCAATATCTTTAAGCCGGTCAACCCACTTAAAGCATTCAAATAAGCTCCGGTAATAATGTTAGAGATTTCTTTCAGTGCAGAAATTTCCATTTCTCCCATGGTTTCTCCACAGAAATCACCCATTAATTTTTTTACCAGGTGCATAGCGATTTCTTCTTTTACAAGGAACATAATACTTCCTGTAATGTCGCCTTCTACAGCCAGATACACACCGGCCATAACCTGTTCTTCACCGCCAAGAAGTGCACCCACCTCTGAAAACTCCAACAGACGAACCTGGGGAACCTTCATATCGACTTTGCATTGTAACAACTGAGCAAGGGCTGTGGTGGCATTACCGGCACCAATATTACCGATTTCCTTCAATACATCGAAGTACTGCTCGCTCATGACCTCAATACTGAGATTACTGCTCATTGGTAATTCCCCCTTTTACTTATTCTTTTTCAATTGCTACTGCATTTACATCTAAAAGAGATACCAAAGACTCTCCAAATTTTCCAATACCGAAAATAAAGTTGTCATGTTCTTCTTTGTTGTCATGGGAAACTCTTTCAATATTGTCCTCTGACAAGGTCAATACTTCTCTTACTTCGTCCACAATAAAACCAATAGAACCATACTGTTCCAAACGAATAATGATGATACGAGTACTCTTTGTATATTCTTCTTCAGGAAGTCCCATTTTGATACGAACACTCATAATCGGAATAACTTCACCACGAAGGTTAATAACACCTTTGATGTAAGGCGCTACATTAGGCACTCTTGTGTAGTGCTGCATTCTTACAATATTATCAATATATTTAATATCAATTCCGAACTGTTCATCGCCCATAGCAATCACAATAAACTGAACATCATTTGAAAATTTCTTTACTTTTTCCATCTTCTACATTCTCCTTCCCGATTACAGCAATGCATTTGTATCAACGATTAAAGCAACTTCACCATCACCCAGGATAGTTGCACCGCTGATAATCTTGCTCTTATTGATGTATTTGCCTAAGGACTTAATAACGATTTCCTGCTGACCTAATAACTCATCAATTACAAGACCTGCAAGCTTATCACCCTTCTTCACAATTACAACCACTAAGTTTTCGCTAGGATCCTTTGTAGAATCAATGCCCAATACTTCACTCAAACGAATTAACGGAATGACATTGCCACGAAGGTTAATTACTTCTTTGGACTGTACTAATTTAATCTCAGATGGAGCAATATCTTCCAAGGTCTGAATAGCGCCTAAGGAAATGGCATATTTTTCTCCACCTACAACTACCATCAATGCCTGAATAATTGCTAAGGTCAATGGTAAGCGGATGGTCCAGGTACTACCTTCACCCAATTTGGTCTTCACTTCAACTTCACCGCTCAAGGATTCAATCTTGGATTTTACAACATCCAGACCTACACCACGACCGGAAACATCGGAAACCACCTTCGCTGTAGAGAAGGAAGGTAAGAATAACAAGTCGATGATTTCTTTTTCAGACATCAATTCGCCCTGTTCTTCTGTAATAGTACCTCTGTCAATGGCTTTCTGTTTTACAGCTTCTGTATCAATACCATTACCATCATCTCGTACTTCGATAACA
>JAKSSF010000011.1 GCA_024403235.1 Lachnospiraceae bacterium | reverse complement strand
TTCTCGCTGTTTCTTTCATCTGCTTTCTCCTTTGCATTATATTTTGTTAAAAAACAACCATGACCATAACGCAAAAAGACACTTCTCTTGGAACAAATTCATTCCTAGAAAAGTGTCTTATTGTGATTAATATTTGCAGATGATTTACAAGAAATTCGGTACTTTATCCCCGTAATTCCTTGCCACTACATCAAAATTTGTTGTACTAATTGTTGTACCTACACACTTTTTACTTAAAATAAGAAGTGGTCAAAAGTGGTCAAAATTCAGTGTTTTCAAGGCTTGTAGCCCACATAAATACTGGATTTATTTGTCTAATGACTTCATCGTTGGGAAGAATAACACATCTCGAATAGCCGGAGAGTCTGTAAGCAACATACACAATCTGTCGATACCGTATCCGATACCACCTGTGGGTGCCATACCAATCTCCAAAGCATTCAAGAAATCTTCATCTGTATGGTTAGCTTCTTCATCCCCAAGATCTGCCAATGCATCCTGGGCTCTAAATCTTTCTCTCTGATCAATAGGGTCATTCAATTCAGAGTATGCATTACACATCTCCCATCCATTGATAAAGAGCTCAAATCTCTCTACATAGCCTTCCTTGTCCGGTTTTTTCTTGGTAAGTGGGCTGATTTCAATAGGATGATCCATCACAAAGGTTGGCTGAAGAAGATGATCCTCTACGAATTCTTCAAAGAATAAATTGAGGATGTTGCCCTTTGTATGGTGTTTCTCAAATTCTATTCCCTTTTCTGTGGCAATGGTTCTTGCTGCCTCATCATCAGCGATTTCATCGAAATCAACTCCGGCATATTTCTTCACTGCTTCAATCATAGTAAGTCTCTCAAAAGGCTTACCAAAATCCAGTTCAACATCACCGTATTTAAATTTGGTTGTTCCCAAAACTTCCTGTGCCACATGACGGAACATATTCTCTGTCAAATCCATCATGCCATAGTAATCTGTATAAGCCTGATACAATTCCATCAGGGTAAACTCAGGATTGTGTCTTGTATCAAGACCTTCATTACGGAATACTCTACCAATCTCATATACTCTTTCCAGGCCACCGACAATCAATCTCTTTAGATATAACTCTAAGGAAATACGAAGGTTTAAATCCTCATCCAAGGCATTAAAATGAGTCTGGAAGGGTCTTGCCGCCGCACCACCTGCATTGGCAACAAGCATAGGTGTCTCTACTTCCATAAAGCCCTGTCCATCTAAAAATCTTCTAATGGTAGAGATAATCTTAGATTTCTTGATAAAAGTATCCTTTACCTCAGGATTCATAATCAAATCTGTATATCTCTGGCGATAACGAAGATCTGTATTGGTCAAACCATGATATTTTTCCGGAAGTGGCTGTAAGTTTTTTGACAAAAGGACAGTTTCTACTGCGTGAACAGAAATCTCTCCCTTTTGGGTACGGAACATATAGCCCTTTACACCAATAATATCGCCCACATCATATTTTTTGAAATATCCGTAAGCCTCTTCTCCCAAAGAATCTCTGGCTACATAAATCTGGGCATTTCCCTTCAAATCGGAAATATTACAGAAAGAAGCCTTTCCCATAACTCGCTTTAACAGGATACGGCCGGCTAAGCTTACCTGAATAGGAGAAGCATCCATAATGGCACGCTTTTCTTCATATTCTAATTCTTCCTTGCCTGCCAATAATTTTTCTTCCAAAGCTACATATTCTGCCTTTGCTCTATCAGAATGATAAGTCTGATCATACTTGGTAATGACAAAGGGGTCTCTGCCTTCTGCCTGCAAAGCGGCTAATTTTTCTCTTTTATTTCTTAAAATCTGGTTTAAATCTTGCTGTTGTTCTTGTTTCTTTTGCATTTCTGCCATAATTTTCCACCTTTATCCGTTTTCCACTTATTTGGAACGCTGAATCTCTAATACTTTATATTCACAGACACCGCCAGGAGTTTCAACAGAAACTGTTTCTCCTACTTTGGCACCGATGAGGGCTTTTCCTACAGGGCATTCGTTGGAAATCTTGCCTTGCAAACTGTTTGCTTCTGTAGAACCTACGATTTTATATTCTACTTCTTCACCGAATTCTTTATCCAAAAGTCTAACCTTACAGCCGATATTAATGGTGTTTAAGTCAACTTCTTCTTCCACGACTACTTCGGCATTTTTCAGGATTTTTTCTAATTCTTCAATACGAGCCTCAATATCGCGCTGCTCATCTTTTGCTGCATCATATTCCGCATTTTCAGATAAGTCACCCTGTTCTCTTGCTTCTTTAATTTTCTCTGCAACTTCGTGTCTACGCACAACCTTCAAATTATGAAGCTCCTGCTCATATTTCTGTAAGCCTTCGTAGGTTAAAATGTTTTTCTTTGCCTGCATCTGTCTGACCTTCCTTCTTTAATTGTTATCCATTTTAACGGTTTGGTTTACAATACCGTCTTTAACTAAGACAGTATAGCGACTTTTCCATACAGTGTCAAGGCAGGTTTCCAGGCTAATATAAGAAATATTTTCTTTTGCCAGGGCAATTTTTCGTAATTTTCTATCTTCTTTTCCGATGCCAATGAGCAGCGTTTTACGGGGTATGTTGACAGGTAAATTTTTTGCTTCTCCTAATATCAAAATACAACGTTTCCCCTGATTTTTTTCCTGAATAGAATCTATCAAAGTGTTTTCCCATTCTCTGGTAGAATAAAACACTTCTCCCATCAGTCCGGTTTCCTCTTCTAAAGCATAGAGCCAGTCATAATAATCCCGTTCCTTTTTCGTAAAAAGATATAGTTCATTGGTGTATTGCAGACAAGGTATGCTGTTCCAAAGAAATTCCTCTACCTCTTTTTCTCTGGTCCACTGGTCCCATATCCACAGTCGCTCCATACACCGTTCTTCCATTTTGGGACAGGCTTCCTGCAATAATGCCAAAGCAGGTTCCAGCAAATCCTCCGCCGGTTCTACAAAAGGAATCTGGTTTGGTTCCCATTGTTGTAGTAGTTCCTTAGCACCGGTACTCCATACACAGGGTTCTTCTAAAATCTGCTTTAACTTCTCTAACTGTCTTTGCCTCTTTCTGATTAGCCGATTTCGGACTCTTCCTTTCTTTTGTCCCACACCTGGTTTCTTCCACTCTTTTGTATATAAGAAAATCACCTGTATATCTACTTGTCCTTCTAAAATAATCGAAGAAAAAAGAGACTTTTTTTGAAAAAGCCTCTTCTTAGGTTCTATGGGTTCATATCCTTCCTCTGTTGTCACAACATATTGGATTACTTTCATATCTGTCCCCCTGATTTCTTACGCCTAAACGCATAGGCTTGTCAAAGCTCTTACTCTCAGTATATGAAAGCGCTTCCCCCTTTATACATATTTTTCCAATTCTGCAAGATACAAGTCTGCCTGTTCTTTATTCCCTAAGGCATCATAGCAGGTAATCAATTTTTTTAAGGGTGTTATACCACCGCTTCTAATATCTAACAGGCACTCTGTCTCATAAGCACTGTTGTAAAACCAAACAGCCGCCTCTTCGTAATCCTTTTGTTCCAGGAAATACTCTCCCAGCTCTAGGCAAAGCTCACTACTGCCTTTGGTAGCAGCTCCTTTCAGACCGTATTTCAAAAAGTTTTTCATCTCCTGTTTTGTACGATACATCCGGCAAAGCAAAGCAGTGGCTTTTTGAAATCTGTCATCCTCCGGTTCTGCCTCATTCAGAATTCCCTGCAAATAGCTTTCTGCTTTTGCATAGTTTTCAGGACTACCGGCAAAATACAGTTCCCGCAAATACATATTTTCCAAACGAGAATTCAGAGCCTCGCCCTTTGCCAAAAGGGTTTCAAAAATTTGCAAATCTCTATCACTATGCTGTCCTTCAGGTTTATGGAGGATTTCAATATCACTGTCATATACCACAGGTTCCAAGGATACCGCTTCATGAACCGCACCTTGCCAGGTAAAGGTACGCAGTCTTTTATACAGTTTGGGACGATACTCTTTGTCAAAATTGTAGACAGAGTTTTGGGCCATTTGATTGCCATAATACATCTGTACGATTTCAATTTCCGGAAGCAAAGTTTCTTTTAACTGTAAAAATTTCTTTCGATTTTCCGGATCCAATTCTTCATCTGCGTCTGCTGTATAAATATACTCACACTCTGCCAAGGAAAAAGAATAATTTCTGGCATCAGAAAAATTACCGGTCCAGATAAAATCATATACCTTATCTGTATATCTGGCTGCAATCTCCTTGGTTCTATCTGTAGAACCGGTATCCACAATAATCAGCTCATCCCAAATTCCTTTCAGACTGTCCAGACATCTGGCTAAAATCTTTTCTTCATTTTTTACAATCATGCAAACGCTAATTTGTATCATATTCGGTTCCTTTTATCTCTGGTTTTTGAATAATTTTTCTACCGTTTCACTCAAACTTTCCATAGTATCCATTTCATTGATTTGTCCCCGCAGCCTTGCAGAGTGGGGCATACCACTGCTGTACCAGGCAATATGCTTTCGCATTTCCCGCACTGCTGTATATTCCCCTTTATACTGTAATTGCAACTGGCCATGTCGCAAAATGGTATGTTTGATTTCTTCCATAGTTGGTGGGCAATACTCTTTCCCTTCCAGATAAGCATTGATTTGGGCAAAAATCCAAGGATTCCCTCGTACTGCCCGACCAATCAAAATGCCATCACAACCGGTTTCCGTAAGCATTGCCTTAGCACTTTTTCCGTCTACCACATCCCCGTTTCCCAGAACGGGAATAGAAACCGCTTCTTTTACCTGACGAATACAATCCCAATCCGCCTTACCACTATAGTACTGCTCTCTGGTTCTGCCATGGACGGCAATAGCCGCTACCCCTGCTGCCTCTGCAATTTTGGCAATTTCCACCGCATTGGCATTGTCTTCCGAAAAGCCTTTTCTGATTTTCACTGTAACAGGCTTATCCACTGCTTTCACCAAAGCTGTCAGGATTTCCCCAACCAACTTTGGATTTTTCATCAAGGCGCTGCCTTCCCCGTTATTGACTACCTTGGGAACCGGACAGCCCATATTGAAATCCAAAACAGAAAAAGGCCTCTCTTCTATCTGCTTTGCAATTTCACTCAAAATCTTAGAATCTGAGCCAAACAACTGCAGGGAAAGGGGACCTTCCGCAGGATGTACCTCCAGTAGACTTTCTGTATTTTTATTTTTATAAAGAATGGCTTTGGCACTGACCATTTCTGAGCACACCATAGCTGCCCCTTGCTCTCTGCAAAGGAGACGAAAAGGCAAATCCGTTACCCCCGCCATAGGTGCCAGAATCAATGGACTGTTCAGTACCACTGAGCCAATCTGCAAACCTCGTTTTTCCATCATATCCTATTCATCTAAGGCAATCTTTTCTCCCAAGATTACCACTCTATAATACAGGCTAAGGGATTCTAACAGCTCCTGTTTTTTATTTCGGATTTCCCGAATCAACAGGCCGCTACTGATTTCATCATATAAATAATCCTCTTCCGCCGCATCCGTTTCTAATACCAAATCTCCATCCTCTTCAAAGGCCAAGGTGAAAATCCCACCTACTTCCTCTGTAAACAGGACACACATAATATGCAGTTCATCCTGAATGGACTGAGGAATGGCTGCAAACTGCTTATTAAAATAGTATTTTTTCTCATATGCATTGGCGCCACAAAGCACAATTTTTTCTGCCATATTTCTTTCCTACTTCTTCTTTTTTGCACAAAGACTACACATAGCCATAAATGCCTCGTACCGATACCTCACCGGCGTACACCTGTTGTTCCTTTCCATCCTGGGTCTCTACCACAAGCTCTCCTGTATCTGTAATACCCTTGGAAATCCCTGTATATTCCCCCTGGGGATCTAATACTTTTACAGCTTTCCCTTTGCTGATTAATCTTTCCTCATATAAGTCTCGCAGCAAGGATAAATCTTCTGTTTCCATAAATTTCTCATAGTACTCTTCGAAATTTTCTGCCACTCTTTCAATGACCTCTGCGCGGGAAACCTTTCTGCCTTTTTCCAAAATCAAAGAAGTGGCCATAGACTGCAATTCTTCCGGAAAACTTTCCACATTCACATTGATACCAACCCCAATGATTACGCCATGGATATAATCCATTTCTGCTTTCATTTCCGTTAGAATACCACAGACCTTTTTCCCATTGACTAAAATATCATTGGGCCATTTGATTGCAGTCGACAAATCGCAGGCTTCTTCAATCCCTTTTGCTACCGCCAGCGCCATCACAAGCGTTAACATGGAGGCTTTTCCCGGGGCAATCTCCGGTTTTACCAAAAAACTCATGGAAATGGTGGTGCCAACAGGGGACTGCCAAACTCTGCCTCGTCTGCCTCTGCCCTTATTCTGATGATTGGCAACCACTAAGGTACCATGCTCTGCGCCTTCTTCTCCCAGACGCATCGCATCTGCATTGGTAGAGTCTGTATCTTCATAGTAATACAGAGTTTTCCCAACCCATTTGGTGCCTAGTCTACTGGCGATTTCATTTTTACTTAAAATATCCGGATAGGAACGCAAAATATATCCTTTGTTTTGCAATGCTTCGATTTCGTAGCCTTCTTCCTTTAACTGGTTGATGGCTTTCCACACAGCGGTGCGGGACACCCCAAATCTGGCACACAAATCCTGCCCGGACACATACTCTCTACTATTTCGAAGGAGAGTTAAAATTTCTGCTTTCATCCTTACAGCTTTGCTCCTAAGGTAGCTGCCATAACAGCTTTAATGGTATGCATACGGTTTTCTGCTTCATCAAAGACTACAGATGCGGCAGATTCAAATACTTCATGACTCACTTCCATTTCACTGATACCGTATTTTTCATGAATTTCTTTTCCAATTTCTGTATTCAAATCATGGAATGCAGGTAAACAATGCATAAAGATTGCATTTTTGCCTGCTCGTTTCATAACCGCTTTATTTACCTGATAGGGAGAAAGATCACGAATTCTTTCATCCCATACTGCTTCCGGTTCTCCCATAGATACCCATACATCGGTGTAAACCACATCCTGATCTGTGGTGCCTGCAATAGGGTCATCCGTTAAGGTAATGGTGGCACCGGTGGTTTTTGCAATGGCTTCACATTTTGCTACCAATTCCGGATCCGGGAAATAGGCTTTTGGTGCACATGCGGTAAAGTGCATACCCATTTTGGCACAGGTTACCATCCAGGAATTGCCCATGTTATATCTGGCATCTCCCATATATACCAAACGAACCCCTTTGAAACCACCCAGTTTTTCTTTAATGGTTAATAAATCTGCTAACATCTGAGTAGGATGAAACTCATTGGTCAGGCCGTTCCATACCGGAACACCTGCATATTTTGCCAACTCTTCCACGATTTCCTGTCCAAACCCTCTGTATTCAATCCCTTCATAGATTCTTCCAAGTACTCTGGCGGTATCTGCGATACTTTCCTTTTTCCCAATCTGAGAACTTTTAGGATCCAGATAAGTAGTTCCCATACCCAAGTCATGGGCTGCAGTTTCAAAAGAGCAACGAGTTCTGGTACTGGTTTTTTCAAAAATCAAGGCAACATTTTTGCCACGCAGCACATCTACCGTCTCCCCTGCTTTCTTCTTTGCCTTTAAGGTTGCTGCCAAATCTACCAAATAGGCAATCTCCTCTGGGGTGTAATCTAATAGTTTTAAAAAATGCTTTCCTGTCAAATCCATTTTATTCTCTCCTCATACTTCTTCTTTTTCATAAAAAAATCCTACACTTCATTATAAAGTGCAGGACTTTTCTTTGCAATTATAATCTTTTTCAAATGTAGAATGTCACTGTATCAAAATTTCTCTTGAAAAACATGTGACATACGCGGAACTACCTACCAGAATACATGGCCGCCGATTTCCACACCTTCGTGATATCCCACACGACGGAAATGACAAGCACCACCCACTGTGGTCTCACCATTAATAGCGGCTCTTGCTGCCTGCAGGCAGGAATCCTTTACGCCCTTCTTTACTCTGGCTTCTACACCGCCACTAACTGCCGGGCTAAACTGTCCGGAAGCATAAATAACACCCGCTATAGTATTGGGATATCCGCCGGAACGAACACGGTTCATAACCACTGCCCCTACAGCCAGCTGTCCTTCATAGGGCTGATTGGCTGCTTCACACTGAATTAAGGCAGCAAGTAGTACATCATCTGTTGTACCAACCGCTACGGCTCCCTGATTGGCAATTAACTTAGCCCGTTCTTCTCTTTCCCGTTTTTCTCTGGCTTTGATTTCATCCAAAGTTTCTCCGGAATCGATATCAAATGCCAAGGTTACATATTCCGCAGAGATATAGCCTTCTTCCCCTGCATATTCAATAGGAATCCACTCGTCCACGGGCTGGTCAGTCAAGGCTTCATATACATCTCCCTTTTTTACCAAGCCCCATATTCCACAATCTTGGGATGCTTCCTTACGAACTCGCAGGGCATCTGCTGTAACAGTGGCTTTATAGGTGCCAACGCTTTCTGCCATCTCCTGGGCTTCTTTTCCAAATAAGAGATAGTCATCCTTGGCCCATCCTATCAGATTGCCGGATTGTAATTTTGTCCAGCCATTGCTTCTTTCCAAAATTGTACCACCACAATCCGCATACAGTAATCCTACCTTTTTGGAATCTGCATCCGGCTCTTCTCGTACATTCATGGATTCTTTTACATTGGCCATAACCAAATCGGACTGTTCTTCTTCTTTTTCTTCTTGGGTACCGGTTTCAGATGGGATAATAAGCGCGTCTAACTGCAACTCATCTACCACATCCAGTACTTCTTCTGCACCTGCATGTAACTCTACCAAATGAATCATACTGGTAGCCATTACCGTTTTTCCCTGTAGGGAAAATACCAATAGGCTTGCCAAAAGGCATGCCAAGCAGAGCAGGACTTTCCTGTTCTCTTTCACCATGCGCCTCCACTTTTTTCAGTTTTTTGAACATGTTAAGATTTCCATAAAAGCTTGACATATTCTTTACAGTATTATAACAAAATTGTTACATTTTGTTATGTTAACAAAAAATTGCCGTTTTGTCAAGAAAACCGGGTTCAAGCCCCGGTTTTCCAACAGTTTTATAGTTTTTTTGATTGTTCAATACAAGCCTGCAGGGCATCTATAATGGCTCCTCGAAGGGCCCTTTCCTCTAACACCTGTAAGCCGCGAATGGTGGTCCCTCCAGGAGAACATACCATATCTTTTAATTGTCCCGGGTGCTTGCCACTTTCCAATAAGAGTTTTGCACTGCCTAAAAAGGTCTGGGCTGCCATTTCGATAGCCTGAGTTCTTGGTAATCCACCTGCTACAGCCCCATCTGCCATGGCCTCTATCATCATAAATACATAGGCCGGAGAACTGCCGCTTAAAGCTCCCACTGTATCCATCAGGCGTTCCTCAATAAAAAAGGCTTTTCCTACAGAAGCAAAAATCTGCAGTGCCAACTCCTTTTCTTCCTCAGATACCTGTTCGTTGGCACAAATTCCCGTACAGCCTTCTCCTACCAGCGCAGGAGTATTTGGCATGGTACGAATCAACTTGATTGGTTTTGCAAAAGCAGCTTCCAGCCACTCTATGGTTTTGCCTGCAGCGATACTGATGAGAATCTGCTCTTCTCTTATAACCTCTTTGATTTCTGTGATAACGGTATTTAAAAACTGAGGTTTTACTGCCAAAAATAAAAGATCACATTCCTTTGCAACCTGTACATTATCTGTGGTAGTACGAATGCCGTACTGACTCTGTATTTTTTCTAATGCCGCTTCGCTTCTTCTGGAAACTATAATATCTTCCGGTTTGCAAAATCCACTATGCAACATACCGCCCCAAATGGCTTCTGCCATATTGCCGGCTCCAATCATTCCTACTTTCATGCTATTTCCTTTCTTTATGGAACTTAACTTCTCTGTCGTTTTGCTTCATACACCAATAAGGCTGTTGCCACCGCTACATTCAAGGATTCCAACTGTCCTTCCATAGGAATCTTAATATAGTCATCGGCAAGCTTTGCGGTATTTTCCCGCAAGCCATTTCCCTCATTTCCCATCAAAAAAGCTGTCCCTGTCTGAAACTGCTTATTATGATAATAGGTTTTTCCCTGTAAATGAGCGGCATACACCTGTACCTTTTTTTGCTGTAAGGTTTGAATGGTCTGTTCCAAATCCTCTGTATACATAAAGGGAACCCGGTATAAGGAACCCATAGTGGCTCGCACCGTCTTGGGATTATAAATATCCACACAGCCCTTACTTAGAATCACTCCATCTACACCGGCCCCTTCTGCAGTACGAAGAATGGTGCCTAAATTGCCTGGGTCCTGGATATCTTCTAGCAAAATACACAATGGTGTCTTCTTAGACAGTATTGGATCCAAACTATAATGATACTGCTTTTGTACACAAAGAACGCCTTGGGGTGTGACCGTATCAGAAGCCTTGGCAAATATCTCATCCGATACAATCTCCACAGGAAGCTCCTTCCAATAGGGTTGGTATTCCGTTTTCTTGGCAAAGCTTTCAGACAGAAATACTTCTTTGATTCTATCAGGCTCTGCCTCCAAAAACATTTTCACGCCTTCTGTAACAAAAACATCCTGTTCTTTCCTGGCCTTGGCTTTTTGCTGTAAAAGTTTTAAGTTTTTCAGTTTCGAATTATTACTGGATGTAATCATAGATTTCTACAACTTCTTCAAAATATCATTTAGGGTTTTATCCTGAGCTAACACCATCAGATGTTCCTCTTTTTGAATCACATAATCCGGGTTTGGCATAATATCTGTTGCACCATTTTCTTTTCGAATTCCTAAAATGGATATCTTGAACTTGGCTGCAATATTATTTTCTCGGATAGATTTCCCTACCCATTCTCCTAGTGGTGGAATTTCATAAATTCCATAATCCTGGGTTAATTCTTCATAATTAAAGATATTATCGGTACTATAACGAACAGCACATTTTTCTGCCAAATCCTTTTCCGGATAAACTACCTCATCGGCACCGTTTCGCAGTAAAAATTTAGCCTGTATTTCTCTGGTGGCCTTACTTACCACATACTTTGCCCCCATTTCCTTGGCCATACTGGTAATTTCCAGACTGCTTTGGAAGTTGGTTCCGATACAAACTACCACCATATCAAAGCTTGCCACATCCAAGCTTTGCAAAACATCCGGATTGGTACAATCCCCGATTTTAATGCTTGCCTGTGTATGCAAAAGGGGCTCTAACTCCTTTTCCTCACAATCGATTATCATCACATCATTTCCCTTTTCCATAAGGTTGATGGCCAGGTGCTGTCCAAAACGGCCCATTCCTATAATTAAAATTGATTTTTTCCCTGTTTTTTTCATTTCCAATTACCCCACAATCATATTTCCTGCCGGATACTGTATAGGCGGCTCTTTCTTCCCTGCCAAAACCAAAGCAAAGGATAAACTACCCACTCTTCCACAATACATCAAAAAGCAAATGATTAACTTTGAAACCCCTGTAAGACTTCTGGTCACTCCCGTAGACATGCCTGCAGTACCTATGGCAGAAAAGACCTCAAATAATACATCTGACATAGCCAGTGTGGGCTGTGTTCCCAAAATCAAAATGGCTGCCCCAAGGGCTAAGGTAAGATTGATCATAAAAATGACTGATGCTTTTTGTATAATGTCCTGATGTAATCTTCTGCCAAACACATTGGTACCATGAGTACTACGGATAATGGCAAAAGCCTCTAAAAACAGCACTGCGATGGTAGTGGTTTTAATACCCCCTGCAGTAGATCCGGGACTGCCTCCAATAAACATGAACAGCATGGTTAAAATCTTTCCCCCATCTGACAGAGCTGCTGTATCCACGGAATTGAACCCGGCTGTTCTTGGCGTAACAGCAGAAAACAAGGCTCCTAAAAACTGTTCCCAAGGACTCATATTGGCCAAAGTAGTCTGTCTCTCCAACCACCAAAAGGCAAGGGTACCGCCTACCACCAATATGGCACTGGTGGAAAGCACCACTTTAGTATGAAGCATGTATCTACTAAAATGCCATTTATGACGAATCAAATCGTCCCATACTATATAGCCGATTCCACCCAATGTGATGAGTCCCACTAAGGTCAGAATCACTAACCCATTTCCTTCCATTGCAGCGAAGGAGGAATAGGGTTCTACATATCCATTCAAATCAAAGCCTGCATTACAGAACGCAGATATGGCATGAAATATGCCATAATAAAGTCCCTTCAAAATTCCCAATCTGGGGGCATAAAAGCATGCCAGCAGGGCCCCACCCAACAGTTCAAAGGAAAGGGTTAACTGAATAATTTTTCGATTCAAGCGAATCACGCCGGCGATTTCTAAAGTGTTGGCACTTTCCTGAATGGCTTCTCTTGTTCTAAGTCCCACTCTTCTTTTAAACAAAAGTGCCACATACACACCGATTATGATAAAGCCAAGTCCCCCAACCTGAATTAAGGTTAGAATGATAAGCTGCCCAAAGAGACTCCAGTTGGTAAAGGTATCCGCTACCACCAAGCCGGTGACACAAGAAGCGGAGGTGGCTGTAAATAAGGCATCTATATAAGCCATTCCCTGACCACTTTTCGTGGCAACAGGTAAAGAAAGTAAAACACTGCCCACAAAAATCATCAAAAAAAATCCCAATGCAATGATTTGTGCATTTGACAGTTTTCTTTGTTTCTTTTTTTCTAACATAATAGTATCCTTTTTCCGGAACAGGACCATCTTTCACGTCCTGCCCCTATAGGGAAATGTAAAAGTGGCGGTCAATCTCTTTTGGAAAACTGACCGCCTTTTATTATTTTGTCATACCAGACATAGAAAGTGCACGACTTACCTCAAATTCATATTCCGAAATATTCTTTTGCATCTGCAGCGCTTCCTCAATGTCAAAGTCCACAAATGCTCCATTCTTAAAGCCCACCACTCGATTGGATTTACCCTCACAAAGAATATCTGCTGCATAGGCTCCCATAATAGAAGCATAATAACGGTCTGTACAGGTAGGATTACCGCCACGCTGCATGTAACCCAAAATGGTGGCTCTGGTTTCAATACCGGTAGCCGCTTCAATTCTTCTTGCCATAGAAGTAGAATGACCAATACCTTCTGCATTGACAATCAGATGATGGGTTTTTCCACGTCTTCTGTTGGCAATAATATTATTAATGATGCTTTGCTCATTATAATCATATTTTTCCGGAATCAAAATATCTTCTGCTCCGTTTGCCACACCACACCATAGGGCAATATAGCCCGCATTTCTGCCCATAACCTCGATAATACTGCATCGTTCATGGGAAGAAGAGGTATCTCTTACCTTATCAATGGCATCCATTGCAGTGTTAATGGCTGTATCAAAGCCAATGGTATAATCTGTACAGGCAATATCCAAATCAATAGTTCCAGGGATACCTACTGTGTTGATACCATGTCTTGCAAGGGCCTGAGCCCCACGATAGGAACCATCTCCTCCAATGACTACAATGCCATCTATACCGTGCTTCTTGCAAATATCCGCACCCTTCTGCTGTCCCTCTTCCGTACGAAACTCAGAACATCTTGCGGTTCCTAAAATGGTTCCGCCGCGCTGAATAATATCTGACACACTTCTGGTGTCCATATCTATGATTTCTTCATTCAAAAGACCCTGATAGCCTTTTTTAATTCCTTTTACACTCACTCCATTCACAATGGCTTTACGAACCACTGCACGAATGGCTGCGTTCATTCCCGGTGCATCCCCACCGCTTGTTAAAACCCCAATGGTTTTTACTGCTGGCATAGTTTTCCCTCCTTTTTAGTTTGGAACTTTCTGAACGGAAATTCTTCTTTATTTTAATCTATTTATGCGTTGTTTTCAACCACTTTGCCATTCCCTACTATTCTAATAGGTAACCTTGACATTGTCTTCTCCAAGTATATCTATCAGTTGCTTCTGCAAAATTCCTTCTGCAGTTACATTTTGATTGGCAGGCAGAGTCCATTTTTGTCTCTCCTGGGTCAAATACAATACTACTTGATCTTTTCCTTCCGACTCTCCTAATAATTTTTGTACCTGATTACTCTTCTCCTGATACGCTTTCTTATTCTCGAATTTAATCCAAAGTCGTTTCGGCATCTGGTCAAAAGCTTGGATACTCTGGCACAAAAGCTTTCCATCTTTTTCTTCTTCCAGAGAAACTCGTCCGGTTACAAAAATTTTTGCATCCTCTGTTAACAAAGCAGAATACTGGGCAAAGGCTTTCGAAAACACAATTACCTCCACCGAGCCTACCAAATCCTCTACCGTTAAAAAAGCCATAGCTTGATTATTTTTGGTATAGGTAATTTTCTTTTCCCGAATAATACCGCCAATGGTAACCGTAGCTTTATCCTCTGCCTGCATACCATGGATTTCCTCATCCCACAAAAAAGCAGTCGTTGGCGTATTGCTATACTTTTGCAATAAGCTCTGATATTCCTCCAAGGGATGTCCACTGACATAAAACCCTAGTACTTCTTTTTCAAACCCTAAAAGCATCTCTTTTGGGAACTCATCAATATTGGGCAGAGTAATTTCAAAATCCTTTTTGCTTTCTTCATCCACAAAATCAAACAAAGTCATTTGTCCTGCCATATTGTTTTTCTGATCTTTGTGAATGCGATCCAAAAGTGGAATATAGATCTGCATTAACTGCCTTCTATTTGCACCAAAGCTGTCCAATGCACCTGCTTTGATAAAGTTTTCTACCACACGGCGATTGATTTGTCCCGCCTCATCTCTCGTCAGGAAATCCTGCAGCGTAGTATAGGGTCCTCGCAATCCTCGTTCTGCTACCAAGGCCTGAATCACCGGTCTGCCTACTCCTTTAATGGCTGTTAGGGCATATCGGATCGCTTTATCCGATACAGAAAACCCTTCCTCACCTTCATTCACATCAGGCGGTAAAATCGCAATTCCCATGGATTTACAGGTTTGTATATAGGCTGCAACCTTTCCCGGATTATCAATGACAGAGGTTAGTAACGCAGCCATAAATTCTACCGGATAATAGTATTTCAAATAAGCTGTCTGGTAAGCTACCACGGCATAACAGGCTGCATGAGATTTGTTAAAAGCATACTTAGCAAAATCCATCATTTCTTTATAAATCTGAACTGCCACCGGTTCCGGAATACCATTTGCAATACAGCCAGGTACCTGTTCCTCCGGATTTCCATACACAAAGTTGGCCTGCTCTTTTTCCATAACCGCCTGTTTTTTCTTACTCATGGCACGGCGCACCAAATCGCTTCGTCCCAAAGAATAGCCACCCAGGTCTCGTACAATCTGCATAACCTGTTCCTGGTAAACAATACAGCCATAGGTAGGAGACAAAATGGGCTCCAGTTGGGGACAGGAATAGGTAATAGACTGATGGTTATTTTTTCCTGCAATATATTTGGGAATAAAGTCCATAGGGCCGGGACGATAGAGGGAAATTCCCGCAATTACATCCTCTAAGGTCTGAGGCTTCAAATCCTTCATAAAGCTTTTCATACCGCCACTTTCCAACTGGAAAACACCATCTGTTTTTCCTGTGGAAAGAGATCCTAATACGGCCTTATCATCATAATCAATTTGATTCACATCAATGGTAATGCCTTGGCTTTTGGCAATATTATTCACTGCATCCTGTATAACTGTCAGGGTACGAAGTCCCAAAAAGTCCATTTTCAAAAGGCCTAACTCTTCCAAGGTAGTCATAGTAAACTGGGTCGTAATGGAACCGTCACTGCCTCTGGACAGAGGGACAAACTCATCCGCACTCTTTTGGCAAATCACCACTCCGGCAGCATGCATAGAGGTGTGACGAGGCAGACCTTCCAAGCGTTTACACATATCTATCAGAGTATGCACCTGTTCCTCGGTTTCATAAAGGGTACGAAACTCCGGATTCATTTCCAAAGCCTTTTCCAAGGTAATATTTAATTCATTGGGCACCATTTTCGCTATGGAATCCACATAAGCGTAGGGCAAATCCATAACTCGCCCCACATCTCGGATAACGCCCTTTGCTGCCAATGTACCAAAGGTGACAATCTGGACCACCTTATCGGCACCATATTTTTCCCCTACATAATCAATGACTTCCTGTCGTCTGTTGTAGCAAAAGTCAATATCAATATCGGGCATAGAGACACGTTCCGGATTTAAGAAACGCTCAAACAGCAAATTGTATTTAATAGGATCGATATTGGTAATATGCAGGCAATAGGCCACAATGGAACCGGCTGCTGAGCCTCGTCCCGGACCTACCGGAATCCCTTGTGTTCTGGCATAGTTAATAAAATCCCATACAATCAAAAAGTAATCTACATACCCCATTCGACGAATGGTATTTAATTCAAAATTCAATCGCTCCAGTAAAGTCCCATCATCTTCCGGATACCTCTCCTGTAAGCCGTCCATACAAAGTTTTTCTAAGTAACTATCAGAAGTAAAGCCTTCCGGCACTTCATATTTGGGCAATTTGGTTACCCCAAATTCAATTTCTACCTGACAACGGTCTGCGATCTTTTGAGTATTTTCCAGGGCTTCCAAAGCATAGGGAAATAACTCCCGCATTTCTGCTTCGCTCTTGACATAATACTGGCCACCCACATATCGCATTCTGTCTTCATCTGCCAGTTTCTTTCCGGTTTGCAAGCAAAGCAAAATATCGTGAGGCTTTTCATCCTCCCGCATAGTATAATGCACATCATTGGTAGCTACCAAAGGAATGTCCAATTCTTTACTCATTCGCAGCAAAGCTGCATTGACGGTTTCTTGCTGCGGAATTCCATGATCCTGCAGTTCCAAGAAGAAGTTCCCTTTTCCAAAGCAAGCCTGATATTTTAAAGCTGCCTTTTTTCCTTCTTCATACAGGCCTCTTTGCAGATAACGGGCTACTTCTCCAGCCAAACAAGCAGATAAGGCAATAATACCCTCGTGATAGGTTTCTAAAACTTCCATATCTACACGGGGCTTATAGTAGTATCCTTCTGTAAAACCCTTACTGACAATTTTCATCAAATTGGCATAGCCTTTATCGTTTTCTGCCAACAATACCAGGTGGTAATATCGTTCCTCACCACCTGTTTTTTCTTTGTCAAATCGAGAATTGGGAGCCACATATACTTCACAGCCAAGAATTGGTTTGATGCCTTCTGCTTTTGCAGCACGATAAAAATCAATTACACCATACATAACCCCATGGTCCGTAATGGCAGCCGCATTCATGCCCAATTCTTTGACCCGTTTCACATATTCTTTTATCTTATTGGACCCATCCAACAGACTAAACTCTGTGTGGGTGTGCAAATGCACAAAAGACATAATTTACTCCTTCCTATAAATATCCTTTTCTCCAAAACTTTGGCTAGTTAGGGACCACACTACATCCAAAGTCTTGAAAAGCCTTGGATATTATGAAAAAGAAGTCTCCCAAACATCTACGCCGCTATCCTGGAAAATATTCTGTAAGCGTTCTTTTAACTGCGCTTTTGCAACGCCTTTTTTCAAAATGACCATCAAAAAGCCACCCCCACCGGCGCCGCAAATAAATTTGGCATCAATCAAATCCTCACAGGATAAGAAAATTTGATCAATACAACGATTGGTACAACCCTTATCCAACATTTGGGACAATTCCCAATGCTTATTTAACTCCTTGGCAAAAGCATCAATATCTCCTGCTTCCAGATAATAATTCATCAAAACTGCTGTAGGCTTCATTTCCTGTAACGCCTGAAGTGATTCTTTTCTGGCGCCGATATAATTGCCAATAACATCCCGCAGCAGGTTTCTTGCCAATCTTCTTTGGCCCGTATAAATCAGAGCAAAACGCTCCTCCAATTCGGCCATGGCATCTTTGGGAACCTTTACCTCTTTGACTTCAATATGCTGTTCCATACCGGGCTTACTGGTAATCAATTTAATGCCAGGTGTCAAACCGCCCACCTGATCCTGCCAGCCACCACCGGTACTCATAATCTGTTCCATGCAAAGCACGATGTCATATATTTCATTATTGCTTTTTTCGATACCTAAAAATTCAAAAATACCTTTTACACAGGCGCCGGCTAAAATACTACTGGTACCTAGACCGGATCCTTTTGGAATTCCTACTACCTGAGTAGACAAATAAATGCCGCCTCCTATGCGTTTCAGGATGTCTTCCAGTTTCTCTCCACCGGTTAAGGGAATCACACCACATGCAATTAAAGCTGCTTTATGGAGTGCAAAAGAATCGAAGGGATTGTGACAATCTTGAATTTCTTCTGTCGTAGTAGCAAATCCCTTTACTCCTACATCCTGGCTTTCAAATGCTATTTTGTACTCCGGTATCTTTTTTACCTGAATTTGTACTGGGAAAATACCATTTAATTTGATGGCTGCATTTAATACAATGCCCCCATTTTCATTACAATAGGGGGGCGTATCGGTCCAACCACCACCCCAGTTCACACGAACCGGAAGCTGCACCTCTACCTGTTCTTTCACAATATGATAGGTAGAAGAATCTGGCAATTTCCCCATACTGGTTTCTGCAATTTCTTTTTGTATGGTAGAAAAACAAAGTTGTTCCGGAATATCGTAGGTTTGTCCGCAAATGGTTTTATTACTGTCTTTCATGTAACGAGACAGTGCATAATAAATTCTAATTTTCAAGGAAAACTGGGCATACTTGGCATCTTCCATTAAGGTTTGATAGATTTCCTCATCAATGCCTCTTTGCCCAAAAATCTGCAACGCTTCTTTATAATGAATGCCTTCTGATAATCTGGCAATAAAAATACGGCTTAAAATACGGCTTTCCAGTTCCTGCTGCCAAGCCAAAACAATGCCCATTTCAGCCTCATTAAAGCTTTCCCACAAACTGGTTCGCTCCTGCTTTTTCCAAGCTTCTATTTCTGCTGCAGAAGCAGTGCCTGCTGCCATTTTACAAAGCAGCAATCCGCTTTCTATGGCAGATTCCATAGAATCACAAACAGGATACAGCTTGGCAAACCACAAATAACAGTCTTTTGCTTCCAGGGTTTCCTTCCCTTGATCTTTCGGATCCCATACATCTTCTTTCGTCAGAGTATTTTTCTCCAAAAACTGTTCCAAATTGCTGGTTAAGAAAGACGCTTTTTCTTCTAATGTACCCTTCGGATTGTCCAATACCCCGTACACACGAACCACCTGTTTTCCATCTGCCAATGGCAAACCGTGGAAAACAGTATCTGACGGAATAGTAATGTTTCGAAGTTTTAAATGAGATACAATACTACCTTTTCCAATAACAGAATGATTTAAAATATAGGAATGTTCTAAATGAGCGCCTTCCTCTACTTTTGCATTATGTCCAATATAAGAAGAATAGGCTGCAAAATGTTGCTGCCCCGCATAGTTAGATAGAATCTGTCCCTTCCAATCTAAGAATTCATAATCCTGGATTTCTTCTGTGACCAGTTTTCGCAACTCTCTTGTGGTTCCAAAATGAATAAACTGGGCGGGAGAAAGTGCCAATAATTTTAAGGAAAAAGCAGAAATTGCATTCCAAATCAAAGTTCTGCATTCTTTCAATTCCTCGCAGAAAGTACCCTCCGGTTTTTCAGCATAATACTGTTCCAAGGTAGAATCAGATGCCAAAGGATATAAAAAGTCTCCATAAAAACTAATACGAGCCTTTTCATTCACAAATTTCTGGAATTTATCAGGATCTAAATTTCCATTGGTAGAAATCAATCCAAATAATGCCTGTAACAGGTCATAATTTAATAAAATAGCACCTGTATCTAAATTCACAGCTCCTTGTTCGTTGACTGCACCAATTTGTCGCAATGTTTCTTCACTTTGCTTATGCAGGAAGTTCTTTACATTGCCCTGTCCATCGTTTAAAAAGACACCGTGATTCTTCCCGGTTTCCACAGGTTCCTTAATGGAAATGGCTGCCGCTCCGGAAAACTGGGCGTCAATCTGTAACGGATTAAATAAAAGCAGCACATCTCCGGATAAAACCAACATACCTTCTCTCATGCGAGAGGGCACGCCAGACATACCGATAATAAACTCATCAAAAAGAGTAGAACATCTTCCATCCGGCAGTTCTCTGGGCACAGGAGAGAATAATTTTCCAACCGCAGAATACTGTGGCACTCTTTTACTGTCTCCACCGGAATGAATCACCAGAATTCGCTTGTCACGGAATGGATTTTCCGGACACTGATTTGCCAAATAGGCCAATACATTAAAGGTAGCCCCACCGGAGCCAACACGTTTTCCATCCGGATCCGGTAATACCTCATAATGAGTACTTTCCGGTAAAAGATGGCTGTCCAGGCGATGTTGACTTTGCATCCGGAAGGCCTCTGCCTGCATTTCATTGCTTGCAGTTAGAATAATATAATCCCATTTGATAAAACTGGACTTTTGCAAGCTTCTTTTATAATCATCCCAAGAGTCTAAATAAGACTGACTTAAGAATAAATTCTTCATTTTGGTTTCATTTTTGCTTTGATTCATCGGTTTCTCCCCAGATAAATATTTATTTTCCTATTTCTATAGGTTGTATTTTTAGACAATAACATATGATAATATTACCATTGTCCCTCTTTTGATGTCAATTTTACTATTTTTTTAATTTCATTTCTAAAACTCTCAACAAGATTGAGAGTTTTGACAAAAATTCATATAAAAAAACTTCCAAATCTCTGTCATTAGAAATTTGGAAGCTTCTTTTGAGTTTTCTATTTTTCTTTTTTAATGCTGGAATTAGCCACCAATCTGGCAATACAGGGCTGTATTCTTTTCTACTACCGCCTTTAAGCTATCCATCTTACCTGCACTGGGAATAGGTGCATCTCCCATAGGATAGTCCCTACCAAGACTTTCATATTTACCCTGTCCAAAATTATGATAAGGAAGCAAGTGAATCTGCTGTACTCCCGGAAGAGAATCTGCAAATTTTGCAATTTCTAAGATTTCTGCCTCTGTATCATTAAATCCCGGTACTACAGGAACTCGAATAATCAATTCACACTGACGACTTGCTGCTACCTTTTTCGCATTTTCCAGCATTCTGGTATTTTCTCTGCCGGTAAACTGCTCATGCTTTTTGGGATTCATATGCTTGATATCCATTAAATAGGTATCTAAGTAAGGCAAAAGCTTTTCAATACTTTCGTATTTTGCATACGCCATAGATTCAATGGCTGTAGAGATTCCCATATCCTTAGCTCCCTGTAAAAGTGCTGCTGCAAATTCAGGTTGTAAGGTACATTCTCCACCGGATAAGGTAATACCGCCGCCGGAACGAAGGAAATAAGGCATATCCTTCTGCACGGTATCCAACACCTCTCCTACGGTTACATCTCTACCGGTTACTTTTTTTCGACCATTCACTACCATAGTCTCAATCTCAAAGTTTTGAGATTCCGGGTTACAGCACCATTTACAATGGAGGGCACATCCCTTTAAGAAAATCAAGGTACGTACACCCACACCATCATGAATGGAATATCTTTGGATATCAAATATTCTACCGGTTACATTTCTGTATTCTTTCATCGTTTTCTCCATCTTCGAAAAACTTATGACATTGTTTGGGGAACATCGCTGCATGTATAGTTTGCCTGCGGCAAAGCAGCGACGCTACATCATAAGTTTTTTGCCAAAAAACTTATGACATATTATCTATTTGCAGCCTGTTCTGTTCTGCGGATGATATCATCCTGTAAGGATTTTGACAGGGTAGTAAATAAAGCAGAATAGCCTGCTACACGAACTACCAATCCGCTGTATTTTTCCGGATGCTTCTGTGCTTCCAACAGGGTTGCTTTATCTACAACATTAAACTGCATATGCATACCCTTTTGATCGAAGTATCCACGAACCAAGGTAACAAAGCTTTCCAATCCCTTTTGTCCAGCCATTGCTGTAGGATGCATTTTCATATTAAATAAAGTACCATTACTTGCAATTGCATGATCCAGTTTTGCAACGGAATTACATGCTGCTGTCGGTCCGCAAACATCTTTTCCTGAGGTAGGAGAAACTCCATCTGCTACAGGTGTATGTGCCAAACGGCCATCCGGTGTTGCTCCGGTCTGAGCACCCAAAGGCACATTTGCAGATACAGGATACAGACCAGCCTGGAACTGACCACCACGAGGATTTTTAAAGGTCTCTAATGGTCTGGTGTAAGTATACGCAGCTTCTTTTGCCAAAATATCTACATCATCAATATCGTTACCGAATTTCGGAAGATCATTGATCATTTCCCAAATCTCTTCATAACGAGCCTGCTCTGCTGCAGGAAGCTTGTATTCCAATACCTGCTTAATGGTGGTTGCAATGATATCCGGTGTAATCTCTTCCCCAGCTTCTACCAAGGCTTTTCCAACTCTCACTGCAGTTTCTGTAGCTGTGATTTCATCCAAGCCTTTACCGAAGTTCATTTCCAAAGCGCGTTTTAATTCCCCTAAAGTAACCTTCTTTTCATCGAAAACAAGTTTCTTTACGGTATATAAGGAATCGGCAACATTGGCAATACCAAAGCCCTGAGGGCCGGTAAAGTTATAAACTGCTCCACCTTCTTCCATACTCATACCACGCTTGATACAATCGTCTACCAGGCAGGATGCGAAAGGTAAAGGTGCAAGAGTTGCATGAGCCACATCAATAGCGTTATCTGCATTTACCATTAAGGAAATGTTGTAATCCATCTGTTTCTTGTAAGCTTCAAAGAACTCTTCAAAGGTCTGGAAGCTTTCCACATCACCGGTCTGAATACTTGCTACTTCTCCCTGATCGTAACCATTGGTAAATACCATTTCCAAAGGACGACACATATTGAAGAAGGCTGCATCATGCCAGCCATGGGTTTTACCCGGTGCCTGAGGTTCCACACAACCGATAATGTTGTAGCCTCTGGCGTCATCTAAAGATACGCCTCTGCTTACCAAAGCAGGGATAATTACTTCGTCATTATAGTAAGCCGGTAAACCGATACCGGTTCTGGTTAATTCTGCTGCACGCAATAACAAATCCTGTGAAGAACCATTCCATACACGAATGGAAAGGGATGGCATTGGTAAGAATACATGCTCAGAAGCGGTAATACACATAAAGGAAAGATCATTGGTGGCATCTTTGCCTTCCGGTGTCTGTCCACCTACAATAAGGTTCTGGAACAAAGAGTATCCTGCAAAGCCTTCTGCGGAAGCAGCATCACGGCATTTATTTAAGTCATTTAATTTTACCCAGATACAATCGATCAATTCCTGGGCATATTCTCTGGTTAAAGTACCATTATTTCTATCCTTTTCATAATAAGGATACATATACTGGTCAAAGCGTCCGGGAGAAATAGAATGTCCACTGGATTCAATCTGCAATACCTGTTGGATAAACCAGAAAGACTGACATGCCTCCTGGAAAGTATTGGCCGGATTTTCCGGTACCTTTCTACAAACCTGGGCAATCGTCAAAAGTTCCTGTTTTCTAGCGCTATTTCCTTCTTTTGCAGCCATTTCCTCTGCCAAATCTGCATAACGATTTGCGTAGGTAATTACCGCTTCACAGGAAATCAACACTGCTTTTAAGAAGCAGCTTTTCTTTACATAATTTGCATCCCCTACATTACAGCTATCCAGTTCTGCTTTTGCCCTTGCCTGAATACCTCTTAAACCAAGTGCCAAAACCTGGTCATACTGTACGGTATAATGGCCTACACCATTGTAAAAATAGTTACCTGGGGTAAAGAAATTGTGCTTCATACCACGCAGGGTTTCCGGTGCCATAAGGGATGTTGCCAATTCACTGGTGGTTTTTCCCTTCCAGTATTTATTGGCTTCTAATAATCTTTTCTTGGTATCCTCTGCAATATAGAAAGGATCTGCGGATCTTTTTTCTACTGTATCAAATTCCGCTTCCATCCAATCATAAGAAAATTCCGGATAGGTCTGGCATCCACGTGGTGCGATAGTGGTAGAACCTACAATCAACTCATCTGGACGAATGATAATAGGAAGCTTTTCCATCATATGCTTAAAAGCCAATGCTTTTCTGGTATATACCGGAAGTCCTTCTGTTTCCTTATAGGATTCTGTAATCAACTCTGCTCTGGCCGCCTCAATTTCAGGCATTTTTGCATACAGGTGATCTACTAATTTTTTAATACGATCTGATTTTGCTACTACTGTTTTGTCGTATAACATAACCCCTAACACCTTTCTATTTATTATTTCGAAATGCTTTTATTCGTTTTCTTCCTCTTCCGGATACAGGCAGGTCACTTCCTGTTCTGCGAACATCTTTAACCACCTACTGTCCGGCTTTTTATCCGTTATCACCACATCAATTTTCTTAAAGCTGCATATGGTGGAAAAGGATACTTTATCAAATTTTGTAGAATCTACTGCCAAGTACACCTTTGCTGCAGATTCTATCATACTCTGCTTTATGCAGCCCGTTTCTTCATTGCTTTCCATAACGCCTTTTGCAATATCAATTGCCTTGCAGGAAAGGAATACTTTGTCTGCATTATATTGTTCGATACAATCCGATGCTCTTTTTCCCAATAAAGACATAGAACCGGGATGTAAGGATCCGCCGGTAGAAATAATCTTCCAATCGGAGGTATCCCCCATTTCCAATAGGTTTTCTATGGAATTCGTAATAACCGTCAAATGACTCTTTTGTTTGATACTTTTTGCAATAAATACAGCGGTAGTACTGGCATCCAAAAAGATGTGATCTCCGTCTTCTATCACCGTATTGATAATCTCTGCAATTTTTTGTTTGCCTCCCGGATTGGCTTTCCAACGAACATTGAAAGGAAGGTCGATACTGCCTTTTTCATTGATAACAGCACCACCATAACTTTTGATGATGTGGCCCTCCTCTGCCATTTTATCCAGGTCGCGTCTAATGGTTTCCTCAGAAACGTCAAATTCTTTACTCAGTTCACTAACAATTACTTTTTTCTCTTCGTGAACCTTTTCCAGAATGATTTTTCGTCTTTCTGCTGCCAGCATGCTTTTACTTCCTTAGAAAATATATTTGGTCAATTTATCAGAAGGACGAGCGATTACGCTGCTGTCTAAGAACATGCCTTTATCTCCAGCCTCAGCCTTTGCTCTATCAATGGCTGCCTGCACTGCAGAAACAGAACCGGTTAAGGTCATATAACTCTTACCGCACATACCCTTTGCCAAACGTAATTCTAACAAATCCACAATGGCAGTTTTTGCTGCATTATCTGCTGCTACAATAAGCGCTGCCACATCGTAGGTTTCCAATACCCCTAAGGCTTCTAATTTTTCAGGCTGTGCTGTTCCGTAAATGGCTGGGAAAATGGATTCATGAGGATTCCCTAGCACAAAGGTATCAATGACCTTATCTCCATATCTTCCTGCTGCCACATCTACAGAAGCTCTTACTGCACTTAATTCCCCTGTAATTAAAATTACGAATTTACCGGGACAAGTTACTTCAGCCTGTAAAATTTCAACATCTGCAGCCTTTGCCATGTCATCTGCTGCTTTAAATCCGGTAGATACTGTTGTGCACTCTACCATACCGATTGCTTTTGCCATACTTAACCTCTTTTATTATGATCCTCTTACTACAATTTCTTTTTCTGTTACGCTTTCTACTACACCGTCAATAGAACAGTGAATGCAAACGCTTAAGCCTTCTGCTGCTTCCGCGATTTTTTGTCCCTTTAATACCTTTTCTCCCTGCTTCACAAGCGGAATTGCAGGAGCACCGATATGCATACTCATTGGAATTTTTACATATCCGGTGACAGATGTTGTATCTTCAAAAGGTGCTGCCACATCATAGCTTGCTAAGCCTAACTTTGCCGCCAAGCGATGTACCGGTACCTTGCGCAATTCTCTTTCTTCTAACACAGGTGCAGCATCCACTTTTTCCGGACGGATACCTGCGCTTCGAAGACCAGCCTTAAACTCTTGAATAATGGATTTGGGTGATAAGCTCTGTGGACAAGCATATTTTTCACAAATGCCACATCCACTACAATAATTGGCATTGATAAATACACTCAAATCACTGGTATCCTGGTTTGCTACAGCACGCATAATCTTATGGGGTTCAATAGGATGTCCCAATACATGTCTGGAACAAAGGTCCGTACAGGTTCTACACTGACAGCAGGAAGAAGAAGCTCTGCGTCTTTCCACTTCCATATTGTGTTTCATTCCCATAACCACCTTGTGATCCTTTGGTAAGATAATGATTGCGTTTGTGGTTTTTGTAACCACTGTGCGTTCTGTACCAACCCAACCCATCATAGGTCCACCCATAACATAAGCGGGGTCCTCTACAGTAGGTTTCCCTGCCAGGGCTACTGCTTCTTTCACAGTGGTCCCTAAAGGTACACGTACTGTCAATGGATGATCTATCTCTCCAACAATGGAAACGATTTTATTGGTAACCGGTATCTGCATATGTACTGCTCGATACAGGTTATACATAGTTTCCACATTGTAAACTACAACATTTTCATCTATGGGAAGCCCACCCGGTTTGATGACTCTTCCGGTGGCTTCATATATCAAAACTACTTCGTCGCCCATAGGATAAGAAGCTTTTACCTCACAGATTCTCACTTTCGGGAAATCCGGTAAAACTTCTTTCAGAGCCTCGATAGTAGTTACATATTCACTTTTAATCCCTACTACTGCTTCCTTTGCGCCAAAGGCTTCTCTTACTTCATCCAGCATTTGCACGATGGTATCCGTATGAGCTGCCAATAACTGTCTGTGAAGCTTTAATAAGGGTTCACATTCTACACAGTTCAAGATTACCGTATCAGCCTTATCGGTCATTTTGGCATAGGCTGGGAATCCGGCTCCACCGGCTCCTACAATGCCATACTCTCTGGCAATCTTTTTCAGTTCATCGATTTGCATCTTTATTTACTCCAGTCCTGTCCTTCATCAATGATACCTACGATAGCAGCGTCTACAGGTGCATCTGCCATATCACAGCCAACTCGTGCTGCAGACCCCTGTGCCACTAATACATATTCTCCGATTCCGGCACCGATGATATCGATTGCAATCAGGCGGTCACCGGCCCCATCCATAGATGTGACCGGTTCCACAATCATAAATTTATTTCCAACTAATTTTTCGCTTTTTCTGGTGGAGAATAAGCTTCCCACAACTTTACCTACGATCATGTTTCATTCTCAACTTTCTGTTATTCAGTGTTTTGCCAGTAAAGTCTGGGACTCTGGCTTATACTCTATTTTACGATTGTAGCGATCTCGCCATGTTTTACCTGACAAGCATTTGCTTCGTCAGTATCAATATGCATTTCCAATGTAAAGGTCTTGTCTACACGAATCTTTACATCTTCCATAAGAGCACCTCTTTCATTGCCCATTCTTACAGAAACCATATCGCCATCTTTCAAGTTAGCTGCCTTTGCAGCTTCAGGGGACATCTGAATATGTCTTGCTGCTACAATACAACCTTCTTCCAAATAGATAGCACCTTTTGGTCCTACTAAGGCAATTGGTGCAGAACCTTTTGTGTCACCTGATTGTCTTACAGGCGCATTCACACCAAGTGTACGAGCATCTGTCATAGAAATTTCTACCTGAGATGCTTTTCTAACAGGTCCAAGAATACGTACATTTTCGATTGCACGTAATTTCAAACCTACGATAGTACACTGTTCATTAGATGCGAACTGTCCGCCCATCAACTCTTTTTTCTTGGTGAGCTGATAGCCTTTACCAAACAATTTTTCCACGTCTTCCTGGGTCAAGTGGATATGTCTTGCAGACACACCCACCGGAACCTTAACAGGAACTTCATTTGTTTTTGTGCTTGTGCTTTCCATTGCTTGTAAGACTAATCTTGTAATTTCTTCAACATTAGCGTAATTACTCACAATTCACACCATCCCTTTTGTTAGACTTATTTTACTGCAGGTAAGATCATTTCTACATCATTGTGTGGTCTAGGGATTACGTGTGTAGCTACTAATTCGCCTAATGTAGCTGCTGAAGCTGCACCAGCTTCTACAGAAGATTTAACAGCTCCTACATCACCACGTACCATAACTGTTACTAAACCAGAACCGATTTTCTCTGTTCCTACTAAAGTAACGTTAGCTGCTTTACACATAGAGTCTGCTGCTTCGATAGCTGCTACTAAACCTCTGGTTTCAACCATTCCTAATGCTTCTAATGCCATTTTTTTGTCCTCCTTATTAGACGATTTTTGTTTTTATTTTTTTTACTTATCTTTGGGTACAAAATCCGGTGGGTCCTGCCCTAACATTTTAGAGTCGGACGAGGGTTCTGTTTTTCCCTTAAAACGACTTGCTGATAACTCAACCAGTTTCACGATTTCCTCATGTGGATTGGGTAAGATTCCTATGGAAGCGGGCTTTTTAATTGCGCCAGTGGCTGCCGCTTCAATAGACTGTTTCACAGCTGCGACCTCACCTTCAATCACTATGGTAACCAGTCTTCCACCCAGTTTTCTCTCCCAGGTGACCAGCTTCACATCTGCCGCTTTGCACATGATGTCCAGGGCATCCATTGCCGCTACAACACCTGTGATTTCTATGAATCCATATGCGTTACCCATGCCAGTCTCCTTCATTAACCGACTGCGAAAAAATTATTTAATCTTTGGAAGAATTTTTTCTACGTCGTTGTGTGGTCTAGGAATTACATGTGTAGCTACTAATTCGCCAAGTTTGCTAGCTGCGCTTGTACCAGCTTCAACAGCTGCTTTAACAGCACCTACATCACCGCGAACCATAACTGTTACTAAACCAGAACCGATTTTTTCTGTTCCAACTAAAACTACTTCTGCAGCCTTTGTCATTGCATCTGCTGCTTCGATTGCTGCTGTAAGACCTCTTGTCTCAACCATTCCTAAAGCTTCTTGTGCCATTTTTAAATCCTCCTAAAATTTTAAAAATTTAATTTTTATCCAATGCGCTGATTTTCAGCATTTTGTTTGTATCACCTGTAGGTCTTGGAATAATGTGCTTCTGTACGATTCCTGTATGCGCAGCGGCAACTGCTTCCGCAGCTCTCATGGCTTCTTCCACATCCGATACACTACCTCTGAATTTAATCATTACAAGCAGTGGTACCGGTAATGCGTCGGCATTTGCTGGTTTATTCTTATCGAAAACCTCTAATGTAACATTGCCTGCTTTACAGCCTGCATCTGCTGCCAAGAATGCACAAACAAGTCCAAATACTTCTAATAAACCTACCGCTTCTTGTTCTTTTTCGTTCAGATCTGCCATATCTTATTCCTTTTCGGGATCATAAGTTTTCCATTCAAAACTTATGACATTTTACTTATTGTTTATGACTGCAATCTTCAGACCCTTCATAGCAAGGTTTGTTTCCAATGCTTCATTAATGTCCTCTAATGCAAATCTGTGTGTAATCAGTTCTTTCAATGGAAGACCGATTGCTAATGCTCTCTTTAAGAAATCGAAGGTTGTAACATAATCTCTTAAGGTGTATACCCAAGAACCAACCAATGTGATTTCCTTTGAGCACAGATCAAAGTGAGGATTAATAGTTGCGTCGCCACCATTAATAAAGAAACCTAATTCACAAAGGCCACCGCCGTTGCGGATAAATTTATAAATGTTAGCGTGAGCATGTGGATTACCTGTACACTGGAATGCGAAATCTGCAAGATGTCCGCCGAAGGAAGCTTTTACGCCTTCTGTTAAAGCTTCGATACCTTTTAATTCCATAAAGTTTACAGTCTGGTTAGCCCCCATTCTCTTCGCAAACTGAAGTCTCTGTTCATTACCGTCTACTGCAGTAATGTTTTCAATACCAAGGGTACGAAGTACTGCGATACAAATCAAACCGATAGGTCCACATCCCTGTACTACAACTCTAGAGTTGAAACGAAGAATATCAGTGGTTTTTGCTCTCTCAACTGCATGAACCAATACTGCACAAGGCTCAATCAAGATACGAGAATCTAAGTCTAAATCACTTACATTAAAGAAAGTAGAACCGAATTCGCCACCTCTGATGAAGATATAATCTGCAAACCAACCATTCAGATGAACATCATCTTCGGGGAGTAAGCCGTATACATCAGCACCGCCTACATTCTTCTTATTTAAGTCAAACATGGTGATTTCCGGGTCATCCTTGAAAATCATACAAGTAACAACCTTGTCACCAATGCTTACTGGCTTGCCAGCAGTGTCCACTTTTACGTTTTTACCCATTGCAACAATTTCACCGGTACCTTCATGACCAAGTGCAACTGGGATTAAGTTAAATGGATCTTTTTTGAATTCGTGAGCATCTGTACCACAAACACCACAGCCTTCTACCTTTACCAAAATGTCGTCATCGCCAATTTCAGGAATTGGAAATTCTTTGATTTCGAATTTGCCAAGTTCTGTAAGCATTGCAACGCGAGCGGTTTTTGGAATACCAGCAGCTGGTGCGGCTTTTGCAGCAGGTGCAGCACTGCCTGACATCTGATTTAAAATCTGTCGAACAATTGCTTCAACATCCTGTTCTCTTACTGCCATTTCTTTTCTCCTTTTATTTTTTCTTATCTAATGCAAAGACTATCTGACATTGTACAACGTCTTCTCTTTGTAAATGCAGAAGCACTGGTTAAGCCTTCGCCGGTTCTGGAAGCGATTGTAAAGGTACAATAGCCTTCACCACCAAATCCAAGAGCTGCATAGCTAGGACCATTCTTAACAAGAATTGCTGTATCAAGGGCTTTTGCATAGGCTGTGATACGATCTACATTCTTAGAATGAATGTGAGCACTATGACGATTGCCCTCTTCCAAGATAACAGCTGCTTCAACACCTTCTTCAAAGGATTTTACTCTTACCATACCAAGGATTGGCATCATAAGTTCTGTCTTAATCAATGGATGTTCCTTAGGGCCTTCAAATACGATACAACGGATTTCCGGTCCAACCTCTACACCTACCATAGATAAAAGTACCTGTGCACTTCTACCAACACATTTTCTGTTCAATGCTCCCTTAGGTGTGATAACTGTCTGGATTAATTTATCCTGTACTTCTTTACTAGCCAAGTAGCAGCCATTTTCAGAAATCATGTAGTTCATCAGTTCGTCTGCGATAGAATCCACCGCAACGATTTCTTTTTCTGCAATACAAGGTAAGTTGTTATCAAAAGTACATCCGTTAACGATGTCTCTTGCTGCTTTTCTGATATCTGCAGTTTCGTCTACTAATACAGGTGGGTTACCTGCACCAGCACCGATTGCTCTCTTACCGGAAGAAAGAACTGCAGTCACTACACCAGGACCGCCGGTTGCTACTAATAACGGAATCTTAGGATGTTTCATCATAATAGCACTGGAATCCATTGTAGGTTCTTCTACTGTAACAGCGATATTGTCTGGTCCGCCTGCTTCCAAAGAAGCTTCGTTAATCATGTTAATTGTAAAAATTGTTGTTTTCTTTGCGTTGGGATGAGGATTGAATACTACTGTATTTCCTCCTGCCAACATTCCGATGGAGTTACAGATAACTGTTTCAGAAGGGTTGGTTGCTGGTGTGATAGCACCGATTACACCAAAAGGTCCCATCTCTACTAATGTAAGTCCTCTGTCGCCTGACCATGCGGTGGTTTTAATATCTTCTGTACCGGGTGTCTTATCTGCGGTTAAGTGATGTTTTAAGATCTTGTCTCCAACATTACCCATTCCTGTTTCGTTAACACCCATATTTGCTAACATTTCAGCATTTTCATGCACTTTCTTGCGGATAACTGAGATAATTTTTTCTCTCTGATCCAAAGTAAGATTACGAACAACCTTCTGCGCTTCAATAGAAGCATTGATTGCATCGTTCATATCTTTGAATACGCCGTGCATGCCGGTTACTTCACCGGTGATTTGCATATTGGCCATGACCTTCTGTACGATGTCATGAACCATACGTTCATCTACAGACACTTGATTACCTCCTTCAATGCGGATGCACCATAGGCTGCCAATTCGGAATCCTGTGCAGCGCTGCCGCCGGACACTCCCAAAGCACCTATCATGGTTTTCCCTACCATCAAGGGTTCGCCTCCGCCTAATATCATTACTTTGCCGTCATTGGAAAATTGTAAGCCATACAGTTCTCCACCCGGCGCACATAATCTTGCCAATTTTGCCGTGGGCATCTGGAATGCCGTAGAAGTGTAGGTTTTGTTCAAAGCAACATCAAAGCTGCCGTGATACGCTCCATCCATACAATGCACTGCAATAGGTCTTCCGGAAGCATCCGAAACTGCGATGACTACTCGCATTCCCATTTCAATTGCCTTTTCTTCTACAACCTCAATTAACTTCACTGCCAAGTTCAGGTTCATGACCTCTTTGACGATAGCGTCCCCGACAATATTGTTAATGATTCTTTCCATTCTACGTTCGTTCATAGATTATTTGCCTAACTGCTCTAATACTTTCTTTGTAATAGCTGCTACTAATTCCTGGCTATCAGAAGCTGTTTCTGAAGAATGGCATCCACCACCACAGTTATGGCAGTTTTCTTTACCTTTGTTCTGGCAAAGGTTTGCCGGATGACGTCCAGGTAAGCCCATTTTTCTTCTGATTTCATATAATTTAGCAATCTGCTGTTTGTCGAATTCCTTAGGACCGCCAAGCATTTTAGCTTTGTATAATAATTCAGCGTAGAATTCAACAGATTCCATCTTCATGTATGCTGCCATAAGGTCTGTAGACCATGTCAAAGCACCGTGGCTTTCAAGTAATACAGCATCGAAGTGCTCTAAGTAAGGTTCTACTGCATCCGGAATTTCCATTGTGGAAGGTGTTCCGTAAGGAGCGATCGGTACACATCCTAATGCGATAACTGCTTCAGGCATGATAGGCTGTGTTAAAGGAATACCTGCGATTGCAAAGCTGGTAGCAAATGTAGGATGGGCATGTACAACTGATCCAACATCAGGTCTCTTAGCATATACTCTCATATGCATTTTGATTTCTGAAGAAGGTTTGAAACCTTTGTTAGCCTGGATAACATTACCCTGAGCATCTACTTTACAGATGAATTCAGGAGTCATGAAACCTTTTGAAACACCGGTAGGTGTACATAAGAATTCATTGTCATTCAGTTTTACAGAAATGTTACCATCATTTGCTGCAACCATGTTACGATCATAGATTCTTTTACCTACGTCGCAAATCATTTTTTTAATTTCGTATTCGTTCAGTGCCATTTGTTTAATCTCCTTTTTTATTATTTTTTTTACAGACTAAGGCGCTGTAAATGAGCACTAAGTTTGGGATAATTCCCATGGCATAATGTCTCCCGGTTCTCGAAGGTGTTCTAAAATATCGGACACCCCTTCGCCGGTTGTGGAATTTACATAGAAGATGGTTTTGCACCCTGCTGTCTTTAACCACCTGGCTGCCCTGTCGGGATTTCCTTCGGCCTTGTCGATCTTTGTGACAATTCCTATCACTTCCCGATTCACCATACAGGTAATATTGGGTGGGTACAAAGAAAAAGGTTCTGTGGAAGAAGCCAACAAGCCTACTACATCTGCCTCGTAAGAATACAGGGCTAATGCAGCCCCCAATCTTGCTGTTTGAAGATATTCCCCGGGCGTATCAATGATTACATCAAAGTAATTCACATATTGCGTCTTTTTATAAGTAACCTTCTCTCCCTTTAACGCCTGGGTTAGTGTTGTCTTCCCCGCTTCACTTCTTCCGATGAGGATAATCTTTTTCATTTATGTCCGTGTGATAGGTACTACACTGTATCCTAAAGTCCCTTCCGCATATCGCAGAATGGCTTGGGTAGAAGCCTCTACCTCAGATACCGTGCCGGTAATAATCACAGAACCCGAAAAACGATCCACAAATCCCAATTCCACGCCGGAAGATTTAATGGCAATGTCGGCTAAGATAATTGCTGTCTCTGCCGGACTTACCGTTAAAACCCCAATGGCTGATTTGGAATATTCCACCGAAGGATCCAATCCTAATTTCTCATATAAAACGGAATCCGGATTGGCGATGATGTGAGCCAAGGTAATCTGTTTTCCAGGAACAAGTTCCTGAATGATTCTTTGCTTGTCTTCCATGTTTCACTCCTAAAGTTAGACATTTAGCTATTCCGATAGTTTGATTATAGTATAGGCCTATCCCAAAGTCAACACAAAACAACATATATTTTTCTATAAATTGCCTGTTTTTCATTTTCTTTTGTGTATTTATGTTGTTTTTTGTTGTTTTTATTCATTGTTTTATGTGGTTTTCGCCCTTTTGGGGGTTGTTTTTTATTTTTTGGTTGATTTTTCCTTTTTGATGAGAGATAATAAATCGACTTATGTGCAATTTATTGAAATTATTTTCTTTTTTATTGCCATTTTTTGTATATTTTTTCCAATTTGGAATTTCGGGATTATTATTTTTTAATTAGGTGAATTTAAGCTTTTTAGATTTTAGATTTTTAGATTTTAGATCAATAATTTTTTATTCTGATTTTGGGTTTTTAGGTTTTGGTTCTATTTTTATTTTATTTATTTTTCCGAAGGGAGTTTTGCATGTACCAAGCTCATTTTGATTTACATACCCACACTATCAGTAGCGGCCATGGTTCCACAGATACTTTGACAGATTTAGCAAAAGCTGCCTCAGCAAAAGGACTTCATGCATTGGGTATCTCGGATCACGGTCCTGCTACCCCCGGTTCTGCAAAGGAATCCTATTTTCGCAACCTTCCCATTTCTTCAAGGGCTAAATTTGGCGTTTCCTTGTTTTATGGTGTGGAATTAAACATCCTTAACGGCCAGGGCGATGTAGATTTACCCGCTTCTATTTTATCCCATTTAGATTATGCCATTGTCAGCATGCATCTTCCTACTTTTAAGGTGCTTTCCAAAGAAGAAAATACTTTGAGTTATATTCGTGCTATGAGACATCTAAAGGTGCGCTTCCTAGGGCACATTGACGATGGACGCTACCCCATTGATTTTCTTACTGTTTTAACTGCTGCCAAAGAATGCAACATCTACCCTGAAATCAATAATCGTTCTTTAATGCCTGAAGCATATCGTACTGACGGACACCAAAATTGCAAGACCATCTTAGAAATATGCAAGAAGCTAGATTTACCGGTATTATTATCCAGTGACAGTCATGGTAAGGATCATGTGGGGGATTTTTCCTATATTTATCCACTTTTAGCCAGTGTTGATTTTCCAGAACGGCTTGTCTTAAACTCTGACATTCATTTTTTGAATCAGATTTTATAGAAATATTTTTCATAAAAAAAGGAGTGCTATCTTTATATAAGAATAGCACTCCTTTTTTTTACTTATTATTTGGTTTTCAAATAAATTTTCAAGCCAATAATACTCTAATAAAACACTAGAACAAATAAATCGGCATAGAATCACCAACTCCAAAGGTCTCGTTAGACTCTGCATCTCTGTAAAGTACCTGTGAGCTGCTTTGGTATACGATTTTTTCCATTACCTGCGCATCCAGTACCATTACTGATGTTTTGGGTGCCTTAGGTGCTGTTTTGGGTTTTGTTGTTGCCTTCGGCTTGGCTGTTTCTTTTTTCTTTACAGTTGCCTTTGGTTTTGCACTCTCTGCCTTCTTTGGTGCTACTACCTTTTCTACTTCCTTAGCAGGCGCTGCTACTGTTGCAGCTTTCACTGTATTCTCAGCTGCAATCGGCGCCTTTGTTGCTGCCTTTGCTGCTCTAGCCATACTACCTTTCCCTACTGCCATATTGGATTACCTCCTTTGCTAATTGTTGAAACTCTTTTGAAGATCTTGTACTTTTTTTATAAACTGCTACGGGCTTAGAAGCATCCTGTGCCCATTCTATAGCGGAGTCTACATGGATAAAAGTCTGGAATACATCAATATTATCAAAGTTTTCCAGAATTTCTCTGGTTTGCTTATAATAATTCTTTCTCTCATCCACCTTGGTAATGAGAACTCCCATTATTTTGGCTTCTGTCATCTCCTGCATGCCTCCCAAGAAATCAAACATATTGGCCAGACCAAACAACCCCCAGGGAGAAGCCTCTACAGGAACAATAACATAATCTGTAGCGCATAAAATATTGATAACCCAGGTGCCCAATGTGGGTGGTGCATCGATTAAGATGTAATCATAAATATCCGACTCTTTGATGGACTTCAAACATTTCTTTAATACAAACTCTCTTTGCATCATGGTAAACAGCTCGTATTCCACCTGGCTCATTAATGTGGAAGACGGAATCAGATCCAGATTCTCATAAGGTGTGGATACCACATAATCCTTCAGATCCTTTTTCTCTTTGATGGCAAAATATAAGTTTTTTTCAGATTCTGCCATAGCCAAAACATCCTCTTCGTCAAAAAACGACAAAGATAAATTCAGCTGCATATCGCCATCTACCAAAAGGACTTTTTTTCCTGCACTGGCTAATTCATATCCCAGATTTGCACATGCTGTAGATTTTCCGCTACCGCCTTTATTATTTGTAAAACATATGGTTTTTGTCTTACTCATCCTGTTTTCCCTTATCTATGTAAGGCTATCATTTTCAAGAAAATGATAGCCTTTTTGTTTTTATACTTCGTATACTTTTACTTCAAAGGATTCTGCCACACATACTCTGGCTTCAATCAAATCCTTAAATTCCCCAGCTTCAATCATCTGTGTCAAGATGTTTCCGATTGCAGTTGCCTCACCAGGACCTGCATGTACAGGCACACCTGTGTATTTTGCAGTTAATTCATTCAAATACTGGGCATTAGAACCACCACCGATAATGTTGATTCTATCATATTTCTTGCCTGTCATCTTTTCGATACCAGCCAACTTGTCTGCATAGCATTTTGCCAAGGAATTGTAGATAACACTTGCCAATGCAGGTAAGGTTTCCGGAACTTCCTGATTGGTTTTTCTACAGTAATCCTGAACTGCTACAACCATATCATCAGGAGATAAGAAGCTTTCATCCTGACAATCTACTACAGTTGCGATAGTTTCTTTAGAAGCCTGATCACATAAATCACCATAAGACATATCAGGAGCCAATTTATTTCTTACTGACTGAATCATCCATAAGCCCATGATATTAGCAAGATAAGTAATCTTTCCGTTGTAACCACCTTCATTTGTAAAGTTCGCTTCTTTACTTGCAGGTGAACAATCTGCATCGTTTCTTTCTACGCCCATCAATGACCAGGTACCGGAACTAATGTAGCAGGTATCTTCTGCATTAGAAGGAACAGCCATAACCGCCGAAGCTGTATCATGGGTAGGTGGTAATACGACTCTACAATCATATCCAACCATTTCCTGTACTTCTTTGGTTAAGCCACCAATATCTGTACCAGGCATATAAATCTTCTGGAACATTTCTTTATTAAAGCCAAGCATTTCGATTAATTCATAATCCCAATCCTTGGTGTTAGGATTTACCAGCTGAGAAGTAGTTGCTTCTGAATATTCCTGTACTTTATTTCCACTTAATTTGTAATGGAAATAATCCGGAATCATCAACATAGCAGCTGCAGCATCCATATGCTCCGGATGATTTTTCTTTACTGCCATTAACTGATAAATGGTATTGTAAATAGCTTTCTGGATACCGGTTCTTGCATATAAGTCATCTTCCGGAATAATTTTATATACTTCATCGTCCATACCGTCGGTTCTATGATCACGATACCCAACAGTCTGTCCTACAATCTTGTCATCTTTATCTAACAATACATAGTCAACACCCCATGTATCAATACCTACACTGGCAGGAATCTTGCCGATTTCTTTACATTTTTTCATACCGGCAATGATTTCGTTAAACAATCTGTCAACATCCCAACAGTAGGTTCCATCTATATTGTCCATACCGTTCCAAAAACGATATACTTCTTCCAAAACAATTTTTCCATTTTCCAAGCTTCCGATGATATGTCTTCCGCTGGAAGCTCCAATATCAATTGCCAAAAAATATTTTCCCATTTGAAAATTCTCCTTCTCTCTAACTTTATCCCAAGCCTTATTTTCTTAAAAAATACCCAGTATTTTTTCATTAAAGGAATTATAAAGGGTATCATAATCGGAATAACCGATTTTCGCTCCCTTCAACTGTTCTCCCCAAGATGCACAGAGCACATCATTGATTCGTTTTGCTTCCTCATGATAGGTCATGGTAATTGCAGGAAATACATAGTATATCATAAATAAATTTAAATCAAACTGTGTTACACTACTGATTTTCCCTCTTTTTTCAAATCCGTTTTTTACAGATTGAATAAAAGCATCTGCGATGTCTTTTGCTGCTTTCTCTTTATCTTCCTGGCTATCCATATAAGTTGTCATTTCCAAAAAAGTCATATCATACTGGCTTCTGAATTCCTTCATATATTTCTCATAGGATTTTTTCTTAAGTCGTTTCAGCATGATTTTTCTATTTTCAAATAAAGTTGCTGCAGATTCTAACATAATTACCACCTACCTTTTCACTAAAGTGTTTAAGCCGAATTTGAATATTCCAATGCAGACACGCTCCCGCTCTTCTCAGGCGTAACAGTACTAAATTCGCAATAAATTGCTCATTAAGTACTGACGCCTTCAAAAGGTCTGCATATAGAATATCAAATTCACCTTAAACATCTAAACTTATAAATGATATATCTTTATTATATGACACCCTTTTGTAACATTACATTTGCGTATACTGCGCTTTCACCGGAAGCGATGATGCAATAGACCTGTTTTGCTTCGTCATAGAATTTGAATCTATCAATATTTCCAACTGCTGAAGCGCCTCTATCATCGTATTTTGCAACGATTTCTTTATATGTATCCCAAATTGGAGTCTGAATGCGGCCTTTGTCACTATCCATTAATTCCATCAAAGTTACAGGCTGTTCTACATAAGAGTCCAAAGGAATAACTTGTAAAATAGCATCCAAAATTTCAGGAACGCCATGACCATCCATACGAATAACAATACAATCTTTTCCCATTGATTCACAAGGGAAGTTACCATCTGCGATAACCAATCTATCAGAATGTCCCATTTCTGCTAAAACCTTTAATAATGCAGGGGGAAGAATTTTAGGAATACCTTTTAACATAGTTTTTTGCCTCCAATATTTGTTATTTAAAATGATTACATATGTTATTATTTTGTTTTTTGTTTTGAATTCTTTTTTAAGAAAGTTCTTAATTCATTAAATTTGTTAAAAAAAGGTGCCCCTAAATTAGGGGCACCCTACTTATGAATGACAATAATGACACCCAATACTTATATCGAATTAGTCGTATAAGTTAACTGCGATTGCAGGTTCGTCCATGTTGTCAGCTGTGTACCATGTACATCCTGTATCAACATCAGCGATAGATTCGCCCATAGCTGCTTTGTGAAGTAATTCAACAGTTGCAGCACCCATAGCGAAAGGAGCCTGTGTTACAGCACCAGCAAGAACGCCATCTCTAACAGCGCCTTTTAATGTTGCACCAGCATCGAAACCGATACCAACAACGTCTTTACCTACAGTACCAACTGTTTCGTTAGCAGATACGATAGCAACTGCTGAATGTTCGTTAGAACCGTATACACAGATGATACCAGGTGTGTTTAATAAGTTCAAGCAGTCTGTCTGAGATAATTCAGCAGTAACCTGTGCAGGAACTTTAACGTCGATAGTAACATCACCACCAGCTGTTACAGTAGCTTTTGTTTCGTTAACGAATTTTTCGTTACCAGTAACGTCTACTGTTAAGCCTTTGCCAGAAACTAATTCTGCCATCTTGTCGATGAAACCTAAACCACGATCGCCAACTGACTGAGAAACTGCATCCTGGCTTAATACACCGATAACAGCGCCAGCTTCAAGTTTGTCTTCGATCAATTTGAATGTTTCTTCTGCTGCTAAGATACCAGCATTGTAGTTGTTTGTAGCTGCGTTAGCTAAAACAGCTCCTTCTGGAGCATCCGGAACACCAGAGTCAAAACCAACGATAGGGATACCAGCTGCCTGTGCTGCTGAGATAGCATCTAACAAAGCGCTTGTATCAAGAGCTGCTAAACCGATAGCATCAGGATTAGCGTTGATAGCGTTGTTGAACATCTGAACCTGATCAGCGATATCTGATTCTGAGTTAGGGCCAACGAAGTTCATTGTGTCACCTAATTCATCAGCTTTTTCCTGAGCACCCTGTAAAACTGCCTGCCAGAACTGATGCTGGAAACCTTTTGATACTAATTCGAAGTGGAAACCACCTTCTGCTGCTGCAGGAGCTTCTTCAGCTGCTGCTTCTTCTGCTGGAGCTGCTTCTTCTGCAGGTGCTGATTCAGCTGCTGGAGCTGAAGATCCGCCACAACCTACTAAAAGAGTAGCTACCATTGCTACACTTAAAAGTGCGCTTAAGACTTTCTTTTTCATCTTAAAGAATCCTCCTTTTTTTTCTATATGAAGCCACTATGGCAACATATCAATATGAAATTGTATTTAGGCTCTCTTAGCCTGTTTGCTACGGATAACGTCGATCAATACAGCTACAAGTAATACGATACCTGTAATAATCTGCTGCCAGTTTGCCTGTAAACCGATAAATGGAAGACCGGTTTTCAGCAATGACATAATAAACACACCGAGCAATGTTCCAATGATACTACCGGAACCACCTGTCATGGATGTACCACCAATGATGGCTGCACAGATAGCATCCAACTCAAGACCTGCACCTGTACCAGGAGCAACTGTCTGGAATGTAGCGCCATATGCTAGACCTGCAAGACCTGTAAAGAAACCGCAGATAATGTACGCTAACATATGCCATTTTATCACGTTTACACCAGAAAGTCTAGTAGCTTCTTTGTTACTACCGATAGCGATAATGTAACGTCCTGGTTTGGTCTTTGTTAAGATGATACTCATAACAATTACTAAAATAATTACCCAAAGGAAACCTAAAGGATACTTGGTTTCGCCAACTGTAATCTTAAATAAAGATCTGAACCACCCCTGTGCAGAAGATGCCTGAGGCCAGTTGATTGACTGGGATTTTGTACAGATACTACCCATACCACGGGCAATCATCATGGTACATAATGTTGCAATAAACGCAGGTAATTCCATAACAGCAACCAAGAAGCCATTCAAAATACCCATTAATACACCGCAAAGAACAGTCAATAAAATACCAACACCGATTGGCAATCCAAGTTTTGTAACAACATAACCACCAATCAAACTGTAACATACCATACCGGTACCTACTGATAAGTCATTACCACCGGTAATCAAAGCAAAGGTAACACCGATTGCCATATAAGTTACATAATAAGAAGTGTCCAAAAGATTAAGTATTGTGGAATACTGTCTAAATGTTGGGCTCTTAGCACAGAAGAAAGCGAACAGAGCAACAATAACAAAAATAACTACCAGACGCTGTCCACCAATCTTTTTCACAATAGGGTTGTTGGACAAACCGCCTTTTTTCTCTTTATCTGTCATTTTCAATCCTCCTAATTTCTCTGAGTAGCTAACTGCATAATGTTTTCCTGAGTAGCTTCTGCGATGTCAATTTCACCGGTTTTTCTACCCTCGCACATTACCACAATTCTATCACTCATACGTAATACTTCTGTCATTTCGGAAGAAATCATGATGATAGATTTTCCTTGTGCTACCAACTCATTCATCAATGTGTAAATCTCGCTCTTCGCACCTACGTCAATACCACGTGTAGGTTCATCGAAAATTAAGATATCACAGTTTCTGGTTAACCATTTTGCAATAACGACTTTCTGCTGATTACCACCGGAAAGGTTTACAACTTCTGTATCAACAGTAGGAGTCTTGGTTTTCAATGATTCTACATATTTCCAAGCCACTTCATCTTCTTTCTTCTTATTGATGAAGAGACCACTCATGAATTCCTTTAAAGTAGCCATTGTAGTATTTTCTGCAACAGATTTTCCTACTACAATACCGTAACGTTTTCTATCCTCTGAAAGATATCCGATACCGTGATTAACTGCATCCATAGGAGTATTGATTGTAACTTTTTCTCCATTGATATAGATATCGCCACCTTCTTTAGGATCTGCACCGAACAATGCTCTGGCAGTTTCTGTTCTACCAGCACCCATAAGTCCGGAGAAACCAAGAATTTCACCTTTGTGAAGTTCAAAGCTTACGTCCCGAACCATCTTACCAGCATTCAAGTGTTCTACTTTCAATACTACAGGAGCGTCTTTTGCAACTGCACTCTGTGTCTTAGGATCTTCGTAAATAACACGACCAACCATCATGTTGATGATATCGTCTTTTGTACAATCCTTGGTAATCAAGGTTCCTACATATGTACCATCACGCATTACGGTTACACGGTCTGTGATAACTTTAATTTCATCCATACGATGGGAAATGTAAACAATACCCATTCCCTTATCTCTTAAGTCACGGATAATCTTGAATAATTCTTCGATTTCAGCTTCTGTAAGCGCTGCAGAAGGTTCGTCAAAGATAATAACCTTAGCATCATGAGAAATCGCTTTTGCAATTTCACACATCTGCTGTTTACCTACAGTAAGGTTACCCATTTTTTCCTTAGGATCGATTTCGATACCTAATTTCTGGAACAGCTTAACAGATTCTTCATTCATCTTCTCATCATTGATGATCTGACCATTCATAATTTCACGGCCAATGAAGATATTCTGTGCTACGGTCAAATGACTGAGCATGTTTAATTCCTGATGCACAATAACAACACCTGCTGCCTGTGCTGCTCTAGGATTTTCAAATTCAATTTCTTTTCCTTCATAGGTGATGGTTCCTTCATCTTTTTTGTAGATACCGGTAAGAACCTTCATCAATGTGGATTTACCAGCGCCGTTTTCGCCCATCAGAGCTAAAACCTCGCCTTTGCGAACTTCCAAGTCTACATGATCCAAAGCATGTACACCTGGGAAGGATTTATCAATACCCTTCATGGTTAAAATAATATCGCCCATGTTATCACCTTATATCCTTTCCTATTCTATTAGTTTCTTCTACGTCTGCTTCGAATATCAGCATATACAGCTAAAATAACGATGATACCGGTAATAACGAACTGATAATCCTTCTGGAAGCCCATTGCAAGAATACCTTCCTGAAGCATAGCGATAATCAATACACCGATGAATGTACCAGCGATAGAAGCAATACCACCTGACATTGAAGTACCACCCATTACACAACTTGCGATTGCTTCGTTGTTGAAGGTATCACCCATACCAGGCTGAACAGTTGTATAAGCACCAACATAGAAAATAGCTGCGATACCAGCTAACATACCGCAAAGGATATAAGCCAAAGCTTCCCAGATTCTTACATCAACACCGGAAAGACGAACGGCTTCTTTGTTACTACCTAAGCAAAGGATATAACGTCCTGCTTTGGTTTTATTTAAGATAATTGCAAAAATAATAGAAGCAATTGCCAGAATAATCAAACCTGTAGGAATCGCTGCTGAACCATTACCAATTTTAACAAGGTTACGATACCAACCTGCAGCTTCTGTACCCTGAGGCCAGCTTACTGACTGGGTTTTGGTGTAAGCAGAACCAATACCCTTTGCCAACATCATACTTGCCATTGAAGTAATGAAGGAAGGCATATCCAGGTATGCTACCAAATAACCATTGATCAAACCAAAGATGGTACCTACGATAATAGATACGATCAAACATACGATCAACGGAACATTCTGCTTGGTCAACATGTATCCGGAAATCAGTGCTGAACAGAACATAACCGGTCCAATGGAGAAGTCGATACCGCCGGTAGCAATTACGAATGTAACACCGATGGCCAAGAATCCCATGAAGTAAGCATAGTTCATAGCACTATACACACGTGCCAGAGTAAAGAAAGAAGCTCTACCCATTGCTGCACACAGGGCGCCAAATAAGAAATACATAAGAATCAAGACGCCAATTAACACAATTCGGTTGAATCCAATTTTTTTCACAATTGGATTTTGTTTAAATTTTTCCAACTCTTTTCCTCCCAACTGTAGTTGCGTATTTTTGTCTTTGACCATACAGTCAAAAAATGGGATTATTTTAATCTGCCCTTTCAGAATAAGAATATTGCCTATTTTCGGAATAGCTAGTTATTCTATTTTTCTAAAATACGACAAAATGTGCGCAAATCCCCTACGCTATTATAGTCATTATGCCACAAGAAATTGGCACAGTCAATAATTTAACTATGCAACTTTGCTGCAAATAAATGGTAAATTATTCACTTTCCTCTTCTCTTTCTCCCTAAAATATGAAGGTATAATCACAAGAATCCGCTGCCTTCGTTTTGTCATTATTTTTATATTTCTTTATAGAAAGAATAGGAAATAGTATTTACTTTTTCCATAAAATGATTTAGCATTTTGGTAATGGTATTTGCATGGGTTTCTTCCATAAAAATACAATATAATTAAATTAATACAAAAAAGGAGTAAACTATGAATCTTTCACCACTTCAAAAAGCAAGATACGAATATTCTCCTAAGCTTCCCGGAATGCTTAGAAATGGTATCTCTGAAATCTGTGTAAAGGAAGGCGCCGCTACAGCATCTGTTGCTGACCAGGAAAAAATCCAGGCATTATTCCCTAACACCTATGGAAAACCGGAAATCACTTTTGAAAAAGGCACAAATACAGCTGCTGCTAAAAAGCAGGTTGTTGGCGTTATTCTTTCCGGTGGACAGGCTCCCGGCGGACACAATGTAATTACCGGTCTTTATGATGCATTAAAAGCTACCAATAAAGACAATGTATTATACGGCTTCAAGGGCGGTCCTGACGGACTTTTGAAAAATGATTATGTAGAATTTGATGACGCTTTCATCGATGCCTACAGAAACACAGGTGGTTTTGATATTATCGGTTCCGGCAGAACCAAATTGGAAACCAAGGAACAGTTTAACATCGTAGCAGAAAACGCAAAGAAAAACGGTCTTACCGCTATCGTAATCATCGGTGGTGACGATTCCAACACCAACGCTGCTACTCTTGCAGAATATATGGCTGCACAGAATACCGGTATCCAGGTAATCGGTTGTCCTAAGACAATTGACGGTGACTTAAAGAATGAAGATATTGAAGCATCTTTTGGTTTCGATACCGCTACAAAGACTTATGCAGAAATCGTTGGTAACATCGAAAGAGATGCTAACTCTGCTAAGAAATATTGGCACTTCGTAAAAGTTATGGGACGTTCTGCTTCTCATGTTGCTTTGGAAACTGCATTAAAGACACAGCCTAACATCTGTTTAATCGGTGAAGAAGTTGCAGAAAAGAAAATGAGCCTTGCTTCTATCGCAAGCTACATTGCAGATTCTGTTGAAAAGAGAGCAGAAAAAGAAGGGAACTTCGGTGTAGCTATTATTCCGGAAGGTATTGTAGAATTTGTTCCTGAATTCTCTGTACTGATTAAAGAAATCAACGAATTACTTGCAGGCAGCAAAACAGAAGAATTTAATGCACTTCCTGACTGGAATGCAAAATATGAATTCATCAAAGCCGGCTTAACTGCAGATAGCTTTGCTGTATTTGATATTCTTCCTACAGGCATTCAGCAGCAGTTATTCTTAGAAAGAGATCCTCACGGTAACGTTCAGGTATCCTTAATCGAATCTGAAAAATTGTTCTCTGAATTAGTAAAGAACGAATTGGCTAAGAGAAAAGCAGCCGGCACATACAAGGGTAAATTCAGTGCATTACATCACTTCTTAGGATATGAAGGAAGATGTGCATTCCCTTCCAACTTTGATGCTGACTACTGCTACTCATTAGGTTACAATGCATTCATGTTAATCTCTTATGGTTACACAGGATACCTTTCAAAAGTCTCTAACCTTTCTGCTCCTGCTGAAGAATGGGTTGCAGGTGGTATGCCAATTACCAAGATGATGAACATGGAAAGACGTAACGGAGAAGACAAACCGGTTATCCGTAAAGCACTTGTAGAATTAGATGGCGCTCCTTTCAAATACTTTGCAGCACACAGAGATGCATGGGCAGTAGAAACAGCCTTCACGTATCCCGGTGCTATCCAGTACTACGGACCTACTGAAGTATGTGACCTTACAACAGTTACATTGGCTTTGGAACAGGGTAAATAATTTACAAGAAGCTGTTTTACAAATACAAAACAAGAGTCAAAAAGGGCGATAGCTTTTAGCTACCGCCCTTTTCTTTATAGAAACTCTAATTCTTATAAGTATTTTCTTTCATCAAAATCACCGTCATCCGCTTCTGATACGTGGTTTTGTTGTGTTTTTGCTTCCGGATATTCCTTTGTATGTTCCTTTATCTGCCCTGTTGTATGTTTCTCTGTATGTTCTTCTTGTTCCGCCAGTCTTGCCAGATAGGAAGCATGCTGCTCCAAAACCCAGTTTTCCAGTTCTTTATGAAGTTCCGCATTCTCATAGATTTCCTGGTAGTTTTCGATACGATACAAATAATCCCCTTTTTCATTACCATGTAAATATTGGCAGGTAATTTCCAAATCATAAATAATATCAATGATTAAAGTCAGTTCTTCTGCCGGTTTTTCAGGACATTTCAAGGTACAATATTCGTAGTTGAAATCCATCATGGTATATTTTTTCCCATCAATGCCACGGACCATCGTATGAATTGTAACTCTGGGCAATTTTCGCTTCTGGTAAAAATACTTATGCACGCGATGGGAGGTGTTGGTACTCAAATCTCCAAACATACCCGTTACATCCTTCAGCTTCTGAGGTAAAGTAGGAATTCTATCATAAAGAATTTGCATGTATTCCTCATAGGTATCCAGGTAATCGGTGATTACAAAGGCATATTTCCAATCTGTTTTTCTTTCATCTGTATGCACAATTTCTGCAACCAGGTTTGCATGATATCTGTCCGTATGAATCTCAAGCATCACCGGTTCTTCACTGATAAATACCGGCTCCTTCATAGACAGCGCAACACCCATTTCGGAAATGTCTATGGTTTTGGTTTCATACCGGTTTTCCCTTTCTACAAGCACACAATCCTCTGCTGTCTGCACTCGTTCTGTTTTTCTGAAAAAGCTTCTTCCCATTACAAAAAAACAAGCCATTATCAAAGTATACAGGTTATATACCAACCAGAATAAAACAACAATTGGACCGGCAGAATTACTCCGCATCATCATTAGAACACAATTCACAATACCAATAATGGATAATACAATAAGCAGCACAAAAGGTATCATATAGAGAATGTTTTGTCCTGCTGCATCTCGTTCATCCCCCTTTTTTGTTACCTTAAAGGTCTTCATGGTTAAACCAAAAAATTCCAGAATTACCGGAATAATCATATAAGGGAACAGAACTGTTTCATAAATACCAGTCCATTTTGTGGTACGAATATTATTGGAAAACATTCGCAGGGCAATGGTATTGCAAATGTACATCGGCAGCCAGAACAATAGCACCTCCGGCAGTGTACATTTGATTACAATATAGCCAAATACCCCAAACAAAATAGGAGAAGCATAGTAAATCAATCTCTTAATTGGTGCATACCAGTAGAATTCAGAAGCCCAATAATTGGCCTTTTGGGCAAAGGTCAAATGTCTGGATAGGAATACATGCTGCTTTCTATTGGTGGAAATAACCCCTCTAGCCCAGCGAATCCTCTGCTGTATTAAACTATGCAAATCGGTAGGAGAAAGACCACTGGCCATAACCTCTGAAACAGCAATACACTTAAAGCCTGCCCGTTCTATGGCAATTCCCGTACCATAATCCTCTGTAATGGTTTTATCAAAAAATCCTCCCACCGCATCCAATGCCATCCTGGAAATCACTGTATTGGAGCCACCGTAAATAACACTGTTGGAACGGTTTCTGGAAACCTGAATATCCCGATAAAAATAATCCTGTTCATTTGGGATTCTATTCTCTGAATATAAAAAATACTGGAACAAATCTGCATTGTAAAAGGCCTGCGGTGTCTGTACAAATCCAATATGTACCTGATCCTCTTCTTCCAATTCCTGCTCTATATTATCCAGTTCCTGACGAATAAAATAAGGAATGGTATGCATCAGAAAATTATGCTGTGGAATCATATCTGCATCAAAGGTAACAATGTAAGGAGAATTTGTCACACTTAATGCATGATTCAAATTCCCTGCTTTCGCATGTGCATTATCTTCACGAATCAGGTATCCAACTCCTGCCCGTTCTGCCATTTGACGCATTTCTTCCCGTCTGCCATCATCACAAACATAAATATGAACCTTGCTTTTGTCCGGATAATCCATATATTTACAACCATTTACGGTTTTATATAATAAATCCACCGGTTCATTGTAGGTAGCAATGAAAACGTCTACATCCGGATAAGCATCTAAAGGTATTTCCGGCAGGTCATGTTTTTCATAACTGAACATGTTGATAAAATGAATTACCGCCTCAAACATACCCAAAAATTCCACTACAAACAGAGAAACACCGGCAATAATAGATACCAGACCATACTCCAAAGGTATGGTTTTCAAAAACCTCCAGGTCAGATAGATTACGGAGGTTAAAATGGTAATAACAAACCAGATTCTATCCTTTAAATCTGACAGCCGAAACTCTCTTTTGTCTCCCCTTCTGGTTCGTTTCATCTTTACTTTTGTTTTCTTAACCACAATTTTTCACCATCACTTTCAAAATAATAGTCATCCATTCTGGTGTATACCGCTTGAATCCCTTTCTTTTCGACAGTCTCTGCAATATTCTGATCCAATTGCAGGGCATTTACAATCATCATTTGAGGGGAAATATACTCCAATAAACTTACGCTGGCAGAGTTGCTTCTCCCATGGTGGGGTGCCTTATATAGTTCAATGGAAGGGTAATGGTTCCGCATTAACTCTTCACTGCGTTTGCGTAACGCATCTCCGGGGAAAAACATATCCACGTCCTGAAAGGATATCAGGGCAGCCATAGAATAGTTATTCTCTTTTTTATAATAGGATTCCAACGGTGGATACAAGGTCACTGTCATATCCCCTACAAGAAATCGCATGGTATGGGTAGGATACTGAATGGGAATCTCTTTTTCCTCCAAAAGAGATTTCAATTCCTCTATTTCTTCACCAGCAGTATAATAGGGCATCAGCACCCGGTCAATTTCCATCCCATCCGCAATAACAGCCGCCCCACCAATGTGGTCCTTATCATAGTGGGAAAGAATTAGGCAATCCAACCTGGTTACGCCATTTTTCTGAAGCACCTGCAAAATGTGTTGTCCATCCACCACCTCACCGGTATCAATTAAAAGCGCCGCACCATTTTGATAAATCAAGGTGGCATCTGCATCGTCTTTCGTCTGAATCGCCACAATCTCTATATTGCCATCTGCCGGTGTGAAGCTTTCCACCCTATCGTAGCTATATAAAAGGGCTCCTATCAAAATGAGAAATCCCAGAGGAATGATAATTTTATTTTTCATGTAAGCCTCTCTCTGTGTTCTTACTTACTGTGTTTCTTGCAATTTTATCTTCAAAGAAGGGGAAGTTTTCCTCTTCCATATTATAGGGATAGGTTTCATATATGACATAATCATACTGCTTTTTCTCAATGGACTGCAGAAGCTTTTGCGCCGCCGCTTCACTATTGTTGCGATACAAATCCAATTCCCCTACCATAGGTGCCAAGTACACTGCCATAGGTGAAAAATAAGCATCCCTTAATACAGCAACCTTCAGTCCATTGGGATTATTGTGATTGATAATGGTATCTTTCTCATGTATCTGATCCAGGTATACTCGATATATAGTATCTGTGAAAAAATCGGTAGGCGCTAACTTCTCTTCCAAAAATAAAGCTTCCCTCAAATTTCCATTTCGGGAAAGAGTTGCATCCTCACAGCTCCAGCTATAAAGTGACTTTTCATAGTTCCTTGGATAAAGATGTACAAAATCTTCCAATCCGCAAGAAGCCAAACCAATTCTTTTCCCATCCGATCCTAGCACCACGTTCTCGTATACCTTACTATCATATTGTTCCAGGTCACGATAATACAATGTAGGATCCAGATTTTCTCCATAGTAGTCATTTAACTCATCTACCAATGCAATCATCCCAAGCAAGGCACCCTTGGAAGTCCAATAATGGTCAGCGAAATAAAACAGTTCTGACAAAGGCTTTCCGGATTCCATCAAGGGAATACGTAAGTCCAGGGAATGAACATTTCTTTGCTGTAATTTGGATAACAGGGTATCCATTCTGATATTCGGATCATTCAAAAGTAAGCTGCGATTTACCTGGGAAATCCCTCTTGTAATCTTACAGGGAGCCATACAAAAGAAAAAAGAAGCCCCGTTATTTTCCACATATGTTTCCAGTGCTTTTATGCGATCCGCATATTCCTCCAAATCATCCGTCCCTCTTGGATAGGTAGAGCCGTAATATACCATACCATCCTGATCCATAATATATTGAAAATTGTGGAATTCCTTCTTTCCCATCACTTTTTGCAATATGGAATAAATCTCTACATACAGTTGTTTCCCGGGAATCTGCGACTCAAATAAATGTTCCCCTTTCTCCATCCAGACCTTGAACTGTGAAAGGTTAGTTACCGTTTGTAATTCCTTGCAATAGTTTCCATAAGTTTTTTTGTTCCCATATAAATTTAAAAAAGACACTACCAACACAAAAAGCAAAAGGAGCACTGTATATATTTTTTTCTTCAGGAAAAATTGTTTCACTGTAATACACCTACCCTATATCATTCCTAAAAATAGACAAATCCGGTATTCTCTGTTACAAGAATATAGCTTAAGCAAATCAATAAAACTGCAAATAACCCTATGGGATATAAGACAGAAAGTACTTTTACTAAAAACCTATCATGATTTTCTACCAAATAAGTATTTGCTTTTTTGGATATAGGAAAACAAAAGAGAATTCCCACAGCCAAAAACAGACCATATTCTTTCAACAAAAACCAGGTTTTGACATCTCCCAGACCAGTACGATTTATACCAAACATGTTTTGCAGATAAACGTATGCCTGGTAAATATCATCTGCACGAAACATTACCCAGCCTATTATTACTTCTAACAGGGTACCTATATGCAGGCACCACTTATATTCTGATTTCCAGTCCTGGTCAATGAATTTTTCTAAAAACAAAAACAGGAAGTGCCACATTGCCAGGAATATAAAGGTAGAACGTTCTCCATGCCAAAAAGCCAGCAGAAAACAGGTAATCGCCAGATTGCGAATTACCAAATCCTTGTTTTCCTTTTCTTCTCCTCCCAACGGAAGGAACACATACTCCCGAAACCATTGCACCAGAGTAATATGCCATTTCTCCCAAAATTCACTGACATTTGCTGCCAAATAGGGATAGTCAAAATTCTCCGGAAATTCAAACCCAAACAGCAAACCCAAGCCTATAGCCATATCACAATATCCGGACAAATCCAAAAAAATCTGTAAGCTGAAAGCCACTATGCCAAACCAGGCTGTCAAAATGGGAACACTAATATTGCCGACTCCCAATCTGGACCAATTGAAAATCAGTTCAGACACATAGCCCAAATTATCTGCTAAAATTACTTTTTTTCCTAAGCCTATGGTAAATCTGGTACATCCAATGGAAAACTTTCTGCTGTTCATTTTTCGTTCTGCCAATTGCATTGCAAAATTCGTATATTTTATGAAAGGTCCTGCTGACACAAAAGGGAAAAACATCATATATAAAAGCAGGTGCAGCACATTCCTGTCTGCCTTCATTTCCCCTTTATATATGTCTGCCACATAGCTAATGCTTCGCAATACCATAAAAGCCATACCAATAGGCCACAGCAAGATTGGTATTTGTACCTGACCGTGACTCGTAATAAGATTCAGCATTTCATTTACATTATCTACAAATTTAAAGCGCGCAAGAAGTAGAATATTCAGAATTACAATCCCCCATAGAATTCCTTTTTTGGCAAATTTCATCGAATCCATTAAGATCCCTGCCAAATAGGTTATTCCTGCTATTCCTATAGGAAATAGTAAGAATATAGGATCTCCCCACCCATAAAATACTAAACTGATAAGTACAAGCCATAAATTCTTTAGTTCTTTTGAAAAGTAAAACAGGTAATATCCCAATAATGCAATGGGTAAAAAAACAAATATAAATACAATGCTGGAAAAATGCATCTACCTTTATCTCCTTAGACAACTGCAGTCGTCTCTTATTTTCTTCTAACTACTTTGATTGCAGGCACAAAGAACAAAAATACTACTACTAAAAGCGCCCACCCTCTCCATCGAATGGATCCTGTATCGAAAACTGCACTTCGTTCCATTATCCTTATTTGATCATAAATATATGAAGCATGGGAGGCCAGGGCACTCTTTAATCGGTAGATTTCATCCTGGTATCTATGGGCATTTCGATGAAGCACAATACCCTCCTCAGTCTCATAATCCTGTAACCATAGGTTGTGATACCCTTCCTCATGGGTATAGGTATCCCCCCACCTACTCCATTCTCTCTCTATTGCATCTCCAAGATAAGCTACTATCTCATCTATCTTTTCCGCAATATGTTCATCGGACAGTATTCCTCTTCGTAAATTGGCATAGCGTGATGCCAGCTTTTTGATGAACTCTTTATCCATACACAGTCTGTCAAACCATGGTTTGGTCTGAAATGCCAAATCATCTTCAGAAAGCGGTTCCAAATAATAGTTATCCATAGCACTATCCAGGTCCCATACCGGTCCCATATGTAGTTTTCCACCCATATCTTTATAGGCATAAGTGGAAAAGTTACCAGCATCATAACTTCCAAAAAATTCATTAAACAAGAAATAATCAATAAAGGAATCCACATCGATTACTTCCTGATATAGTTCAAATATCTTAGAGTTCTCTGCATATAACACTCGCTCTATCTCACTGATATCCTTCGATACATACTGAATCATATCCTCTGTAACAAGCGTTTTGGAAGGATATTCAAGACCAATATATTCACTGCTGAATCCATTCAGCCTACCATAGGTATCCAACATAATCCCCTGGGAATCTATTCTATCCCTTCTCACCAAATAGCTATTCATCAGCTGATTCGGCTTAAATTTATGAATATTGACTCTATCCGGTCCCACCTTAATAGTCTCTGCAAGAAGATATACTCCACCATAGGTCAATTCACTGTTCTCCCTGATAAGGACCTCGCAATATCTGGCATCCGGGGTAAACTCCATAAATTCTGATGCAATGGAATAGCTAAGGTAGTTACGTAGCATACTTTTGTCTGCCAAAGAGCCATTTAAGATCCACTCATGCTCCATTCCCATACCAAGTAAATCGATATCATTTTTTCCCCAGATTCTGTCAGCAGCTTTACTGTCCATTGTGCCTTATCGTATAACATGGAACTATTTCCCCTACGCTTGATAGTGATATTGCTGACTATTTCAGGCTTATCATTTATATGATTTTCCTCTCCAGTATTGATAATGGACAGGGTGCCATTTACATAGGGTTCCACTCCCTGGATTGGGATAAAGTTTCCTGTTCCTTTTTCTCTCTCTAAGCTGATAGGTGGTGCTCCATCCGGCAAATCCAGAATCACAATAGGTAAATGGGATGTAAATTCTTCATTCACCGTATATTCGTTTTCTGTGTCAATGCCTCGACAGGGCTCTTCCGTCTTGGCATGAGGTTTCAGTTTCTCCCGAGAGGCATTCTTTATCTTCAGAGAATTGGCATCTGCGGAAAGAATTCTGACTATTCCACATAGCATAAACATTATGATGATAGAAATAACCCCCATAAGTTTATATCTGTTCTTCCACATGGGTTATCTCCCTATTTCTTCATTTTGACATACCACATTAACGGCTGTAGGACCCGCATTGGTATAAAGATTGGCAACAATATCGCCCTTGTTTTTGTGTTTCATAAATACTGTTTCCGGAATTTCATAAATACATTCCTCGGATTCTGCGGTTGTATTTCTCACGCGAAGCTTTGCTTTTCTTCCATACACCTCTGCGATAAGTCCCATAGATTTACGAATGGCATCTGCATCTCCACGCACCACCAGCAAATATCTGTCGTTGGTTTTTACTAAACCAAATAAAAGCATTAACCCAAAAATCACTGCCGTTCCTACGGCTGCAATCATATACTCTGACACACCGCAGCAGATACCTACCGCAATACACCAAAAGATATAGGCTGTATCTCTGGAGTCTTTGATGGGCGTACGAAAACGAACAATGGAAAGGGCACCTACCATACCAAGGGACAGTGCCACATTGTTACCGATTACATTCATTACCAAGGTAGTCACCAAAGTCAGCATTACCAAGGAAACATTGAACCTGGGACTGTAAACTGCCCCCGAGTGAGATATTCTATAGGAAAAAAATATGACAGCTGCAATCACCGCGGCTGCTACAAAGTTCAGTAAAATATCCTCTAATGTCAGTGCTCCTGTTGTCGTTACCAAATAATTCATTAATTGTTCTTTCATGTCTTTTGTCTCTTCCCTTCCGGATTTCTCTTTTATCTTATTTGCATACTTTGTACTTGTTGTATTTTCTTAAAAATTTTAGAATTCCAATCCCATGGAAATGGATCTTGCCAGCACATATTTACTGACAGATGCCTGTTCCTTATCGCTTAAAGATACCAGGTCTTTGATGTAGCTAAATAAAAATCCGTTAAACTTTACTTCCATCGTCACCTGATTCGGTGATTGCACCGGATACAGCAAGCAATTCTCCTGAAAAATATCGGTAGTGGTTTCTGATGCAGTGATTGCAGAATCGAATGTAATTCGAATATCGTTAGCCGGTTCCATCACTGCCCAACGCTTATATTCTACGATACATTTGGGGCGATACATCCTTTCCTGTATCAGGGTGTAAAGTTCTTTTGCAAAAGGATCTTCATACTTCTGCAAAACCGACGCATTTCCTTTGCAAAGCTGGATAGCATCCTCTCTGCCCACTAAGAGAGACCGTTTTCGCTGCAAATCTCCCTGTTTTTCCTTTAGCTCCAGTTTGGCATACTGGTCTGTGGGACCATACACCCGAAGCCGCAGCTTATGTCGTAGTTCATAGCCACCGCTTTTATCCATATAATCGCTGTCATCCAATGTATCAAAATACAGGGATCTGACAAGATACCCTTCCGGACCATTGTGTGCATCTTCCTGCAATAAAGATTGCAGCTTTCCGCGTAACAGTAAAAACTCTGCATAGTTTATGGGGTACTTCTGCTCTGTTCTGAGTACCTCCAGTAATCCTTCTGCCACAGCTTTTTCTCCTTTTTTTCGTTTTCGTATCGTTACATTATAGCACTTTGAAAAAAATGCCACTTTTCGTAAAAAGACATAAAAATACCCTCAAATGTCTCACAAGAAACATTGGAGGGTTACTCCCTATCTCTTATAGGATTTCTGCCTCTATCCAGTGATAGATATCTTCTCTTACTTTTTCTCTGTCCGTTTCATTTAAGAGTTCATGTCGATCTCCGGAATAGGCAATCTCTTTTACAGAACGGATCCCTAGGTTTACATAACTTTCATATACCTTATGCGCCCCTACACCATAATCTCCACAGGGATCTTCTTTTCCATACATAAACAATACGGGCAGGCTTTTAGGAATGGCTGCCAATCGTTTTTTATCGTGCAATCGAACGCCCAATTGCTGCAGGGCATGGAATCCATTGTTGGTAAAAATAAAGGTGCACAGCGGATTTTTTGTATAGGCTTGTACAATTTCCTCATCCTTGGTTAACCAGTCATTGTCTGTTTTAGGCTGTGGTATTTTTCTGTTATAGGCTCCAAAAGCAATTTTATTTAATAATGCATTAGGGTGCTTTGTGCCATAAAATAGGGTATTGATTTTAATCAGAAGATCCATTAACTTCATGGTTCCCATAGGCATCAACAATGTACCGCTAAGGATTACGCCACTCAGATGGTCCCCATAGACGGTCAGATAATTCCTGGTTATCAAAGAGCCCATACTGTGGCCTAACATAATCAGGGGCAAATCCGGATATTCTTTTACCAGAAGCTGACGAAGCTTTTCCACATCTTCTACCAATATAGTAGCGGGATCCTTTTTGCACATATAGCCAGGTGGGTTTTTCCCGATAGAGGCCCCATGTCCTAAATGGTCGTTACCGGCCACCAAAAATCCCTTTTCACACAAAAAGAGGGCCGTTTCTTCATAGCGTTCTATAAATTCCGTCATCCCATGGACAATCATCACGATAGCTCTGATTTCTCCATCGGGGATCCATTTCACGGCATGAATTTTTTCTTTTTTTGCATTGGATTTATAATAGAATTCCTTTTTTACCAAAGTCTGATCTCCTTACCATAATAAGCTAACTATAGTATACCCGCAAACGATACTCTATTACAAAACATTTTCATAATTTTTACTCAATATTATCTTATTCTCTATAGAAATATTAGATTTTCCTATTCATCTGGAAAGGGCCCAAAAGGCTACCGCGGAAGCTGCAGCCACATTGAGAGAATCCACACCTTCTGCCATGGGAATCTTCACTACATAATCACTTGCTTCTATAGTGGCTTGGGCTAAGCCTTCTCCTTCTGTGCCCATAATAATCGCTAATGGCTTATCGGGTTCTACCTGGAAGTCTGCTAAGGACAAAGCCCTATCGGATAATGCCATAGAGATGGTCGTAAATCCCATTTCTTTCAAACTTACCATGTCTGTGGTATAGGTATCCATCCAGGTCCAAGGCAGAGAAAAAACATTCCCCATACTGACTCTGGTAGCCCGTCTTTGGAATGGATTGGCACAACCCTTAGTCAAAAGAACCGCTTCTATATTCAATGCTGCTGCAGAACGAATGATAGCCCCTACATTGGTAGGGTTCATTACATTCTCCAACACCACAATTCTCTTTTTCCCATCACAAATCTCCCGGACACCTTTTGCTTCTTTATAGGAAAATGCAGCCAGCATCCCTTTGCACATTTGATAGCCGGTAATTTGTTGTAGCTCCTTTGAAGTACATATATACTGTGGGATTTGCCCATATGGCGCGAGCATATTCTCTATTTTTTCACTAAGCAATTCCTTTTCCAGCAGAAAGCTAATGGGTTCAAAACCAGCAGTCAAAGCTCGTTCTATCACCACCGGACTTTCTACAATAAATATTCCAGGCTTAGGTTCGTTGATTCTATATAATTGATTTTCTTTCAATACGTGAAAAATATCCAATTCAGAATTGGATATTTTCGTTTCTATTCTACGCATAGCTCCTTTGCTCCACTAGCAATCTATGTGCCTCATTCTCAATTATGCGGCTTCCTTTTCCAGCCCCCTACGAACCGCTTCTTCAACTGCATCATATCGCGGATTAGACAATTTGAGTTCCAACTGTTCCTGGGGAGTAAGTACCACTCTCTTTGTATAGGTGCGGACCTCAGCTTTTGTTTCTCCGGTCAGCTCATCCACAACCTGAACCTCTTCCTCTACTTCCTCTATCGCTTCATACTTGCCTGCCATAACAAGTTCAAGCTCATTGGTAGAAAATCCACTAAGGAAAATGATACCATTCCTGGAATCGATTTCAGGATAAATGGTTCTTGCTCCATTCAGTTGCCAGAAAACTAATGTTGGCATTTCGTAGCCTGCATTGTCCCATTTTTCTCGAATAGTAGAAAACAAGGTATCTCTATTAGATACTTCCCTTTCACCATACCAAGAATACGCACCTCTTGCAACATCAAACTCCATATCTGATAAAATCATCAGATATGCCGGAAGTTCGTCCTGCGATAAGTCGTTCTTTACAGCTGTATTTAGAATAAGATCAAAGGTTGCTTCAATATCCGTATTCGAACAATCATTGTGTCTGTGAAGCAGATTTATTTTGTCTGCTAACGTCATACATCCTGCAAGTTGCACAATCTTAGGTCTGCTTGAGAAAGTGATAAAGGTATTTCGAAACGCACCGGTCATATGCTCCGCACAATAAATTGCCATTGCAGATGCTGCTTCCAACATTGTTGCACTACTCCCCTGACCAATAGGACTTGTCATAGAAAATGACCCATCACGAATGACCAGCGTATTTCCATTTCCTGAAGTTTTATCAGGAATTAATGACCACAACGCCTCAAAATCCTCATTATAGTCAACATTTCTACAAGCATCCTTTGCATACTCGTGGAAAATTTCAAGGGGATTCAACACTGAGGCATTCATCTTTTTTTCGCCACGAAGTACTGCCTGAATATATTCATGCCGCTTTGCCGCCATCATTCTCTTGAAGAATTTTTCGTATCGAAGCTGTTGCTTAGAACTAAGCTTTTCCATATCAATTGCGTCATACTCTTTTGCAGACATTGACTTTTCAATAATATTAAGCTGGTTGCGAAGTTCTGATAAAGCCTTTCTATACTCACGTTCCTGCATATGTAATGCTTTAAGAAGATGGCGAACAAGCACCTTGTCAGAATTCTTTTTGGTCTGAAGCGAAGGCATCCATTTTGCAAGAAGTGAAATAGTAACACTCTTTCCTTCTGATGCAGTTCTAACAGCATCTAGGTCTTTGTGAAACTGATTTACTACAAGAGTAGTTGCACACACACTAATTTCCTGCTGATTTGCTGTGATATGACGAACAAGATAATCCCATCTGGTGTACTCCGGAATAAGTGCAAGCACTTCCACTGCAACCATTGGATGTGTGGCAACGAGCCAGTCCATACAGGTATTAAAGGCGTGTCTTTCCCCTTTGCCACCTCTAATATCTCCTGTTTGAAATAAAAGCTTCACAAAATTCACCGGGTTCTCCGCATATGCTTTTACGGCCGCATCCTCAATTACAGATCTTTCTGCATTTCTAAATTCTGTTGCTCTGGCATTAAAATCTGTAAGTGCCGAACCGGTTGTCGCATACTCTGTAGCACCGTTTGCCGAAAGAACGATGTTCATCTTTGCAGCCTCTTGTGAAATAAGCTGCATAAAACGGTCATGTTCTCCGCTACGTTTCGCTTCGTTTCCCATCGAATATTTTTTATAATTTTTATTTTTTGAACAACGAGGTGCACGATGAGCAACTACCACTGAGGTATATCCATTGCAATATGCATTGCGAATATCACTCATTTCCTTTTTTGTTGTTATTGTTTCATGAATCCTTGAATTTCTCTGTGACATAATTGCCTCCGTTTTTTGTTCCATTGGAACCAAACCACTTAACCGACTAAGCACGAAAAACAATAAAATTAACTGCATATGAAAGAATTGTTCGTTTTTAATGGTATTTGCTGCATGTGCTTACATATAAGTGGTAGACTAAGCCCTTAAAAAGTCATTGCATAATAATCTTCGTATACTTGTTTGTGTAAAAATTGCTGTATGGGCTTACTTTTCTTTATTACCTTAGCAGAAATTATGTCCTTTGCATATAAACCGGTGGTTTAGTCAGATTTTATATTGCAAGATTCTAGGTTCTCTCAAACACAAATTCCTTTTCATGGGATAAATCATCCCGATAAATATAGCCCAACCTATTATAGCTCTTTATTCCTTCCGGCTCTTCGATTCTATTTTCTGCCATATATCTGACCATATCCCCTCTGGCCATTTTAGCGTAGGTACCCTTTGTAACAAGCCTGCCATTTGCCCGCTCTACAAATGATACGGTGATAAAACTGTCTTCCGGTTTCAAATATTTTTCAATACATTTAGAATATTCTTTGGATGCCAGATTAATGATAATTCCAGAATCATCCCTGACTTCTTTATAAAGCTTGTCTCCCCAGAATGCATATAAATCCTTATGGCCTTCTATAGAAGCTTTTGCCTGCATCTCCAAACGATAGGGTGTGACTGCATCCATGGGCTTTAGTACTCCATAAAAAGCGGATAGGATTCGCAAATGCTCTTGCACATACTGGAAATGCTCCTCTTCAAATACAATGGGAGCCATATACTGAAAAGCAATCCCCTCATAGGAAAGAATTGCAGGTGTTTGTAAGTCCTTGAGCTTCATTTCTTCCACTCTTTTAAAGTTCTGTTTTGCAATACTATCATTACATTTCCATAATGCCTGCAGTTCTTCTCTAGATTTGGATCGAAGCCAGGATAAAATTTCATTCGTTTCTTTCAAAAAAACAGGTATTCCGTCTGTTTCCAAAGAATCTGTATTTACATTCATCTTCTTCGCAGGAGATAAAATAATTTTCATGGTTGCTTTCCTTTCATTCACTCCGACATCTTCCTATTCATATAGAGAATCCAATGTAAGCAATAAAACATCTTCCTCTGATAAAGTCTGATACCAGTCTGTATATCCGGATAATGAAAATAAAATATATTTTGCAATTTTATACTTTGACGCAATATTTTTTCCTTTTTTCAAAAATACATCATATATCTCTTTATCCAACTTTTCACTTTGGAATTTACATTCACCAATAACAGCTTTTTTATCCTCATCCGCCAAAGCAACTACATCTATATTCATGGTTTCCGCATTTAAATCTCCACTGACATTTTTACGATTCGCTGCTCTCCACCAGGTACCAACAGAAGTAACAAGGCATCCATACTTTCCTGTTATTCCTATCATTAAAGTATAGTATCGACACATTTCTTCAAATACAGGACCCATAAAGGAATATAATACCGGCTTAACAGCCTTTTGATAATATATATCTCCCTTTCCCATTTCGATTACACTAGTTGCATTTGGAATATATTCATACCAAAATTTAAACATATAATCTTTTAATACATACTGCGTCTTCTTTCTATTTTTCTCGTCTGCAATACATTTTTTCTTCTCAACCAAACCCAGATTCATTAGTTTTTCTAAGGAATATAATACGGTTTGATCTTTCTCTCCAATTTTTGACGCAATACAATTCAGGCTATTCTCGCCAGCCGCAATCTGTTCAAGGATATTATTTACGAGAGAAATATCAGAAAATTCTCGGTTTAATAGATTCTTTGGTTCTTCATATAAATATCCTTCTTTTTGAAAAAATAAATCCATTATATTTTCATCTATACTTTTTTTAGGATCTATCATGGAAAGGTATTTCGCAACACCTCCTGTAATTCCATAGCAAATGGCTTTATCCTTATTCGAATACTCAGGGACAAATTTTGCCGCATCTAAATAATTAAATGCTTTCAGCTTGATTTGTGCATCTCTTCTTCCGAATAAAGGGCTTTTTTCGCCTAATACCTTCTTTTCCATAAACTCAAGTGCCGAACCACATAATATTAATTTCAAATTCTTATTTTTCCAAACTGTGTCAATATATTTTTGTAACACAGCTAAAAGTGTTCTTTCTTTTTCTGCCCAATATGGCAATTCATCTATGACAAGAATTAGTTTTTCGTTTCCTATATTTATATCAATAAAATCAAAAGCTGCTTCTACCGATGGGAAACTGATATCCTTCATCTCCGGCATAAACAGATCTACTACTCGTTCTGAGAATAATTGAAGGTTTCTGTTCTTCCCAACTTTTGCTGCCGAATAAAAAATAGTCTTTTTATCTTTCACAAATTCTGCAATAAGAGTAGATTTTCCAATTCTTCTTCTACCATACAAAACCATCATCCCGATTTCATCTTTATTATAAAATTCCCTTAAGGATTCCAGTTCTCTTTCCCTACCTATAAACATATATATCCCCTTATTTTATTCAGATTTATTTTATTCAAATTTATTTTAACAAATTTATTTTGAATTAAATATACTATATTTATATGTATTTAACAAGTTCTTTTCTATTCTTCCCACTTCTTTTTCTACTTTATATAATCAAAAAAGTTGTCATTGAACCAGTGGTTGAAAGCAAAATTTCCATAAAAAAAACGGCCGTCTCAAACGAGACGGCCAAAATTGTTTCATTCAGTAGTTCTTCCCATATCCTTTAACATCTTTTTATCACTTCTGATAGTGGCGCAGGCTGCTGTAGTTAACATATTGCCGGTAATAGTTGCAGATGCACCGGAACGAAAAGCAAGCTCTCCATCATTGCTCAAAAGCGCCCGTCCTGCTGCCAATCGAATCTCTGCAGTAGGATTGATATAGCGAAAAAATGCGATGGTTCGAAGGATCTCAGGCTCTGTCAATATTTCCTGATTTTCCAATGGAGTACCCTTGATCGGCATCAAGGCGTTGATTGGAATAGAATCTGCACCAGCCTCTGCCAGACTAATCGCCATGTCCAATTTGTCTTCCCAAGTTTCTCCCATGCCAATGATTCCGCCGGAGCATACATACAGTCCGGCTTCTTTCACTTTCTTTAGAGTTTCCATTTTCTGCTCATAGGTATGAGTGGTACAGATATTGGGGAAATTTCGTTTTGAAGTTTCAATATTGTGATGATAGCTGGTTACTCCGGCTTCCTTTAATCGTTGAAACTGCTCCAAGGTTAAAAATCCCATAGAAGCACACAACTCAATGTTGCACTGTCTATGCATAGTTTCATAAGCATGAATAGCCTTTTCAAATTCTTCTCCGGTTAAAGCTTTTCCGGATGTGACAATAGAAAATCTGGTTACACCTTCTGCTTCATTTAGCTTGCAGGCATCCAAAATGGTTTCTTCCTCCAGAAAATCATAGACTTCACAGGAAGTATGATGATGTGCTGACTGGGCACAGTATTTACAATCTTCAGGGCAACGACCACTTCTGCCATTGATGATAGAACACAGGTCCACTCGATTTCCCATAAAATGCTCTCGAATCTTATCTGCTCCTTGACACAATTCCTCCAAATCACAGTTTAGGAAAATGCTTAAATCATCTTCTCTGGTGATACGCTTTCCTTCTATTATTTCATTCGCCAATTCTAACATCATCTCTAAACACCTATCCTGCAAGTCCTGCTTTTACCAAAGCTGCCTTGACTGTCTTTCCCAGGAAAATTGCAATCACTATTTTGATCAAGTCAAAGGGAATAAAAGGGAATACGCAAACCGTAAGGGCATAGGCCACTTCGCATTGCATCATCAGCACAAACCAGACTGTGCCAAAAGCATAGGCAATGACCGTACCCAGTATCATCCCCACACCTGTAATCAGACTGTGTCCTTTTGATTTTTCATAGAAGATACCGCACACAATTGCCATCAGGATAAAGCCAATCAAATACCCACCGGTGGGTCCGGATAGCTTTGGCAAACCTCCCTGATAGCCCGAAAAAACAGGCAAGCCAACCACACCTAACAATAAATACATTAGGTAACTTATGGTAGAAAGCTTTGTCCCAAGCAAAATCACAGCAATATAAATCACCAAATTTGTAAAAGAAACCGGCACCACGCCAATCGGTACGGACATTGGGCCCAAAATACACATAAGAGCCGCCATAATGGCGCAGGTTGTCATTTGGTAAATAGATAATTTTTTCATTTCAAGTAACTATTCCTTTCCATTCGTTCTTGAAATAGTTTACCATGATATATTTGATTGTCAACCCATTTTCAAAAATGGTTAACATATTAGTTTTCTCTAAAGAATACTTCCCCGGTTTCTGCATTCATGCTTTCCACAATAGCAAGGGATTCCAGCTGATAACCAAGATTTCTGATGGTAGTACCACCTTTCTGAAAGCCTTTCTCTATGGCAATACCGATACCTTCTACAGTAGCGCCGGCAGCATTGCAAATCTGAATCAATCCTTGAAGGGCGCAGCCGTTTGCAAGGAAATCATCAATCAAAAGCACATGATCTTCTTCTCCCAGAAATTTCTTGGATACAATGACCTGATTTTTATTTTTATGGGTGAAGGATTCCACCTCCGCGGTATATACTTCCCCTTCAATGTTAATGCTCTTTGATTTATTTGCAAAAACAACAGGCACCTGAAATTTTTGAGTGGCCACACAGGCAATCCCAATACCGGAAGCTTCGATGGTTAAAATCTTGGTAATGTTTTTCCCTTCAAATCTTTTTTTCCATTCTTCTCCCATCGCATTGAATAATTCTGTGTCCATCTGGTGATTCAAAAAACTATCTACCTTTAACACATTTCCTTCTTTTACAATGCCATCCTTTGCAATTCTTTCCTCTAAAAAATTCATGTCATTCCTCCTTTGTATTCCATGTGCGTCGTATTCTTTCCCATGCCCTTGGCATTCCAAAGAATATGATTCGTGTAGAAAAGCCTCGTATTGGTGGCGGATTTGGGGCAAAGCAGACTGCTGTTAGTGAAGTATATCCTGCTTTTGTTACCATGAAAACAGGCCGTCCTGCCATGATTATTTTCAGTCGTGAGGAGTCTCAGATTGCAGGAAGTCCCCGTCATGAAATGGAAGTTCGTGTGAAATTGGGTGCCAACAAAGATGGCAAAATTCGTGTGCTGGATTTATATACCTTATCTAACAGTGGGGCTTACGGGGAACATGGTCCTACTACAGTAGGTTTATCTGGTCATAAATCCATTCCTATGTATACAGGAAGCTTAGAAGCCCATCGTTTCAACTATGATGTGGTCTATACCAATACCATGGCAGCCGGTGCCTATCGTGGGTATGGTGCTACTCAGGGTATTTTTGCTTTGGAATCTGCTGTCAACGAATTGGCAGAAAAGCTCCATATGGATCCTACTGTGATTCGAGAAAAGAATATGCTAAAAGAAGGCATGCTAATGCCTGCTTATTATAATGAAATTGCTAACGCCTGTGCTCTAGACAGATGTTTGGAGCGTTGCAAAGAATTATTCCATTGGGAAGAAAAGTATCCCGTAAGAGATATGGGCAATGGAAAAGTGCGTACTGCCGGTGTAGGCATGGCCATGCAGGGTTCTTGTATTTCCAACCTGGATGTAGGTAGTGCTACCGTAAAATTAAATGATGACGGCACCTACACCTTAATGATTGGTGCTTCTGATATGGGTACCGGTTGTGATACCATTCTGGCCCAGATGACGGCAGAATGCATGGATTGTTCTGTAGAAGATATTACCGTATTTGGGGCAGATACCGATGCGTCCCCTTATGATTCCGGCTCTTATGCATCTTCTACCACTTATATTACGGGAAAAGCGGTGGAAAAGGCTTGTACCGATTTGAAGAAACGGATGTGTGCCATTGCGGCAGGTCTGATGGAATGTAACGAAGAAGAAGTAATCTTCGAAGAAGGACGTTTGCGCAGAATTAACACAGATCAAAGTGTTACCGTAGCAGAGGTAGGGGTGAAATCCCAGTTAAACAATGCCATTGTGCCTCAGGCAACAGCGTCCCACTCTTCTCCTGTTTCTCCACCGCCTTACATGGTTGGTATGGCAGAAATTGAGTTGGACAAGCTAACCGGCGAAGTGACAGTGTTGGATTTTGTTTCCGTGGTAGACTGCGGTATTCCCATCAATCCGGCTTTGGCTCGTATTCAGGCAGAAGGTGGTATCGTACAAGGCATCGGTCACACCTTATTTGAAAATATTACCTATAATAAAAAAGGACGTCCTATTGAGTCATCCTTCATGCAATACAGACTACCAACCAGAATGGACATGGGCCATCTCCAAGTAGAATTTGAGACAAGCTATGAGCCTACCGGTCCTTTTGGTGCCAAGTCAATCGGAGAAATCGTTATTAATACGCCTGCTCCGGCCATTGCCCATGCGATTTATCGCGCTACAGGGGTATGGCACAGAGAACTTCCAATTACACCGGAACAGATTGTGATGGGCATGGAAGAATAAGGTGTTTAAAAAGAAAGGAAAATACAAATGAAAGAAAAATTTACTCTCTCAAAGGAGGCCTTTGAACTAGATGGAAAAATGCCTCTTTCCCAGGCAATTCCCCTAGGTTTGCAGCATGTACTGGCCATGTTCGTAGGAAACCTGACTCCCCTATTGATTATTACCGGTGCTTGCGGTATTGCGGGCGGAGAATTTGCAGACTTACAATTAAGCTTACTGCAAAATGCTATGTTGATTGCCGGTGTGGTAACCTTAATTCAGTTATTCTCCATTGGACCTATCGGTGGAAAGGTACCCATTATTATGGGAACTTCTTCCGGTTTCATTGGTGTATTTAACTCTGTAGCAGCTACTATGGGTGGCGGCGTACTTGCCTACGGTGCTATCATGGGAGCTTCTATAATTGGTGGTTTATTTGAAGGTGTTTTAGGTTTCTTCTTAAAGCCGCTCCGAAAATTCTTCCCTGCAGTAGTAACCGGTACGGTAGTATTATCCATCGGTCTTAGCCTAATCTCTGTTGGCATTAACTCCTTTGGTGGTGGTAATAACGCAAAAGATTTTGGTTCTTTGGAAAACATTCTTTTAGCCTTGTTTGTATTGGTTATGATTTTGATTTTCAAACACGGTACCAAAGGATTTGCAAGCTCTTCTTCTATTCTCCTTGGCATCATCTGCGGTTACATTGCAGCCATTATTATGGGCCTTGTATTATCTAAAACCGGCGTAGATGCAGAAGGTGTGGAATTTACCAAGAGCTGGGTCATTAACTGGAGCAAGGTTGGCAGTGCTTCCTGGTTTGCACTTCCCAAGGTTATGCCGGTGAAACCAATCTTTGATTTACGGGCTATCATCCCGGTACTGATTATGTTTGTTGTAACTGCTGTAGAAACAGTTGGTGATATTTCCGGTGTTATGGAAGGTGGTTTAGATAGAGAAGCTACAGATCAGGAATTGGCCGGCGGTGTTATGTGTGACGGTATTGGTTCCAGCTTAGCTGCTATCTTTGGTGTATTGCCCAATACTTCCTTCAGCCAGAATGTTGGTTTGGTTGCTATGACCAAGGTTGTAAACAGATTTGCTTTGGCTACAGGTGCTATCTTCCTTGTATTATGTGGTCTTTGCACTAAGCTTGGTGCTTTGGTATCCATTATGCCTCAGCCTGTCCTTGGTGGTGCTGCGGTTATTATGTTCTCTTCTATTGTTGTAAGTGGTATTCAGTTAATTACCAAAACACCTATTACCGGTCGTAACCTTACCATCGTATCCGTTGCTTTAGGTGTTGGTTATGGTATGGGTGCTAATGCAGCCATTCTTTCTCACGCACCACAGTTAATTCAGTTGGTATTTGGCGGTTCCGGTATTGTACCTGCTGCCATGGTTGCCATTGTATTAAATATTGTGCTTCCCAAGGATAAATAAAAGAATACCCCTATGAAAGGATTAGGATTTCCCATGATTATAGACTTTCACACACACACCTATCCTTCGCATATTGCAAAAAGAATTATGTCCCAGTTATCAGGGCCTTCGCATGTACAGGCATACACCGATGGCACGAACGAAGGGCTCATCCAATCCTGTGAAAAAAATGATATATCCGCCTGCGTTTTGCTTCCTGTGGCAACAACCCCTGCTCAGACGGAAGATATTAATAGAATTGCCATAGAAACCAATCAGCGTGAGGGACGGCTTATCTCCTTTGGGGGTCTCCACCCTGATAACACGGATTACAAGACAATACTACGAAATCTGTCCCGGGAAGGCATTCCCGGCATTAAGTTACATCCATTTTTTCAGAAAACATATATGGATAGTAGGAAATATGTGGATATTCTTGACTGCGCCTGTGAATATGGTCTGATTACATCCTTTCATGTAGGGTATGATATTAATGATCCCATTCCTGAGTATTCCGCCATTCCTCATGTTCGGAATCTCCTAAAGACAGTGCGCCCTGACAAAATGATTCTTGCTCATATGGGCGGACATTTATGCTGGGAGGAAGCGGAAGAAATGCTGGAAGAATATCTTTCCGGTACATCCGAAAAAGGATCTCTGTACCTGGACACAGCCTTTTCTCTTCCTTCACCCATTCCGTCCCAAAACATTGAGTATGAATTCCTTTCCAGAGAACGATTCCTGCGAATGGTTAGACTCATTGGTTCCGACCGGGTTTTATTTGGTACAGACAGTCCTTGGACCGATCAGGGACCTTCCATAGAAGCCATACAAAATTCCGGTCTCACGAAAAAAGAGATTTCTCAGATTCTCTATGAGAATGGGAAAAATCTCTTAAATATCTAGGTTTAAGTATTGTAAAAAGCGTTTGCTCTCTGAGCAAACGCCTTTTTTATTTATACTCTCTAGATTAATTTTGAATCTGTTGTGCCACTAGCTTCTCAGAGCCATGTCTCTGGCGTAAAACAGGTTTCTCAATCTTACCGGTTGCATTTCTGGGAATCTCCTCGAAAAATACCACCTTCGGTCTCTTGTATCTTGGAAGTTCCTTACAAAATTCATCCACTTCTTCCACAGTAAGTGTCATTCCATCTTTTACTTCAATGACAGCTGCCGTAATTTCACCAAGTCGTTTACTTGGCATACCTATTACCGCCACATCCTTTACTTTATCATTTTTTCTGATAAAGTTCTCTATCTGAACAGGATAAATGTTTTCTCCGCCGGAAACAATAACGTCTTTCTTTCGGTCAACCAGCCAGATAAAATCTTCTTCATCCATCATGGCCATATCGCCTGTATATAACCAGCCGTCTTTGATAGTTTCTGCAGTAGCTTCCGGATTATTGTAATAACAGGTCATGACACCGGGTCCCTTTACAATCAGTTCCCCAACATCTCCCTTTTTCACATCTTTTCCATCTTCGTCTACAATACGGCATTCCCATCTGTATCCAGGCACACCAATGGCACCAACCTTATGAATGTTTTCCATTCCAAGGTGCACACAACCGGGGCCGGTAGATTCTGAAAGACCATAGTTGGTATCATACTGATGATCTGGGAAGTAACTCTTCCACTGCTTAATCAAGGTAGGTGGGACTGGCTGAGCACCAATGTGCATCAGTCGCCACTGAGAAAGGGTATATTCAGAAAGTTTAATTTCCCCACGGTCAAGGGCGTCTAAGATATCCTGGGCCCAAGGAACCAACAGCCATACAATGGTACATTTTTCCTTGGATACTGCATTCAAAATAATTTCAGGCTTTGAACCCTTTAACAAAACGGCCCTACTGCCTGCAACCAAGGAGCCCATCCAGTGGAATTTGGCACCCGTATGATACAATGGCGGAATACATAAAAATACATCATCTCTGCCTGTTTCATGGTGCTTTTGTTCCATCTGGGCTGCCTGAAGCAGACTCAAATGTTTGTGTAAAATTGCCTTAGGGAACCCTGTAGTTCCGGAAGAAAAATAAATAGCTCCATAATCTTCCTCCGTAAGTGGCACATCCGGCTCCTTGCTGGAGCAATCTGCCACAAGTTCTCTATAACTTTCTGCGTAAGAAGGACAATTATCTCCTACATAAATGAGAAGTCTTCCTTTGGAAAGTCTATCTGCATTTGGCTCTATACGGCCAATAAATTCCGGTCCAAACACAATCATATGTACTTCTGCAAGTTCTGCGCAGTATAAAATTTCTTCTGCATCATATCTGAAATTGAAAGGAACTGCAATAGCACCAGATTTCAGCACCCCAAAATAAATCGGTAACCACTCCAGACAGTTATACATAATAATAGCAACTCTGTCACCTTTTTTTACTCCTCTGGAGATCAGAAGATTGGCAAAGCGGTTTGCTTTCTCATTAAAAACGCTCCAGGTGATTTCTCTCCTATAAGGTTCAAATCTGCTGGGCTCAATCAGTTCATATTCCTTCCAGGTAATTCTTCTATTATCTGCCTCTTCCGGATTCAGCTCCACAAGGGCAACCTCATCTCCATATTCTTTGGCATTATGCATCAGGTAATCAATAACGGTCATTTTTATTCTCCTAAGTTCTTCACTTCTTTTACTTGTACAGTAGCGTCGTAGCAGGTAAACATACTATCTACTTCTGACGCTTCTTGCTTCTTTGTGAATAATGATACTACAGGGACAATGACAAGTCCACCCATCATAGCAATTGCACCGGAATAAATAGAATTTTGGGTGGTAAACTGCATAAATGCCGGCCATGTCTGATTGTTAATAATATTCAAACTAATTAAGAACTGTACAGTTGCAAGTGCGGTACCCCAGATAAAGCAGACAACTACAGATGCTTTTGTAACACCTTTCCAGTATAAACCATACAGGAAGGGAGCCAGGAATGCACCTGCCAATGCCCCCCATGAAACACCCATCATCTGTGCGATGAAGGTAAGTTCCGGATGGGAATCTTTAATAATCGCGATAACTGCGGAAAGTACAATGAATACCACAATAAAAGCTCTCATAACGGTAACCTGTGTTTTTTCACTCATATCATTATTTTTCTTTGCCATAGCAGGTTTAATAACGTCCAGTGTAAAGGTAGAGCTGGAAGTTAAAACCAAGGATGAAAGGGTAGACATAGAAGCGGAAAGCACCAAAACAATTACCACCGCAACAATAATAGGTGAAAGGGTAGAAAGCATGGAAGGTACGATTTTATCAAATAATACCTTACCGGATTCACTATAGATGCCGGGCGCATCATACAGACGTCCAAATCCACCTAAGAAGTAGCATCCACCAGCAACTATAATGGCAAATACAGTAGAAATAATAGTTCCTTTTTGAATATCATTTTCGCTCTTGATGGAATAGAATTTACCAACCATCTGCGGAAGTCCCCAGGTACCAAGAGAGGTAAGAATTACAACGAATAAAAGGAATACCGGATTAGGCCCAAAGAAAGAACTGAAAGCACCACCGGTCCAACCTTCTGCAGGTACTTCTGAAAGCTTCTGTGTTGCAGCCAAAAGACCACCATTGTCATGGATAACAGCCAATATCACAGCAGTAATACCAAATAACATGATAATACCCTGAATGAAATCATTGATAGCCGTTGCCATATAGCCACCAAAGATAACATACATACCGGTAAGCACTGCCATCACAAGAATTACTACCCAGTAAGGGATATCAAATACCAGTCCAAACAAACTGGAAAGTCCATTATACAGAGATGCTGTATATGGAATTAAGAAAATAAATACAATAATAGAAGCAGCGATCTTTAATGCTGTGGAATGAAATCGCTTTCCAAAGAAATCAGGCATAGTCTTGGCATCCAGATGCTGTGTCATAATTCTGGTTCGACGACCAAGAATGTTCCATGCAAGTAAAGATCCAATAAAGGCATTTCCCAGTCCTGCCCATGTTGCAGCAAGTCCGAAAAGCCATCCAAACTGACCTGCGTATCCTACAAAGATAACTGCAGAAAAGTAAGATGTACCGAAAGCAAAAGCCGTAAGCCAGGGGCCAACGGAACGTCCTCCCAGAACAAAGCCGTTAACATCTGTCGCATGCTTTCTTGTACTGTAGCCAACATAAATCATGATGGCAAAGAAAATAACAAGTAAAATAGATGATAAAATTTGTGTAGACATATATATCCTCTCCTAAATGTATTCGTGCTTAAACGCGTTAAACCGCTAAAGTTATTTTACCGAATACTTTGGATATTGTCTAGCAAAAAAACAGGCAGTTTTTACACTACCTAGTAAACTTCGTAACGAAGAATGTACAATGCCCTCAATTCCGCTTTGCTTCATTTCGGGCATTGTACTCTTCAAATGGAACAAAAAACCCAGGGTCACCTGCAAGCAGGTCCCTGGGTTTTATTATTCCATTTTCTTCTTTACTTATTTGTTTGCGATGGCAGCCTGTGAAGTTTGCCCCCAAACTGGTAGTTGCTTGCTTTATTTTTTGCCATTTCTTCTGCGGCCACTACCAGGTCGCTCAGCAGAAAAAATGGCTTTCCTTTCCCGCATCTTCTTTTGAAAGAGCAATAACATTATTCTTTTTTATTCCTGTAACAACAGCATTAATTGTCTCTTGATCCGCACCGGATAAATTCACATACCAGCGAAACTTATTGTCTTCAACCGTTTCGACTCTCGCAATAAGCCTTTCGATTATCTCTCTTGGAACTATCGGATTACTTACATCAATCGACTCATTCAATACTTCCTTTATTTTATCCCAATCAAGTTCGTCCTCGAGTCGTTCCTGTGGTTTCTCTGCGATTGTCTTTAGTTCAGCCTCTATCTGCGCCTTTTCATCAAGAAGTTTCTTCATTCTTGTATGAAAATCATCAGAATCAAGGTCTCCATCTGCACGCATATCACGAAGATTAGCCATTTTCTGATTAAGCTTTGCGTATTTCTTTTTGAGTTCCGTGCCCTTATCTTCAAAGCGTTTTTCTTCTTTGTAATACTTTTTTATTAGTTCAACAGCTTCCTCTATTGCCTCTTTTCGTTCAGTCCAGACCATTTTCAGCACTTCGCTGCACATAAAATCAAGTTTCCATTCAGCAATCATATGCTGGTCACATGGCTTGAACTTCATATTCGGATAAAGTTTTCTTTTTTTATCAGAGCCATAATTTACACGGTTATAGCACTGATATCCGTAAACCCTTTCATTATTGCTTTTCTTAACGTGCCAGGTCTCTTTTCTGAAAGTAGCACCACATTTGCAGCGTACTTTTTTCTTCCAAATATCATAGGTGTCACGCACCGGCCGAAGGACTTCCTCCTCTCCAAAAGGAGTTTTCCGGTACTGCGGAATATGAAGGGAACGTCTTCTTTTTTCTTTTAATTCCTGAACCCTCTGAAATTCTTCTTCGGTTACAATCGGCTCAAAATCGGCTTTCTTATACAGAAGGTTATCAAGCCTCGTATTATTGATTCGTTTCTGATCAAGATAATTATTAGAAAAAGATTTGCCATAAGCCATATATCCCATATAGGTCGGATTCTTCAATACCCTTGATACATATGAACTTGTCCAGTTGGTTGTTCCATAAGAAGTAAGTCTTCCCCTCTTAAAGAGTTCCTCTGCTATCTTACCGGCTCCAATTTCTCCAGTAAGATACATATCATATATCATTCGGACTGTTTCTGCTTGCTCAGTATTAATTACATACTTATCACCGACTTTATCATATCCAAGAATGTTTCCGCTTCCGTAAATTGTACACTTTTCACGGCTGATATGCTGTCCGGCCTTAACACGTTCGGAAACCTTACGGCTTTCCTCCTGAGCCAGTGTTGCCATGATGGTCAGTCGAAGCTCTCCGTCTCCGTCCATGGTCCAGATATTATCATCCACGAAATATACTTCGATTCCGAGGTTTTTAAGTTCTCTGGTTACGACAAGTGTATCTACGGTGTTTCTTGCAAAACGGCACACCTCTCTTGTAACAATGAGATCAAATTTGCCAAGCCTTGCATCCTCAAGCATTCTAAGAAAAGAAGGTCTTTTCTTTGCCTGAGTTCCGGTTATACCCTCATCGATATACTTTCCGAGAACATCCCAGTTCTTATGCATCTTTGCCTGGTCATCGTACCACTGAATCTGGTTTTCAAGAGCAGATATCTGCGCTTCATGTTCAGTAGATACTCTTCCATAGAATACCGTCCTTCGCGTCCTGTCTCTATCAAGATTAACGAAGGGTGTTGGTAATACATTTAATCTGTCAAAAGCTGTTTCTGTTGCGCTCATTCTGAGTCCCTCCTTTTGTTGATGAGCCGATTGTAAAGTAGCCCAAACAATAAATTAAGGATGTCGATTTGCTCCTCGACATCCTTGACAAAATCACTTATTATCCGTATCTGACGCCCATATGGGCTTATCAGTCTTTGCATCCTCATGTGCCATAATGTTATTGTAGGTTTCCTTGTTTATAAGGCCCTTTTTATATAGAACATCTATCAAAGCCAGAGCTGCATAGTGGTTATCAATTATCATTTTGGAGTCATTCATCAGAAAGCCCTCCAACAATGTAAATATTCATGTCATCATAGGTATCGAGGCGGCATATGAAGCCTGAAAAGATTTTCTTTTTTATTAAGCATACACGATTTCTGTAAGTCTTATATGATAGACCAACTTCTTCGCAAACAGCCGGACCTTCATTGGAAGACTTCATATAGAGAAGAAAAATCTTTCGTTCTTCCGATTGCAAAGAAGCGAGTCTTTCACGAAATCTCCGGTATTCCCGTTTCATAAGTTTCAGTTCCAAAAGACCTCGCGATATTTCATCATAATCTTCAATGCCTTTAAATGATGGAGTCAGTTTATATGTATCCAGGATTCCATCAATCTCCCATTTGGTGTTAACTGCATTCTCTGTTACTGAAACGAATGCAGCGCCACTGCATATACGGACACCCAAGTCACCTATCGCGTCACGCCTTGCTTTTTCACGATTACCTTCGATCCAATCGTATAAATCGCGTCTGTAATCGTCGATAATACCCTGATAACAATCAAAATTTTTGATTATAGAGTTAATTCGTTCCTGAGGAGATAATCTGTAATATCTCCCTACGTCAAATTGTTCTCTTTGCATTTCCAACCTCCTGTATAAGCTGAAATGTTCAGGAACAAACCGGTTTAATTCCTGTAAACTTTACAAGATAAATTGTAGTTGTGTTCACAGGTGTTTTCCTTACCGAATCTCGCA
>JAKSSF010000010.1 GCA_024403235.1 Lachnospiraceae bacterium | reverse complement strand
GCTGCAAAAGGAATTATCACGATTAAGCAATAAGTTATATCGAAAAAAAATCCCGGTTATTATCGCTTATGAAGGCTGGGATGCAGCAGGAAAGGGTGGAAATATCAAGCGTATTGCTTCTGCTTTGGATCCTAGAGGCTATGAAGTATTTCCCATTGCAAGCCCTACACCAGATGAAAAGAATCGTCATTTCCTTTGGCGTTTCTGGAAACGACTTCCCAAGACCGGACATGTGGCTATTTTTGACAGAACCTGGTATGGCCGTGTCATGGTAGAGCGTTTGGAAGGCTTTTGCAGTGAAAATGATTGGCAGAGAGCCTACAATGAAATGAATGAATTTGAGAAGGAGCTGTATGACTGGGGCGCTATTGTGATTAAGTTCTGGGTACAGATTGATAAGGACACCCAGCTAGAACGATTTACCCTTCGCCAAAATACCCCAGAGAAGCAGTGGAAAATCACCGATGAAGATTGGCGAAATCGTGAAAAATGGGATTTATATGAGGGTGCCATTGATGAAATGATTCAAAAAACCAATACCACCTTTGCTCCTTGGTTTATTTTGGAATCCAATGATAAGAAATATGCTCGTATTAAAGCACTGCAAATTTTAATTAATGAGATCAAAAAGCGATTAGCGCAATAATGCTAAAAAATACGCTGGGAATGCCCAGCGTATTTTTTATTTTCTTTATTTTCAAAATGACCCCCTGACCCCGTCCCAATGTCATTTATGATGCGTAGGTGGGACTATACGTCAAAGTGATAGTAGACGGTTATGTAATAACCTCTATTACGTCTATAAGCAAGAAGATAGTTGAGAGGCCAACCATCTTCATCGAGATAGCCCCAGGGATTTGACTCGGGGCTATTTCCTTGTTTAACCCAGCGCCTTAGGTTTGTCCTTTCTATGGTAGTCATAGGGGTCATTTCCTCCATTTCTCTTAGGGAATTCTCATTTATCATTTGTTCTACCGAATTGTATTTTTTATGTTTCATTACTCGTCCTCCTTCTTGCTCCAGATTGATGCATTAAGAGTTACTTCGTCAGGCTTTATATACGTGAGATTTAGAGCATCACATACCTTTCTGCCATAGTAGAATTCCATCATTTCATAAGGCGTCTTATCTAAAAGACTTGGTCTTGAATAAGAAGCGATGTGACTCATCATTAAATCAACATCCTCCTGCGTGAGACTATTAAAAGATTTGCCTTTAGGCACAAAGAATCGTATGAATTCATGGTTTCTTTCTGCAGAGCCTTTCTGTCCAGGAGAAGAAGGATCACAGTAGAAAACTCTTGCCCGTTGATTACCCTCACTATCGAATTCAATAGCCTTAGGATCAGAAAATTCGCTTCCGTTATCGCCAAGTATCAAAGGCATAACCGCCTTAAATATCTCAGGTGTTAGTACCTCGTATAAATGGTTAAATGCAGAAGTGACAGAAGCAGCTGTGTTTTTATCACGTATGAAAGCAATCATGCACTCAGCTTTAACGAAGTGGACTGTTAAGAGTACTTTGCCACCTTTAATCCCTTCAACAGAATCTATTTGTGTTATAGGTACATTAGGGTTGTCATGAACAAATATGCGGTATTCAAAGTAGGTACGATTTATACGGCACTGTTTATCGACCTTAAATGTTTTCTTTTTTTTCTTAGGTGCAAACCTAACCTTACGTGGTAGATCAATGTTTCTGGCTTCGAAAAGACTGTAATCAACAAGGTTGTAAATAGTGCTTTCGCTAACCATGATTTCATCTTTGTGATTGTTATAAATATGATGAATTGATTGCCCTTTTTTAATCAGAGGAGAAAATAAATCATCTAATTCTTTGACTTCTTCTTCAGAAAAACTAATGCCTGTTCTGGCTTCAGAAAGAAGTTGCTTGTATTTCTGATGGGCTTTTCCACCGTGGTAGATATTCTTTTCTAAGGTGCATCTTGAGCGATCTGAACAGCCATTACATACGTAAGGAGGCTTAGAAAGCTTCTCGCATTTGACAGGCTTATAAGTGCTGCAATAATGAATACAATCAGGACAAAATCGACAGTGCCTAGGTTTCTTTTTCTGAGAACATTCAGAACATACAGAAATTTTAGAGCAAGTGTCACGGTATGCGCAGTCATTAAAACGTTTACCGTAACTGCCTGTTTTAGAAGCAGTAGAGTTTTTCTTCACCTCCTTTGCGATAGTTGTTGGATCCTTACAAAGCCTTCTTGCTATTTCTTTAAAAGAAAGCTTAGAAGAAAGGAATTCTGAAATAAGAACACGATCTTCAAAAGTAAGGTGTTTGTTTATTTTGGTGTAATCTTTCTGATACATAATGGTTCTCCTTCAATAAATAAGATGAACCAAAGAACACCTCGCCTTTGTATGTATGAGTGGATTATAGAATGAAATGATTTCTTATAGTAACATCCAGACATGTATTTCTTTTAGTAAGTTCTATATAGGGGTGGAATTTAAGTTTAAAAATAATAAAGCCTTGATATTTCGAGCATATTTCGGGTATACATCTTGATTTTTTTCGTGTTTTATGCTATAATACTTATGTAATTTTATATACTGGTCGTATTATGCGTAAACGCCATACAACATAATGGGAATTATGCTGTTAACAAATTAAGGGAAAGGCGGTGGTGCTGCTATGATTGATCTTACCTATCATATCCGTGGCGAGCCGCCGGGGAAATCTGCGGAAAAAGGAGGTATAGTCTATTGAGCGGAGAACATAGAACCCACGGCAAACGGGCAAGACGGAACAGCACATCCCCTGTGACCGTAATTCTTGCCGTCCTTCTCGTGATCGCCCTTGGGGTGATCGCATGGCTGCTGATTGGGGGCGGGAATACAAAGCCGCCTGATAATCCGCAGCCGGAACAAACAGAACCCGTAGAAAAACTGACGGACAGTATCGACATTCCCGGCTTCGGTGAACTGCACTTCAAAGCCGGACAGACGGAACAGAATATGACGGTGCCGAATCCTCCGCAGAATTTCTGCTGGTTCAAGGTCTCGCTGGTACTGGAGGATGGGACAGTCCTTTGGACTTCCGATTTTATTGCACCGGGCGAACAATCCGACAAGGTCGTTCTGAACGAGCCTTTGGAAAAAGGCGAATACAAGAACGCCATGCTCAAGTACCAATGCTTTGCCGATGAAGCAGGGCAGCAAGCTCTTAACGGAGCAGAAACAAAACTGACGATCATCGTCAAATAAAAAAGGAGTAAATCACAATGAAAAAATTCTTATCTCTTATCCTTGCACTGGCTATGGTAGCCTGCATGAGCGTCACGGCGTTTGCCTACGAAGACATAGCCGGTACGACTAAAGTAAATGTTGAAGTACCGGACAACACACCTTCCTACGTCTTTCACTGTCCGGCAAGCGTATCTATAACCTATGGAGAAAATGGCTATCAGGATCTCGGTGAGATATCCATCACTGATGTAAAGAATATAGCTTATGCCAACATCCATGTTGAACTCGATTACACGAATTTGATTAATATAGAAGACGACGATGATTATATCACTATGATACTTGGATATAAAGATGATGTTTTTATTGATTATAAATTATGTGAAGACGGTTCTTATGGCCCTCTCTTTACGGTGAGAGATGAGGAGTTAGTCTCGTACGCAGCAAAGATTGCCGCATACGTAAGCGCTTCAGAATGGGAAAAAGCCACTCCCGGTGCCACTTATCAGGCAACTGTTACATATGTTCTCGATGTTCTCGGCACATAAAACAGTTTACAGACAACTTTCAACTGACCAAAGGAGAAAATACCATGAAGAAATTCTTATCTCTTATCCTTGCGCTGGCTATGGTAGCCTGCATGAGTGTCACGGCATTTGCCGCTGACCCGACGACCACTCTCACCGTAGAAGTTCCGGCTAATCTGCCCGAATATAACCTTCACATTCCTGCGGACACGACTCTGACGTACGGCAACACCGATAAGCAGAATATTGGTGACTACTGTGTCACAGATGCTGCGGACAGTATTCGTAGAATTATTTGCGCGCCCCAATACACAGACCTGATCAATACTAATGATTCAACTGACACGATTTCGCTTGCGCTTTACGATTATGAACGAACTTACGAGTATTCGTTGACTAAAGAGGGAGCATGGTCGTCTGGTATGTACATTTGCCCGAACCTATATGATAAAGATTGGGAAGAAGATCATTGGCCTGCTCCATATTTGACACATACTCTCAAGGCACAGGTTTCTGACTGGACCGGCGCAACGGCTGGTGCAACCTATCAGGCTACCATTACTTATGTAGTTGCTGTTTTGTAAGTGTAATAAAAATCGAATACTCTACTGCACATATTTCTAACTAAAAGCATGAAACAGGAGGTTTGAATTATGTCGTTATATGCAATCCGAAAAACAGCGACAGGATATAAGTTCGACGTGTTTACGGTTTGCATGGCATGATTCTTTCCCCCAAAGGTGAGAAAAATCTGAAAAGAAAGGATGATTCCATGAGGAAAACAAACAAAATCCTTTCTGTGATTCTTGCGGTTTTGCTGCTGATCTCTGCCATGAGTGTTACCGCTTTTGCGGCAGAGGGCGGCAATACAACGTTGACAGCGCAAATCCCCTGTACCGTGACCTTGCAGGTGGGCGACCACGGCAAGGTAACGGTAAATAGCACGGACTACACGGGCAACGCCGGCTTCACGGCGGCAGTCGGTACTGCACTGACCTACACCTTTACTCCGAACACGCTGTACAAGGTGGACAAGGTGATCTACAACGGTACCGATGTGACGGGTGAGCTTTCCGGCAACACCTATACCGCTCCCGCCCTTGCGGGCAACGCCACGCTGTCCGTCAGCTTTAAGTTTATCGGCGGCGGTGGAACAGATACCTATACTGTGACCTTCCACGCAAACGGTCACGGCACGGCTCCCGCTTCGCAGACGGTATTGGACGGCTATAAAGCGGCCAAGCCCGCAGATCCCACCGCAAGCGGATGGACGTTCGGCGGCTGGTATAAGGACAGCGCCTGCACGGAAACACTGAAATACGACTTTAACACGCCTGTTAAGGCAAATCTTGATCTCTACGCCAAATGGACGCAGAACGGCAATCCTCCGACGCCGCCCGTACCTGTAACGCATACCGTTTCCTTCAACATGAACGGTCATGGAACGCAGGTGCCGTATCAGACGGTTGCGGACGGAAACAAGGCAACGGAGCCTGTAGCCCCTACCGCAAGCGGCTATACCTTTGGCGGTTGGTACACCGATACAGCGCTCACGGCAGCGTATGACTTCAATTCCGCTGTTACCGCCGATCTGACACTCTATGCCAAGTGGACGCAGAACGGAACTCAGCCCCCTGCACCTACGTACTATACGGTCAGCTTCAACATGAGCGGACACGGTACGCAGATCACGGGACAGTCGGTTGAGGACGGTGGCAAGGTTACCAAGCCCGCCAATCCTACCGCAAGCGGCTATACCTTCAAGGGCTGGTACACGGATTCCACATTCCAGACGGCATTTGACTTTGGTACTGCGATCCACGCAGATACGACGCTCTATGCCAAGTGGGTAACGAACTCCGTAACACCGGCAGACCCCACCAATCCGAAAACCGGGGACAACAGCAATCTGTTGTTGTGGGTGGTGCTCCTTGCAGTCAGCGGCGCTGTCCTGTACGGAACCGCAATTTACAGCAGAAAGAGAAAACACAACTAAATACGAAAAAAGCGGAAGGATTTCAAATTGAAACCCTTCCGCTTTCCTTATGCATAAATTAATTCGTGATTGACGATTTCTGCTACCGTTTGACAGACGCTGTTCATCCGCTGTACCCAAAGCATCTGATTTTCCGCTTTGAGCCTTTCCGTGATGCCTTCCTTATCGGCAAGTTCCATTACAAGCCGAAAGAACATATCCTCCGCCTGCTCATTGAGGTCGGCGAGGTAGCTATTCAACTTGCCATTCGTCAGCAGTTCGGCGTAAACGGTTTTGCGGTGCTGTTTCAGATATCTCAGATGCCGTTGTCCCCATATCCCAATTGGGCGTTCCTCCGGCTCGTCATCACCGGCAATGATGTAATAATCTCCGACAAGCTCGTATTTCAGCCCTGTGCGCTCATCTGTTATGTACTTTTCCATTACGGTTCCTCCTTTACGACACGCAGTTTCTTTGAAGGTGCATCAATGATTTTCAGGATCAGATCATTCACATCCTCTATCGGCTTGTCCTCGTGAATATACTCATTCCGAGCAGTCATAAGGCACCCGACCAGTAGTCTGTGCTCAAAATCATCCAGATAGAAGTATTTCCGCTTTGCTTTCATAGTCTTTCGACCTCCTTGTTTGCTTTCCCCTTTATTGTAGGGGAAAGAAACAGATAAATCGAATGTGCGGATTTATAATAAAGGAAAAACGCCCAGAAAAGCATTTCGCCTTTCTGAGCGTTTTCCTTTGCCTTTGCGGTGCTACGGTAATTTTTTTGGAATTACTTCCTTATCAACCCGTAGCAATAGTTTCAAGCTTTTTTCTTCTGTAACAAACTTCGTTTGTACATATACTGCCGCAGACCGGAATCGAACCGGTACGGGAGTATAAGTCCCGCAGGATTTTAAGTCCTGTGCGTCTGCCAGTTCCGCCACTGCGGCATACTGGATGGAGAAGGATTCGAACCTTCGAAGGCGGTGCCAACAGATTTACAGTCTGCCCCCTTTGGCCACTCGGGAATCCATCCATTTGCTATTACGCAACAAAACATTTATATCATAGTCTTATAAAAATTGCAAGAATTTTTTCTGCTTTTTCCGATATTTCAAAACGATAGCAGAAGTAGGCGGTAACAGGATAGATACTTTACCTGCTTTAACAGGATACGGAATTTTGGTGCAATCAAAGCCTTCATTGGTGGTAAGCATTAGGCGGTCCATAGATACTTCTTCTCTGGGAACTCCTAAATACCATACAGATACTTCCTGGGTGGTTTCAGTCTTGCCATTATTGATCAGAATTAAGGAACATTCCTCTCCCTTCATGCGACTGTATCCGATGATATCCGGTTTCGACATCACATATTTCAAAGAACCTGTTAAGAATTCTTTGTTTTCCTTATGAATACGAATCATCTCTCTATGGAAAGCAATCATTTCCTGATCTTCTCTTCCCCAAGGATAAGTTCGACGATTATCCGGATCTGTAAAGCCACATACACCGGCCTCATCTCCATAGTAAATGGTAGGCGCGCCGGGCCAGGTCATTTGGAACAGAACTGCTTCACGCATAACTGCCTTATTCACACCTTCATTGGCAGCCTCCGCTCCCAGGGTATTGATTCTTCCTACCTTATGGTTGGTTCTGGTTAAAAATCTGGAATGGTCATGATTAGACAATTCATTCATCGCAACCAACAAGGAAGAATTGGAAAAATGAGATCTATGGAAATTCATAGCACCCCAGAAACTATCTCCATTGCCTAACATATCTTCTCGGTAATCATCGCTATGCTTTTGCATACCGGTTAAGAACCAGGTAATAGGCTCCATAAAAGCATCGTAGTTCATTACCGTATCCCATTCTTTTCCCTGTAACCAGGAAGAAGGGTCCCCATAATGCTCTGCCAAAATAATAGCATTTGGGTTTGCAGATTTTACAGCATCTCTAAAGTCTCTCCAAAACTTATGATTGAACTCCGGCGAATGGCCCAAATCTGCTGCCACATCCAATCTCCAACCATCTACATTGTAAGGAGGGGAAACCCATTTTTTACCAATATGCAAAATATAATCGTACAGATTTTGAGATTGCTCGTAATTCAATTTTGGTAAGGTGTCATGTCCCCACCAACCGTCATAGCTGCCATTGTAGGGCCAATGCTCTTTATAAAACTTAAAGTAATCGTGATAAGGGCTATCTTTCGAAACATAAGCACCCTTTTCATAACCAGGGGCATTTTCATAAATTCGCTCTCTGTCCAACCATTTATTGAAGGAACCGCAATGATTAAATACACCGTCTAAAATGACTTTTATACCACGCTTATGGGCCTCTTCTACCACCTGGATAAACAGCTTGTTGCTGGCCTCCAGGTTTTCCCAATTGGTTACTCTGTCAATAAAACGAGTGGCATTACTATTGTCTTTTTCCCAGTTCTCCAAAAGGCGTCCTTCATCATGCACAATCTTTCCAATATGGGGATCAATATAATCATAATCCTGGGCATCATATTTATGATTGGAGGGGGATACAAATAAAGGATTAAAATAAATGGCATCTATTCCCAACTCTTGCAAATAGTCCATTTTATCCAAGACACCTTGTAAATCTCCGCCATAAAAATTTCGTACATCCATGGCATCCGGATTACGAGACCAATCCTCAATACGATGTACCTTATCCCCAATGTAATTATACTCATTGGTTAATACATCATTGGATTTATCTCCATTACAAAATCTATCCACATAAATCTGATAAAAGACTGCACCCTTTGCCCATTCCGGTGTGTGAAAGCCGGGAAGAATGATGAAATTATATTGTTCCTCTGCGTGTTTCGCCAGTCCTCGGGTATCATAGAAACAATGAATTCTTCCAGCCATAATTTCAAAATAGTAAGTTACCTTCACATTATCTAATTGGATGGTATGCTCATAATAATCAAATAAATCATCTGAGCTTTCCTTGTACATAATCTCTCTTTGGCCGTTATATACCAACAACACCTGGTCTATATTACTTTTTGCAGTACGAAAACGAACTCGTACCTCTGTATAGGGATTGGGTTCCGGCGGAATCAAATAATCTTCTGTGGTATCAGAAAACAGAGCTTGTTTATTTAGAACAGGGCGCATCTGGTTCATATATTGCTGATGCTTTTCGGCTCTAACATATCTATAAAAATCCATACTAAATGGTCTCCTAATTTTTGCATTCGTTCCTATTATTTTAGCTTATTTACTAGGCTTAAGCAACCATAACATTCTCCAACGTAAAACGGACAGCAAGGGGATGCTGTCCGTTTTAGAGAAGGTATTTCTTTCTTATGGGGTATAGCAAAAAACTACATAATACATATAAAATGTATTGGGGGGTTACAAGATTATAATAGCAGAGGCTCTTTCTATGGTAAATGCAAAGAATTCACAAATTTCACAAAAGAGGCATGCTGTTTTTATCAATTTTGCACAAATAATCCTTCAAATTCTTCTCTTGTAATCTTTTCCTTTTCTAATAAAAGCTGTGCACAGGCTTCTAACACGCCTTTGTGCTCTAAAATAATCTCTTTCGCTTTACTATAGCATTCATCGATAACCCGTTTGACTTCTCTGTCAATCTCGCCTGTCACATATTCGCTATGACTCTTGGCATGTGCCAGATCTCTACCAATGAATACCTCATCGTCATCATCATCATAATTGATAACACCGATGTTTTCTGACATACCGTATCTGGTAATCATTCTTCGTGCTACCTTGGTGGCTTTCTTAATATCACTGGAAGCACCTGTGGTAATATCGTCAAAGATAATTTCTTCTGCAATACGACCGCCTAAGGAAACCATAATATCCTGCAGCATTTTTCCTTTGGTTAAGAACATTTCATCCTTTTCCGGCAAAGGCATGGTATAGCCTGCTGCCCCAAGGCCTGTAGGAATAATGGAAACCGTATACACCGGTCCCACATCCGGAAGCACATGGAAAAGAATGGCATGTCCTGCTTCATGGTATGCTGTGATTTTCTTTTCTTTATCAGAAACAATACGGCTTTTCTTTTCTGCACCAATGCCCACTTTAATGAAGGATTTACGAATATCCTCCTGTACAATATAGGCACGATTTTCCTTTGCTGCAGCAATGGCAGATTCATTTAACAGATTTTCCAAATCTGCACCGGTAAAGCCGGCAGTGGTTTGAGCCACCTGTTTCAAATCTACATCGTCTCCCAAAGGCTTATTCTTTGCATGTACCTTTAAGATTTCTTCTCTGCCCCCTACATCCGGTGGAGACACAGTAATCTTTCTGTCAAATCGCCCGGGACGTAATATTGCAGGATCCAGGATATCTACACGGTTAGTAGCTGCCATCACGATAATGCCTTCGTTTACACCAAAGCCATCCATCTCTACCAATAACTGGTTCAGGGTTTGTTCTCTTTCGTCGTGGCCACCACCCATACCGGTACCACGGCGTCTTGCTACTGCGTCGATTTCATCGATAAATACAATACAAGGTGCATTTTTCTTTGCGTCCTCAAATAAATCTCTCACACGGGAAGCACCTACACCGACGAACATTTCCACAAAATCAGAACCGGAAATGCTAAAGAAGGGTACATTGGCTTCTCCTGCAATGGCCTTTGCCAATAAGGTTTTACCGGTACCGGGAGCACCTTCCAACAAAACACCTTTTGGAATTCTGGCACCTACAGAAGTATATTTGGCAGGATCCTTTAAGAAATCTACGATTTCTTCCAAATCCTCTTTTTCTTCTTTTAATCCGGCAACATCCTTCAAACCGATTTTTCCATTGCCCATGGTCATCTTGGCACGGCTTTTGCCGAAGTTCATCATTTTATTATTGGCTGCACCAGCACCACCGCCACCGGCACCTGTGATCATAAAAAAGAAAAGCACTACTGCGGCAATGGTTATCAAAGGAATCACATACTCGCTAAACCATCCCTCATTGGGTACATCCTTTACCAAAGGATCCAAATGATACTTTTCTATTTCCTTCTGCAATGCATTAATATCTGTTACATGCAATACTCTTGTGGCACCACTTTTTAAGGTAACGGAAACATTACCGGTGGGTGTTTCTGCATTGGGCTGAATGGTGATACCGGAAACATTGCCGGATTCCAAATCCGCAACAAATGCTCCCTTGGTATAAACGGCTTCACTTTTTTTCACGCCGTTTGCTACTCCAAACAAAAACATCAGCCCAAACAAGATCATCATATATAGATATAACTGTCTTCTATTTCTCAACAAATTTATCCTCCTACTATCTCTTGTACTAATCCAATTCTACAATACCGATGTAAGGAAGATTTCTGTATTTCTGTGCATAATCCAAACCATAGCCTACTACAAATTCATCCGGAATCTGGAAGCATGTATAATCTACATTTACATCTACAACTCTTCTATCAGGCTTGTCCAATAAAGTGCAAAGTCTCATAGAAGCAGGTTTTCTATCTGCCAGCATTTCCAATAAATAACTTAAGGTTCTGCCGGAATCTACGATATCTTCTACTACGATAACATCTTTGCCTTCTAAGGGCTCATCCAAATCCTTTACAATTCGAATTACACCACTTGATTTCGTGCTGGAACCGTAACTGGATACAGACATAAAATCCAAGGATACGGGTACCGTAATTCGTTTTGCTAATTCACACATAAAAAAGGCACCACCCTTTAATACACAAATCAAATGTACCTGCTTACCGGCATAGTCTTTACTAATCTGTTCGCCGATTTCCTGAATCTTTTTGTCTACTTCTTCCTCTGATAATAATACGCGTATCTTTTCACTCATCCTCTGTACTCCTCCTGATTTCTAATTTTAAAATCTGTTTTGTAGTTTCAGTTACCTTATAAAAATTGCTGATACGATGACCCAAGACCCATAGAATATGGGAACCATCTGCCAAGACCCATATTTGGTCTCTTTCACTGGCCGGAATTTTTTCCTGAATCATGTATTTTTTCAGACTTTGTTTTTGGTTCTGTGCATTAATACACAGATAATCGCCCTCTTGTCGTTTTCGCAAGACGGGGCAACACTTTATTTTATCATAGTCTAACCATTTCGTGTATTTTTTTTCAGGAATAGAAAATTCTTTTTTTCGTTCTAGTATATTAGTTTCCAACATTCCAAGGGGTAACTCTGACAAAATTCCCGGAATGGGGATAGTATAGATTTCTTCCTTGCTATAGGACTGCTCTTTTTTCCCTATCCAAAATCTATCGTATTGCACCACAGCTTCCAGAGTATTTGGTAAATCGATTCGTTTTTCTCCCTGCTTTGTAAGTAAGGAAAGAATAGATAGTACATGAACCGCTTCCAAGTCTTTGCCGTGTAATACAAATTCTTCTAATGTTAAAAACAGCATTTGCTTTTGTAAAACTGTATGGAATGCGAAAAACTTTTCTTTTTCAAAAATTCTTCTGGTTTCTTCTTTTTTGCTACAGCCTGCCAGAGCCTTTTTGCTTTCCTCTTCCAAGAAATCATAGACAGTTCCTGCTTCCATTGCGAAATCAGCTACATGGGAAATGCTGTCCGAATTTAATTCCTGCGCGGCATAGCCTAATATATGATGTCGAATTTTATTTCTACTATACTGATCTGTCAAATTACTTTGATCTGTCACAAAGGTAATATTTCTTTCCCGTAAATAGGCCTCAATTTCCCTTCGGGAAAGACAAAGCAAAGGTCGAATAATATTGTCTCTAACCGGTGGAATCCCTGCCGCCCCACTGATGCCGGTTCCCCGGAAAAGATGAAACAGGGTGGTTTCTGCCAAATCATTTTGGGTATGGGCTACTGCAATTTTGCCACCCCCAAGCTGTTCCAGCACTTGAGAAAAGGTCTCGTAGCGCACCTTTCTGCCTGCTTCCTCTTCGGAAAGATGGTGGTCCCTGGCGATTTGTTTTACATTCACTTCCTTCAAGTAAAAGGGAATCTTCTTCTCTTCGCAAAGAGACCTTACATAGTCTGCTTCTTCTTTTGCCTCTACTCGAAGCCCATGATTGACATGTACTACCGCTAAATAAAGCTTAAACTCTTCTTGCAGATGAAAAAGCAGTTCCAAAAGGCATACAGAATCCGCACCACCACTAACGCCAATGACAATGGTGTCATTTTTATCCAGCATATGCCATTGTTCCAAAAATGCTTTTACCTTTTGTACCATGATATTCCACACTTTTCTTTTTATACATATTCAGAGCCAAGCCTCGAAAATATTACATATTTTCTCGGTATGGCGTATCCGCCAAATGATTTTGCGTATATATCTACCTTCGCAAGCAAGCTTGCTTTCAGATATATACGCAAAATCGCTTGGCTCTGAACAGTTCATATACTATGATAGACAATGGTTTCTGAAAAATCAATCCCTATGGCGGTTTTCCCACAGCCCCAATACCAAAATGGTTATGTCATCTTTCACTCTTCCCTGATGCATCTGCAACACATATTTCATCAGATAATTTGCCATTTCCGTAGGATGTCTGTAGGGAATGGTTTCCAATACTTCTTCCAGAAAGTCAAAATTGATAGACGCTCCCACTCCATCGCTCCAAAGAAATACATAATCTCCATGGGAAAGGATACGACTTTGCTTTTCTATTTTTTCTTCCTGAAAAATACCCAAAGGGAGGGAATCCCATTGTATTTTCTCAATGTGATGATCCCTTTTTACATAGCTTTCACAGGCTCCCATTTTCAAAAACTCACAATTGCCGGTATGATAATCGACAGCGCAATAATCCAGAGTAGACATATTGCCACCCTCCTGTCTTGCTACCAAGCAGTTGTTTAATAATTGTACCGACAATTCCTCCGTAAATCCTGCTTCCAATAATCGCTCCATCATATCCAAAACCATACTGCTGTCTTTATTTGCTTTTTCTCCCGAACCCATGCCATCTGATAGGAGGCAATAAAACTTTCCGGCACTGGTGTCAAAAAATACATGATTATCTCCGGATATGGTTTCTCCTTCCTTGGTTGCTTTGGCATATCCGGATAATACTAAATACTTGGGTTCTTCTTCCAAATAAAAGTATGTATTTTTATCGGTTAAGAAATAAGCCGTCTGCTCTCCAGAAGGAACCAATGGCATATTAAAGCATACGGTCAGATACTCTGCTAAATTTTCCACGGTTTTTACGGTCTTTACCGATGGATTGGTTTTGGGAGAAAATAACCAGTCACTGCTTCTTCCTTCTCTGGCACAAATGACAATCTGCCTTTTTCCATCCTCCTTTTCCAGCAAATAAAAATCCTCTACATAGATGTTTTCCAAGGCAAGCAGTCTCTCTATTTCTTTTTCTTTTCTTCTACCCAGATGAATTTTTCGGAATCGTTCCTTTGCTACAGAATCCATTGCCTTTGCAATTTGTCGAAACTGATCAGCCAGTAAAATTTGATTTTCCCAAATCCGATTTTGAAACAATGCTTTTTCTCGATCCCCGGAGGGTTGTCCTCTTTCCTGACTTTGGAAAAACAGGGCAAGATTTTCCAAAGAATTGGCGTAACTTTGCATTTTATTTTTTTCATACATAAGGCAATAACGCGAATCTGTCATTTCTTTTTTATTCAGTTTTTCTTTCATAGAACAAGTTCCCTCCTGATATACTTTTTCAGGATTATACTCATTCTCTCTTGATACATTTTGTCAAAATACATCTGCCCAATAAAAAAACAACTGCAGAACCTACAGTTGTTTCTCTCTCTTAATCTTCCACCTGAAACAGGATTTCATTGGGATGAACATAATCCCATTTTTCCTGAGCATATTCAGATTTAAATTTATTTGTCTGAGTATATTTTCGATACTCTTCTATTTCTTCTTTTCGTTTTTCTTCCATTTCAATCTGTTGCTTCAGATCTGCTTCCTGTTTTTCATACTCTGCCAATCTGGAACGCAACCGGATTCCATTAAATACTACTACCACAAGCAGCATCAAAAGAACCATACAGACCCAAAACATACCGCCTGGTCTACCGGATTTAGAAGATCTTCTTCTCTTTTTCTTTGCCATAGATTTTATCCTTCTTTTTCTCTACTACAAAAGCCTTCCGTAGTCTTATTCTAAACAGTTTCCACCAAATCGTCAACCGACACTTCCAGGGAACTACCATCGTTCTTATTCTTGACCTTGTATTTCTTCCGCCTTGTTTTATTTTTTGAACGGCTATCTTTACCGGTTTCCAAAGGAAACGAAGTATTTTACAACATAAGTTTTTACCCTTTTCCAATAGGAAGGATGCTATTTTTTCCCAAAGTTTTCCCAGGGTATTACGAAAAAGTATCCACCCTATACATACCCCTGCAATGGAAAACCAACGAATGCTACCATTATTTTCTCCAAACTGCAAAATAAAAAAATAGTAACAAAATATGCTCCAAAAGGATGCATCCTCTGCATTGACCCAAAAAGAAGTATGAGAAAATACTTTACGGATACTATCCATACTATCATACAAAAATCCCATTCCCATTCCCAAAAGAATACTGTGGTATAAGAACTGCAGTTCCGCCCATATCATAGGACTAATCATAGGTCTTGTATTCCCTTAATGAAGTTCTTTATTTCCATAGCCTGCTCCAAAAGGAATCCTGGGATTTTTCAAAATGGCCTCCTTCGGAATAGGTGAGACTATCCACCATACCATCTAAATCCACTTCTCCTTTTTCCAAGGACAGGCGTTTTACATGGAGATTTTTCCCCTTTACCATAAGCATTCCTAATTCTGTTTCCAATAAAATCTCGTTGGGATCAAAGGAAATCACATCAGACACACCGGACACAAATGCATTTTTCCGATTGGTTAGGTTAATTTTTTGTTGTTTACTTCTTTGGGTATTTAATTCTTCCATACAGTTCCTTTCATAGGATTTCTAACGAACTATCCTATTTCACTGTATGCAGGAAATAAAAGATTTATGATTCCAGATACCGAAATAATTCTTTCGCTTCTTCTTTTTTTACCGTTTCCTGTACATCCAAAACCTCTACCTTTACCTCTTTATTTCCAAAGGCAATGGTAATAATGTCTCCAGCCTTTACTGTACTGGAAGCCTTTGCAGGTTTTTCATTAATCATAACACGGCCCGCATCGCAAGCTTCATTTGCCACCGTTCGTCTCTTAATCAGGCGAGACACTTTTAAGTATTTGTCTAATCGCATCTTCATTCTCCTCAAATTAACTTTCACAATAAAAAAGGACCGGCGTTTTCGCGACGGTCCCAAGCTTGCAAAATAGAATTATGCGTTAACCATATCCTTTAATGCTTTACCAGCTTTGAATTTAGGTGCTTTAGAAGCAGCGATAGTCATTGTCTGACCATTCTGAGGATTTCTACCTTCTCTAGCTGCTCTTTCAGCAACTTCGAAAGTACCAAAACCTACTAACTGTACTTTGCCACCTTTTTTCAATTCGTCAGCAACAACATCTGTAAATGCTTTTAAAGCAGCTTCTGCATCTTTCTTTGTTAATCCAGCCTGTTCAGCCATAGCTGCAACTAATTCTGTTTTGTTCATTTTGAACTCCTCCTATTACATATCCTAATTGTGATACACGCGTCAAATGACGCATAAAATATTTATAATAGATTTCCCTTTCTTTGTCAAGGAATTTTTGGCTTATTTTCTAGGAAAATTGGCATTTTTTATGTTATTCCATTTCTGTTAAGTCGGAAAATGAGTAATCTGTATTTTTTGCCTCATCATCCACCTCAATAGTATAACTTCTGGTTAAAAATCCTGACTTTCTCAAGGTTATTACATGGCTGCCGGATTTCTTTGCTGTACTAATGGGAGAAATCCCTACATAGGTTCCATCCATATAAACCTCTACCCCTTCCGGAGACTGTATATTAATCTGATACCCGTTTGTGGCACTGATAGAGGTATTAGGATTTGTTCCTGTGGTATTGGTATTGGTATTCGTATTTGTATTGCCGGATGTGGTGTTGCTATTTCCCGGTGTCACGGTACCGGTATTACTTCCGGAGATACTATTACCGGATACACTGTTACCGTCTGTTTTTTCCGGCTTTTTGGAAAGAGAATTGGAAGAAAGACTATTTTTATCTTTTTTCTTGTCCAAATTCACTGCTACAGTAGCGTTAGGTTGTCCCACTTTAATATACTGAATCAGGGTTTCATAGCCATCAGCTTTTGCCATGATTTGATGGAGACCATATTCGGTTTTGAAAATGGATTTATCATCTACTTCTTTTCCATCTACAAATACGGAAGTATCCTCCGGTGATGTGGTGAAAATCAAATTGCCGTATTTGATCAAATCATCCTTTTTCAAATCCCCCACATCCAAAAGAGTTTCTTCCCCTCTTTTTATGGCTACTTCTTTGATTCCTTCCAAACCAGCATGGCTTAGTAACACCTGATAGTCTCCTTCCGGCACTGTCAAAAGCATTTCCGGTTCGATTTTTGTAATCAGGGCTTGCCCTACTTCTATCCAACCGCCAAGGAAGTATTCTTCATTACTAAGGCGCAAATAGCCATGTCCCTTTTGCACCTGGATACTGACAACCTTTCGGTCCATGCCGGTGATTTTCAAAACATCCTGTTCATCAATATCCATCAGTTCGATTTCTTTTCCTGCAGAATAGACAAAAATATTTCCATCCAGTTGGTAGGTTTCTCCTAACACCTGCATACTTTTTATGGACTGGTTAATTTCATGCTTTTCCACCTGATCGATAACAAAAGCCTGTGGGGATCTGGTAAGGTCAATCAAAAGTTTTTTCCCTTTTACAAAATTCACATCTACCAGTTCACCCGGCTCCAACTGTTCCACTGTCAAAGCAGAACCATATTTATCGTAGAATCTTGTAGCCCCATCGTAGGATAGAGTATACTTTCTCTTTTTCATTAGGTTGTAGAACGTCATTTGACCAGCTTTCGTATTCACAGCTGTCAGAAGAGCTGTATCTTTACAATCATATTCTCCCGGTTTTAACAGCACAAATCCGGTATCCTCCGGGGCTGTTACAGTTGGCAGACTATCTGAAAATCCCACACAGCCTGTTAAAAACAGAAGTCCGGTCAAACAAACTAATGCAATTGTTTTTTTCATATCTTTTGCAAAATCCATTCCAAAAATATTTCCTTCTGGGATTCCTGGGTCAATAGTTTATCTAACTTCTCCCCGTTTCGTTCCGGAATCCAGCTTTTTCCACTATTATAATAAAAGTTTACAATTTTCCAAAATTTTTCCGGATAGGCAAGCCTGTAATACATTCCCATCCACTCTTCTTTTGCCAATGGTCGTTCTTTCTGATACCATTCTAACACTTGTTGTCCTATCTGTAAGGACCAATTATTTTTTTCCATGATTTTTCGTAAAAATAATACCAAATCTTTGGTGGGATTTTCCTGGCAATATTTCTCAAAATTCAGGAAGTATACTTGATTTTCGTTTAGTAAAGCGTTGTGATGCTGCATATCCCCGTGACACAAGTAGCCGGACCACCTATTTTGAGCCCCGGCAAAAAAGAGTTTTCCCTCTTCCCAAACCTTGCAAGCCTTCTCATAAAAGAAATCGTAATTCTTTAATAAAGCAAGCTCAAAAGTATTTTTTTGACTTCGTTTTGTCAAAAATTTTCGTACCTTTCGCAGTTCCCTGGTGTGCTTTTCTAACTCTGTAAATGCAGATTGTGGTTTGATTTCATTTTGCTTTATCACTTCCGGCAAATACATGCTTTTATGTAGTTTTGCCATATTTTCCAACATCTGTCCGCAATCCATCTCTTCTTTGATGTTGCATTCTCTTCCGGACCAGATGGATTTTAAAACATAGGTCCCGTCGTAATCACTACAGGTATATTCCCCTTCTTTGGTTAAAAAGATTTGTTCTACATTAGGGTAGCCATTTTCTGCTATGGCTTTTAAGATTTCTTTTTGCACCTGTAGCTTTTCCAAGGGACCATTGTATTCCTTTAAGACACGCAGCCCTTCTGTGGTTTCCATGAGAATAGAACTTCTCCCTTTCCAGGTACGAAGTACCTCCATATCATAGTTTTCCAATACAGCCACTGCTCTGTCGTTCATACAATCCCCTCCATAAGTTAGATTCCTGTGCATTTTCTTTTCGCACTGAAATACCTTTTGACCGATTATATTTTTACGGTCCTAGGCTATCTTATGAAGAGATAATTTGAATTATGTTTCTAAAATTGATTTTTCTTTTGCACCATTTTCAGTAATATCTCTTTGCTATTTAATTCCGGCTTTACCAACACCTGTTGAAACAGGTCTTGCAAAATTTTACCCATTTCTTTTCCCTGTGGAATACCGATTTCCAACAAATCATTGCCTGTAACTGCCATGGTTTTTAAGCTGACACAATCCTTTCTCTCTAGAATTTCCTGATACAAGGATTTGATGGTTTCCAGTTTTTCCCATTTCTCTTTATATTGATACTCTGATTGGGCTTTTAAGTCTGCTTCCTTTACCAAAAGCAATTTAGGAAATAGGTCTTCTCCCATTTTCACAATGGCCTTTCGTACGCCGTAAGGTGTTAAGGCCATATCCAGGTCATGATATTTCACCAATTTTGTTACCTGATAAATAGTGTCATTATCCATTTTCAAGCGTTTGAAAATCTGCTTACTAAGGCTCTCACTTTTATCACAATGGCCATAAAAATGATCTTTTCCGGCTTCATCTCTTGTCTTTGTTTCTGGTTTTCCTAAATCGTGAAATAGCATAGTATAACGAAGCACCTTATCTGCCGGAACATATAGCAGAGAATGCAAAATATGCTCTCCTACGGTATAACAATGATGGGGATTGTGTTGTTCTGTTTCCATGGCCAAATCCAATTCCGGTAATACTACCTTCGTAATGCCTCCTTCGATTGCCAGACGAAGATAATCCGGATGGGGAGAACATAACAGTTTCGTTAATTCAACCTGAATACGCTCCGCACTGATGTGGGATAAATTGGGTGCCAAAGCCCGCACTCCCTCCATGGTTTTTTCCTCCATGGTATAGCCCAACTGCGCACAAAATCTAACTGCCCGCATAATACGCAAAGCATCCTCTGTAAAACGACAAATAGGATCTCCCACTGCCCGAATAATTTTTTTCTGAATATCTTCTATGCCCTCGTAGTAGTCTACAAGTCCTACCTCATCGTTATAGGCCATGGCGTTGGTGGTAAAATCTCGGCGCATTAAATCTTCTTTGAGACTGGCTGTAAACTGCACGCTTTTCGGATGTCTATTATCTTCATATTCTCCGTCTATTCGATAGGTTGTTACTTCGTAGCCTTCTCCATGCAGAATGACCGTGATAGTGCCATGCTGAATACCTGTATCTACGGTTTTTTCAAAGCATGCTTTGATTTGCTCCGGTTTTGCAGAAGTAGTAATATCCCAGTCATCCGGAATGCGACCTAGAATACTGTCTCTGACACATCCACCTACAGCATAGGCTTCATACCCATTCTTTTGAAGGGTTTGAAGAATCACCTGTACATCTTTTGGCAAGGCTATTTTCATTGTAGTTTTTTCCATAAAATATTCTTTCTTTTTGGGATCTACTCCCAAAATTATATAAGAAAAGCAGCCTTGTCAGACTGCTTTTTCTCTCTCTATGTGACAATACTTAGTTTTAGTATGCTCTGCCCCAATAAACCATTTTCTTGGCAGGTTTTCCACAGCACACACAAACATCACTGATTTGTTCCTGTTCAAATGGCATACAACGGCTGGTTGCAGAATACTTTTCTTTGATGCTGTCTTCACAATCCTGATTACCACACCACATAGCTTTTACAAAACCAGGTTTGGTATCCAAAATCTCAGAAAGTTCTTCCATAGAAGTAGCCACATAAGTATGCTCATCTCTATGAGTTCTTGCTCTTTCCAACATGTCTACCTGAATCTGCTCTAACAGGGAAGCCACGGTTTCCTCTAAAGCATCTAAAGCAACTTCTACTTTCTCTCCGTTGTCTCGACGGCAAATAATACATTTTCCTGCTTCAATATCCTTAGGTCCGATTTCTACACGAAGTGGAATACCACGCATTTCCTGTTCAGAGAATTTCCAACCGGGAGATTTATCACTATCGTCTACCTTTACGCGAATACCATTACCAAAGCTTGCTAAGCGGGTTTTTAATTCTGCAGCCTTTTCCAAAACCCCTTCTTTTTTCTGCATAATAGGTACAATCATAACCTGAGTAGGTGCTACCTTAGGCGGCAATACCAAACCGTTATCATCTCCGTGTACCATAATGATGGCACCAATCAGACGAGTGGTCATACCCCAAGAGGTCTGGTGTACATATTTTAAGGTATTATCCTTATCTGTAAACTGGATACCGAAGGCCTTTGCAAAGCCATCACCAAAGTTATGGCTGGTACCGGACTGTAATGCCTTACCATCATGCATTAATGCTTCGATAGTGTAGGTTGCTTCTGCACCGGCAAATTTTTCTTTATCTGTTTTTCTACCCTTAATAACAGGAATGGCTAAAACTTGTTCACAGAAATCTGCATACACATTTAACATCTGAATGGTACGAGCTTCTGCATCTTCAGCAGTAGCATGTGCTGTATGTCCTTCCTGCCATAAGAATTCTCTGGAACGAAGGAAAGGTCTGGTTTCCTTTTCCCAACGAACAACAGAACACCACTGGTTATATACCTTTGGTAAATCTCTGTAAGACTGAATATCATTTTTATAAAAATCACAGAATAAGGTTTCTGAAGTAGGACGAACACACAATCTTTCCTGTAATGGATTCAAGCCACCATGGGTAACCCAGGCAACCTCAGGCGCAAAACCTTCTACATGATCTTTTTCCTTCTGCAAAAGACTTTCCGGAATGAACATAGGTAAATACACATTTTCTACTCCGGTTTCTTTAAATCTGTCGTCCAGCTGCTTTTGGATCAATTCCCAGATAGCATAGCCGGCAGGCTTAATTACCATACAGCCTTTTACACTGGTGTAATCGATTAATTCTGCTTTTTTTACTACATCCGTATACCATTGTGCGAAGTCCACATCCATGGATGTAATGGCTTCTACTTTTTTCTTATTCTCTGCCATTTTATCTTTCCTCGTTTTATATATTTTGTATTACTACTCTAACTAAAAATAGTAGAAGATTTTCTGTTCCTTGTCAACTTTTTCTACTTCTTGCAACAGCTAAAATAAGAAAGAGAAAGGGTGTGGCACAAACCTGTGCATAGCAAAACAGGTTATGCCCTGCATAGCCTAGTACACACAAGGCTGCTGCCAGCCAAAAACTGTCTCTGCCCTTGATTTCTGTGAAACCTTCTTTTATCCCTGCTGCCAGTAAAAAAAACCAGGAAATCAGTCCACCCAGTCCCAAGGTATAGGTTATATTTAAAAACTCATTGTGGGCATTGCTAACCCAGGTAGAATCGCCCCATACATTTCTTAAGGCAGTTCCTGTAGCCTCAACTGCATAGATTTGAGTAGCAAAGGTATCCGGTCCTGTGCCAATCAGCTTTTTCCATAGGGGAAACTCCAGGAAGCTTTCCCAGGTTAGTCGCCATATGATGCCGCGTCCGCTGCCCCAACGGTCATGGAAATAAAAATATCCGGGCAAAGATAGGTTTTCCAGTTTCCCTTTTGTTCCCAGCCAAAGGAAAAGCAAACTGCCTACTACTGCAACAACAGCTAATCCTAAAACTATTTTATAGAAAATCCTGTAACCTTTCAAAATAATTGCATGGGCATAAGCATCTGCTACCATCAAAAAAACCATAGTGATACAAAATAGGAGAAATGGAAGCACGCTCTGACTGAAGAAGATAGACAAGGCTTCTAAAGGCACCATTCTTTCCGGAAAAATTCTCTGTAAAAGGCCAATCCCCAAAAAACTCCCCCAGAGAATGGCATTCATTTCCACAAATCTGTGTAATCTATCATAAGAATAGGTCGCCCAGGCTCCCAAGAAACACAGTAATACAAATAATGCAAAAAAAGCACTGTCACTATTTTGTGTCACAAGGCTGGCAAAGGAAATGCCCAAAGCGCCTCCACAAAATTTCCTAAGTTTCCTGTTTTCCATTTGCAAAAAACCATATAATTCCAATCCCAACAGCACACACAAATAGGAAGAATACCAGGTGGCCTGTCCTACGGAAGATAAAAACTGCTGCTTTTGGGGAATGGTTAATTCGTTATATACATATAGTCCCAATGGGTCTATTTGAAAACGATGTAAAATTCCTAAAAGAAATACCACGTACTGTATACCTACTACTCCAAAAAGAATCTCATAGGTAGGCTTTATCGTTCTGGAAACCGCAAAATACAGGGCCACCAAAAGCAATTGTGTCACAAGCCCCATATTCCATCCGGGAGCCCCCCATAAGGCTTCTTTTTTCCAAGAGGAAAAACAAAAAGAAAGGAATACCCATAGGCCATAAAAAAGAACTGCCTTATCCAAGACAGTAAAAGAAAAAAGGGAAGCACATAGATTCCCTTCTCTTTCCTCTTTCTTTCCAAGCAATTGCCAGGTATGTAATAAACCAACCACGATCAGATATATTACAGAACACACGAAAAAACTTTCATATTTTGCCTGTCCAATTTCGTAATATCCTTCTTTCATAAAAAAGGATATCAAAAAGAACACAAGCAATACATATCCATTGGTTATTGTTGACACCATTTTGGTAAGTCCTCATTTTTGAGTATAAAGCACATCTCTTTGTTTGTTTTGGGATGGCGAAATTGCAATTGATAGGCACATAAAGCAGGATAACGGAAATGGTTTTCTTTGGACCACTCTAAACACTCTTTTGATCCATATTTCCAATCCCCTACAATACTATGACCAATAGCCGATAATTGCGCTCTGATTTGATGAAATCTACCTGTATGTAAGGTAATTTCCAAAAGAGAAGTAGGGTTTGCTTCCTCTATAACACGATAAGTCAATTCTGCCTTTTTTCCTTTTTCCGGAGTAGACAAAATAGCCTGATGGGTTTTCCCATCTTTCTCCAGGAAATGCACTAAGGTCTTTTCTTTTTCTTCTAAAACACCCCAGACTTTTGCATAATACTGTTTGTGGGCTGTCTGCTGCAACTGTTTACTTAAAGAAGCAGTGGCTGTCTTTTCTTTTCCAAACACCAATACTCCCTCTACAGGCTGGTCCAGGCGATGTACCACACCGACATAGGGTTCCTTCCCGGGAGTTGTTTTGGCAAGATATTTTTTTGCCAGGCTTTCCATATCCGGTTCTCCCAGTTTTGCCGTCTGCACTGCAATACCCGCCGGTTTATGACACACCAATATGTGGTTATCTTCCCAAACAATCTGTAAGGATGCATTCATCGGTTTAGTTTCCCATTTGTTTTCTCAGTTCTTCTTTTGCTGCTTCCAACTGATTATCAAAATCTTCTTCGTTATATTTCTCTGCGTCAAACTCTACCATAATATCCGGTTCAATTCCGATGCCGTGAATATTGTTTCCCTTAGGCGTATAATACTTACTAACAGTCAACTTCACTGCACTACCATCAGACAGAGAAATGATTCTTTGCACAATGCCTTTTCCAAAGGTGGTGGTTCCCATAATGGTTCCAATCCCATAGTCTTTGACTGCGCCGGCTAAAATTTCAGAAGCAGAAGCACTGTAGCCGTTTACAAGCACAACCAAAGGTACCTCTAACTGTCTATCTCCTTCACAACTGTATTCATCCCGTTTTCCGTACTTATCCTCTGTATATACAATCAAACCTTTCGGCAACAACATACGACAAATTTCACATACTGTATTTAAGTTTCCACCGGGATTACTACGAAGGTCTAAAATCAAGCCTTTCATACCGGATTCCTTACAGACTGCTAAAGCTTCTGCAAACTGATCCTCTGTCACATCATCAAATTCTGTAATTTGAATATATCCAATGCCGTCCTCTTCCATAGAAGATTCTACTGTAGGGCTTTCGATTTTTCTTCTTTCTACATCGAATTCCAAGGTTTCATTGGTTGCGCGACGAACGATGGTCATATGTACAATAGTACCCTCTTCTCCTTTGATTTTGGTTACCAGTTCGCTGGTTTCCAATCCTATCACATCTTCTCCATCGATTTTGTAGATTACATCATCCTGCTGTAAACCTGCCTCCTGGGCCGGTGTATTGGCAATCACACCACTGATCATACAATAATCAGATTGGGGATCTCTGGTAATGTAGGCACCGATACCATAATAGATTCCTTCTGTTTTTTGATTGATTTCTTCCAAAGCTTCTGTGGAATAATAAACAGAATAGGGATCCTTTAAGGAATCCACAATCCCTTCATACACGCCGTTTTCCAAGGTAGCCTGATCCACCTCTTCCAAATAGTATTGCCGAATAGTATCTTCCAATACGCCCATCTTGGTTGTGGTAAAGGAATTGACTAATTGATCTGCCTCACTGACATCCTTTCCACTTTGCTTCATGGCACGAATTACAGATAACTGCTTTACCAAAAAGGCTGTACCCATAATTAAAATAGCAAGAAGCAGGCCGGTAACCAGCCCACTCCAAAATTTACGACTCTGAGTATTTTTTTCTTCCAATGGTATTTCCTCCTGTGTTGCAAACTGCAATCACTCTCTAATATGTATATGAAATCCTCTTATAGACTATGACCACTTTCCATAGCAAATCCCTATCGCAAATATCCCCAAGGGTTTACATAACTTCCGTCTCTACGAACACTAAAATGTAAATGATTACCGGTTGAACGGCCTGTGCTACCTACAGAACCAATTCTCTGTCCTCTAACCACATAGGTTCCTTTTGACACAGCTAAAGAAGAGGCATGCATGTAAATAGTATAGAGTCCATTACCATGATTAATCATAATGTAATTACCCATAGAACTATTATAATCTGCTGCTACCACTTCTCCATCATAGGCAGCTAAGATAGCGGAACCTCCGGGGGCTGCCATATCCACGCCATTATGGAACTGCTGTACCCCAAGAGTAGGATGCATACGATTGCCATAATCATCAGAAATTCTTGTATAAGAAGGTGCAGGCCAGGCAAACATACCACCGTCGTAAGTGACAGATACCTCTCCACCGCTTTCCTGCAAGCGTCTGGCTTCCTCTGCAACTGCCGCCTCCAAAGCCTGAATTACTGCTGTTCTGGCTGCAATTTCTGCCTCGTACTCCTTAATCGCAGCTTCCTTATTGGTAATATCTGTCTGATAACTGCTAATCTGATTTCTCTTGGTAGAAATCAAAGTATTTAAATTGGCCTGCTCTGTTTCTACACTTTTCTTGGCTTCTTCCAGTACCTGTTCCTCTGCTTCCAATTGTTCCTCGCAAGCATGGATATATTCACAGTTAGCCTGATATTCTTCCAGCATTTTTCTGTCATAGGCAGAAAAAGACTCGATATAGTCAGCCTTATTTAAGAAATCCCCATAACTGTTTGCAGATAAAAGCATATCAAAAAACAAGTCTTCTCCACGCTCATACATTAGCTTAATACGAACCTTCATAGATTCGTATTGGGCATCCTCTACAGCCTCAGCTTCTTCCAGCTCTTTTCTGGTTTTCTGAATCTGGGTTTCTTTTTGCTGAATCAAAGTTTTAATCTGGGTAATCTTTTCCTCTACAGAAGTCATCTGCTTGTCTAACTGCAGCACATAGTTTTCCATGTCCTTCTTCTGATTAGACAAGCTGTTAATCATCTTTTTAATATCTGTGATACCGGACTGCAGCTTTTTCTTTTCGTTCTGAGCCTCTCTAATAGCATCCTGTTTTTCTCTGATGCTTTCCTGAATGGCCTCAGTATCTACTTCTTCAGAATCATTCTCTTCCGTTTCAGAATCTCTTTCTTCTGTTGCATAAACCTCTCTATGAAATTGAAAAGCACTTCCTGCCAGACAAAGAACCAGCAAAAAACAAAGTGCACTATTTCTTACAAGTTTCATATTATACCTTCAAATGTTTTCTTACCGTAGTAAAGCTTCCTAAAAATCCAATACCAATCCCTAAAATCAGAGATACAGGAATCAAAAACCTAAAGATTTCTGATGCAGGAAGGAAATTCAAAATACGGCTCAAAACCTGGAATTTATCTTCCACATATTGAACCACATTATTGTAAATACCATAAATTAGAACCATAGGTAGCATAGATCCAATCGCGCCAATAATAATACACTCAATAACAAAGGGAGCTCGTACAAAAAAGTCTGTTGCTCCTATGTACTTCATAATATTGATTTCTTCTTTACGAACAGAAATACCAATGGTAACCGTATTGCTAATCAAGAAGATAGAAACCGCAAACAGGATAATAATAATACCCACGGAAACATACCCAATCAAAGCATTTACACCACTTAAAGTAGTTGCCGTAATTTCGGATTTGTTAATCTTACGAACACCTTCCAAAGATTCCAAATAGGTAACTAAGTTTCCCTGTAATGATACATCGGACAAATAAATTTCATAGTGGGCAGAATCTGCCAAAGGGTTTTCAGTAAAGCCATCAGAATATTCCCCAAGATAATCATCCTTAAAGCTCTCCCAAGCTTCTTCTGCAGAAATATAGGTAGCTTTTCTAACCTCTGTCCTTTTTACAATCAAATCACCGATTGCCTGAATCTTTGCTTCCGAAATACCTTCCTCAAAAAAGACGGTTATACTAACCCCTTCCTCTGCGGTTTTCACCATATTTTGAAAATTTGCAACCACCGCAAATAAAATACCAAACAACAAAAGGCAGGCGCTGATGGTAGCCATAGATGCAAGGGAAAACCATGCATTTCGGAAAATATTTTTAATTCCCTGCTTTAACACATAAAATAAAGTACTAATCTTCATCGATATAACCACCCTTTTCCTCATCGCTTACAATAACGCCCTTACGCATGGTAATAACACGCTTTTGCATTTCATTTACGATTTCCTTGTTATGGGTAACTACAATAACTGTTGTACCCTTTTGGTTAATCTGCTCTAATAATTTCATAATTTCCCAACTAATCTTGGGATCCAAATTACCGGTAGGCTCGTCTGCCAAAAGAATCGGGGGACGATTGATTAAGGCTCTTGCGATAGCCACTCTTTGTTGCTCTCCACCGGATAACTGTTTGGGTTTTGCTTTATATTTTCCGGCTAAACCTACCAAAGAAAGTACATTGGGTACATTTTTCTTAATCAAACGGCCCGGCACCTGAATGATTCTCTGTGCAAAGGCAACATTTTCATATACATTTCGATCCTTAAGCAATCGGAAATCCTGGAATACAACACCCAAATTTCTTCGATAGATGGGAATCTGCCTGCTTCTCAAGCGAGTAATATCCTGACCATTAACATAGATTTCACCGCTGGTAGGCAATAGCTCATGAAGCAATAATTTAATCAGAGTTGTCTTTCCGGATCCATTATCCCCTACAATAAAGACAAACTCTCCTTTATGTATGGTTAAATCAATTCCATCTAGTGCAGGTGCGCCTGTGGAATAGGTTTTGGTAACATCCTTCATTACAATTATGTCATTTTCAGGCATTTTTTTCGTATGTGATTTTCTAAATAAACCCACAGTTTTCTTTCCTTTCTACTACTTTACCAATACTAATATTCAAGGTTTTCCATATATTTCATATATTTGACTACCATCATGGCAATCATAAATGTAATGGCATCATCAAAAATGCGCAAATCCAGACCGGTAGATTTCTGCAATTTATCCAAACGATATACTAAGGTATTTCGATGGATAAACAACTGTCTGGAGGTTTCTGATACATTCAAGCTATTCTCAAAAAACTTATCAATAGTAGTTAAAGTTTCTTCATCAAATTCTTCCGGATCTTTTCCGCCGAAAATCTCACGAATAAACATTTTACAAAGAGGAATAGGCAACTGATAAATCAAACGGCCGATACCCAATTCTGAATAAGCTACAATCTCCCTATCCTCATAGAAAATCTTTCCTACATCCATAGCCATTTTTGCTTCCTTGTAGGAACGACTTACTTCTTTGATTTCCTGTATGATAGTACCATATGCAATCTTGACACCCAGAATGCCCTCTTTTTCCAAAACTGTTTTATAGGAAGTGGCAACCTTATCGATATCTGTATTCCCTTCGTTATCCCCTAGTTCCTTTACCACGATAACATCATGCTCATCTACCGCAGTAATAAAATCCTGGTTGCCAACTGCAAAGTTGCTGCGTAAAATTTCTAAAATATTACTTTCCTTACTGCCATCATCACATTCAATAATCATAGTAACACGACGGGAATCGGTGCGAACCCGTAATTTTTTGGCACGGCTGTAAATATCTACCAATAAGAAATTATCTAATAAAAGGTTCTTGATAAAATTATCTTTGTCGAATCTTTCCTTGTAGGCAACCAACAAATTATGGATTTGGAAAACCACCATTTTCCCAATCATATGAAGGTCTTCCCCAGCGCCTTGTGCAATTAGGATATACTCCAACTGCTGGTCATCGTAAATCTTAAAATATTGAGATCCTGCCACCTCCTGACTTTCTGCCGGAGATTTTGCAAAATCTATGGCCGCTTTAGCAGCCTCCATAATGTCAGATACAGTAGTTGCCAGAATCTTCCCCTCACTGTCCACTACTGCAAAATCCACACGACTGATGGCCTTCAACCCATCAATGGTGTTTTGTAAAATCTGATTTGAAATCATATACCCTTCTCCTTTATTAGAACGCCATCGCATTTAAAGTTGCCTTCGGCAAGCGATGACGCTGCATGTCAAGTTTTCATAGAAAACTTGACACATTCTTGGTCAATAGACCACCCCTTTTGTAACTTTTTACCAATATGGCACAAAACTATCCGATTACCATCTTATACGAAAATAACAAATAAATCTACACTTCTCGATAGTTTTTTACACTTTTTTTGTCACTTTTTGATAAAAAATTAAAAAAAGACAGCCCTGAAAAGACTTTTTAGCGTCTTTTTCTCAGAACTGTCTTTATTTTTCGTCAAATTTACTGATTTTTTTTCGGAAAGTCCAATGATACAACCACTGGCTCATTTTCTTACCAAGGGTTGATTTTTTCTGCAATTCCAGCCCTTCCGGAAGAGAAATCCAGATAGAACTGTTTAGGAAATTATGATACTGATCCATCAAATCCAATCCTAAGGGATATGGCAATTTAGACAAAATGGCTTTCGGTGCTGCCAGGTTCATGGCATTGATCATACTGTCCATATTTGTCTCATATTGGTCGGTAGCACATTTCCCCACCACCAAAAGATCGGGCTGATAGGTACGAAGCTTTTCTTCCAAAAGCACCAGATTTTCCCGGGTATCAGACAAAAGAAATACCCCATACTCATTTTTTACCATGCGCTTTAAAACAGCCTGCAGATATTCCATTTCTTCTACTGCCTTGGCTCTGCTTTTATTCCATAAATTGGCAGCTTTATACACCTCAATGTCTTCACAAACAATCAGATCCATTTTTTCAAGCCATCTCTTTTGGTCTTCTGATTCAGAGGCTTCCACCAACTTTTTTGCAGAAATATAGGCAATTTTTTTCAAACTACCGGTTTTTAAAAAGCTATCGGTTTTTTTCAAGGCTCCCTTCACATCCATATATTGAAGGGAAATCCCTAAAAGCTTCATTTTCATAGGTATCTCCTTGGAACTCCTAAGGTAAGAATATGTTTCATCCAATTCTGGAACAAAGTATAGCAAATCTGTTCCCCATTGTCTATTTTGGCAAGTTCTATACAGTTTTTCCATTTTTCTTCCGAAATACAAAAAGATAGGAGGGAAAAGCTATGGATATTGCAAGTTTATCTATGAGCATGGCACAAAATAATGTGCTGCAAAATGTAGGTACCGCAGTACTTAGTAAAGCAATGGAATCCAATGAGCAGATGGGTGCAAACATCGCTGCTATGATTGATTCCGCAGCAATGGAACGCTCTGTAAACCCTTCTATTGGTTCCAATATTGATTTACGAGTATAAGCGGAAAACAGCCCTGAGTCATCAGGGCTGTTCCTTTTTTAAAACTCTATTCCATTTTTCTTTAATAAATACATCATTCCTGCTATTGCAGTCATATAAATTAAGCAAATACACCAACTTAAAATCAAAGAAAAACTGATCCTCTTTTTAGGATCTTCTCCCTTGTCTCTCATCTGTGACAGGATTTCACTTCTGCCTTCTTTCTTGGCAATGGCTCGTAATACCAGCCAGGCAAGGCAGGTGGTAAATAAGGCAATGCCACTGTAAATGCCAATGGTAAGATATAAACTATTAGGACTAACATCCACCTGTTCTAAAGCCCCCGGATCCAGCCACTTGGATAAAAACAGCTCCACGGTAGTACTGCCATTAATCAGGAAATGTCCTAAAATACTAGGCCAAAGGCTACCTGTTGCAACCATTAATAGGGCAAAGGCTACACCAATCACAAAAGCATAGGCTGCCTGGTTAAAATTCATATGCATGAAAGAAAAAGCAACAGCAGAAAGTATCACTGCTCCCCAAGTGGAACCGTCTTTTTTATAGTCCTGAAACAAAATTCCCCTAAAAATCATTTCTTCCACAAAGGGGGCAAAGATGGCTATATAAAAAAAGGCTCTTACATAAGGCACCTCTAAAATCATATCGCTGGCTTCTAACACTGTATTGTCTACAAACAGCATACTGATGGCATTCACTGCAATAATCAAGGGTTCCAGCAAAAACACATAGAGGACAGTCAGAAAAAATGTACTCCATTTGATTTTTCGAAATCCCAATGCATCCAGACTTACCTTCTCTTCGCCAAACACCAAAAACAAAATGGTAGGCACTAACAGCATCAATTCTCCCAATACCAGGTTTACATCCAGACTAATTTCTGCCGGTACCAGGCTAAAAAACACTGTGCTGATCAGATGAAAAATAATAATGCTTAAAAAAAGTCGGTTGGCCCGCAGGCTGGCTCTTCCATGTTTCATATCTTCTATCCTTAAAAAAGCTTTCTACACAAGGCGAATAGCCTTTTCTGTAATTACAATCTTCTTTGCTTTTAATAGGTTTCCTACGGCACGCTTAAATTCGTTTTTACTCATGCCGGTTTCTCTTTTAATCACTTCCGGAGAGGCTTTGTCGTTGAAAGGTAAAACTCCGTCAAATTCTTCGATAATAGAAAGGATTTTTTTGGCGTCCGTTTCGATTTGCAAATAGGCTTTTTCCCGTACAGACAAAGTCAACTTTCCATCTTCTCTGACTTCAATAATGCGGGCACTGATCCAATCTCCTACCTTTACATCCCCGTACAACTCCTTTTTGGGTATGCAGCCGGAATAGCGATTGTCGATTGCCACAAAGGCACCAAAATTATCACTGATTTCATATACACGACCTTCTACCCGTTGTTCCTTTTCGTAAGGGCTGTTTGTTTCCAAATAATGGTATACCTTCATAGTGGCACAAAGACGCTCACTTTTATCGATATATAAAGCCACCAGGCATTCTTCTCCCGGATTGACACGCTTGGTCTGCTCTTTGAAGGGCAATAATAAATCCTTTTCCAAGCCCCAGTTCAAAAAAGCCCCAATTTTTCCGGTTTGAGCTACCTGCAACGGCTTTACTTGATGTAAAGTCAAGGTAGGCTCTTTCGTAGTGGCGATTAAACGGTCCTTAGAATCCTTATATAAAAATACGGAAAGCAAATCTCCGATTTTACATTCTTTTGGTACCTGTTTGATGGGTAACAACACCCGTTCCTCATTGGAGGCCTCTTTCGGATCTTTTAAATATACCCCAAAATCTACTCGTTTTATGACCTGTAAGGTTTGTTTTTCTCCAAGTAAAAGCATTTCTTTCTCCTCTTGTAAGAGATTTTTTTAAGTATTCTGCTATACGCGAAACTCCGCCACCATATAGGGAGTGCCATCTGCCATGCCTAAATTGACAATACAAATGCCCTCTTCTTTATGCACTCTGGGGGTAATTTCGTCTCCCAACATAGCCTGCTTCTTATATTCTACCCGCAATCCGTGGATTGTTTCATTTTCCGGTAAATATTGGGCAGCCAGTTTTACATACTGTCCATTGTTCACATGTCCGTTAGAATCCAAGTGCTGCTTTTTGATAAAAAAGCTTTCCTGGATTTCCATTTCAGCAGGCATGGCAATTTTTCTGGGCAAATAATTCATGGGAAGCTTTTCTTCCAGAACGAATTTTTCATACATTTCCGGTGTAGGTCTGTGGGGCATCATTTCCTGTAAATTCATGAGCGTCCACAAAGAATTGGCCTTCACCACTCTGGTTCCGTCTGCTTTGTCCAACATAAAATTACGGAAGCCAAAACACCCTTTAAAATCATAAGGAAAAGTGCGAACGGCAATTTTCTCTCCCATTTTGGGATACTCTGAAATCTCCAATTGCCAGGCAGACATTACCCAGGTCAAATGCTGTTCTCTTAAAAACTTTAATCCCAGTCCCAAATCCTCAGACTGGAATGTAGAACAATCTTGAAAATAATCAATAATGGCCGGTAAGGTTAACCGGTCGTTGGCGTCGCTTTCCGAAAAGCGTACCCTACTCTCCATCGTGTACATCAGTATCTTCTTTTCCTTCCTCTATCCCCTGTTCCCCTTTTGGTAAAAGCGTTCCGGCAGAAAAATCCATAGAGCGAAGTGCTCCTTTATATCGGTCCGTCAAAAACTTTTTCATTGTGGATGAATGCAATACATTTTGCAATTCCAGCACAGACTCTTCCATATGATTATCTGCTCTGGAAACTAAAATGATGCCGTAGTGAGTGGCGCCCTGAGAGTATTGATCTTCTAATAACAAAGCGTCTTTCACAACAGAATACCCCACTTCCACTGCCTGGGCTGTTCCCAGTAAAGCAAAGGCTGCTTCTTTTTCAATCCCTGCTCTTGCCTGATTTCCAAGTAATACAAACTGCAATTCCTTTGGATTTTCAATAATATCCTCCAAAGTGGCACCATTTCCTACGCCAGCCTTTATCACAAGCAGCCCCTGTTCTTCTAAAAATCGCAGGGCTCTGGCAAGTTCCATAGGTTCTGCCGGCAGAAGTATTGTATCCGATTCTGCCAGTCTGTCTAAGGACTGTTTTTGTCCCGGGTAAATACCTAATGGTTCAAAATATACAGGGCCAACATTTTGTAAATCTGCTCCGAATTTTGCATTGTATGCCAAAAGAAATAAACTATGCTGATAAAAACAAGCATCCAATTCTCCCTGCCACAGGGTGTCATTTGCTGCAATATAATCAGACACCCATTCCACCTGCAAGTCCCAACCTTTTTCTGCCAAAAGCTTTCTGGCTTCCAGCAAAATTTCTCCTTCCGGATAGTGGGTGGCTGCTACTGTAATGGTGCCTTTTTTCTCTCCTTGTATGGGAAGCTCGGTGGCAAACTCCTGCTCCAGGGCATCCAGCATTTCCTGTTGCAGTTCCTGTCTGCCTTCCTCTCTTTCCAACTCGCCGGTTTGAATATGAAAAGCCTCCATATCTCCCCAGGCAAGCTGAGCCCCGGTTGCTTTCCAATTAGTCGCCATTTTAGGTTCTTCTATGACAGGATCGTCATTTTTTGTCATAGTGGGAATAGCTTCACAGCCGGATAAAAATGTTACTGCGCAAAGTAGTCCTAAAAGCGCTCTATTTTTCTTCTGTGTCAATAATGATTTCCAAAAACTGTTCATATATGGTAACATTTCCCCTAATTTTACTTTCTAATTGATTTTATTTTGAAATGGCAATTCCGTCAATAAAGATATTTGTAGAAATACAGTTTGTGTGTATAATACTAAGGTAGAAAAAAGGAAAAGAGATTTTTTATGAAAAAAATTGCTGTGATTCAAGATTTATCCGGACTGGGACGATGTTCCCTTGCTGCTGCCATTCCGGTCCTTTCCGCTATGGGAGTGCAGGCCTGTGCCCTGCCCACTTCTATTTTGTCTGCTCAAACAGGGTTTTCCGGCAGCGTACAATTAGATTTGACAACAGAAATGGAAGAATTTACCAATCATTGGTATTCCCTTTCCGAGACCTTTGATGGCATATATTCCGGATTTTTAGGAAATATTGCTCAGGTAAAGCATGTAGATTACTTTTTAGATAAATTTTTCATACAAGATACCTTTTATTTGGCAGATCCTATTTTGGGAGATCATGGAAAAAGCTTTCCTTTTATTACTACGGAACTTTTTGAAGGGATTCGCTCTCTCACCAGACGGGCTACGGTGATTACCCCCAATTTGACCGAACTTTGCTTGCTTGCTGAAGTGGATTTTGAAGAACTGACTGCTTCTGCAGGGGAAGAAACCTATTTTCAAAAAATTGCTACAGTTTGTAACATTCTTTTTTCTCACTCCCATAAACTGCAGACCATTGTGGTAACAGGCATTTTACGGAAAAAAGAAGATACTACCTATATGGCTAATCTGGTGATGCCACGAGATGGTCGTTTTCATGTGGTAGAAGAAAAATATACCGGCGTTGGCTTTTCCGGCACAGGAGATTTATTTGCTTCTGTGTTGGCAGGTTGTGTAGCCAAAGACATTCCTTTGGAGGAAGGGGCACGCATTGCCTTAGACTTTTTACTGCCACCTATCAAAGAAGCGACAGCGGCAAAAACGGACCGCCATTATGGAGTAGGTTTTGAAGCCTATTTATGGAAATTAGGAGAACAAGTACATGACAGATAAAAACCTCTCCCCTTCCATGGGAATGCAAAAGCAGGCTACTTTGCAAATGGCTATTGCTATGACAATTTTTGGTACCATCGGGATTTTTGTACGATACATCCCTTTACCTTCCAGCATTATTGCTTTGGCAAGAGGTATCATTGGTACCCTTTTTATACTTCTCTTTAGTCTGTTACAAAAGAAAAAACCGGATGTGACAGCAATCAGGAAAAATCTGGTTTTATTGGCTGTGTCCGGTTTATTTATTGGGGCTAATTGGATTTTATTATTTGAAGCCTATCGCTATACTACGGTTGCTACGGCTACATTGTGTTATTATTTGGAACCTATTTTTGTATTTTTGCTGACGCCTTTTGTATTAAAAGAAAAGCTGACCGGAAAACAAATCTTTTGTGTACTTGCAGCATTATTAGGTATGGTATTTCTCTCCGGTATTTTACAAGGAGAAGGCATTGGCGCCAAAGATTTGAAAGGCATTTTACTGGGTACTTCTGCAGCACTCTTGTATGCCTGTGTTATTTTGATGAATAAATTTTTGAAGGATATCAGTTCCTTTGATCGAACTCTGACACAGATTGGTATGGCGGCTATCACCATTTTACCCTACTGTCTTGTGACGGAATCTGTTTCCACCTTAACCTTTGGTGGTACTACCATTCTTTTATTGTTAGTAGTGGGTATCTTAAATACGGGCATTAGTTATACTTTATATTTTGCGGCTATGAAGGACTTGTCTGCCAGCACCACCGCATTGTTTTCTTATATCGATCCGGTGGTTGCGATTATTTTATCTACAGTTATTTTACGGGAAACAATGGGGCTTTATGATTGTATTGGAGCGGTGTTGATTTTAGGCTCTACGCTGTATTATGAATTTGGGGATAAGATTTCTTTTGCAAAAAAATAGCCACCGGCGACTGCCAGTGGCTTCAGACTATAGACACATGCAATGGTCTTTTCAAACATGTAACTAATTTTTTACTCTTTATCGTTTTTACTGAATTTCAATCACCTTATAATCCTGTGCCTCTACTACCTGTTTTAGCTGTTCATCAGAAAGGTCTCCTGAAAGAGTAACTTCTGCAGTACCGGTTTCGTGGCTGACAAGGGCTTCTGCTACTTCCGGCAAATCCTCCAATACTTTTTTCACGCTTGCCTCGCAGTGCATACACATCATACCTTCGATTTTCATTGTCTTTTTCATAGTAGTTTCTTCCTTTCCCTGTATTGTATTATTGTCTATTTTCAGAGTTTCTTCTTCCACAGAGAAGTTCTCATTGGAATGCTGTTTTTCTCCATATATCTTACAAAAATTTAATCGCAGCGCATTGGTTACCACACAGAAACTGGATAAGCTCATAGCGGCAGCCCCAAACATGGGATTTAATTTCCAACCAAACAGGGGGTAAAAAAAACCTGCTGCCAAGGGAATGCCGATGCAGTTATAAAAGAATGCCCAGAAAAGATTTTCCCGAATATTCTTTAAGGTTTGTCTACTGAGGCGAATGGCTCCTGTGACATCCCGGAGACGACTTTTCATCAATACAATATCTGCTGCATCCACTGCCACATCGGTACCTGCACCGATGGCAATACCGATTTCTGCGCGGGTTAATGCGGGTGCATCATTGATGCCGTCACCTACCATAGCCACCATGCCTTCCTGCTGTAATTCGGCAATGGTCTGTTCCTTGCCCTGGGGAAGTACCCCTGCTATGACACGATCAATACCAGCCTCTTTTGCAATGGCCCTGGCTGTGGTTTCATTATCTCCCGTTATCATGACGGTTTGCAAGCCTAACTGGTGAAGTTCTGTAATGGCACTTTGACTATCTGGCTTTAAGGTATCTGCTACCGTAATGGCTCCTAAAAATTCTGTTTCTGTGGCAAAAAAGAGTGGGGTGTGACCTTGCTTTGCTACTTCCCTTACCTGTTCTAAAAGGGATTCCGGAATAGGGGTAATCTCTGCAATGAAGGCTTCTTTTCCTGCATACACTGTTTCTCCCTTTAGAACAGCCCGTAATCCATTTCCGGGAAGGGCTTCAAAGGCTTCTACAGGTTCTAGTTTGATTTGTTTTTCCTGTCCATATGCTGTAATGGCTTTTGCCAGGGGATGTTCACTTTTCCCCTCTAAGGAACAGGCAATGATTAGTAGTCTATCTTCTTTTTCTGAAAAAATGTTTTTGACTTTGGGACTACCTTCTGTCAAAGTACCGGTCTTATCTAAGGCGATTAATTTTACTTTTCCTGCTGCCTCTAAGGCGGTGGCATTCTTAAATAAAATTCCATTTTTAGCACCCACACCACTGCCTACCATAATAGCCACAGGGGTTGCCAAGCCTAAAGCACAAGGACAACTGATCACCAATACGGAAATACTTCTGGCAATGGCGAAGCCAAAATCCTGACCAGCCAATAGCCATACTACAAAAGTGACAGCAGCAACGACAATGACAGTGGGGACAAAAATACCGGATACTTTATCTGCGATTTTTGCGATGGGAGCTTTTGTGGCAGCGCCCTCACTTACCAACTGAATAATCTGAGAAAGGGTGGTATCCTCTCCTACTCTGGTAGCCTGGCAGATCAAAAAGCCGGATTGATTGATAGTTGCGGCACTGACTGGATTTCCCGGTTCCTTATCTACCGGAATACTCTCTCCGGTTAAGGCAGATTCATTGATTGCGCTGTGTCCCTCCAGAATTTTTCCATCCACCGGAATACTTTCTCCCGGACGAACCACAAAAATATCTCCTACCTGTACCTCTTCCACAGGCACCTTTACTTCTTCATGATTTCGTACAAGTGTAGCTGTCTGAGGCGCCAATTGCATAAGACTTTTTAGGGCATCGGTGGTTTTTCCTTTGGATCTTGCCTCCAGCATTTTGCCTACCGTAATCAAGGTTAAAATGGTACCTGCAGACTCAAAATATAATTCGTGCAGATAATGCATAGCCTGCATACTATCTCCATTCACTTGGGCATTCGTCATAGCAAAAAGACCAAAAATACTATAGACAAAGGCGGCTCCACTTCCTAAGGCTACCAATGCGTCCATATTGGGAGCACGATTTACCATACTTTTCCAACCGGACAGGAAAAATCGCTGATTGATAATCATAATGACTATGGTTAACAGTAGCTGTAGCAATCCTATGGCAACAGGATTGTCTGTAAAAAATTCCGGCAGGGGCCAATGCCACATGGCATGTCCCATAGAAACATACATCAGTACAATCAAGAACAATACAGAAGCAATCAGTCTCTTTTGTAATTTAGGAGTTTCTTTATCTTCGAAAGGTTCTTCCTTGGAATTTGCAGTTGTTTTTGTCTGATTTTTTTCATGTAAAGAGGCTCCATACCCTGCCTCTTCTACAGCCTGAATAATACACTGGGGTGTGGCACTACCTTCTACGGTCATGCTGTTGGTTAACAAGTTAACCGCCACGGTCTCCACACCTTCTACTTTTCCAACGGCTTTTTCTACTCTGGCACTGCAGGCTGCACAGGTCATGCCGGTTACATCATACTGGTTCATGTAGCTCTTCCTTCCTAAATGCAAACCACTATTTCATCAGCTTTTGCAGGGTTTCTACTAATTCATCCACGGTTTCTTCTTTTCCTGCTTTGATATCATCCATGACACAGGTTTTGATATGGTTTGCCAACAGGGCTTTATTAAAACTATTCAAAGCGGCGGTAACTGCGGATACTTGCACTAAAACATCGGTACAATAGGCATCCTTTTCTACCATACCTTTGATACCTCGTATCTGTCCTTCGATTCTGCTGAGACGATTGATCAAATCTTTCCTTTCTTTTTCGCTACAATCTTTATGTTTACAACAGGTTGCTTCTTTACTATCCATGGTATATTCCTTTCTGGGTTTGACTTTTGATACCGTAAAAACTGTTTCTCTTTTGCCTTATAATATACCCCCATGGGGTATTTGTCAAATATTATTCCAGAAAAAGGGATTGTGAAGTTCCTTTACTTTGTGCTAGTATACAGTTTGTAATTTTTAGAAAGTTTCCGATACCTGTCTGAAAAGATTACAAAAAATTATTTCAATAGGAGAATTTTATTATGAAAAACAAAATGAGAAATTCTGTAATGCGTATGGTCCTTATTATGGCTCTGTCTTTGGCACTAGTTGCTTGTGGCAAGAAAGCAGAAGCTCCTGCAGAAACTACTACTGCAGAAACAGAAGTAGCTGATATAGCTGAAGACACTTCTGCAGAGACAACTGACGATGCTGCCACAGAAGAAGGCACCTTATCCTTTATCTTAGAAGTGGTAGACGGAGATGGTAACACCACTAACTTTACAATCAACACAACGAAAGCAACTGTTGGGGAAGCTTTGTTGGATGAAGGCTTAATCGAAGGAGAAGAAGGTGAATATGGTTTGTATGTAAAAACCGTAAACGGCGTAACTGCAGATTATGATGTAGACCAGACCTACTGGGCATTTTACATTGACGGGGAATATGCTTCTACCGGTGTAGATCAGACAGATGTAGTAGACGGCAGTACCTATTCTTTTAAAGTAGAAAAATAAGTATGAAGCTTACAGTCAGAGAAATCGTTATTTTTTCCATGCTGGGCTCTATTATGTATGCCTCTAAAATCATTATGGAGTTTATCCCTAATGTACATTTGCTGGGCATGTTTACTATGACCTATACTTTGGTGTACCGAAAAAAAGCCCTTTATCCCATTTATATTTATATCTTGTTAAATGGGTTGTTTGCAGGCTTTGCCACCTGGTGGTTACCTTATCTGTATATTTGGACCGTTCTTTGGGGTGCTACGATGTTGTTGCCTAAGAATATTCCTTCAAAGCTGCGTCCTTTTGTATATATGGTAGTCTGTGCCCTTCACGGCTTTTTATTTGGCACCTTATATGCACCCGCCCAGGCACTATTATTTGGCTTAAATTTTCACGGCATGATCGCCTGGATTATTGCGGGATTACCTTGGGATATGATTCATGGAATCAGCAATTTCTGCTGTGGCATATTGATTGTGCCTCTGGTAGCCTTACTAAAGCGATTGGAAAATAGTGTGACTGAGTTTTAGCGATAAAATATGTAATTCTAAGATGACTGTCATGAATAGTTTTGTACATTACGTGATTGAGGTAAGTCTTTACAGACTCACCTCAATCATATAATACCCAAAGCAACCTCTGATAATTTCTTTATCAATTCCTTCAAAACCCACAAATCCAAACATCTGGGCAGACTTCTTTTCCCGTTCCTGATACACTCCCGGTACACCTATATAATACTGTTCTCTATCCGGATCCACCTTTCCCAAAATCAAATGCTGATAATTGTAAAAGCCATGGAGTAAAAAACTATTATGAGACAGTTTTTGACAATCTGCTCCCAGACTTGGAAAATCTTTTACCGTTACAGATAAAAATTCTCTGTCATCCCGGAATGGATGGACTACTGTGTATAGTTTACATAAGTTTTGCCATGAATTCTTCGTTGAAAATGCTTCATCGTTTTCAAAATTCATGGATTTGTTTTCTATTTCTAAATAGTTTCCTGAAGTCGTCGTTGATTCTGCATCAGAATGCTTCGCCTGCAATATTTCTATCTCTTTTGTCTGTGGATAATTTTCTCGATTTCCTTGTAATAGATTAGGTTCTTTTTGTGTCTGCGGCTCTTGCCAAGAAGGCATTTCTTTTTTGGGGATAAACTGTTCTTCTTTTTTGTTCTCCCTTTCAGAATCCTGCTTTGACTTTTTAATTTCCGAAGCACTGTCTGCATATTTCACAGGTACAACATCAACCGGCAGGGAAACTTTTGTTTTACAACTTACGCCTGTTTCAAAACATATCTCCAACTCCTGCATCTTTTGCAATTTTTCCGCCAGGTCAATCTCATTTTCCAAAGAAAACTGCCATACAATTGCCTGGCAATCTTGTGTGAAAGTAAAATTCCATAAAAGATCCCCTTTGTCTGTTTTTACCATGCAGTTACTGTAGTCTCTGGGAAGATTTTTAAGACAAAAAATGACCTTATGCTTTTCCTTGGTGATTTCCCATTTGAGAAAACCGCAATTGCCCGCATAGGTATGATTTTTATAAAGATTGAGATAAAAATATTCACTAAAAAATGGTTCCATAGTACACCTCCATGGAACCATTGTATGACTGGCTTGTTTCTTTTATGACTAACGAAAAGGATTTTCCCTTACTCTTCCGCCAAAAGCAGGCTTTTCACCTTTTCCATAATATCTGCCGGCATGCCCGGTTTTACTACATAGACACTATTGCCAAAAATACGACATTGATTTTTGATATCTTCATCTTCAATGCCTGTCATAAAAAGAACAGGCACTTGGATTTTTTTCTCCCGCAACGAACGAACACAATCCAATCCGTTCATCTGGGGCATTTCAATATCCATGATAACCAGGTCCGGTACTCCAATGTCCATGATATAATCCAACGCATCTTTTCCATTTTTCAATAAAGATATGGCATATTCACTTCCTAAGATTTTCTTCATACGAAGTAACGCAACGGTTTCATCATCTACAACCAAAATTTTTTTCATGCCTGACTCCTCTCTATTACCTTACACATTTTGATAAACTGCAATACAAAACCATCATGATTCAAGTCCAGATAATCTGTATCCTTATTTTTACAAGCATTTTCCAAATCAGCTGCTTCTTTGGATAATTCCAATGCACCTACTGTCTTCAATAGGGATTTCAGACTATGTATTTTAATCTGATAGTTCCCCAAATCCTGCCTTTGGAAATAGCCTGATAATTCCTCTGCCCTATCCGGCGTAAATACATCTAAAAGCATGGTTTTATAAAAAGAAGCATCCTCCATATTAAAGGAAAGTCCTGTATCTACATCGATAGTGGTTTCTTTTCTTATTTTTTCTATAAATAATGCATCCTCCGGTTTTTCTTTTATCTCTGTCTTCTCCACCACTTCTTCGGATACTTGCAGATACTCTTTTAACAGAGCCTGCAGCTCTTTTTCTTTGGTGGGTTTACTGAGATAATCGGTAAAGCCCATATGCAGATAATCTTCCTTGGCCTGATCGGAAGCATTTGCAGACATCATGATGATAGGTAAGTCTGCCGGCAAAAACTGAATGATTTCCTGAAATACCTGAATACCATCGGGTTCCGGCATACGGTGATCTAAGATAATCAAATCGAAGGTCTGCTCCTTTGCATAGGCAATGGCTTCTTTGCCGCCTCCTGCAAGTACAAGTTCCAAATTACTGTCTCGCAAATATCCCTGTACCACCTTCAAATTCAATGGCTCATCATCCACTACCAGGATTCGCTGCCCTTTGGCAAAACGAATATTTTCTACCGTTTCTTCCTCATTCACATAGGATTTGCATCGTGCTTCAAAATCTCCCAGCGCACTCTCATCTATTACTTCCTGTGGAATAAAGACGCGGAAGGTGGAGCCTTCTCCCGGTGTACTTTCTACTTCAATGTACCCATTCATCATTTTCACCAAAGACTGCACCAGGGACAATCCCAGGCCTGTTCCTTCTATACGATCGGTATTTTTATTTTCCATACGATAGAAGGCTTCAAAAATTTTATGCTGATGGGTTTTCTCTATGCCATAGCCGGTATCCTGAATTTCTATAACCAAAAACACTGTATTTTCTGTTCGTGGCTCAGAATGGCAGGTGAAAGTAACGCTACCTTTTTCCGTATACTTAATAGCATTGGTTAATAAATTTACAATGATTTGTCGTATTCTCTGGTCATCTCCCAAGAGTTTATTTGGCAAATTTTCATCAATATTTGTTATAAATTGAAGCCCTTTATCTACGCATCGCATTTTTGTGGTATGCAGGCTGTCATAGAAAAGCAGGAAGGTTTCGTATTCCTTTTCTTCTATGGTAAGACCTCCACTTCGTACTTTGGATACATCCAAAATTTCATTTACTAAGGTTAAAAGAGAAGTGCCTGCTCTTTTTATATCAGATGCATATTCTAAAATGACAGGCTCTTTACTATCCTTTAATATCATTTCATTCATACCTAAGATACCATTGATTGGGGTACGAATTTCGTGACTCATGGTTGCAAGGAATTGATCCTTGGCTATAGAAGCCGCCTGGGCAGTTTCCAGATTTTCTTTTACCAGGTTCATTTCCTGGGTATATAGTTGCACCATTGCAGAGATAAAATAAATAAATCCTGATGAAGCTGCTGCAATACGAGTGTAAATTGCAAAATCACCTATAATGACAGTTTGTAATCTTATGAGATCCAAGCCACCCCCCAGGAAAAAGGCAGAAGATGTAAAAATAACACTGAAACGCCCCATTCTTTTTCCCTGTGCAATTTCAATAATGCTGCTGGAAAATCCACTGATGATAGCTATCAGAATCAGCATTTGCGAATAGATTCCCATTTGCTGATAATCCACAATATTCAATAGTTGTAGCAGGGTTTGCAGCAAAACATTACATAAGCTGCAGGCAAATACACAGTATCTAAAAATTAAAAATCGTCTTGTTATTTTGAAATAATAACACTCCAAAAATAAGGGAAACATCATCATGGTTATATAAGCCACATTTGACATAAAAAACGGATTCCCAAATAAAATGACCGGTATTTTGGTTTCTATAATTCCCAGAACAGAAATCATAAATAAGGTAAATCCAAAGGAGATGGTTCCCGGTACATTTTTTCGATTGCTTAGATTTACTACTCCCAATGCCAGAAAAGCAAGGCATTCGATAAAAATGAGGATATCAATGGCAACATCCTGAGATTTCATTTTCAAATAGGAGATTTCCTGGGAACCCAAATCTCCTATGGTAATGGCTGCCATAGTGGTAGCGAAATTGTCATAAGGAGAAGAAGTGAGAATGCGCAAGGCTTTCCCTTCACAATCTGCCGGGAGAGTGGCAAACACAACCGTATCCCCAGGGGCTTTCCCGATTTTATATTGATTATTCATAGCAAAAGAATAAATCTCTGTATCCTCTACCAAAATTCGGATTCTTTTATCTTCTGTTAAAAAAGCTATGGTTTTTCCACCATCTTCCTTCTCTAAGGTACGGTAATACTCTACCTGTTCCTCTGCTTTACTGCTTCCCAAAAACGGAAAATCCACCCGGTACTCTTTTTCTTCATATTTCATGAACCAGTTATCATTAAAGTCTCTTACCGTACCCACAGATATGGAGGCATTTTCAACACGGGATGTGCCTACAATATATAATAGTGCAATGATCAAAAGGACAAAAACAACATAAGCCCAGGTTGTAATACGAATATAGGATTTTAATTTTGTAAAAAGTTTTCCCAAGGATCTTTCCCTCCACAGTGATACTATGAGTCCTTCTCTTTTCTCTTGGCTGTCAAATTTCTGTTGTAGTTCTTTATAAGCACTCATTCTTGCATTTCTTCTTTCTGATTATTATAATCGTTTTTAGGAGGAGTTTGTATGATTTTTTCTGAAATTGAGGAATTATCCAATTCCATAATTATGGATTATTATCAGAACAATCTGGATTCTTTTTTCAATCATTTATCCAAAAATTGTGTCTATATTGGACCCTTAAAGGATCAGTGGTTTGAGGGCAGAGAAAAAATGCGGGCTCTATGGACCGCAGAAGCAGGACATGGTCTGCAATTTTCTATCAGCAATATCCGTTCCAATCTGATAAAAGTATCCAGAAGCGCCTGCGAAGTATTTTTACATTTTCGTCTGTATACCCATTATGATTCCGGTATTATTAACCTGGATGATGTACGAGTACAAATGACCTGGCGAGATTTTTCCATAGAAGAGGATATTGTCCCCAGGATTGTTCTTATGCATGTAAGTTATGCTGCTCCCAAATCAGACAGAGACATTATTTACCCTATCCACGGAGAAGACATTGCTTCCGTTTCCGGTAGTACCCAGACGGCCTTGCCTATGGACACAGGAGTCCGTGTTTATATCCGATGTACAGATAAAAGCTTTTTGTATCTGATTTCCAGCCACATTCTTTGGATAGAAAGTTTTAAGAAAGGAAATCATTCTATCGTACACACTTTAGATGGGGACTATGAAACCACCCACGCTCTCCGTGTTTTTGAAGACAAATATGGAGACAGCTTCCTTCGAGCCCATGCTTCCTATTTAATCAATCCACTACATGTAAAGGATTTGACCAGATTTCAGCTGACCATGACGGACGGTACCATAATTCCCGTTCCGGAGAAAAAATACACCGGCTTTAAGTCAGAACTCAATACCTGGTTGCATAAATGGCACCGTGGATAATAAATAACCCTCTTAAGAAAACTTATGTTTTCCTAAGAGGGCTTTTCTTTGATTACAATCCCATCTTCTTTTCTAATGCTTTTTCTTCTTTTGTAAATTCAACCTTCTTTATGATTAAAAATCCAATAGAAGCAATTAAAACAATACCGATTAAAATACTTAAAGTATCTACCCATAAACCTGTATGACTGATTAAATAATTCATGCTTTTTCCTCCTAATTTCTAATTTCTATTTAATATATGGTTGCTTTCCAAGCGCTGGTTTCTTTTTCTTTCAATTCCTTTTCAAACTCTTTTTTGCGATCATGACTTTTTTTCACATGTACCACGATCATAATAAGAATAAGAATGGCTACTACTAAAAGGGGAATATCATATAAATGTAAATACTCTGTAGAATGAACAAATGCGTCGTATGCTTGTAACATTTTTCTTTCTCCTTTCTCTTTCTGATTTCCATTCTGGATTTGTTCTAATTATAGAAAATACTTTATATCGAAAACAAGCGATTTTGGTATATGACTTGAAATTCTATGCAAAAGACTTGTTGCGTTATTTTGAAAATACGAAAAATTTGCTTATTTTTATAGTATATAAGTTGTTTTTCTATATTTACAAGTCATTTGCCAAAGTTTTGTTGTTTCAGTTTGCATTAGATGTTAAGGTAGTATCAACAAAAACGAACACAAACTTTTCCATATAGAAAAATGCAAGGAGGAAATCCTATGAAAAAGAAAATGAGAAATCACTTATTCAAAAAATCTTTCGTAACTTTATTAGCAGTTAGCGTATTAAGTACATCTATTTCTATCACAGCTTTTGCTGAGGAAGATTCTACATCAGAAGAATCTGTGGTAATAGAAGAAGTTGCTTTAGCTGAGGAACCAACTATTACAACAGAAACTACTTACACATTCCCATCAGATACAGCAGGAGAAAATCCATATGGTGCTGATCTACCTATAATCAATGGAGAAGATTTAGAAGATGCTACTAGTGTTGAACCCAGCGATAATGTTGTTTGGTGGTATGAATTAAAAGATTATATTGAAGAAACCGATAAAGCAGAAGAAGTCCCTGTAGAAGATACAAAGGAAACAAATCCTGAATATCCATATACTATTCACATTCGTTACGCTTATACATCAGATGACGGTGCAACTTATAGTGATATTTCTGCAAGCCAGTTAGCAGGCGCTACTACTTCTGTAAAATCTACTAAATGGGGTTTCTTTGAATCTCCCGTTTCCATCCCAAGCATGGGAAAGGATTATAGCTTTGCAGGACTGATTATAGAAGGCATTATGTACTCTATCTCTTTCGATTCTTTTGATATGGTTTTTGATAATTATGTCTACGATGGCAAAGTAATCACTGTTGTTTACAACTACACTGCACCACAACAGAAGAACCCTGATTATCCTTATACTATTCACTTCCGTTACGCTTATACTACTGATATTTATGACACTGAAAATTTGAAACCATTATCTGCAGATCAATTAGTTGGTACAGTTTCTTCTGCAAACGCAAATGCATGGGGTCTTTTTGAGAATACTGTTTCTATTAAAACAGATATGGGCGAAGGCTTCAGCTATGCTGGAATGTTATTAGAAGGCATTTACTATCCAGACGCACTGGCTCAATTTTGGTTTGTGTCTGACGGTTATATATACGACAATAAAGAAATAACAGTATTATATTTACAGACAATAATCGAAGAACCTGAAAATGAAGTTCCCACAAATCCTGTAGAACAACCTACAGAAGATCCAACAGAAACAGTAGTTCCTGCAGAACCTGAAAAAGATACAGTAGTTCCCACTGAACCTGTAGTAGATACCGCAGCTCCTACTGAAGAAGTAGCACCTGCTCCTGCAGAACCAGTAGCACCTGTTGTACCCGCATTAATAGAATCTGCTCCTATCGTAGTAGAAACAGGAACCTTTCCTCCTATGGTGGAAGAAGTAGATGCTCCCGCATTTGTATTTCCTACCTTGCTGGAAGCTGCCGGGGAAATTATGGAACTTATCCCTGATGAAGAACTTCCACTTGCAAATATCGAGTTAAAGAAGACAGAAACTCCTATGGGACATATCCATATGGATCCTCACCTTTGCAACATTTTATCTCTTCTTTTACTTCTTGCAGTAGCATTTGTAGTATACAGCTACACACAGATGGCTAAGAAACATGAAGAAAGAATCTACGAATTAAAATTAGGATATAGATATTAATCATAAACACATTCTATTAGTAAGAATCCTCATATTTTTTTCAAACATTCAGATTGTAAAAGAACACGGCGATGGGACTTGAACCCATCGCCGTATTGCTAATTCTTTTTTATACTTGAACTCCACTGGTAGGCCATTCTGGGATTTCCATCTGCCAGATAAATGATACCGCAGTACAAAAAGCCTTCCTTATGGATACAGTGCTGCATAGTACCATTTTTTTCGTGGGTATCAATTCGCACATTAGCAGAGGTTTCTTTGGCAAACTCACTAATCAGATGAAACATGCCTTTTCGATTTCTAGAAGATGCCACTGCATGTAATGTCACATAGCTCTCTTCGTTGAGCCACTGCCCATCTTCTATATAAGCGTATGTCGGATCTTGTCCGGGTACCATGGCAAATACTGCCTCTATGATATTTTCCAAAACAACCACATACAAATTTTCTTTCGAAAGATGCTCTCTTATAGCACTTTCCTCCGGCTTAGTATCTCCCCATTGCGTTCCATTTCCGGTTGCTTTCATATATGCACGGGCTACTGCAAATAGTTCAAATATTCTAGGCAAGTCTGTTTCTACTGCTTTTCGAATCATTCTAACTCCTCCCTTTTCTTCTTGTATAAATCTCACTATAAACGCCCTATTTTCCAGTTACGCATTCCCTTGTTTTCGGTATTCTAATGGAGACATTCCGGTATGCTCTTTAAACATTTTCCCGAAGTAAGATGCAGAATAAAATCCTGTTTGGAAGGTGATTTCTGTAATGGGCAAATCCGTTTCGTGTAAGAATTCTTTTGCTTTCTCCAAACGGTATTCCATGATGTACTGGGAGGGAGATTTACGAATACCATTTTGGAAGCAGCGCTGACACTCTCTTTTACTAATGGCTGCATGCTCTGCAATTTCATCCAAGGTGATTTTTTGATGATAATTTTGATGAATGTAAGAAAGCATGGAAAGCAATCGTTCCTGTCTTTCAAAAGAGGATCTGCTTTTTTGTACTTTTCCTTCATTTACATTTTTCAATAACAACAGCCATATAGAAGAAAAGACATTTCTGGTTTGCATTTCCGTATCTTCTTCCTCTTGAAGTTTGGATGCTTCCCGTAAAAGAGACAAAATTTCCGCTTGTCTGGGGATGTCATTTCGTATCTCTAATATTTCCAGATTTTTGTTTGTAATAATGGGATTGATATATTTTGTTTCATAAATACTATGAAAATGTCCTGTCAAAAAAACAGCATGAAAATGATGAGATTCCAAAATACATCCGTTGGGGCTATCCATGGAAGCCAACACATTGGTATTCATAAAGAACGCCTCTCCTTCGGAGAAGGTGTAATCTCCTGTTGTGGTATGGACATTTAAAGTTCCACTGATAATATAGGCTATCTCCAGCTCCGCATGCCAATGCCAGGGAATGTTATGCCATTTTAAACTAACCCGATGCAACACATAAGGATAGGAAGATTGCATTCCCTGAATCTCTTCCAGCTGGTGCTCGTTAATTCTGATTAAAGTTCCCTGTCTGCCATTCAATTGATGTTCATCGATACTTACTATTGGCATGAGACTCCTCCTCTTTTCCCGCTTCTTTGAAATTTTCTACTATAAATTTCACTTTGTCTAATTATAATAGAATTATGTATTTATTGGCGTGATTATTATATTTTTTGCCTTTATATTCATATTAAACACGCATATTTAACGCTATAATTATATCATAAAGCAGCAGAGAAAAACAACTTCTCTAAACACTTACAAAACATTTCACACAAGGAGGATTACTTATGGAATTAGTTATAACAGTTATGGTATTTGTTTCTATGATAGGACTTTGTTTTTTTGAAGGTTGGTTAGTAAAACATTAATAAAATCGGAATAGCGAAATCAGGGGGACTTAAGTTTAATCTAAGTCCCCCTGGTTTCGCTTTTCATAATTACCATAATTTAATATCCGATAATTCTTTGCTTCCTTCAATATACTCTGCAAAGGCTATTTCCGGTGTCTTTCCTTTTAGCACCTTACACATCCCACAGTTTTCACAGTCTGATTTGCAGGCATATCTAACTCTTATGTATTCTTCTCTTTGTTCTCTTGTTGATTCTTTGATTTTAAGCACTTCCATAATTACTCTCCAGTTTCTAGGACCATTCGTGACACATCCTTATGGGGATTCGTCTTGGCTAGTCCCAAATGGGTGATGGTAGCCGTAAAAGGGGCAAAATTTTCTTGTAAGCAAAGAAAACCTGCCTGCAATTGTTCTTTTGTCAAAGTTTTTCCGATGGTAATATGTGGTAACCAACTACCCGGTTGGTAGTACTTGCTGATTTTCGTATCTTTGATAGGAAGGAAGGTATCATATACCTGCTTTTGCATTTCAAACAAATATGCATTTAAAACAGGGGTAACATATAAAACATAAGGTAACAATGCTCCTAGAGATACTATTTGTATCTCACCACTTCCTACCTTGCCCTGGAGAGATTCAAATGCAGGCATCAACTCTTTCACCGTTCTTGACTCAATAGCGGAAATCGTCATATGGGGCGGCACTTGATTATCTATCATAAAAGGATTTCCACTCTTTTTTGCCACTTTTTCTATTAAGTTTTGAATTTTCTGATTCGAACTATCATCAAAATAGGCTGAAATTAGGTACATTGGTTGCTCCTATAATAAATACCTTTTTCAATTTGCAATATAGTGATAAATTTATCGCAACATTTCTATTCTGTTTTCCATAAGATTAGTTAAGTCATTTTTATACACACCAGATAGAAGTGAATCCTGTACACATTGGATAAATTGTAACTTGCTATCTATAACTTTGTTTATGATATTGTTCGCAACCTTTTCACTAAGCCCTATATTTTCAGCCAATGCAAGGAAATCATTTCTTCGCAAATTTCTCTTCTTGCCATTCATAGTAAGCGCACTAAAGTCTTTATCAGAGGGCAAAATTATATTAACCGGAAGTAAATCATAAGCCGCCGATAGTGTATATTTTCTTGAGCCAGGTGCCGTCTCTATCAAAGAAAAATTCTTCAGATGCATATCCGAATTTCCAACTACATCACAAAATACCAGTCTAAGGAAAAACTCCGAAATATCAATTCCGGTTCTAGTAGAATATTTCCTTACAATCTTTCCGCATTCTTCATAAGAGCCTTTATATTTATCAGCAGTTGGCCTCCCTGACAATTGACAAAAATCTTCCATTGCAAGTTTGGTCGTGTTCATTCTATCTATCCGTTTTGTAATATAGGCAAAGCGTGAATTAATATAGATTAATCCAAACGGTACAACTGATATTCCCACTATTCTTGCCAATGACATAATCAGGTGTTCTGCCTCCGGCAACTGTTCGTACTCTGCAGATTGTGGTTTTAAAATATAACCTGTAGGATATCCGACTAATGTAAAGCGTGCATGTATATCCTCCGTATTAAGATGTAATGATAATTTTTTCTGAACACCAGGTACAGTTAGTCCTTGATTTACATTTTGCTTAGCTAGTTCCTCAAGAACCTGATCATCAAGAGAGATCTCTGGCATCTCGCTAGTACCAAAAAAATTTTGAATACATTTTTTATGCCATCCAGATAGAATCTCATTGTCATTCTTTAATTTCTTCCCACAACAATAGCAATTCATAAATTACTCCAAAACAATATGCACATCACCTATGCAATCTTTGCAAGCTACCAACATCAAGCCAAATCTATCATTCCTATCAATCTTCCAATTATGAGTAGTCACATCTAATAGCCAGCCTTCCGGTATCAGTCCGTCGAAAAATGAAAAGAGATATTTTGATTCGTACTTCTCACTTCTTAAAGGTAGTGTTATGCTTACCGGCTTTGCAGTATCTTCCTCAATGTACACAGAGTCATATTCAAATTCATATCCTTCATCTGTTTCTCGGATTTCTCCGGCAAAAGCATCTTGTACATACACTTTGCCTAATCGCAATATGTTACTCATCCAAGTTCATCCTTCCCGGTACTGCCACCGCTCCAAACATAGCTAACGCTTGGTTCACTTTATCCATACGAACAGTCTCCTTGCCCTGCTCCAATTCACGCACAAATCTAATGCCCAAACCTGACCTTAACGCAAACTCTTCTTGAGTAAGTCCTACTTTCTTTCGTTCTGTTTTTATATATTCTGCAATCTTATTCATAATCATATATTACACCCTATCGGGTATTATTTCAATATAAAAATATTGTTTTATACCCGTTAGGGTGTATTAATTTTTCGTCCATATATTTTATACCCTATCGGGTATAAATTGGGATGTGATTAATTTTTCTATATTGAAAATATTCATCAAACTGCTCTCGCATAGAAATAGATGAAAAATTCTTATATGAAAAAATATGAAGAGATTCTTGATATATGAAGATATATGAATGATTATTAAATATATGAAGATATATGAAAGGAATTATACTAGATTTCGAGATAACGCAAAAAGAGCAGTAAACACATGGTCTACTACTCTTTTGAATTTCTATCACAAATAATGATTATTACCGTTTCATATGATTCATATACTGCATTACCATCAAAGCAATTTTGAAGGTAAGTGCATCATCGAAATTGCGAATATCTAATCCTGTCAGTTTCTCCAATTTTTCAATTCTATACACCAATGTATTTCTATGGATATACAACTGTCTGGAGGTTTCTGATACATTCAAACTGTTTTCAAAGAATTTCTGAATGGTGAAAAGCATTTCATCATCCAATTCTTCAAAAATATCTCCTGCAAATATTTCATCCATAAATATCTTACAAAGATTATCCGGAAGTTGATAAATCAATCGTCCAATTCCCAATTTATTATAACCAACATAGGTTTCTTCTTCATAAAAAATCTTACCTACTTCCAAAGCCATAGCTGCTTCTTTGTAAGATTTTGAAACTCCTCGAAGTTCTCCCGCAACAGTTCCATAAGACACTTTTACATTCAGCATCGCTTCTGTATTTAAGGTATCCACAATAGACTTTGCAATGTCTTCTAAAGAGTCTTCGTCATCATTTGCCAAGCTTTTAATCAGTACCAAGCTACCTTCTTCTACTGCTGTCACAAAGTCTCCACTATTTTCGGTAAAGATACTGCGAAGAACCTCTTTGGCTAGATTGTCCTGATCTTTCATAATATCAATCAAGTAAACAACTCGCTTCTCCTGGTCTTCGATATGCAATTTTTTTGCACGATTATAAATATCGATTAATAGGAGATTATCTAAAATCAAATTCTGGAAGAAACTGTTTCGATCAAAACGTTCTTTATATGCCACAGCAAGAGTTTGCAGTTGGCTTACCGCTATACGACCAAAGGTGTAAACATCTTCTCCGGAGCCTGCTGCCACTAACACATAGATGGGCTCATTCTGATCATATACTTTGAAAAAATGCTTTCCGTTAATCACCTGACTATCTGCCAGGGAATCTAAAAAACTGACCACAAATTCCTTTTCTGTGGTAGGCGCATTTTCTGTTCGAATAAGTTCTGTTCCTTCTGGATCATATACCGCCATTTCCGCCTTTGTAATGGAACGTAATTCAAAGATACAATTTTGAATAATTTGATTGGATATCATAAAAAACCTCTTTATATTATGATTTACTTATGTTTCATCATACCACAAAATATCCAATAAAATCAAAAGAGTTAAACAAATTTACCGCAACTTCCCTTTCACCTTTCCAATTCGAATTTCATCATTTCTGGAAAGTGTAACGATTTCTCCCGGATCTAAGCGAATGCCATTCACAAAGGTTCCGTTTGTGGAATTTACATCCATAAGGGCCGGTCTGCCGTCCTGTTCTACAAATCTACAATGGATCCTGCTGACCGTATCATCCTCTATGACTACTCCATTCTCCTCTGCTATCTTTCCTACAGAAACCGGAAAATTCTCTAATGGGAAATCCTTTTTCTCTCCATGTTCTGTGTAGGTGAAATGATAGCCATTTTCTATGGGATCAAAAAAGACCGTTTCTTGATAGGGAAGAGATACTGGCTGCTTTGGTAATTCTGAAACCGGTGACATCCAATCTGCATCAATAGAAATTTCATCTGTGGCTTGAAGATTTTTTTGCTTTCCTTTCTTTTTTCGTAATATGAAGTATAGAACTAGGAAAAGAATTGCTAGTGCTACGCTGACACCACAGATACCAAAACAGATTAGTTTTTGTAATCCGTTCAGCATAGGAAGAAAGGTTAAACCAAAACTGATACCACCTAATAAAAGGCAAACTACCCCTATGGCTAAGCTCCAAGAATATGTTTTTCCTTCTGAAACAGGTGTTGTAGATAGATCACTTTCTGTTACCGTCTCTGGCGGGATAGGAAATAGTGACGGCGGTTCCGGTACATGCATAGGCTCTGCTATTGGTTCCGGACGCACCGGAACTATTTCTCTTTCCCTAGCAAATCCTGTCTTCTCCTGTTTTTTTAATAGAATCTCCTTTTCTAAAATTGGCAAAAAACCAGAAAGAGAAAAAAAGGATTCCTTTTGATGACGATAAAAGTTGTAAACAACATTGATACCATGTTCATCTTTATGATCCATTCGCTCCAACAAAAATTCTGCCAAAGGTCTGAAGATTTCTTTTGTTTCCTGTTCCCAAGGCAGCACCAATAAATACAGCTCTTCATTTTCTATATCCAAAAACATATATTGGGGATCAAAGACAGCCATAGATTCTGCAATTAAATATTCTTGAAAAGAATCCAATACTTGTTTGATTTTATGGAATAACAAAGAAGTTTCCTCTAAAGAAATCTCCTGATCTCCATATACCTGTGACAAACTTTTTTTCCCATTTAATAGGTAGTACATATAAGAGTTTCCATTTTCCACCATACATTGGCTAGTCAACACTCCCGGAATTGTATTTTCCTGGAGCATGCGAAACAAATAATTATTGGCAGGGAAGTCCTCCGGAATTTCCACTACCGCATAATTCATATTGCTATCTCTTTTGTAAAAAATATCATTCATCTTTTTTCTTTGCTCCTTGCCATTAAATTATTACTCTTTTCATGCCCTACAAAAACCTTCGCATATCTCGAATATTTTTCACCGGATCCAAACGATTAGCAGTCCCCTTTTTTTGTATTTGCCACAACTTCAATTCCTCTGTTAAGAAAGAAGAAAAGGGCATTTCCATTGTTGCTGTAATAGTTACTGTTACGCTGGATCTGTTGATTTGAATTTCCTTTTGAATGCTAGGAATCATCACTAACCTTTTTCCAATCACCTTACTTAATGCTTCTTCCGTTACCTGTTTTATTTTGGCATCTCCTTCTCTTGTCTGGTTTGCACCTCGAAGTGCCGCAATATAAGCCGACTGTTGTATGACACAGTTGTCATATAAATACATGCCTGTATACATGGTAAAAATTATGCTACACAATAACATAGGCATCAAAAGAGAAGCCTCTATTGTCATATATCCTTTCATTCATTTTCCTTTCACTAAAATCATTCGCTTTAACTAAAACGCCATGCCAATTTTCATAGAAAAGTGAATATAACCTAATACATATCACATTTAATTTCCACTCAAAAAATAATACATTAACATAGACAAAAATATCGTTGGAAAAAAAGGCAGCGTACTTTGTAAACTTACCTTTCGAAACAGAAATAATAAAGCAGACCAAAGAAAAGACAAAAAAATCGCCCCAAACCAAATCAGCCAAACACCTACCCAGCCATATAGTTCTCCCAAACTAAGCAGTGCCATTCCATCTCCATAGCCGATTTTTTCTTTTGTCACTTTGGCAAAAATCAGAAACAATATCCCCGGTATGAATCGAAGTAAAATCTCCCAAAAAGAACCTGCAAAAGAACACAAGTCATAAACAAAGAAGAGATTTCCTAACCCTAGTCCTATTAGTAAATAAATTGTAGGAATTTCTTTCTTTTTCAAATCCCAGATTGTCGCGGGAAAGAAATACAAAAACCCTATATATGTTATCACTTCCCTATCCTCCGCATTTTGAACAGGCAGGCCATCCTTCCACCTGCTTTAATGGCACTGCCTTAATGGTTCGTTTTAATCCACTACATTGAATGCTAGTGTGATATTTATCCCCATATTTGGTAATGTAAAGGGCTGTAGCCATGGGATTATTGCCACACCTTTCACATGGATGATATTTCCCATTGGAAGAATTCTTTTGATTTTTAATGGTATGAATATCTGTGATTTGAATAGACAAAGCAAGATGAGTACAGGAACGACTTCTATGATAGACAGTGCCATTTTCCGTAATATATACCATTTCCTCTTCTTCCTGCTCGGTATTTCCCAGTAGACCATATCCTGTCCATGGCTTGATATAGCAATAGCTTGGAATCTGATGTACGGGTAAAGTAAAAACTCCAAACAAAGATGGTATTTTTACGCTATCCCGCAGGGAAAAAGCATCGTCATAATAAGCTCCACTGCCCATGCTATATCCATACGCTGCTATTTGTTTTCCTTTTTGATGTAGTTGCTCCAGCGACACTCCATACTGTAAAAATCCAAAAATCAGAAAAAAGATTTGAATCATAAACATAAGAAAAAAGGAAAGTGCAAAGCTGGCTTCTACAGTCATTGCACCGGAGGAAGCAGAAAAGGAAGATGCTCTAATTTGTTCGGGACTGTAACAATTAGATAGTTTCTGGTTTTTCACGGCAATACCAGACCATTTTCCGAAGAGAAGATTTTTTTGATTTTTTTTACACATACGCTGATACTTAAGAAACAAAAAAGAGCATCTTGCTTCACTACTTCCTCCTAATTTTCACAATATTGATATTCTCTTGTAATCTCATAACCATAGCCCAAGGAACTGGATACATTACAGCTTGCTTTTAGATAGTCAATACAACCATCCATTCTAAAATTTTCATTGCCTGCCGTTTTTTGCACATTCATTTCACACAGGTCCATAAATCGATAATTTCTGTCTCTATTCCCTTCTAAGAATAAAAAGGTTTCTAAATAATCCTGATAATTCATACCATCTGATGAGGCATGGTACTGACCTAAAAATGCAGGAAAATTAATCAGTTGCAGGAAAGGTGTATTCCAGGTGCTGTCCGATTTTCCAATAGGAACCCGTCCACCATCCAGTAAAATACGGATATCTTTTACTGACTCTGCATATCCCCAGGCAAATAATAAAGATAATTTCACCAACTCTTGCAACCCCGGAATACCTAACGCTACTGTGATAACTGTAGCTGTAAGATCCGCTTCTGCCTGTTTCCCGGAATCGGAGAATAAATACATCATATTGGCAGCCTCTCGAATTGCCAAAATTCTTTTCAGCGTATTTTCCAGATTTTGGGTATCTTCATTTTCTCCAAAGAGAATGTATTCTATTTGATAGCTTAATACCTTGTTTTCTTTTTTCTCTCGATAATTTCCACATTTTTCCATTAAGTACTTCTCAAAAATCAAAGTATCTGTTATGCCATCAACCGGCTCTTGCAAGCCTTTATTTCCTACTAGTGTGGGTTGCCTGTGACTAAGATATCGCTCTGCCTGAATACTTGCAGAAGAAAGACTGCTGCCTTCCGGTAAGGCTATGCTCATAATACCCATTTCTTTAATGGCGCGAACCTGATCCGCAGGATTATCCAGACTTAGGTCTGTATCTATTTCTTCTCCGGATTGACTGGCCTGTTCCAACAGTTCTCTTCGTTTTTCTTCAATCAGTTCATTGATTTGCTCTGATATGCTATCCCATTGGTCCATCAAATCTGCACTGCTTGCTTCCTGATTTTGAATCATAGAAATATTGGGTAATATTCCATCTATGTAGGACAATCCGGTTTTATCCTTGTAGTACTCTATGGCTTGACTTTTTACCACATCTCCAGATTGATCCGACGCAATCCGATATTCAGGAAAATCTGCATTATCAGCACTTAACCCGGTTAAATCCACACCTGCTACGATGCCACCTTTATGAAAATTTTTATTCATATAATGGAGTAGTCTTTGCTTCACCTTTTCCAATTCCGGCTGCCCTCTTCCATAAGAGCTATCAATGAAAAACAAATCATACTGTTCCAAAAGAGCCCGATTATACTCGGCAAAGGTGGAAAACAGTGCAACATCTGTAACAGATTCCGTTTCCATGCGGGTGGTTTGTATCCTTACTCCTTCTATCAAAGTAAAGAGTAAGGATAACAAAATACCCATTGTTAGGGATAAATATACAGTGGCGTATCCATGATTCTTCTTCATTAGATACTGTTCGCCTGAGAAGTGATTTTACTAAAAATGGTCTGTACCAAAGAAGTCAGCTGGGTTTTGAAAATAATGACAAGAGAAATCAATACAACGATAATCAAAATAATCTCCACCGTTCCCATACCTGCATTATTAGGTATCAGACCTTTCCAACCTTTTTTCTGTTTCATTTCTTTCATGTTCCATATTCTCCTTTCTTGTGTTGTATTTACTTTTTCTAAAAAAACTTGAAGTAATCTATAAAATACTCTTCCTCTAGTAAGTAACTATGCTATCACTACATAAACGAAAACATTGCTGGTACCATAATTAAAATCATTACAACGGAAAGCATAATCATCATAGGAAAAAGAAGTTTGGTACCTGCCTCTTCCCCTTTTTTCCGAATCTGATTTTTTCGTTCCTCAAAGGCCTTTGCGGTTTCTACCCGCAGAGTATCTAATAGTCCTTTTCCACCTTTTTGCAAATTTTGTACCAAAAGAGAAGATAGCTTTCTATATAAGGGAATACCACAGCGCTTTCCAAACAGGTCATAGGCTTCTTTTTCCGACATGCCATTTTTCATTTGGAAGCACAGATACTGTAATTCTATGTAAAGATATTCTTCTTCTCCTATGGTTTCCTTTAATTCCACAATTCGAAATAGGGCACTTCTTACACTCATACCGGCTTCCAAAAATATCATTAATTTAGAGATAAATTCCGGATATTGATGCTTTAAAATGGTTCTTCTTATAACCGTTTTTTTCTTCCATTCCCGATCCTTTTCCAAAGAAATCAAGGGTATCACAATGGCTGCTAAAAGAAGGAAAATCCAGCCTGCAGTATCCGGCTTTTTTCTCCATTTCAAAAGCACCTCTTGAAACTCCTGGGGTAGTACCATCTGGCTTTCCTCTCTGGTCTTTTCCTCTTCTCCTTTTAATCCTGCACTCACCTTTTTCCAAAAGGCTTCTTCCGGGGTAAGGGTGGGGGGAATTCTGCAAATTGGAAAAACAAACTCTTCCTTACTTTGTTGACAAATCATAGTTACAGACAACTCCACAATAGTACTTCCTTCCGGTTCCTTTTCTCCTAAGGATCCATCGGAATGAAGATATTCACTGTCGGAACTAACCCACACAAAGGTAACAGGATATTTTTCTGATTGGTCCGGTAACTGCAAGGGATACTGCACGGCCTCCAAAGAACTGTTTTCTCCCAAAATAATTTCCGGTAATTTTTCTTCTAACTCAGCAAATATACCTGTAATCTCTTCCTCTGTATATTCTCTTTCTGATAATGTAATAGGAATATCCTGCCATCCTTCTCCCTTTTCCTTTCCCTGCAAAATCCATACCTGTTCGCCCTTGCCGTAATCCGGTCTTATCAATACATTGTCCGGCACCATACTTTCTACGATAGCTTTGAGAAAAAGAAGTAAACAAATGGCGCCTGCTACCAACACCAAAAGCTGCAAATCCTTTCTCTTTTTATTGCAGTAGTCCTGATAAAGCTTGTCCCCATTTTTGCCTGGGTACAATTCTGCAATGCATCGTTCTACCGAAGATTTTCCTTTGCCAGGAGAAGCTATCTGTGTTTTGATTTTCTGTTTGACCTGTTTGATATTATTGATCCCTTTCATTCTTCCCTCTTATACCTAACCCATAGTCTTTCCAATCTTCCTACAATGAAATTTTCCCTATATTTCTAAAACAAATCCTTCTTTTCTTCCTACAACGAAATCTTCGCTATTTTCCCTGCTAAGGTAACGCCCACCACATACAGCACCATACAAACCGTCATAATAATGACTCCTAAAAAATTGTGATATAGTACTTGAAAATATCCGGGAGAAGTAAGATTCATATAGAAAATAATGAAAAAGGGAATGACACACATGATTTGACTTTCCAGTTTTTTCTCATGAATGGTGGTTTCGATTTCTTCTTTGATTTCCATTTTTTCCTGAATCACGGAAATGGTTTTTTGTAAAATTTCCGTGATACCCCCACCGGAATATTTCGCAATATGGAATACATCCGAAAACTCTTTGATTTCTTCACTGCCACTGCGTTGCCCTAGGTTTAAAACCATACCCTCTAAAGGAATATGATTGTGGATACCACGGCTGATAAAGCCCAGTTCTTCCACAATATTGCTTTTTTGTCCAAACAAAATCACCATATCCTTTTGACAAGCCATGAAGGCATTCTCCAAAGAATAGCCTGCCTGCAAGCTGGCCAATACGGCAAGCATTGCTTCCTTAAATTGCTGCTCTAATTCCATTCTTTGTTGTTCCCCTTTTGTTTGCTGCTCTTTCATCATGAGATAAAACCACAAGGGAGAAAGCAGAAAAAAGGCCCAGATACTTTGGTAAAAAAAATAGCTAAATAGCAGTAAAATTCCCAGATTCTTGCCACCCAAAACTATCCACTCTTTCTTGTTAAAGCCATAAGTAAAATAGTTCTTTTTTCCCTGAATTAAATACTCCGGTGTAAATAATTGTTTTAGTTTATGAAACACCGAAAATTCCGGCAGTTTCCAATTTGTATGTATTTTGTAATTTTCCAACACGCGTTAATTTCCCTTTCACTTCCTTGCTTTTTCCCGGATTACTTTCCACAAAACGAAATAAGGTGTTCATTTGGATTTCTTCATTTTCTATCCCTAACAGTTCCACTATTTCCAACACCTTCCTGCTTTTATCTCGCAATCTTCCCAAATGAATGACAATGTCCACCCCGGAAGAAATCTGTCTTCGAATGGCCTGAACCGGAAGCTCTGCCCCCATCAGTACCATAGTTTCCAAACGAATCATCAAATCCTTTGCCGAATTGGCATGGGCTGTAGACATACTCCCGTCATGACCACAGTTCATAGCAGAACCAATCATATCTAAGGCTTCCATTCCTCGTACTTCTCCGACTACAATCCGATCCGGCCGCATACGCAAAGACGATTTAATCAAATCTCGAATAGTAATGGGTAAACAGTTTTCCACATTGGCATTTCTGGTTTCCAAACGAATAATGTTGGGAATCTGGGTAATCTGCAGCTCTGCGCTATCCTCAATGGTGATAATTCTTTCATCTCCCGGGATAAAATTAGAAATGGCATTTAAGAAAGTCGTTTTTCCACTCCCTGTACCACCACTTACCAGAATGTTGTATTTCGCTTTTACCAAAAGCTCTATAAACTCTGCTGCCTCTGTGGTGATTGCCCCAAATTCCAATAATTTTTCCATGGTCATAGGTTTGTCGGAAAATCGTCGAATGGTAAGAATGGGTCCACATAAAGAGACCGGTGGTAATACCACATTGACACGAGAACCGTTCGGTAATCTGGCGTCCACAATGGGGGAAGCCTCGTTTACCACACGATTACAGCCCGCCACGATTTGCTGAATGATGTGAGAAAGTTTTTCTTCCGAAGCAAAGGTTAAGGATAGTTTTTTGATTCGTCCTTTTCGTTCTACAAAGATATTTTCCGGACCATTGACCATGATTTCCGTTACCGAATCATCCTCCAAAAGGTCCTGCAAAATACCCCACTTTCGCAGGCTATCAAATATTTCTTTTCCAATACGCTTTTGCTCCAATAAGGAAAATGCATGCTCTTCGTTGTGATTTAGCAGATGAGAGCTAATTAAATCTTTTAGTTGTTGGTCAGAAAGCTCTTCCTTGCTTTCCAAGTCCTGCAAAATTTTTTGCTTGACCCATTCTTCCTTTTGCCCTCTCATAGTCTGCTGTCCTCTTCCACCAATTCCTTGGCATGAACTGCTAAAGGCGTAAATAAATACTGATGAATGGTCTGGACTTCTTCTATTCTCTCCGGCAGTTCTACCTGCTTTGTTTTCTCCCACACATCTTCAAATTGACAGCGCAAAAGATTTTGATGGTACTGCTCCCATTTTGCCTCTCCAAAAGAATCTTTTGGTGCCACACTGTAAATCCTGTCGCATAATCGCAGCAACTCAAACAATCCTTGTACACAGTCTGACAAGTCCAACAAAATATATTCGTATTCACTGCCACTTTCGATTTCCAAAAAAAGTTCTTCCCATTCTTCTTTTTGAATGGAACTCAAATCCTGCAAGGTTCCAAAGGGTGGCAAAATATCCATCCCTTCCACAGAACACACCATACTGCCCAATCGATACGCCAGTTTTTCCCTGGCATTTTGAAGATAGTAAAACAAATCCGATAGTTCCCCGTCAAAGTCCCTTCCAATCCGCTTAGTAAGACCGCTGTAGCTTTCCATATTCAAATAAAGCACCTTATGCTTCTTTGCCAGGAGTTGTCCTAAGGTAAAAGCCAGGGCGGTTTTATAACTTCTTCCCACAGGAGAGTATATGCCAATCAATTTTGTTTTCTTGGAAGAAACCATGGCTCGCCCCAGCTCTCCTTCCTTGGCAATCCAATCCAAAATTTCCTTCATCAGCTTTTCACCGGACTGGTATTTATAGAGTTGCTTCAATTCTCTATCCTGTAATGTTCCCTGCTCCTGTAAAATGGCAAGATGGGCAATGGGCGCATTCTTCAGGCTTGGAACATAATCTTTTTCTGCCACAAGAGCCAGACTTATAGACTTTTTCTCCACATATTTTTCCAAAGCATCCACGGAAGTAAACAGCTGAATCTCAAAGGGAAATCCGCTTTTTCCGTGAAAATAATTTGCCAAAAATCTGGCGTATGAGCTTTCGCTATCGCATATTACACATATATGATTCAAAAAATATTTCTCCTTTCTACTAAAAAATATATTTTAATGGGTACCAAAATAGCGCCTACTTTTGCATTCAAAAAAGTAGACAAGAAGGCAAACTATCACCACCTTACAGATCTTTATTTAGTTCTTCTCTTGGAAATACAAATGAAAATACATAAGAAAAATATGATTTTCAGATTTGAAAAATATGTGTAAATAGATAGAGAGTTTCCTCTTTCTGATTTGAAAGTATAGAGGGATTGCCTTTGAAATTCTATAGGCAATTTACACAAAAACCATTTTTGTTACTTTTCTACAAAAAATTTACGATTTCAATGCCATATAACAGGATAAGCCCAGGAAATCCAAGGATTCCAGATGTCAAAAGCGTATAAAAATTGTAGCCCACAGCATAGGGATACCCTGCCTTTTTACAAAAAGAATTGATAAGTGCAATGCAAATTGCATTCACCACAATTCGGGTAATAAGAGTAAGAAGCCAGGCTGCTTTTTGCTTACAAGCGATAATAAATAGCACCAAAGCACACATTCCAATCATAATTAATACACCGCTGTTGATATCCATTTTTCTCTCCAGAAATATTTTCGCAAAATCATTAACGACTTTTCTGTTTCATCCTATGCTTGTTTTTCTTTGCTTATGCAAATTTTGTTGCAAAAAAAGAATATTTTTCTCGCGGGTGACTATACTTGTAATAATAAGATTGACTGTTCAAAGCTAACCTTGAAAACCCTATGGTTTTCCTCGGTGCGGCGTATCCGTCAAATAGGATATCTAAAGGAGTGTTTATGAAATTTGCATTTCGACAAAGTGCCCCTCCACAATCGAAAGAAGGACCAAAATCGCAACGGGATTTACTGTTGGAGGATTTAGAAAAGACAAGATATCATTTGGAAAGTGTCTATAATACCTTTGACAATGTGACAGATCAGGATTTGATTGACAGCGCCATTTATGAATGGAATTCTGTGCTACTTCGCTATCGCTATTTATTAAATGAGGCAGCGAAGGTGACTCCGCTGCCTGAAAACGCATTCCTTGTATTAGACCAAAAAGCCCCGGTTGCTGCTGCCAGTAGCCAAATTCTCATTTAAGCTACCTTTCCCATAGGTCAGCCCTGCATAGACCACTTGGGAGTTTTCCATCAAACTTTCTGAGGTGTCTATTTCCATGATTTTTTCAAAGGACTCCTTTAGCTGGGAAATCATATCATAGATTGGATCAATCAGTTCCACCTGCTGTCTGATAGCAGCAGTTGAAAGCTGTCTTTTATAAAAATAATACAGCTGCTGCAAATGCAGTGCCAGCTCGTACTGGGGATGTAGGGAGTGAAGCAATTCCTCTATACATCCTTTTGCTTTATCAAGGGCATTTTTATAGGAAGTCATATTCTCTTCTGCAAAAGCTTTCTTTGCATCCTCCATATAAACCAATGCCATATCATATAAAATCACTACCAAACCGGTTTTATTTGCCTGTGTAATTCGATAGGTAAAATTTTGTTTCTGTGCACTTGTCATGCTATTTTCTCCCTCTATGAAACTTTCTCTCAAAGACCTCTATCCTCTTTTTACTGCAGTAACTGCAATACCTGAGAAGGTCTTTCATTGGCCTGTGCCAACATAGAAGTTGCTGCCTGTGAAATTACCTGCATACTGGAGTATTTTGTCATTTCTGTAGCCATATCCACATCCATGATACGAGAATATGCACTGGTCATGTTTTCACTGGTAATATCTAAGCTGGAATTGGTATGCTCCAAACGATTCTGGTAAGCACCTAAACGGCTTCTAACAGAAGAAACATAAGTAATGGCACCCTTAATTTCCTCAATAGCTTTATCTGCCGAATTCTGTGAAGTAACCTCTGTTTCCTCGATACCCATTTGCTTTAAGCCAATCTTTGGAATTCTGATTTCCAAGGTCTGACCTTCATTGGCACCAATCTGCATGGTCATAGAGCCGATGCCGGTTAAATCAATTTTTGCATTAAAATTTCCTGCAGTAGGGTCTACAGACAATCTTACTTCAAAACTGTTTTCTCCCTTTAATACCACCATATTATTTTCAATACTGACTTCCGGGGTTCCTGTCCAGGTATTTCCATCCGCACCTTGAATGGTAGCAGTGGTTGCATCTGTTAATTTTCCGTCTGCATCAAAATCAGGATTTACAGTCACATTATATTTTCCAACCGGAACTTCCTCATTATAGGTTTCCACTTTTACTGCTTTGTTATCGGAATATCCCTTTAAGTCAAAAGAGCCGTCTAACAAATTCTGACCGTTAAACTGGGTGGTTTCCCCAATACGGGTAATCTCTTTTTTCAGCTGCTGCAGTTCTTCATCGATCATTTTTCTGTCATCATCTGTAATGGTACCGGTGGCACCTTTGATAGACAGCTCATTCATTCTCTGCAGCATATCATGTACTTCGGATAAAGCACCATCTGCGATTTCCACAATAGAAACACCATCGCTGGCATTCTGGTTTGCTACAGATAAGCCTTCAATCTGGGCATTCATTCTTTTTGCAATAGCAAGACCTGCCGCATTATCTTTTGCATGATTGATTTTTAATCCAGAGGATAATCTTTCTAAGGATTTGGAAAGGGCCGTGTCGTTCTGCGCCAATGCATTATTTGCAAGCATTGCGGATACATTATAATTAATTTTCATAAAAACTCCTTATTAAATACTACTTAAAAATGCTTTCGCTACTTTGTATAATCCGGAAGCATCTTTACTTGGCATATCCTTTGCCTCCACACGGTTCAAATCCATTTTCCCCTTGCTGTCTATATATATATCGGCAACTTTGAAATCTTCTGCAACCATTTCCTTGCATTTTTTTACAAAGTCCTCTTTGCGATTCTCTAAAGCTTCTTTCCCTTCCACAGAATCTGTGGCAATGGTGCCTCGCAATCCTTCCGGATACAATCCGAAGCGCGCCTCCACCTGACCGTACACATCACTTGCAAATGTAATCTTGGCTTCTGCCGGATTGTTGCTGTGGTGGTAAATTTTCAGATTTACAGAAAGCACCTGTCCCTCTACTTCCATAGGGATTTCGTAGTTTTCTTCTGCTGCCATATTGCTGCATAATCGAAGCTGTTTTTGCAGGCTTTGCATGGACTTGATATCCAAATAGGTCTGATCTTCTACAGGAGTTTCCAAAGCCTTTTGTAAAATTTCCTCACCCGCTTGAATTACATTTTCATAGGCTACCTTTCGCGCATCCTCCTGATCCAAGGAAGCGACTACTTCTTTTCCTGCTTCCAAGAAAGAGCTTCTTTCCAAAGACTTCTCGATTTTTTCTTCTAAAGCAGTTAAGTCACGGGTAAGTTTTCCGCGTTTCTTGGTAAGCACCCCTGCTGCCTCCAAAAAGTCCACTGTAACCGGCTGGTTATACTGTTTCAGATATTCTGCCTGATCTTTATTGGCATTCAAAATTTCCTGATATCTTGCAAATTCTTCTTTTTGATAAGCTTCTTCTAAAGCAGGATCTTCTTCCATAGAAACCAGGTTTTCCAATAATGCTTCCGGTTTTGCAATACCCTTGAAAATTTGTGCAGAAATAGAATCTTCTGCTTTTACTACCTTTACCTTGTGGGTACTGGTGTCATCGATTTTCACATCCGTACTGCCAAATCGTTTACTTCTTGCCATGGCTAACAGGTTGGAAAAGGTTAAGTCCACGCCCGCAGAAACCACTGCCCCAACTGCAGCACTGTCATTTTTTTCAATCTGATGAATCAAACGATAGATGCCAATATAGGCAGATCGTTCTTCTTCCGTAATATCCTTTTTCTGCTCTAGCTGATATAAAAATTTGCTGTAGCTTTCTGTCTGATTTTCAAAAGTAGCATTCTTTTCTTTCAGATACTGGTCCATTTCCTCTAAGCCCATGGTCAAAGGATTCTTTCCTTCTCTTACCATAGATAGTACCGTACCTGGCTTTAAGGCTTTCAAAATAGAAGTAATCTGCCCCTCTGCTTTTGCCACCTTTTCAAAGTTTTCTGCATTAATTTCTAACTGATTGTGACCCAAGATACGAATCACTTTTTCATTTTCTTCTGTAGGCTCCAATGCCATCTCTCGTAAAATAGCGTCCACGTTTTGGAAGGCTTTTCCAATGCTATCGCCCATATCTCTACGGGGTGCAGTCATTAAAGTTTCATAGGACTCTCCTGCTGCCTCAAAGCGTTTTTGTAACAAGGCACCTTCCGCATGTACAGACTGTAAAGTAGGCTGCTCCATCCAAGGAATTTTTCCTGCCAGACTGGCTGGCATAGAAGCCAATTCCAAGGATACCTGAAGGGTAGTTTCTACCAATCTGTTTGCAATCTGACCCTGAGCAGGATCCTTTGCTCCATAAATGGCTTCAAAAATTTTGGTTTCTGCAGCCTTTAACTGTTCAATCAAGGTTTCCATGGGCTCTGTATCAATAGATACGCCGGACTGTAACAGTTTCAAATTGGCTTGAGCACTCATGTGAAGACGAACCTCTTCCAGCTGTCTTCTGGCACGAATATTCTCTAACCCTGCTTCTGCCTTTCCCTGATACTGCTCTAAGGTTTCTAAAGTCAGGGGCAATTCTTTACTTGCCACATAGTCTAGGGTTTCCGGTGTAATCTTTTCGTATCGTGCTTCTATAGCAATGGCTTCTGCCACAAAGTCTCTTTCTAGCTGAGAAAAAGGAATTTTTCCGGGCTCTTCTCCCAATGCCATATGGGCTATTGCATGGTTTACATAAGTTTCTGCATCCATAGGAAGTGGTAAGGCTTTTAATGCTTTATATTGTTCCAAATTTTCTTTGGAAAGTTCCAGTCCATGATTTAGTAACCACTGACAATCCTGCAGCCCTTCTTCTGAAGCTTCTACTCCCCAACTTTCCATTCTCTCTTTGATTTGAGATTCCATAGCCGGAGAAATAGAAACAGCTTCCTCCTGGCGATACTGCATACTACCCTGACCAATGCGATTATAACTGCCGGTAGCAAAGGCTGCGGGAGCCATTCCCTCTTTGGATGCGTAGCCACTAAACTGAGCCTGATATAAATTATCTACAGTAGGTGCCAAATGATGTTCCATCATATACACATAAGCACCTTCCGGTAAACTATCCAAAGCTTCTACCTTTCTGGCAGCTTCCTCTAAATTTTGCACATTTTCCTTTGTAGCAGGTACATTTGCCTGCTCTAATTTGGACGCCAAGGCTCTGCCTACACCGTCAGATCCTGCTGCCGCAGAAAGCTCTTCTACAGATAAGTCATCATTAAATCCAATAATCTCTTCGCCTGATTTGGCCAACTCAGTTTTGATTTTATCCAAAATGGTCACAGATTCTTCCGGATCATAGGAAAAAGCATCGTAGCCTTCCTGCTGCATTTTGGAAAAGTCCTTTTCTGACATGGTGTTGGACATAACAGTCATATAGTCTCGCTGTAAGGCTACTTGATCCTTGGCAGAGACAAAATCTTCTCCCTCTCCAATCTGAGATAAGACACTGTGTCCAATCTGACTTTCCTGAGGGAAAAATCCAATGGACTGGGCTTCCGCTGCCCCATAAGCAGCCTGTGCCTTTTTACCCATCATAGGCTGTGCCAGTTCCTGAGATTGTTTCGGTTGTTTTATAGTATCAAATTGAATTTTCATAGAATTTCCTTTTCATGAAATACAAGAAATAAAATATTCGTTTCTAACTATCCTTTTTCAAATCCTTATATTTCAACAAGGCAATAAAAAAGGCGAATGCAAATGCATTCACCTTTTATTTCGGTATTGAAAATTAGAAACTTAACCTTTACAGCTGAAATACTGCTGCTGTGTAAGCAGCTAAATCAAAGGTTATACGATAGGGTCTCTGATCACATTCTTCCTCAGTAGGTTTGATTTCTGCAGGAATCTCATGTCCATTTCCACCAAATTTAATATCATCACTGTTCAACAGTAATTTTACTTTTTTCTTATCCGGCACACCTACACAATAATACGGGCGTTCCATTGGTGTCATGTTCAATACGAACAATAATTTCTTCTTTCCGTCTGCGCTCTTACGGATAAAGCTGTAAATACTTCTGTCCATATCATCACAGTTTACCCATTCAAATCCGCCCCAATCGTTATCGATTTCGTGCATCGCCGGGTTGTCATTGTACAACGCAAGGAGTTCCTTCATGTAATCCTGCATACCCTTGTTCAAAGGATTTTCTAACAGGAACCAATCCAACTCTCTGGCTTCACTCCACTCTCTTTCCTGACCAAATTCCTGACCCATGAATAAAAGCTTCTTGCCACAGTGACCAAACATAAAGGTATACCCAAGACGAAGGTTAGCATATTTATCAATCTGATAGCCCGGCATCTTGTTTACCATAGAGCATTTCAAATGCACTACCTCATCATGAGACAATGGCAGAATATAATTTTCTGAACTGTTGTAGCTCATGGCAAAGGTCATTGCGTAGTGATTATTTCTACGGAATAATGGATCCAACTTCATGTATTCACAGAAGTCATGCATCCAACCCATGTTCCATTTGAAAGTAAAGCCTAAGCCATCGTCCATAATATCGCCGGTAACCTTTGGCCATGCAGTAGATTCCTCTGCAATGGTCAACACGCCGGGGAACCCGCCATGAATGACGCTGTTAAAGTGTTTGAAGAATTCAATGGCTTCCAGATTCTTGTTGCCGCCGTATTTGTTGGCTACCCACTGTCCATCCTTTTTACCATAATCCAGATATAACATAGAAGCTACTGCATCTACACGAAGACCATCGATGTGGAATTCTTTAATCCAGAATAAAGCATTGGCAATCAGATAGTTCTTTACTTCTGTTTTACCATAGTTGAAAATCTTGGTACCCCAATCAGGATGTTCTCCTAATCTTGGGTCCGGATGTTCAAATAAACAGGTGCCATCAAACTCAGCCAAACCGAAAGCATCTCTTGGGAAGTGGGCAGGTACCCAATCCAAAATAACACCAATTTTATTTTTATGTAATTTATTTACCAAATACATAAAGTCTTCCGGTGTACCATAACGGGAAGTAGGTGCATAATAACCGCCCACCTGATAGCCCCAGGAACCATCGAAAGGATGCTCTGCAATACCCATCAGCTCTACATGGGTGTAGCGAAGTTCTTTTAAATATTCTACGATACAATCTGCAAATTCACGATAGTTGTAAAAACCATCTTCTGAACCATCCGGATGTTTCATCCAGGAACCAATATGACATTCGTAGATGGCAATGGGCTCCTTCATAGGATCCTTTTTATCTCTGTTTGTCATCCAGGTACTGTCAGACCATTTGAAGTTTGTAATATCTGTAGTAATCGAAGCATTACCCGGTCTTAATTCTGCATAGTTTCCAAATGGATCTGCCTTGTACAGCTTTCTACCATCGGGTGTGGTAATTAAGTACTTGTACAATTCCCCTGTACCAATTCCCTCGAAAAAGCCTGTGTAAATACCACCAGGTCCGATTTTGTGAAGCTGATGGGAGGTTTCATTCCAGTCATTGAAGGTACCAACTACATGAACTGACTCTGCATTTGGTGCCCAAACACCAAAAAACATGCCTTCTTTTCCATCTTCTTCAGACAAGTGTGCGCCCAGTTTTTTGTAAATGTCATAGTGAGAACCCTGTGCAAATACATACTGGTCTGCTTCCGAAATAAATACGGTTTCTCTTTTTTGTTTCTTTTCTGCCATCCCTTTTTACCCCTTTTCTTTATGAACCTATATTATTCCATAAAATCCTTTTCTCGAAGAACGATCATGTCATCATCGTCATATCGTTTTCCAAGCATTACATCAAATAAATGGCCAATATTCTTTTTGTTCGCACGAGCAATCGCTGCATCTACGATTTCTCTAACCTCTGCAACGGTTACGATATGTTCGCTGGTCTGCATATCTGAAATTCTGGTATGTAATGCCAACATACCCATATCATCAATCGCATATTCTAAATGCTCTGCATACTGCTTACCATAAGAAGCCAAGGCGTCATCGTTTAATTCTTCTACCTCTAAACGAATCGGGAAGTAGGTTTTCAAATGAGGATATGCAGCCAACATTCTCTTCACGGACTTTTTGTTATCCTCCAGAATCACTACAATGCCACTTTCTGCATTCTGCAAACCATCTACCAACTTCTGTACGGTCTGGCTGGTCATACCACTGGCTTTTTCAATAATCAAACCACCATTTCCTAATTTTGCAATGGTAAGTTCTACATTTTTGCTATTTAAGGAAGTACCTGTAATCTTTGCAATTTTTCCGGAGAACTTGCTATTAGTAAGCTGAATGTCCTTCATAACATTCTTTGCAAGCTCTACCGTTCCGGAATCACCGTTACCGGTTACAATGGCATTGCCCACTGCAGCTTCCAGTTCAATCTGATCCAATCCGGTCACAAAACGCTTTCTGGCACCGCGGGTTTGAATAAATGGTGCAAATAAAACGCGTTCCTCTTCTGTCAGTTCACGAATCATTGCCTTTTGTGAACTTTCCGTTTCTTCCTCTTCTGTTTCCTCAGGTTCTTCCGTATCTTCTACGGTTTCTTCTGCTTGATCTTCTTCGGAAACTTCTGTGGTTTCTTCTTCTGCTGCAACTTCTGCAGGTGCTTCTACTTCTGTAACTGTTTCCGCTACTTCTTCTGAAACTACGGAAACTTCTGTAGCAGGTGCTTCTTCTGCTTCAACCGTTTCTTCTTCTACGGAAACAGGTGCTTCTTCAGCCACTGCTTCTATTTCAGCCGGCTCCTCTGTTACTACAGGCTCTTCTGTAGATTCTACCGGAGTTTCTTCCACAGGCTCTTCTTCTGATTCTTCTGAAGTTTCCTCTACAACTGGTTCCTCTACGGAAACTTCTTCTGCAGCAGGCACTTCAGTCACTTCTTCTGCCGAAACGCCTTCTGAGATAATTTCTAAGGCATCCTCTGCAGATTCTTCCTCCATAGGTGTCTCTACAGTTTCCACAGCCTCTGTAGCTGCTACTTCAGCAGGCTCTTCTGAAGGTGTACTCTCTACGGTCGCTTCTGCTACAGGCTGTACGGTAGTGCCGTTGCTTTCCTCTTCTTCGGCCTCTTCTGCAGAAACAACTGTTTCTTTTGCAAGTTCCTCTTCCGGAATAATCTTTGGTGCCTTTGGAATCTGCTCTACTTTTACTAAGGCTTTAATCTTGCCTTCTCTCTCCAACTGCTCCAAAATACCATCTCTGGCAATAACATCATATTTTGAGAACATACAACCGGTGCTGGAGAATACTCTCTTCAAATCCTCTGCACGGCGTTTTTCTTCGTTTAATTTCTTTGTCTTTTCCCACTCAGCCAAAATCTCATCGATGTTCATCTGGCCTGTGATTTGTTTTTCTGTAGGAGCTTTTCCTTCTACAACCATGCTAATCTGTCCGTCGTAGCCTTCGGATAACATACTTGCGATTTCTTCAGGTGGATACTCGTAACTTGCTACTTCCTCCAACGGCATCTTCATCACTTCTTCTACAGAAGGACGGTGCAATTTCTCCAAATCCTGTTCTAAGATTTCTTCGATAGGGGAAAGCTGTTGTTTCTTTCTCTCTTCGTCTATTGCTCTTTGTAATTCTCTCTCCAAAGGAGAAGGCATAGAAGAAGTATCATTGAAAAAGATTTCCTTTGTCTTAGCATTCAGTAAGTCTTCTTTTTCGGAAGACGTTTCTACAACCGGTACAATAACAGGTTGTACAACGGGCTCAATAACCGGCTCTTTGGCAGATTCTTCAACCGGCTCCTCTACAGCAACTGCTGCTTCTACAGAAATACTTTCTTCTGCAGGTGCAATCTCTTCTTCAGCTACTACAGATTCTTCTTCAGTAGAAGGTGTTTCTTCTACAGCTACCGCAGTCTCTTCCTCATCAGAAGGCACTGCTTCATCAGACTGTGTTTCTTCCACAGGCGCTGCCTCTACTACAGGTTCTTCTTCAGGCACATCTTCCAAGATACCAGTCTTTGGAAGTTCTACCGCAGCAATCTCTTCTACCGGTTCCGGTGTGTTTTCTGCTTCTTCCTTTTCTGTTTCCTGTAAAATCTCCTGCAAATTTTCTGCCAATGCTTTTTGAAGGTTGATGGTATCATATTTTCCAACATTCACAGGTTTTACCTGAATGTCTAATTCTTCCGGTTCATTGACTGGAGCGGGAACTTCTGCGAAAGCCACCTCAACAGGAGAAATCTCCTCCTCTTTTGTTTCCTCTACTACCGGTTCCGGTGCCTCCTCCACTTTTGCTGGTTTTTTACCGGTCATAATGTCGTACTGATCCTGCTGCTTAGCAGATAATGGCTTATGCAACATCTTCAGTTCCATGGCCTTCTTTACATAACGGCCATCGGAGAACCAAAGAATCAACTCATCACATTCCTCTACACAAGCAGTAGCAAGACCTACTCTATGATAAAGGGTAGCTAATTCGTAGCCCCATTTTTCACGATAATCATTTTTCTTTAATTGCTCTAAAACTGCAATTCGTTCTTCTAAACTAACATCCTGGGCTTCATAGATTTTGTACTGTAATACATATTTTCCACTATCCTGGGGCGCCAGTTTTAAAAAGGTTTTGTAGTATTCTAACGCGTCTACCACATCTCCCAATTTAATACTAAGTTCGCACAAAGAGTAAACAATCATTCTGCCGTTAGGATGACGGTCATAAGCAAGTAATAATAAATCCTTACTACGCTTATAATTTCTGGTAGCCTTGTATAAATCGCTGACCGTACATAACATGGATACGCTTCTGACACGATTCCAGTCAATGCTGTCCGCAATCTTTACTGCTCCAAAAAAATCTCTTTTTCCAATCAAGTCTTTGATTTGTTCTGATCGTAACTTGTATTCCTGTTTATCCAAAATAACACCTCGTTCTTATACTGTGACTAGGTTTTCTTTTCACACACACTACAACATATTGTGGTTTTGCACATAAAAATCCACTTTTTCAGTGTATCATAGGGAATGGAAAAACACAAGGTTGGATAGTCTATTCTTGACACAGAAATCCTTTTTCTTCGAGTTTCTTACAAATTTTATCTATGGTTTCCTGATTTCCGGCTTCGATAGTGTGATAATGCACATCCTCTGTCAGGATTTTCAAAGGTTTGTCCTTGCTGCTTTTCATCTTCTTCACAAATTCTTCTGCGTCTGCCCGATTGTGAATAATCAAGTCTACCTGAATCTGTCCATATAAGTCATGCTCCACGGAAACATCCAGTACATTTCCTCCTAAATCTACGATAGTATAAAATTCCTCCAGCACCTGATCGGTGGTATGAGCCACGCAAATTACCTTTTTGCAGGTATTCTTATGATTTTCCGCCCGGAAAATAAAATAGCCCTTGTTGGTAGAAATGATATTTTTATTCTCTGCACGCAAAAGTGCAATATCCTGCACAATAACCTGTCGGCTTACCTGAAACTGTTTGGCAAGAGCAGTGCCATTCACCGGTTTTGTGGCGGATAAAAGGGTATCTACGATTTGCTTTCTTCTGTTTTCTCCGTCTAACATTCTTCCTTCTCCATTTTTGCAAAAATTTCTTTTTGTTCTATATAGTGCTCTGCATTCAAACGAATGCCATGGATTTCTTCTTCGTTCAATGTACGAATTACCTTTCCGGGCACCCCTACCACCAGGGAATTATCCGGAATCACTGCATTTTCTGTGACAAGAGCTGCTGCGCCTATGATACAGTTTTTCCCAACTTTTGCACCATTTAAGATAATCGCGCCCATACCAATCAGAGTATTATCTCCTACTGTACAGCCATGGACAATGGCAGAATGTCCAACCGTCACATAATCTCCAATTTCTACTTTGTAGTTCAAATCCACATGAACTACAGCGTTGTCCTGAATATTGCTGCAGGCGCCTATCACAATGGGCTGCTTTTCACTTCGTACGGTTGTATGATACCAGATACTGGCGTTGTCCTTTACTGTTACATTTCCATATACTGCTGCCCCTTTGGCAATAAAGGCACTATCTGCTATGTTAGGTTTATACATAGATCTCCCTCTTTTCCTTGAGTTTCCGTAAATTGTAGTTGTAGAATGGCGAAATCTTCCCCAGTCATCAA
>JAKSSF010000001.1 GCA_024403235.1 Lachnospiraceae bacterium | reverse complement strand
TTATTACAGAGACAGTAAACCAAGACTTCTGTGGATAAAACTGCGGAAACTCAAGTATCTCATATATTGACAGCTGAAATTGCAACGATTTTTATTGTAATATTGGCTCTTGTGAACTATAAAAAAATTTTGAAGAAGGATTATTATATCCCAATTTTAAAATCTATAGTGTTGGGATTATTTCTTATTCTGTGGTTTTTAGTACCTTTTCTGACTATTTTAGGACAAATGAAATTTCAATTTCAAAATAATGATGACTTATGGTTGATTCAAAATCAAGGCGCAAGTTTATTGCAGTTGTTAAGTCCTTTTAATCGTGGAAATGGAATGATTAGCAGCGTTGATATTGCATCAGGAATGTCTATGACCAAGGAGCTGCCCTATTCGATTGGTTTGGTTGGATGGTGTATTATTTTTGCTTTTATAGTGCTCTGGATTTGGAATGGAAAATCATTACGGATATCTAATACGAGGAAAGTATTTGGGGTATTATTACTTTTATTGTATATGGTTACCTATTATTTTCCGTGGGATTTTTTGACAGAACATATGGGTGTATTTGCTTCGGCAATTTGTATTTTACAATTCCCTTGGAGGATATTGGGATTTGCTAATTTTTTGATAATAATTATCGCAGGCAATGTGATATTAGAATTAAAAGAAAATTATAGTCAATATATGGTTCCCTATCTTTGTGTATTATTATGTTTTAGTTTAATTGGTGCAGGAATGTTCATTGTTGATAGAGATTTTGGGACGGATTACTGGAATATACTATCAAAAGATGATTTGAATAGCATGGATGTCATGGGAGCTGAATATGTTCCTCTTGGTTTAAATTTGACGATGTTGGATGCACAGAATATTAAGCATTCGAATAAGGTGACAATCGATGATCAAAGCAGGTATTATACCAATTTTACACTAACATGTAAGAATAGTGGTAAAACTGAGGAGCTTATCACGTTCCCTTTGATATTTTATCCTTATTACAAAGCTCAATCATTATCTGGAGAAGTATTACAAATACAATTAGTCGAGAATGGACTGTTGGGGGTGGTTCTTCCAGCTGGATTCAAAGATCAGATTATGATCTCTATTAAAGAACCTTTGTTTTTTAGTATTTCGACAATTATATCTGCTTTTGCATGGTTGCTTTGTTTTGGTATGTTATACAAGTATTGGAACAATAGTAAGGGGTTTAGTAAATGTTAAAAAGAGAAAGTAAGTATGAGCTTCTTAGAATAGTAGCTATGCTTATGATTGTGGCTTTTCATGCGTATAGTCAGTTAGATACTTATGATCCATACAGTAAACCTTATATTTTGATAAAATGGACAGCGGGTAATAGCTGGAATAAATTTGTTGCTGTGTGCTTAGGATCATGGGGATTAACGGGAGTGGGTTGTTTCTTTTTATTAAGTGCCTCATTTTTAACAAGACGAAATAGCTTTAGTATAAAGAAATGTATATTGATTATTTTACAAACGGTATTCTGGTCTGTATTAATCACGATATTAGCTGTGCTTTTTCATACTTTTGAAGGTAGTAATGATATCGAACCTGTAAAATATATCATGAAATCAATTATATTGCCATTTGTTGATGTAAATGTATATTGGTATATTATAGCATACTTGTTTATGTATTTATTAAGTCCGTTTATGAATCAAATATTGGCAGTTATGGACATGGAGATTTATAAAAGGTTCATTATTGTATTGACTATTATTGTACCAGTGTATTCTACTCTGACAAATGGAAGTTCGATTACAGCAAGCAATTTAGCATTGGCAGTTTATTATTATATTTTGTATAGTTACTTACAACGAACTTCACCTGAGGTTTTTATTAAAAAATATGCAGGAAGTGTATTTGTTGCAACTGTAGTATTCGTAACATTGTCCCATTTATTAGTATACCATTATGGTTGGCAAGACATATTTGTGGGAAAATTATGTGAGCGATTTTCTATCTTTCAAATAATTGCAGCCGTTGCTTTATTTTATATATTTGAAAGAATTAGTTGTGGCTATTATTGGTTTATAAATATAATAGCCTCAGGAACATTAGGTGTATATTTAATACATGAAAATCCAAATTTAAAATTTTTTTTATGGAATAGGATAATAAATTTGGATTATTTTTATTCAAAAAGATACTTTGCAATAGTATATATTACATCAGTTATATTGGTGTTTTGTGTCGGTGTTACTTTAGATTTGGCGCGAAAATATACTTTTGAAGCTGCTTTTAAGAAAGTTTTGAAACTTTTTGATAATCATTTTGGTAAAATTGATGATTTTATCAATTGTCGGAGGAATGATTAAAATATGGTTATCATGGAAGTATATATTTGAATGTAGAATGACGGGAATTTTGACGGTTGAATCCATATATTAAGAAGGAAAACAATGTATCGAGAATTATTCAAAAGGCTATTCGACATTTTAATATCAGGTACAGCATTAATAATTTTATTCCCTATTTTGATTATTGTTGCGATTCTTGTACGTGTAAAGTTAGGCAGTCCCATTATCTTTCATCAGGAAAGACCGGGAAAAGATGAAAAAATTTTTACTCTTTGCAAATTTCGCACCATGACAGATGCCAAAGATGCAGAAGGAAATCTACTGCCGGATGAAGTGCGATTGACCAAATTTGGAAAATTACTTCGTTCCACCAGTTTGGATGAGTTGCCGGAACTTTGGAATATTTTCAAAGGAGATATGAGCCTGATTGGACCCAGACCATTATTGGTATCGTACTTACCTTACTATACGGAAGAAGAAAAGCTGCGCCATACAGTGCGACCGGGACTAACCGGTTTGGCCCAGGTCAGCGGTCGAAACTTCATTGATTGGGACCATAGGCTGGCAAAGGATGTGGAATATGTAAAGCATTTGACTTTTGCTATGGATATCAAGGTGTTGGTTAAGACCGTTCAGGTGGTGTTACAGAAAGAGGATGTGGCAGAAAATACCAATCAGGCAGAAGGAAATTTTGCCCAGATTCGTAAGGAAAGGTTGGAAAAGACAGGTTCCTTGAAAGCCTGACCGGAGAACAAGAGATAGAATCAAATAATTTAAGAAAGTATAGAGAAAATTCTATGAACATTTTAATCTTGAGCGCAGGAACAAGAGATAAGGTAGTGCAATATTTCAAAGAAACAGCAGCACCGGGAGATAAGGTCATTGCTACAGATTGCAGTAATCTTGCGCCGGCTGTGTACGAAGCAGATACATTTTATCTGGTGCCCAGAATTACCGCACCGGATTATTTGGAAAAAGTATTGGATATCTGTAAAAAAGAAAAAATAACAGGCGTTTTATCTCTGATTGATCCGGAACTAAGTCTTTTGGCAAAGCATCGGGAAGATTTTGCAGCAATTGGCACTACGGTGATTGTACCTGGATATGATCTGGTAGAAACCTGCTTTGATAAGTTTAAAATGTACGAAATGCTAGAAGAAATGCGGATTCCTACCGGAAAATGCTACATGGATAAGGCTCTGTTTTATCGGGAAAAGGCAGCAGGGTTGATTTCTTATCCGGTATTTGTAAAGCCTGTGAAAGGCAGTGCCAGCATGCATATCAATAAAGTCACTTCTGATCAGGAATTGGAAGTTTTATTTGAGCTGTACGAAGATTTGATGATACAGGAATTTATGAATGGACAGGAATATGGTGCAGATGTCTATATCGATATGATTACCGGCAAAGTAACCAGCCTTTTTGTAAAGAAAAAAATCAAAATGCGTGCCGGAGAAACGGACAAATCCGTATCCTTTAAGGATGAAAAGCTGTTTACCATGCTGGTAGATTTCGTGGAACGATGTGGCTTTAAAGGCATTATCGATATCGATATTTTTGAAATTAATGGCACTTACTATATTTCCGAGGTGAATCCCCGATTTGGTGGGGGCTATCCCCATGCCTATTGCAGCGGGGTAAATGTGCCTGCCCAGATTTGGAAGAATCTCAATGGACAGGCCAATGAGCCGGCAATTGGTGCCTATGAAGAAGGCATCTGCATGATGAAATATAACGAGATTATGATACAGAAAATTGCTGATAAAGATATAGTTATGTAAACTTAAAAGAATGGACCATATAATAGCCAAAAGCAATTTGTTTACATGAAAAAATGTGCAGAAAGGATCCTACCAATGCCAAAAGTACTGATTTTATGTAATTCCTTAGGGGGCTTATACGAGTTTCGTAAGGAATTGGTACAGGAGCTGACCAAACAGTATCAGGTGTATATCAGTGCGCCGGATGAAAAGCATAAAGAAGAGTTAGAGGCGGTAGGCTGTCAGGTCCTATTTACTGCCATCAACAGACGCGGCATGAACCCCATACAGGACATGGGGCTTTTTCTGTCTTATCGAAAGTTACTAAAAACCATCCGTCCGGATGTAATTCTCACCTACACTATAAAACCAAATATTTACGGAGGATTGGCTGCAAGATTAGGCAGAATTCCCTATATTACCAATATTACCGGACTTGGCACTACCTTTGAACGAGGCGGCATGCTACAGAAAATGGTAGTAGCCATGTATCGTATGGGAATTGGAAAAGCTTCCTGTGTCTTTTTCCAAAATGGGACCAACAGGCAGGTATTTCAGACCCACAACATTCATGGAAAAAAAGATCGTTTGGTCAATGGTTCCGGTGTGAATACCACAAATCACCCCCTGCAGCCTTATCCCATGCATGAAAAACCAAGCTTTTTGTTTGTAGGGCGCTTGATGAAAGAAAAAGGAGTGGAAGAATTTTTCCACTGCGTAGAAACCTTTCGAGAACAGGCGGATTTTCACATAATAGGATATGCAGAAGAGGACTATGAAGCCAGGATGCAGGCATTGGTGGAAAAAGGGAACTTATTTTTCCATGGGTATCAGACGGAAGTGAATCGCTTTTACGCTCAGTCTGATGCTGTGTTAGTGCCGTCCTATCATGAGGGCATGTCTAATGTGCTTCTGGAAGCTGCTTCTTGCGGCAGACCCGTACTTGCCAGCAATATCCCAGGCTGTAAGGAAGGCATAGAGGATGCTGTTACAGGCTTTTTATTTGAAGCCAGAAATGCACAGGCTATGGAAGAGGCAATTCGTAAGTTCCTTGCTCTTTCCCAGGAAGCACGAAAAGAGATGGGGCTTCGTGGCAGGGAAAAAATGGAGCGGGAAATTGAACGAAGTCAAGTGGTACAGGCCTATTTGGAGGAAATCGGACAGGTCATGACAGAAAGATAAGAAAAATAAAGGAAAACAGATGAGGAATCCCACAAAATGTATACTTTTTGTGGGATTTTTGCTATAATAACTCTAATTGGGAAAGTTTGCCCTAGGGATTACGTGAGAAAGGAAAAATCCAGTGAGTATCCCATTCGCTGGAGGAAACGTTCAATATGAGCTTATATGAAAAGATAGTAGCGGGAGAAGAAAAAATTTCTTTGGTAGGCTTAGGTTATGTGGGTATGCCTATTGCTGTAGCCTTTGCCAGAAAAGTGAAAGTAGTAGGCTATGACTTAAATGCCGCGAAAATAGAATTGTATCAGAAGGGAATCGACCCTACCAATGAAGTGGGAAATGAGGTCATTGCTCAAACAAAGGTAGAATTTACTTCTGATGAATCCAAATTAAAAGAAGCAAAATTCCACATTGTGGCAGTGCCTACCCCGGTAAATGATGACCATACACCGGATTTAACCCCGGTAGAAGGGGCCAGCAGAATTTTAGGAAGAAATCTGACCAAAGGCTCTATTGTAGTATTTGAATCTACTGTATATCCGGGCGTGACAGAAGATATTTGTGTGCCTATTTTGGAAAAGGAATCCGGATTAAAATGTGGTGTAGATTTCAAAATCGGCTATTCACCGGAGCGTATCAATCCCGGTGATAAGGTGCACAGACTAGAAACCATTACCAAAATCGTATCCGGTATGGATGCAGAAACCTTGGAAGAAGTAGCTCATGTGTATGAATTGGTTGTAGAAGCGGGCGTACACAGAGCAGAATCTATTAAAGTTGCGGAAGCTGCAAAGGTTATTGAAAACAGCCAGCGTGATATCAACATTGCCTTTATGAATGAATTGTCCATTATCTTTAGCAAAATGGGTATCGATACAAAGGCAGTTTTGGAGGCTGCAGGCACCAAGTGGAATTTCTTAAAATTCTTCCCTGGCCTTGTTGGTGGACACTGTATCGGTGTAGATCCTTATTACCTGACCTATAAGGCAGAACAGCTGGGATATCATTCTCAAATTATTTTGTCCGGTCGTCGTATCAATGATGATATGGGAAAATATGTGGCAGAATCTGTTGTCAAGAAAATGATTGCTGCAGATGTACCGGTAAAGAATGCAAAGGTAGCCATCCTTGGTTTTACCTTCAAGGAAAATTGTCCCGACACCAGAAATACCAAGATTATTGATATTTACAAAGAATTAGGCGAATATGGTATTACCCCTATGGTAGTCGATCCTGCGGCAGATGCAGACGAAGCAAAACGCCTCTATGGTATTACCTTTGAAACTATGGAAGATATTAAAGATATGGACGCTGTGATTATTGCAGTAGCTCATGAACAGTTCTTAAGCCTTACCAAGGAACAGATTGCAGGGTTCTATAATGCAGACCATAAGGTAAAGGTTTTGGCAGATATTAAGGGTATTTTGGATAAGAAAGCCTATGAAAATGACTTCTCATATTGGAGATTATAAAAAGAACAGCATTTTGTTGTTTGTGTGCAAAAATAAGAAACGGCTTAGCTATCAGGGTAAGCCGTTTTTTTATCAGATAGAAAAAGGAGAACGATTATGGGATACAAACATTTAAAATTTTCGGAAAATACAGTATTTCTTGTAACAGGAGGTGCAGGATTTATCGGCTCTAACCTTTGTGAAGCCATTACAGATATGGGCTATCAGGTCAGATGTCTGGACAACCTTTCCACAGGAAAAATCGAAAATGTAAATCGCTTAAAAGACAGAGAAAAGTATACCTTCATCGAAGGGGATATTCGTGATTTAGACACCTGTATGAAAGCATGTGAAGGTGTGGATTATGTATTAAATCAGGCAGCCTGGGGAAGTGTGCCTAGAAGTATAGAGATGCCTTTGTATTACGAAGAAGTCAACATTCGTGGCACTTTAAATATGATGGAAGCGGCCAGACAGCAGGGCGTAAAGAAATTTGTTTATGCTTCCAGCTCTTCTGTATATGGGGATCATCCCGTATTGCCAAAGGTAGAAGGCCAGGAAGGAAATTTGCTTTCTCCTTATGCACTTACCAAACGAGTAGATGAAGAATACGGAAAATTGTATACAAGATTGTATGGCTTAGATACCTATGGCATGCGTTATTTCAATGTATTTGGTCGTCATCAGGATCCGGATGGGGTGTATGCAGCGGTTATTCCAAAGTTTATTAAAATGCTGATTAATGATGAGGTGCCTACCATCAACGGAGATGGCAAGCAATCCAGAGACTTTACGTATATCGATAATGTCATTGAAGCCAACTTAAAGGCTTGTCTGGCTAGTCATGAGGCAGCAGGAAATGCCTTTAATATTGCCTATGGCGGCAGAGAATACTTGATTGATATTTATTATGACCTGTGTAAAGCCTTAGGTAAGGATATTGAGCCAAACTTTGGCCCTGACAGAGCAGGAGATATTAAGCATTCCAATGCAGATATTTCCAAGGCAAAGAAACTCCTTGGCTATGATCCGGAGTATGATTTCAAGAAGGGTATTGCGTTAGCCATTGACTGGTACAAAAATAATTTATAGGTTGATTCCAAACAACTGTTGGAAATAGGAAATATGATACGAATTCTGCATATCGTGGGGGCAATGTACCCGGGAGGAATGGAAAACTTCATAATGAATCTCTATGAAAAAATAGATAGAGAAAGATTCCAGTTCGATTTTGCAGTGCATAAACGAAAAGACAACGACTACGGAGAGCTGATTGAGTCCATGGGAGGACATATTTATGAACTTCCCAGGCTTACCAGACATCCAGTGAAAAGTCTGTTGACTCTGTATCGTTTGGTGAAGAAAAATCGATATCCGCTTGTGATACGACATACGGCAAATGCTTTGGTCAGTCCCCAATTACTGGTGGCAAAGCTTGCGGGAGCAAAAACCATTTGCCATTCTCACACAGAGACGGATGCTCAGATGTTGCCACATAAGTTGGGAAAAGTGCTGATGCCTCTTGCAACCACAGATCGTATGGCCTGCTCTCCCAAAGCAGCGAAATGGATGTTTGGCAATGCTTCTTTTACAGAAGTGCATAATGCCATTGATTTGGAAAAATTTTCCTATAGCCAGAAAAAGGCAGAGAAAATCGAGCAGGAATTTGCATTAAACAATTGTCATGTGTACGGACATATCGGCAATTTTGTGGCCTCCAAAAATCATCTGTTTATGATAGATATTTTTGCAGAAATAAAAAAAATAGATCCTACTGCGAAATTTTTCTTTTTAGGCGAAGGAGATATGCGCCCGGCCATTGAAGCGAAAAGAAAAGAGCTTGGTCTGGACGATATCCTGATATTAACCGGTATTCGTAAGGATGTGGCAAATTTCATGTCCAGAATGAATGTACTACTGTTCCCATCTGTCTATGAGGGATTGCCTTTGACTCTGATTGAAGCACAGATTGCAGCCTTACCTATGTTAATTTCAGATACCATCACCAAAGAAGTGGTAGTGACGGAAGGTTTCGTGCATTGGGAAAAGCTGCAAACTCCGGCGTCAGAGTGGGCAAAGCAGGCAGTGAAGCTGGCTTGCACAGAAAATAATCGCGTTTGTCAGGAAGCGTCTATCACGAAAGCCGGATATAATATCAAAAGTCTGGTGGCATTCTATGAAGCATATTTTGCCAAACTAGAAGATTAGGGGTAATATTTGCTATTCGATTTTGTCTGATTTTATGATTCGTTTTTTAGAACTGTTTATTGCTTGAGTTAAAAAAGACAGCGTGAAAAAAAGATATCGTGTTAAAAAAGATAGCGAGTTAAAAAATAGAAACTAATGCTGTAAGTAAAGTTTTATTATTCAATTTTAGGTTCTTTTATCCGCTTTTTATTGTGAGATGGTAAAATGGAGTGTTTTGGGGATAGATTTATGAGCAAAATTGCAATTCGTTTTGATGATATAACAGAAGATATGGATTGGAATAAGTTTCGCAGAATGGAAAGTCTGTTGGAGAGGTATCAGGTGAAGCCATTATTAGGTTTGGTACCGGAAAATCATGATCCAAACTTACAAAAAGGTGGAGCCCATCCGGACTTTTCGTCTCAGCTTCAGGTGTGGCAGAAGCGAGGGTATTCCTTTGCGGTTCACGGAATGAACCATATCTATACCACGAAGGCAGCAGGTCTGTTCCCGTTAAATGCTTTTTCAGAGTTTGCAGGTGTTTCCTACGAAAAACAAAAGGAAATGCTGCAAACAGGAAAACGTCTCATGGAGGAAAAAGGCATTGTCACAGATATCTTTATGGCACCGGGCCATAGCTTTGATAAAAACACGCTAAAAGCTTTAAAAGAAGTGGGATTTCGCTATGTGACGGATGGGTTTGGCACAGTGCCTTACATGCGTAGTGGTCTGACCTTTCTTCCCATCGCTTTTCGAAAAGGAAAGGATGTAGCGCGAAAAGATGGCTATACTACAGTGGTATTTCACACCAATTCTATGACAGAGACCGATTTTGTGGTCGCAGAAAAAATGTTTGAATCACATGCTTCTGACTTCATTTCTTATGCAGAATATCTTCAGGTAGTGCCTGTGGGACGCAGTATTTTCGGAAACTGGAAAGAATATGGCATGGCCACAGTGAAGCGACTACTGGTAAAAGGAAAGTCAATACTGCATGAAGGCTAGTTGTGATATTTTTTGTCATGCATGGCTTTTATTTGCGTGTTTTTACTTGTGTGATTTTTAGTCCTTTTGCTTTTATATCATAAAATTTAATATTTTACGGAATACGAGAAAAATGCTAAAAATCTGTAAGGCTGTAAATGTTAGTGTGATGCAGACCTTACAAAAAAATCAGAAAAAGTAGTAAATCTGTAAGGCGGTGGGTGTCAGTATGCTTCAGTCCTTACAGAAACCCAGAAAAAAGTGAGAAATCTGTAAGGACGAGACTGTAAGTATGGCGCAAACCTTACAGATAATTAGAAAAATGTAAAAATCTGCAAGGATACAAGTCGTTACGCGACAAAATCTTACAGAAAAGAGGGCTAAAAGAATGGCAAACCCTTATATCGTATTACATGTAAATGGCAGACTGGACCGTGGTGGCGCAGAAAGCCGTATCATGGATTTGTACCGTGCTATCGACAGAGAAAAGGTGCAGTTTCACTTCGTGGAACACACTACGGATCGATGTGCATATGAAGAAGAAATCGAGAGTCTGGGAGGAAAAGTATATCACCTGCCCAGATTTAAAGTAATAAATGATATAGAATATCGTAAGGCGTGGAAAGAACTCTTGCAACTACATCCGGAAATTCGGACGGTCCATGGTCATATGACCAGTACTGCAGGAATTTATCTGCCTATTGCGAAAAAGATGGGTAAGAAAACCATTGCCCATGCAAGAAGTGCTGGAGTAGAGCCGGGGGTAAAAGGAAAACTTACCAGGTTCTTACGAAGAAATCTTTGGAAGCAGGCAGATACTCTGTTGACCTGTTCCAAAGAAGCGGGAAATTCTGTGTTTGGGGAAAAGGCAGTGGATGCAGGCATGGTTCGCTTCTTTCCCAATGCCATACCGGTAGATAAGTTTGCATTTCAGCAGGAAGTAAGAAAACAGGTTCGGGATGAACTGGGCTTGTTGATTGAAAAACGAAAAAATGCAAGTACAGAGTTGAACCCAATCTATGAAAGCACTGAAACTAGTGATAAGACTGAAGCAGAAAATTCATATTATGACAAGCTAAAAATAGATGACAATACCTTTGCCCTGGGCCATGTAGGACGGTTTTCACCGGTCAAAAACCATAAGTACTTGCTTCAGATTATGGCAGCATACTGTAAAAAGAATCCCAATTCAGTATTACTGCTACTAGGGGATGGCCCGACGATGGAAGAAACCAAAGCACAGGCGAAAGAATTGGGAATTGAGAATAAGGTGCTTTTCTTAGGCAATCACAGTGATGTATATCGGTACTACAATGCTTTGGATTGCTTCTTGTTACCTTCTTTTTATGAAGGCTTGCCAGGTACTGCGATTGAGGCACAAGCTTGTGGTTTGCCAGGTTTGTTATCGGATACTATTACCAGAGAAGCAGCGGTGACGGAATTGATGGAGTATGTGAATATCACAGAAAGTCCTGAAGTGTGGGCAGAGAAGTTAGAGACAATTCGTAAAAAAACAATAGATGCAAGAGAGAATTATGCCAATGTAGTAAAGGCAGCAGGTTTTGATGTGGCAGAACAGGCAGAGAAACTGCAGCGGTTTTATCTTTCCAACCAATGGTTGTAGTGTATAGAGAAAGTGATCGTGGCGTGTAGAGAAATGGTCGCAGGATGCAGAGCAAAAGCAGGATAAATGAGTGAATTTTGGTAAAATACAAGAATGTGTTGATATAAAAAATTTTCTAAATGTTTGATAAGGCTAAAGCAAATACTATGAAAAAAATAATGTTTCACATTAACGCTTTAGGACGAGGTGGCGCAGAACGAGTGGTAACCCTGCTTTCCGGCTGCTTTGCAAAAGATGGTGTTGATGTGGTGATTGCCACAGAGTGGCAAGAAGAAAATGAATATGAACTGCCGGAGCAGGTGCGACGCATTCATGTGGGATTGACGCAGAAGCAGGAGCAAGCTTCCAGGCTGATGAAACAGTGGTGTCGTATGGCCAATCTTCGGAAGGCTATTCAATTAGAAAACCCAGACTTAGTGATTTCTTTTTGTGTGAAGGCAAACTATCGTGCCATGATGGCTACCACTGGATTAAAGACACCTGTTATTGTTTCGGTAAGAAATGACCCTAAGATCGATTATGTGGGAAAAAAGAATCAATTGGTGAATAAACTGTTTCTGAATAAAGCCGATGGATGCGTATTTCAAACAGAGGAAGCAAAGGAATTTTTTGATCCAGTATTGCAAAAGAAATCTACCATTATTTGTAATCCTGTAAATGAGAAATATTTACAGGCAACCAGACAGGTACCTGCAAAAAAAATCGTGACAGTGGGTCGATTGGTACAGCAAAAGAATCAAATGCTGTTGGTAAAAGCTTTTGAAAGTTTATTGCAAAGATATCCGAACTATGACTTATACCTTTACGGAGATGGTGCGTTAGATGAGTGTAAAGAGCAGCTCCATAGCTATGTGAACGGGAAAAAGGAGTTACAAGATAGAGTCCACTTCATGGGCCTTAGCTCCACTTTAGAAAAAGATTTGGCAGATGCGGCTATGTTTGTTCTGCCATCCAACTATGAAGGCATGCCAAATGCCCTGATGGAAGCTATGGCACTGGGGCTACCGGTAATTAGTACAGATTGCCCTTGTGGTGGCAGCAGATATTGGATTACACACATGGAAACGGGCCAGTTGACACCGGTAGGAGATGAAAAAGCACTGACAAACGCAATGGTATTCTACATTGACCATCCGGAAGGAGCAGAAGCCATAGGCAAAAAAGCAAGAGCGCGACTGCAGGAAGCTACCCTGGAAAAAGTATTCGAGCAGTGGAAGGACTATATTCAGAAAACTATAAAAAATATGTAAATATACTCTGCTTAATCTTTATAAAAAATAGAGATTAAGCAGAGTATATTTGCTATATGGGCTTGAATACAGACTAAAAATAGATTATACTTTGCTTAAAGTGAGAAAAAATAATAGATTAAGCAAAGTATAAATCCATATAAAGAGAAAAATTCAACCGTATTTACAAAATAAGAGATGCCAAAAGGTGAAAAGGTAAAAGTATGATAATAGGCAGAAGTAAAGAACAAGAAATCTTAAATAGTGCATTGCAGGACACAAAGTCCCATTTTATTGCCATATATGGACGCAGGAGAATCGGGAAAACCTATTTGATCCGAGAAACCTTTGGGCAAAGATTTACTTTTCAACATGCAGGATTGTCCGGTGGTGGTATGAAGGAGCAGCTTTTTGCATTTTATTCATCTTTGAAAGATGCTGGATATGAATGCCAAAAGACACCCGGGACTTGGTTAGAAGCATTCGATTCTTTGAAGGACTTGGTTAGAACCTCGAAAGAAAAAAGAAAAATTATTTTTATAGATGAATTGTCCTGGATGGATACGCAGAAAAGCAATATGATTATGGCCTTGGAAAATTTTTGGAACGGATTTGCCTCTGCCAGGAACGATGTTGTTTTGATTGTATGTGCGTCTGCCACCTCTTGGATGCTTTCCAAGGTGGTTCACAATAAAGGCGGGCTATATAATCGCTTGACAAAGCAAATGAACTTGCGAGCTTTCACCTTGAAAGAATGCGAAGAATATGTGCAACAAAACCAGTTGTCTCTTACAAGAGGACAAATTTTACAGTATTATATGATTTTTGGCGGAGTTCCATATTATTGGGGATTTTTAGAGAAAGGACTGAGTCTTTCCCAAAATATTGATGCGATTTTGTTTTCAGAGAATGCTCCGCTAAAAGAGGAATACAAATATTTATATGCATCTATTTTCAAGAATCCTGAAAAATATATAAAGATTGTAGAGTGTCTGGCAAAAAAGAAATTTGGAATGACCAGAGAGGAAATTATTGCAGGAATTCAATGTGATAATTCCGGAGATTTAACAGTGAAATTGGAGGAACTGGAAAGCTGCGGATTTATCAGAAAATATTCGGCTTTTGGAATGAAGAAAAAAGGAGCTTTGTACCAGTTAATAGATCATTTCACACTTTTCTATTACAGATTTTTAGAGAAAAAGAATACAGATGAACATTTTTGGAGTAATCAGATTAACACTCCAATGGTAAATACATGGATGGGGCTTGCTTTTGAAATGGTGTGTTTGCACCATATTCCACAAATTAAAGAAAAACTGGGGATTCCCGGTGTGATGACAGAGGTAAATGCCTGGTATTGCAAAGAGGATAAGGAAAAAGGTATCTGGGGATCTCAAATAGATCTGTTGATTGTGCGAAAAGATCAGGTTATCAATCTGTGCGAAATGAAATATTCCGGATCAGAGTATAGTCTGCAGGAAAAAGAATATAGAGCAATCCAGAGAAAGATGCAGGATTTTAGAACACTTAGTGGAACGAAATATGCGATACACCCCACTCTAATTACGACATACGGACTTATGGATACTGCTTATTCCGGAGAAATCCAGGTATCCATTCGCATGGAAGATTTATTTCGTTAATCTACCTATTTCTTTCCATTCCAACCCCTATTTGATATAATGTATGCATTAGGGATATATTACAAGAAAGGTATTAGTCCTTATAAGGAGACAGCATAGCATGTGCGGTATTTGTGGTTTTTATAGCAAACGAGATATCTCCATGGAGCAGTTGGCTGCCATGAATAATACAATGAAACATCGTGGACCCAATGATAAGGGGACTGAGATGTATATGGGAAAAGACCACTATTCTGTCGGTCTGGCTCATAGAAGGCTTTCTATTTTGGATTTATCTATTTTAGGACATCAGCCTATGAATTCGGTGGATCATCGAATTACCATCGTTTTCAATGGAGAAATCTATAATTATTTAGAATTAAAGGAAGAATTGAAAGACTATCCCTTCAAATCCACCTGTGATTCGGAAGTGATTTTGGCGGCCTACTTAAAATGGGGCTTGGACTGCGTGCACCATTTTAACGGTATGTTTGCTATCGCTATTTATGATAGAGAAGATCAGACTCTGCATTTGATGCGAGATCCTATTGGAAAAAAGCCCTTATACTATTGGCTGGATGGGGAAAACCTGGTGTTTGCCTCAGAACTAAAGGCCATTATGGTTTGTCCTGGTTTTACAGAGAAGCTTCGACAAGATTATTTGGTGCGCTTCTTAACCAATCAGTATATCAATGCACCGGATTCTATTTTCCAGAATGTGTATAAATTAGAGCCGGGTAGTATTTTATCCTTCTGCCGTGGCAAGGTAGAAACAAAAAAATACTGGGATGTGGCAAAGCTTTATGAAGAAAAAAAGAATACATTCCAAGGTTCTTTTGCAGAAGCAAAAGAAGAACTGAAGAAGAAATTACAGCGTTCGGTAGCTTTGCGTATGATTTCTGATGTGCCCTTAGGTACTTTCCTGAGCGGTGGCTATGATTCTTCTTTGGTCACAGCCTTAGCACAGGATGCCAGTGAACAGCCGGTGAAAACCTTTTCCATCGGTTTTGAGGATAAATCCCATAATGAAGCAGAGTATGCAAAAGAAGTAGCCAAACATTTGGGCACCAATCATACAGAATTGTATATTGGGGAACAGGATATGTTTGACCTGATTCAGGACCTGTGTACTTTCTATGATGAGCCCTTTGCAGACAGCTCCCAGATTCCTACCATGATGGTTAGTAAACTGGCCAAGCAACAGGTTACGGTAGCACTGTCCGGAGACGGTGGAGATGAATTCTTCTGTGGGTACAACAATTACAAGATGCTTCAGGATATGCAGAAGTTGGATAGTGTAGGCACTTTGGTCTATGATGTATGTCAGATGCCGGGCTTTAAGCAGATGAAATTGATGGAGATGCTTCCGGGAAAAGTACAGATTGTAGCCGGTAACCAGGAAAATCCCAGTAAAGTGCAGCCTTTTGGACTAAAGCAAAGCCAGGTGGCAGAGAAAATGGTGTTGGGAGATAGCTTAACCTATCGTTTCCCGGATGAGCAGCAGTTTGTGGAAAAAGACTGGATGATTCGCCGTATGCTTTTGGATATGGTAACCTATCTGCCGGGGGATATTCTGTGTAAGGTAGACCGAGCTTCTATGCGCTATTCTTTGGAAAATCGCTGCCCGATTTTGGATAAGCATGTGATGGAGTTTTCCTTCACATTGCCCCATAAATATAAGTACCATAATGGATCGAAGAAATATATCTTAAAGGAATTGGCCTATGATTATATTCCAAAAGAGTTGTTGGAGCGTCCTAAGGTGGGCTTTTCTGTGCCTTTGGACCAGTGGTTACGAGGTCCATTGCGAGAAGAATTACAGACCTATAGTGCTAGTAACTTCTTGGAGAAGCAAGGTATTTTTGCGCCAGATTACACTGCAAAATTTATCGGGCGCTACCTGTCACAAGGAGACAAGGGCGCCGGTAGTGGAGAAAACTACTCCCGTATGGTTTGGGCCTTTTATGTGTTCCAGAAGTGGTGGGCACAGTACAGGAATGTGATACAGCAGTAATAGAGAATGGAAAGTATCTTGATGAAGAAAACCATTGCATTTTATATTGCCAGCTTGGCAAAGGGTGGTGCACAGCGTGTGATTCTAAATCTCTCCCAATCCTTGAGGGACAAGGGATATAGAGTCGTTTTGGTTACCACCTATATCGCAGAAACAGAATATGACCTTCCGGACGGCGTAGAGAGAATTCTATCTGACATTACACCAAAAGAAGAAACCACTAATCGAGTGAAGAATTTCTACAGACGATATCAGAAGTTAAGAAATATTTGGAAAGATACAAAGCCGGATTGTATTATTTCCTTCATTGGGAAAAATAATTTTATGGCAATCCTGACGGCTTTTGGATTACACATTCCGGTATTGACCTCTGTCAGAGGGGAGCCTAAAGAAGAGTACTACAATACCCTGACAAGAGTATTGTCCAAAACCTTAATGGGATTATCCACAGGACTGATTCTCCAAACCAGGGATGCAAAGGCTTATTTCCCCAAGTGGATTCAAAAGAAAGCAGTGATTCTGGACAATCCTTTGAACCCTCATTTTATCGGAGAGTATTATACCGGACCAAGGGAAAAGAAAATCGTAACCGTAGGCCGTGTAGATGAGAATAAAAATCAAAAGCTGCTGATTGATGCATTTGCAAAAATCGCGGCAGAAGTACCGGAATACACCCTTGTGATACATGGCGATGGCGAAAGCCTACCGGATTTGCAAACCTATCTTGATCAGAAGGAAGATTGGCGAAGTCGTGTTATCTTCACCGGCGCTATTACAGATGTAAAAGAACGACTTCAAACCGCCAAATTATTTGTATTACCCTCTAATACCGAGGGTATGCCCAATTCTTTAATGGAAGCCTTGGCACTGGGGGTACCGGCAGTATCGACAGATTGCCCTTGTGGTGGGCCCAAGGAGCTGATGGAAGGAAAAGAAAATGGTATTTTGGTACCTGTAGGAGATGTGGATGCTATGGCAGCAGCCATAAAAACCATTTTAGAAGATGAATCCTTGTGGGAAACCTATAGTAAAAATGCCTATAAACTTTGCCAAGAGTTGCACCCGGATAAGGTGAATGGACAGTGGGAAGAATATATATTGATGAAATGCCGTTAATATATTGCTTTTTTAATAAGAAATATGATATGCTGTATTTACAAAATTGAAAGCATTGAATACAAATATTAACTTTTACAAATGATACTTTTATCTATGGTAAGGGGGATGTTTGTATGGCATATAAAACGAAATCTAAAGAAAGGGATGATACAATGGCAGCAGTTTCGAAACCTGTGAACGGTGCGTTTATATTGAATAGTAAAAAAGCAGAAGAATTTTTTGCTCAAAAAGTTAATACAAGTTCTGATGCTATACGAAGATACGAAAAGAGAAAAACTAAGACTGGCGATGTAGCATCTAAAAGTGACAAATGAAAGACTTGTACGGTGAGAATATAGAGTACAAATATGATTTGATTAAGCCTGAAGATATCAATTTGATTCAGGCTTTTTCTTGTGGAAATGAAAATTTAGATAGATATATTCAAAAAGAACTAATAATTAACAATGATGTTGATACAACAGACGGTTTACCTTATAAAGTAGTTGATTTAAATACAAATGAAATAATAGGGATATTTTCTTTGGCTGCGTCTGGGATTATTCACAGGCAAGGAAATTATGTCCATGTCTTGCCAGCTATAAAAATTGATATATTTGCAATAAATACTAAATATCAAAAAATTCATATGGATGCTATATCAGAAGCTAGTAGCGATCCAGATGACCATTTTTATTTTAGTGATGCTATATTATGTGAAGCTATTAAAATTTGTGTCAAATTATCAGAGGAGAAGATTGCTGTAAAATATATTCTTTTGTATGCAGATAAAAAAGCGAAAAGATTTTATCAGAGAAATCTTTTTCACGATTTTGCTGATTTTATGGAGAAAGAACAGAACATGGAAATTAATAAGAATGAACCCATGTATTTGCCATTAGATTGAAAAAGATTTTAGAAATCGAAAGGAAACAATATGTGCGGAATCGTAGGCCTATGTAATTGGCAAAAAGATATTGAAGAAAACATAGAAAAAATGAAATGCCGTATGATTCACAGGGGACCGGATGGAGAGGGAACCTTTGTGGAAACAGATGGAAGCGTGGCACTAGGTCATAGACGACTATCCATACTGGATTTATCGGAAAATGGGAAACAGCCTATGGAAAGCCATAGCAAGCGCTTTGTAATGGTATTTAATGGAGAAATCTATAACCATAGAGAACTGCGGCAGAAGTTGCTTGCAGAAAAGAAGGTGGAGGCCTTCAACTCCACTTCCGACACAGAAGTATTGCTGGAACTTTTCGAAGCCTATGGTGTGAAACAAGGAATTCAACTTTGCAAAGGGATGTTTGGCATTGCCTTATATGATAGACAGGAGAAATGTTTACATCTGCTGCGAGATAGAATCGGAGAAAAACCACTGTATTACGGTTTTGTAGAGTCGAAGGAAGGCAGTAAGGAAGGAAGAAAAAGCTTTGCATTTGCTTCAGACCTTGGTTCTATTGCAGTCCTAGATGGCTTTCACAACCCTATCAATAAAGGCGTATTGCCTATTTATTTCATTCATGGCTATATTCCGGCCCCCTATTCTATTTATGAAAATATCTATAAATTAGAGCCGGGCACGATTTTAACCATAAAGGCACCCTATGAAACACCTGCCATTGAGCCCTATTGGTCCATTATGGAGGTGGCAAAGAAAGGAGAAAATAATCCTTTCAAAGGCACAGAAGAGGAAGCTACCGCAGAATTAGAACGTTTATTAAAGGATGCCATCAGCGGTCAAATGGTGGCAGATGTACCGGTTGGTGCCTTTCTTTCTTCCGGAATTGACAGCTCTACCATTGTAGCCTTAATGCAGTCTTTAAGTAGCCAAAAGGTAAGAAGCTTCACCATTGGGGTGGAGGACCCTAAATACAACGAGGCGGAAGTGGCGAAGCAGATAGCGGACCACTTAGGTACGGAGCATACAGAACTTTACATCTCAGATCATGATGCAAAGGCAGTGATTCCAAAGCTGGCAGACATGTTTGGAGAACCCTTTGCGGATAGTTCCCAGATTCCTACTTATCTGGTTAGCAAAATGACCAGAGAGCATGTTACTGTTTCCCTGAGCGGTGACGCGGGAGATGAGCTGTTCTGTGGCTATGGACAGTATAGCTCTATGGACAGAATTTGGGGAAAAATGAAATCTATCCCTTATCCGGTAAGAAAGCTAGCTAGTAGTATTTTGCTTCACGCCCCAATTAAAGGGAATAAAGTTCTATCCACCAAAGCTATGCTGTTAGGTGCAAAAGGCCCGGAAGAATTGTATGAACTGTCCAATGAAGAAGAGCCTTTAGCAAAAGAAGTTAGTTTGGACAAGCATATGCTTCCCTTTAAATATACGGAATATCCTACCAATTATATGAAGGAAACCAGACATAACATTATGTTAATGGATATGCTCATGTACCATCCGGATGATATTCTGGTGAAAGTGGATAGAGCCGGTATGGCAGTCAGCCTGGAAAGCCGTATCCCTATGTTAGATAAGGATGTGGTGGAATTTGCTTGGACTTTGCCCTTATCCTATAAATATCAAGATGGCGTAACCAAAAAAGTGCTTCGAAATATTTTATATAAATATGTTCCAAAGGATTTAATGGATTTACCTAAACGAGGCTTTTCTATTCCTATTTCCAAGTGGTTAAAGGAACCGGAACTTCGGGAATGGGCAGAAACCTTAATTGACAGAAAGACTCTGGAGCAGCAAGCCCTGTTAGACCCGGATGTGGTTTGGTACATCTGGAAAGATTATATCGAAAATAACCAATGGCGCATTCAAATCTGGTATATTCTAATGTTCCAGGAGTGGATGGCCAGCCAAAACCTAAAATGAAGGAATTGTGGCAATCGTGAAATCATTTGATATTACTTCACTCAAACAATTTCATATCGACCCCCCACTACCGTTGATTACGGTTACTATTACGGTGTACAACATTGAAGCGTATATTGGGAAAGCTATCGAAAGCGTTCAGAATCAGACTTATCGTAATCTGGAAATCCTGTTGGTAGATGATGGTTCCAAAGACAACAGCGGAAAAATCTGCGATAGTTATGCCGAAAAAGACCAGCGTATCCGAGTTATCCATAAAGCAAATGGTGGACCATCAGAAGCCAGAAATCTGGCTATGGAGCAGGCCAAAGGGGATTATCTTGCCTTTGTGGATGGAGATGACTGGATTGAGCCGGAAATGTATGAAAGTATGTTAAAGGCTATGTTGCAAACCCAGGCAGAATTGGGGATTTGTGCCTATAAAGAAGTATCTGCAAAAGGAATAAAGGATCCTTCCAATGATAAAATCATATATTTCCAAGACGATGAAGCTTTAGAAAGTTTTATAAAAGAAGAGGAAGAAATTCAGATTCAAAATGCAGTATGGAATAAACTTTTCTCCAAAAAGTTATTGAAAGAACTGAGATTACCGGTGGGAAAATACTATGAAGAAATTCTTTTCACCACCAAGTTACTGCACCAGGCACAGGGAATTGTGTATCTGAATCAAGCATATTATAACTACGTAATAGATAGATCCGGTAGCATTATGAACCAGGGGACCGGCAAGCGAATATTTACGGATCAGATTCCCCTGTATATGGAAAAAAGACAATTCCTGCAGGAAATTGGCAGAGAGGACTTAGTACAGATTCATAACCTGTTCTTTTATAAACGACTCCTGTTGCATTACATGGAATTGCAGAAACATAAACCGGAAAAGTATCAAACCATGTCCAAGGAATTGGTAGACTTACTAAAAAAAGAAAAAGTAAATATCAAAAAAGCCTACAACTCCCCAACTGCCAATACTAACGAGAAAAAGCGTATGGAGTTGTTTTTGAAGAGTCCGAAACTATACAAAATGTTAGACCAAATCAACGAAAGCTACCTGATTCCCAATAAACAGGTATTGAGAAATCAGACAGAACCCTTAGTGGTAATACAACTATCCGGTGGCATGGGGAATCAGATGTTCCAGTATGCTTTGTATCTTCAGCTGAAAGCACTTGGAAAAAATGTAAAAATCGATGATGTAACGGAGTATCAGGCAGAAAAAACCAGACCGAAAAGACTGGATGTTTTTGATATCGATTATCCCAGACCGACAGAAACAGAACTCAAAATCCTTACGGATTCTTATGTTGATGTTGTATCTAAATTACGAAGAAAAATAACCGGTAGGAAAACGGCAGAATACCTGGAAACCAGTCCGGTATTTGATCAGGAAATCCTGCAAAAAGACAGAGCCTATCTGGTAGGATGCTTCCAGAGTGAGAAATATTTTGCAGAAGTGAAAGAAGAGGTGAAGAAAGCCTTTACCTTTCAACTGGAGGCCAGTGGAAAATATCAGATTACCCGGGAAATGCAGCCTTACCTGAAAAAAATACAGGAGACCCGGGCTGTCAGTGTCCACATTCGCCGTGGTGATTATTTGGAGGTCAATGACCTGTACGGTGGAATCTGCACACCGGAGTATTATGCAAAATCCTTCCGAAAAATGAGACAAGAAGTACCGGGTTGTCACTTCTTCTTATTCACCAATGACCCCGCCTGGGCAAAGGAAATTTACGAAAAAGAATCAGACATCACCATCGTAGAAGGCAATGATGAGGACCACGGGTATTTGGATTTATATTTAATGACACAGTGTCAGCATTATATCCTGGCCAATAGTAGCTTTAGCTGGTGGGGAGCATATTTAAGCAAAAATCAGTCAGATAACAAGCTTGTGCTAGCTCCACCTAAATGGTTTAATGGTAGAGATTGTAAGGATTTTTATACAGATGATATGATAAAAATTGAATAGTGAAAAGGAATGGACAAGCTTAGGACAAGTAAATCAGAGTGTTATTAGGCAAACATATTAGTTTGGCTGACGGAATGTATGTGCTTACTTATTTTCTAGTCATTCTTTAACTGTTATGTTATAATAAGGCACACTTTTTTATGCGCTATGGAGGTAGGGATTGACAATGAAAAGAATAAATAACGCAAAAAAAATTCTTATGATTATGAGTATTGCAATTATTGTGTTTGTTATAGCAACTTTTATAATGGAATCTTCATATACAGTTTTAGTAGGAGATGATTTTTGGTATAATCAGCCTTCTTTAATAGAGGTAGGAATCGGAAAATATCTTTTACATGCTTTCAATTGGACAAAAAAAATGTATATGTCCTGGCAAGGAACATTTTTTGCGTTTTTTGTGCATTGCATTACGGATCCGGTCAATAGTAATGGTGCAATGCTTCATTTAAGAATTCAAATGATTTGTATGACTTTAATCTTTTGGATTTCATTTTGCCTTTACTTATATTCTTTTTTTATGAAAAATACAACTGAAAAAAAAGAATTAAAATGGTGCTTGATTTGTCTTTGTGTATTGCTATTAGGCACTACTACTGTATTTACGGAGATTTTTTCCTGGAGAACTGGTGCTATTGCATATATGTTACCGATGACGATGTGTTTTATTGCGCTTTCGTTGTATTACCAAATAAAAAATTATTCTGTGGGCATTTATGTTTTGATGATATTGTTAACATTTTTGGCTAGCGGGGGATCGCTAACAGTCAGTGCTTTTAATTGTACGATATGGTTAATGATGGTGGCATACCAGTTTTTGAGTGAAAAAAGAATTTCTGTGCAATTAAGTGTATTTTTTGTGAGTAGTTTCTTGGGCGCTGTATTCAATACAATTGCACCGGGAAATTTTCAAAGACAAGTTGCAGAACAATACTCTCTTGTGAGCAATTTTATAAATGTTATACAAGATACTTGGCGAGTTTTTATATCGAATGAAATATGGTTTCTTTTCCGAAGAGATTCTCTGCTATTTCTGTTTGCTATAGGTTGTCTAGGATATTGGATGAAAGATTCACTGAAAATATCAAAAAAGAGTTATATCATTTTAAGTTTTATATTTATATTTACTCCGTTAATTGCTATATTTCCTGTGATATTAGGTTATGGTGTGCCTTGGATTCCGCAGAGGTGTGTTTTCGTAGTTACAGTAATGATGGTTCTTGCTTGGGGAAATATATTTTGGATGATAGGCACATTAATACCCAGTATAAATATTGCTAAAATAGGTTTTGGAATTGGAATCATTTTTACTCTTGTGGTGATTTTCACAAATCAAGCAACATACAAAGATATGGCGTTATTAAGATTGAATTATTGTCTTGTGAAAGGTCAATTACCAACGTATTATCGGGAATTCCAACAAATGTTGGAGTATTTGGAAACAAGGGAAGGAGAGGATGTTATTTTAACTGAGGAACATTATCCGAAACCAATAGAGTACGCATTTTGTTTTGAATTATATGATGATCCGGATTCATCTGTGAATCTTTCTCTTTCAAGGGTTTATGGTTTAAAATCGTTGGTACTATCTGAGGAAATCAAAGATAAATAGTTTGAGCCTTAATAAATCTCTTGGACGGGGCAAAGAAGCCAAGCAAATTGAATATGGAATACGACTTGACGAAAATATGGATTGCTATACTTACCCACTGTCGCTAATTGTCGAACGAATTCCCTTTCTTTCCAATGCTGTATTTAGGATAATAAAAACAGCAAAAGAAGTAGAATAATATACAAAAAGTTCTAAAAGGAGGGGGAAAGGTATGAAGTATAGAAGAATTACATCACAAAATGCCAATATTATCACTATGGAAAAGTTAATCGCCAAAAGAAAAGCAAGTTCCATTTTGAGAAAAGAGAGACAGATAAAGGGTGATAATGCAGTGGCACTTATTGTGAATTTCAAGCTACGGGATTCAAAACCTACAGGAGCGTAAGTTGAATAGTCTAGTATCGAAGGGCAGCCAATGGGCTGCCTTTTTCATGAGAATAAACTTTATAATCTTGACATATTACAGAATTAAATTACAATAATAACAAATGATAACAAAATGAAAAAAAAGTAACAAACAATAACAAATAAGTGAAAATAGTAACAGACAGTAACAATGTGAGAAAATAATAACACGGAGAGTGAAACAGATGCCATATAAAATTGATCCATTTACAAGGACACCGGGAATTGCTGGAAATGCATATATTGATATGAAGTATGCGGACACTATTATTGCAAATTTTGAAAGTGAAGAATCTTATAAATATGTCTATAAAATAGTAGGGTTAAGGGGCTCCGGTAAATCTGTTGAATACAGTAAGATAATCAAGCATTTTAGAGAAAAAGCACATCATAAAAATTGGTTGGTGTATACCTTGTCTTCGGCAAATAACCCCATAGAAGCACTGATTTCTTTTCTAAGTAGGGAAAAATTTATAGATGACAAAAAGCGCTCTACAACTATCAGTTCCAATGGTTCTGTAAGTGGGAAATTGCTTCTTGCCGAAGGGAATGCTGAGGTAGGAATATCAAAGCATACAGAAGAGAATGATAGATATTATTCCCAGGAAGTCATTTTGGAAGAAATGATAAAAAAGGCGAATGAAAAAGGCTTTCATATTCTTATAGGGATAGATGATATAGCGAAAACGCCCCAAATGGTTCAGTTCTTGTCTATATTTGGAAAGATGCTTTTGGATGGAGATAAGAAACTATACTTGGTATGTACCGGAATTGCAAAAAATATAGAAGATGTGGCAAATGAAGCCAGTCTAACCTTTTTTAAACGAAGTGATCAGTTGGAGATAAAAGGTTTAGACAAGTATGAAGTGGCGGATATGTATATGAAACTTTTGGGAGTCAGTCAGGAACAAGCCGCCGAATTTTCGAAGTTTGTAAAAGGCTATGCGTATGCGTATCAGGTTTTGGGAACGTTATATTTTCAAAAAACAGAAAAGGAAACTTTTGAGAATATTTTGCCTGCGTTTGATAAAATACTGTTCCGGGATTCCTATGAATTGATATGGCAATCCTTAACAGAAGCGGAAAAACAATTGGTGAAATTGATTGTGCAATCAGAAACAGGAAAAGTGGCGGATATTAAAAATAAAATGGAAAAACCCGCCAATTATAATATGCTGAAAGAACGAATCGATAAAAAACATATATTATCAGACAGCGAACGAGGATATGTACGCATTGACTTACCTAGGTTCAAAGAATTCGTGGAATTGTGGGGATGAGTCATTCCAAAAAATAAGTAAGCAAGCTGTCTGAAATGGAACACTATGAACACTGCAAAATTATTTCAAATTCTGCCGGATAATTTTTTTGGTCCACTGGCAGGGAAAAGTAAAATTGTATATTGGGAATGTATCTGTCTTTTGTATCGTGTCACCAGCGCTCAACTTTCCTTTGGTGTGGAAAGGGATTTTCTGGTAGATGAACTGGTGTATTACTTTGACTCCCATTTGGCAGCCGATTTGGAAGAGGATGGGGATATGTCTGCAAAGGACAGCAGAGATAAGGCGAATTTCATGCTGCGTCGTCTGGAGCATTATGGATGGATTTATGTGGACACAGATTATAATTACGTACAGCGGGTGAATTTTCGGGATTATGCCATCCATATGATTCAAAGCTTATTGTCCCTGGAAAAAGAAGACAAGCCGGAATACCAGGGCTATGTGTATACCATTTATACCCTAACAAAATCTGCAAGTGCCCAGCCCGGTGTGGCATTGCTTCAAATCGTGGAAAATACGGAAAAATTGATTACGGGCCTGAAAAGTCTCAATGCCAATATCAAGAAATATATTGATGAACTGACAAAATACAGTACTATTGCAGAGATTATGGATGCCCTGCTAAATGATTACTATACCAACATTGTAGACAAGGCCTATCACCGCCTGATGACCTCAGACAATGTGGCAAAATACCGTCCGGAAATCATAGCTTCTTTGGAAAGTCATGCAAGAAGTACAAGATTTAAGAAAACGGCAGCCACTGAAATCGCCCAAATTCGGGAAATTTCCGAGGATGAGGCAGCAGAACTGGTCATGAACCTGCTACATGATGTGATAGATGCTTTCCGAAAAATGGATCAGATTCTGGAGGATATCAATAAAAAGAATACCAAATATCAGCGAGCGGCCATTGGAAGAGCAAGATTTTTACTATCCAGCAGTGAAGATATTAAGGGGCAGTTACGTACCATTCTAACCGGACTAAATGCACAGATTACAGAACGGGGACTGGACTACAACGGGATTTATGAGTTGGAAGAACTAGATCGTTTGGTAAAGCTTTTCTCCTGGAATTTTTTAGATATGGATTCTCTTTATGTGCCCATGAAAGGAAAAAAGGTTTTTGAACCCCAGGATGTGCCGGTGGTGGAAATTTCCGACATAGAACGGGCAGAAAAAATGAACCGCATGAGGGAAAAGCTGGAAAAAACCTTAAGCGCAGAAAAAATCAATCAGTATGTGGCCACGCTTTTAGGAGAAAAAGAGCAAATGCTGGCTTCTGAAATCCCTTTAGAGGACATGGAAAGCTTCATAAAATTAATCTATGTTCGCTTGTATGGACAAAGAAAAAATATGACCTACAAGCTGGAACTAAAGCAGATGATAGAAAAAGATGGCTTCCGGTTTCGGGATTTTTCCATAAGAAAGAAAACATAAAGAAGGAAATAACAATGGAATTGTTTGAAAATATGTATCAAAAGGATAGGGACGAGTTTCGCAGAGTCTGTAATAAGCTGATGAGCATTTGTTTTATTACCAAGCAAAATGAGTCCACGAAATCAGAGTATTACTTTATTCTCAGACATAAAGAGGTTTTTGAACATTACCTGGATGTGTTGGGGTATGTGTTGGAAATCAATGAAGAATATGGGGTAGTGCAGCTGGTCAATCGGGAAAACTACAATCATGTACGTCTGAAACTGAATGAATCTATTATTCTATTGATTCTTCGTATTCTCTACGATGAGAAAAAGAGAGAGCTATCGCTGACAGATGTGCTTATAAATGTGGGGGATATTCAGGAAAAATATCTTTCCATGCGGATCCGTGCCAAGCAGATTGATAAAACCACTATGGGAAATACGTTACAGTTATTGAAACGTTATAATCTGATAGAAATATTGGATGGAGATGTGACCCAAGAGGATGCCAGAATTGTGATTTACGATTCTATCTTGATGGCAGTGCGTGTGGAAGATATTAAAAGAGTCAGTGATTTGATGGAAAGATACCGTAAAGGTTCCCAGGAAGGAGATAATCCGGATGAAGAAGCTTCAGAAGGTGAGATTGATTAATTGGCATAGATTTTCGGATGAAACCATTCCTTTTGAAAGATGCGTTTTGTTATCGGGAGAAAATGGTGCCGGAAAATCTACCATATTGGATGCCATTCAGTTTGCCATTACCTGTTCTAAGGCAAACTTTAATAAAGCTGCCCATGAAAAGGGGAAAAGAAACTTAAATAGCTATATCCGTTGTAAAACCGGACAGGAAGATCATCCCTATGAACGAGAAGGAGCGCTTTCTGCCCATATTTGCCTGGAGTTTTATGATGACAGTAAGCAATATCCTTTCCTGCTGGGAGTGGTAATGGATACTGCCACAGAGGAAAAGGAACCGAATACGGCTTGGTATTTGATGGAAAACCAAAGCCTGAAGGATGAACTGTTCTTTCGGGACAGACAGGTAAAAGGCATTCAGGCTTTTCGAACCAGTAATAAAGGAATCAAAAATTTTGCTACTACAGTAAATGAGGCAAAGAAAATGATTCTAGCCAGATTTGGCAGATTGGATGAGAAATTTTTTGCCTTAATTCCCAAGGCCTTAGCGTTTAAGCCCATTCACGATATTAAAGACTTTGTCTATTCTTATGTGTTGGATTCCAAAGAGGTCAATATTGATGCTCTTCGGGAAAATGTACATAGCTATCAGGACTTGGAGCTTTTGCTTCGGGATGTGAAAAAGAGAATTGAAGAGCTGGATAAGATTTGCAGTAAAGAAGGGGAAGTGGAAAATTACCAAAGGTTGGATAGAAACCATGAGTACTTTATTGCAAGAGCGGTAGAGGACATTTATAAAGAAACCATTGCACAAGGCCTGGAGAATATTAGATTAGCTAAACGCCAGGAGGAAGAAAACCAGAAGCAGTATGCCAACATGGATGAGGTTAGGGGGCGTATGGCGGAGACCATCCTTGCTTTGGAAGTGGAACTAAATCAAAATGAAGAATTCAGAGCCTTGTCAGAGCTGGAAAAGGAAAAGAAGACATTAGAAAAACAAATTGAAGCAGATACTGTAGAAGTGAAGAAACTAAAAGCAAAAGGGAAAAAGACAGTTGAAAATCTGGAGAAAATTTTGTCCTTTTTACAGGAGGATAAAGAACCCTTTGTGCAGCTTTCCAAAATGCTGCAAGCACTGGAACAGCTGGAAAGTCTGGCAGAGCTGATGTTGGCATTGGAAAAGGTAGCTGCAAATAGAGATAAACTGAGAGGAAACACCTTAAAAGAGCTTGGTAAAAAAGAAGTAGCTTTTAATGATACCCAAAATAAGCTACAGGATGTAGAACGAAAAATTCGCAAATTGGAAGAAAAAAGACTGATTTATCCTAAAGAGGTAGAACTATTACAGCAAGCTATCAAGGATCAGTTTACAAAGCTTAGACGAACCGGAGAAGTTCGTATTCTGTGCGAAACTTTGGAGATTTTAGAGGAAAGCTGGCAAAATGCGGTAGAAGGATACCTGAATAAACAGAGATTTTATTTGCTGGTGGAACCGGAAGATTTCGATATGGCTCTGTCTGTATATGATAAAATGCGGCAGCAGAAGCTGGTGTACGGAGCCGGCCTTATCAATACGGGAAAACTGGAAAGCTATGATGAAACACCCGTAGGAAGCTTGGCGGAAGTGGTTTCCAGTAAAAATATTTGGGCAAAACGATATATCAATATGATTTTGGGACGGGTGCAAAGGTGTGACTCCTATCGGGAACTGAAGCAATATAAGATTGCCATTACCAAACAGTGTATGCGCTATCAAAATCATGTGGCCAGTGCCATTTCCCCCACAGTATATAGTACGCCTTATATTGGGGCACAGGCAGCAATGAAGCAGCTGCAGGCTGCAAAAGAAGAAAAAGCCTTGCTGCAAGAGGAGAGAAAGGTATTGGAAGAAAGTAGGGAAAGACTGCAAAAACAGGAGTTACTTTTGAACCAATCTGAGGAAAAAGAAATCCTGTATCTCCTGCCTAAATTGGAAGAGGAACGGGCCCATAAGGCTCAGTTGAAGCACTGTCTGGAAACCATCAAAGAAATAAAGCAGAATGAAACCCTGATTCAGAAACGAATCCACTTGCGGGAACTGAAGCAGGAACAACGGAAGTTGGAAGATAAACTGAAGGAACTATTCATAGAGCAGGGGAAACTCCAGGAACGTATCAAAAATATTCAGGGAAAAATCCAAAGCAATGAATGGGAACTGAAATCCCAAAGCAAGTATGTGGAAGAACTGTTCCAAAAAATGTGGGAAAACGTCGAAGATTGCGAAAAGGAATACCAAAAGCTGGTAAAAGGCATAGAATTAACAAAATTTAAAGAAAATAGAGAAAAGGCCAGAAAAGCAAATGAAACTTTACGTCAAAAAGCGGAAGAGGAAATGGTACGCCTAATGCGAGAATACAAAGTGGCTCATGATTTCGGAGCGGCGGATTCTTTGGCAGGCTTTCCGGATTTCCAGGCAGAACTGGATAAACTGAAAAATTCACAATTGCTGGAATATGAAGAGAAAGTCTATAGGGCAAGAAATGCGGCAGAAGAGGAATTTAGAGAACAATTCCTATCCAGGTTACAGGAAAATATTAAACAAGCTAGAAATGAGTTTAAGGAATTAAACAGGGCATTGGAGGAAATTCCTTTCAGCAAGGAACACTATGAATTTCTTTACGAACCCAAAGGCAATTTGAAACGCTATTATACCATGATTATGGATGATTTTAATCTGGCTGGTGGAGCCTCCATTTTCTCCGGTATTTTCATGCAAAATCACAAAGAAGTTATCGATGAACTTTTTGAAAAACTGGCCTTGGATGATGAGGACAGTGCAAAAACTTTAGAATTTTTCACCGATTACAGATCCTATATGGATTATGATATTAAGATTACGCTACCCGATGGAAATTATATGCTCTATTCCAAGGTCAGCAGAGAAAAAAGTGGTGGAGAGACTCAGACACCTTTCTATATTACCATGGCAGCTTCCTTTATGCAGTTGTACCGCAATAGTATCGGCGGAGACGCCGTGGGGCTTATGATGATGGATGAAGCCTTCAACAACATGGATGATGACAGAATGGCGGGGGTGCTGGAATTTTTAACAAGTCTACACTCCAATTTGCAGATTATCATCGCTGCACCACCGGACAAGATTCAATATATAGGGGCTTATATGGATAAAGTATTGTTGGCATTGCAGGCTGGAAATGCCAGCTTTATAGAGGAGTTTGCTAGGGTATAAAAGAAATGACTTCCCATAAGACAAAAAATGCAGGAAAGGAAACAGCATATGAAACGCTACGACGAACGGCTATTACATTTATTGCTGGATCGCTATGAAAATAGTCTTTTATATGAAGAAAAAAATCGCGTGAACATCACAATAACTGTTCCGATAAACAAGCAAACCTTTCCGGAATACTTTGATGTGACAAGCTTGGCCTATGATGCCATTCATGAGCAATTCTATGAACTGGAAGCAAAAGGCTATATTGCATTGGAATGGGGAAAGAAGAAAAAGCATATTTTAGAAAAATGTGTGCTGAACCTGTCCAAGGTGAATGAAATTTATCAGGTCTTATCCAGACAGCCAAAGCAGGAAAAGGCAAAAAAACAGCTTTCTTTATTGGAAAAGTATCAATCTCTGTATACCTCAGAAATCTGTCAGATATTTCTTCACTGGTTATTAGAAAGGCTGGAAAAAGGCGAAAGCATCAAAGAATACTGCAATATAGAGAAACCCCAGCAGTTGGAACCTACTTTAAAGTTGTTAACTGCAATAGAAAACAATCAGCAGGAAATTTTTTTGCGGCAGCTATCCATCGCTGTTTTCCATGATTCCAAGGTGGCAGAGGGAGAAATCAAAAAGGTCATTGGCATTATAAGAAGATTTGGAGGCACAAGCTACACGGAGGATATTTCGAACCTGTCAGAAGAGGAAATCCTGGCAGAATACCAGATTTTTCGGAATCCATCCTGGGTGATGTGTAAAGGATATGGAGCCCTGTGGATAGGGACAGAGAGCGAAGAAGACGGAAAAACTTATGTCAACCTCGAAAACCTGCCTGGTGGACTGGGCATATCCAATGAGGACATAGAAAAAATTGTCTGGGACACAACCATTCGACCGGATTATGTAATCACTATAGAAAACCTAACCAGTTTTCATACTTGGAAAACTGAAGAGAAAGTACAGGGGAAAGGTCTTTGTCTGTATTTGGGTGGCTTTGCCAATACGCCAAGAAAACATATGTTGGAAAAATTATATCAGGCATATCAGCAGATTCTTTTTTATCACTTTGGAGATATGGATGCAGGGGGCTTTCTCATTTGGAAAAACTTGTGCCAGGCAACCTGTATTCCATTTCAGCCTATAGGAATGGGTATGGAAACCTATGAGAACTATAAGCACTTAGGCAGACCACTGACAGAGCATGATAAAAAACAGCTGCAAAACATGATGGAGGATCCTTTTTTTATCCATCAGAAGGATGTTTTGGAGCATATGCTACTGCAAGGAGTTAAAATTGAGCAGGAATGTGTCAGGATAAAGGTGTGATATCTTTAGCATTTTGTCTACTCGCCAAACCTTGCGGTTTAGCGATTTAATATATAAACTCCAAGATTTAAATAGGCAGCGAAAGTAACCCAGAGAACGTACGGGATAATCATATTCCCTGCCCGGCGATCAATGTGCATAAATTTGCATGTCATTACCAGAATCATTACCCACAGAATCATCAGCCAGATAAATGCAAATAAATACCACTTCAGATTAAAGAAAACAATGGACCACATAAAGTTAAAAAATAATTGGAGTCCATAAAGGCGAAGCGCACTGTTTATTTCTTCATTCTGTTCAGATTTCTTATGACGATAAACATAATAAGATGCAAGTCCCATCAGAATATATAGAATGGTCCAGGCAACCGGAAACAGCCATCCGGGAGGAGAGAGAGGCGGTTGTTTCAACGTATCGAACAACTGCATGTTCTTTCGTGTAAGGAGTGCCGAGATTCCACCGGTTAGAAGTGGAATGCCAATACCGATAATTATGCCAATCAGACTTCTTTTTTTCATACAATTCCCTCAATCAAAGATTTAACCCATGTAAATAATATTAGGATATGTATGTGGCAGGTTATTTATACACAGAAAGAAAATGTCTGTGAGTACCATAAATATGCTTGACTATCAGTATTATTTAGATATAATTATAGAAAAGTAGATTACGAGTTACTAACTTACGATTATAATAAATCAGGAGACGGTCATGGCTTTTTATTGTAGAGAAAACGAACTGCGAAAAATGAATCATAGATACGAAGAAGAAAACTTTGAATGTATCGTCATCTATGGGCGTAGAAGAGTGGGTAAAACTGCGCTAATCAATGAATTCTGTAAAGGAAAAAAGACAATTTATTTCTCTGCACTTAAAACAACATCAACTGAGAATTTAAGTGCCTTATCTAAAGCTGTATATCAGTATGAGCATCCAGAAGCAGGGGATTATCCCGAATTTCCGTCCTTTGAAGCTGTGCTTAATGAGATAGGTACACTTGGGAAAGAGGAACGACTGGTATTTGTGATTGATGAATTTCCCTATCTTGCAGAATCTTATAGGGCTATTTCGTCACGTCTTCAGCATTTAATAGATCACGAATGGCAGAATGGGAAAATGTACCTTATTCTTTGTGGTTCTTCCATGAGCTTTATGCAAAACCAGGTGCTTGGATATGAAAGTCCTTTGTATGGGAGAAGAACGACCCAATTTAAGATTGAGCCTTTGACATATAAGGAAACAGCAGTTTTTCATCCAGAGCTGTCGGACGAGGAGAATGCATACATTTATGGAATTACAGGGGGTATTCCTCATTATATTAATAAGCTGGCAGTAAAAAAAGGTTTAGATAGGGCGCTTATTGAGAATCTGTTTGATAGATCTTCCTATTTATTTGAGGAACCCGAGAACCTGTTGAAGCAAGAACTTAGGGAGCCGGCCGTATATAATGCCATTATAAGAGCTGTAGCAGAAGGTGCCTCTAAGCTTAATGAAATTGCAACAAAGGTCGGATTAGAGAGTGGACCATGTTCTAAATATGTAAATGTGCTAATAGATCTTGGAATAATAAAAAAAGAAATGCCGATTACGGAATCCTCCACGAAAAAAACAATCTATATGATAGAGGACAATTTTTTTCGCTTCTGGTACAGATTTGTGCCACAAAATATGTCTTCCATATCTGCAGGGCGTTTTGAAAAATTATACGAAAAGGCAGTCAAATCAAAATTACATGATTACATGGGGCTTGTATTTGAAAAAATGTGCAAGGAATATCTATTACACTATGCAGATGATTTGCCGTTTGAATTATCAGATATAGGTCAGTGGTGGGGGACTGATGCAAAAACCAAGAAAGAAGTGCAAATTGATGTAGTAGTAGTGCCGGTACAGGAGGCAAATAAACGTGTTACAGACTATATCATTGGCTCCTGCAAATTCAAGAATGAAAAGATTGGTATGAACGAGCTTAAACGAATGGAAGAGTATGCAGAAGTCTTTGGTAAGGGTGAGAATTATCATTATGTGATTTTCTCTCTAGGTGGATTTACTGATGAATTGATTAACGCTTCTAATAATGGAGATGTTAAGCTTATATCGATTGCAGATATGTATAAGTTGTAATAGCCAAGGATTTAAAGGATACCTTTATTATTCGTCGAGATCAAACGGAGATCATTATCCAGGATGGAAAACTGTTGAATCGTGAGGTGCTTTCCAGCGGTACTGCAGAAGGAATTGATGTGGCAGTATTTTTGACCTCTATGATGATTTCAAGCAATGCGTTTTATTATTGCGATGAGCATTTCTCTTATATTCAGAGCGATATTGAGAAGAGAATATTTGGAATCATGCTGGATAGAATCAGCGCAAATGAACAACTTATCTTCACTACTCACAATACGGATATGCTGGATTTAAATTTACCGAAGCACAGCTTCACTTTTTACGAAAAAGAATAGAGGATGGAGTGTATCAGGTATCTGCCATATCTGCGTCTGACATCTTAAAGCGAAACACGGATTCTATTCGATGTGCTGTAGAAAATGATGTATTTTCCACCTTGCCGGATGATTCACTTCTGGATGAATTGGAAAGGGGAGCATCAAATGTGGAATAAAAAGGTGCCGGAAAGCTTTGTGTTTGCAGAAAAGGAAAGAGATTCAAATGAGCTAATTAATAAATATTTTTATTATCGCATTTAGTAATGGAATTTTCATGAACGTCAAAGAACCATATTATGCCTAGTAGCCATCCTTCAATCATGCTATAATATTCTAAGGGCTGAAATATAGTAAGAAAAGAGAAACAAATTGGAAGTGAGGTGGATACAATGGAAGGAATTGCAATATTGAGCAGCTTTCCGAAATATACTACATTTTCATATAATGGAACAAAACTTACTTTTAGAACATGCAATAATCTGGAAAAATATACTAAGATTATACTGTGGGATAATGGGTATATTGAGGTGATGGCCAAATATTGTCATAAGAAAGAAGAAATAGAAGAATACATTGATTTGGAACCCATCCTTGATGGTTTGTACATGAATAAAGAAGAATTTTTGAATCCTATTAAAGAAGTGAGGATAGAATATGTCTGAAAAAGAATTAATGAATATTGCTGAATCATCGGAAATTATAGTTGCTGGTTACGCATTTATGAAAAGAGAAGATGGTTTTATAAGTATATTAAATCTGGAACGTCCGACATCAGCGATGGTGGTAAATATGAATTCAGAACTGCTAGAAACCAATATGGATGAAATAGAACAAAAGATAGTCTTGGATTTATGTAAGAAAAATCTGCAGTTTATGGAGGACTAATATGCCAAAATATTTTAGAGACAAAATTGCAGATCATTATTTGTATTTTACATCTGAATGTATTATTGAAGCTATGCATGTGCATGCAAGTGATAAAAAGTTAACAGAAGCAAATTCCGCTAAATTTTATGTTAAAGGCGATGGAAGCACCGTAATGAAAAAGAGAGGCGATCTTACAGATGCAGAAATTCATAAAATCCAGAAGTTCATAAAAGAAAATTATATAGAAATGTATAAAAATTGGGTTTCTTTTGGCGGAACAGAAGAGTTTTATAGAGGATAGAGATAATTGATTATTCGGCAATTGCGTATGAAAAAGAAAAAGCTAGATGTCAACTGAAAATGTTTGAAAAAATCTGAAAAAAGCGGAAATATGTTGAGTGTGGTTTTTGCGATTTCTTCTGTAATGATTATGTATTAGAAAAATAGTTCATTTATTGAAAATCAAAATAAACTTAGAGCACATCATAATGATCAAATGATGAAAATACTTGACTGTGCTAGGAAACTGGAGGATTTCATGGAGAGTGCGGATAAGATTGAACCAGAATATCAACGATTGGCTATGGAGCAGTGCTGCGCAGTTGTTTTGAAATATCTAAATAAACATAATAATATTTAGCTTTAAAAAGCTTAGTAATATTTGAATCTTATACCTTGGTTATAATAACGGCCAAGGTATTTTTATACTAGCCCGTAGATAACCCCTATAAACAAGTATAAAAAATAAAGCAATTACCGATAGAAAAGAGGAAAAACACATGAACCTAGATAATAAATCTTTTTGCGAAATCTCCGCATTAGCACAATATATAGAACATTTCAATATTCATTACACTTTATTACTGAGGAGATATCAGCGTTTTGTGGAAATAGAAGAAAGATTTTAGCAGATGGATTTATTTGCCATTATGATAACTATGATGGACCTTCCGTAGAAACTTGGGGAATGGCACTTGCAATCGAGGCCAAATTAAGAAATCCATATGAGAAAATAAATTTAAAATATATCATGGAAGTATTAAAGGCATGCATAGGGGAAGGCCTTGCCTTAAAGTAATATCTCTCCCCACACTCTAGCCACTAGCCTTAGAGTATGCTATAATATATTGAGCTTTTTTGCGACATAACATGGAACGAAATAAGGAGGCCAATATACTATGACCCAAGATTATGAGCAGGAAATAAATTTAATCGATTTATTGGGATATATGATTTGTAGATGGAAATGGCTGGTGGCGGGCCTAATATTAGGAGGTCTGATTGGTGGTGTCATAAGCTTTTGCACTCCACAGCATGTGTTAGATGAAAAATATAATAAGGCAAATTCCAAGCTGTCAGAAGAAGCTGCCAATGGGATCAAACTTTTATATGACAATTTTCAACTTTTGCAACAGGAACAGAAGCTGACGATAGAAGAATTGGAAGGTTTAAGACAATTAAAAGAACAGAAAAGGGAAGCAGAAGTTGTTCAGCAGGAAATCATAGAAAAAGAACAACTGCTTATAGAGAGAACTGCTGCAGTATCGGATTATTTTACAAAGAATATCCGAGTGCTAACAGGTGATCAAAAAGCTTATTATGAAGCTCTGGCAGAAAGTAATGGGCAGGGTGAGGATGTTTCGGATGAAATGCAAAGAAGTGCGTTTCGAACGCAGTACTATCGAAAAACAATTCTCATTGGAGTATTCGCGGGTACATTTTTAATACTTCTGGGAATTGGGGTAGCCTACCTTCTGGGTAACAAGGTGAGAACCGGAGAAGACTTTGCAGCATTTTCAGGTAGCATTTTGTTGGCTGATTTCAGCGCTATAGCAAAAGAGCAGAAACCAGACTTTCTGACCAAATGGGGCTATAAGCTTCGGGGCATGCATAAGAAATCAACAGAGGATGTAATGCTACTTGCTACAGAGTATGTGGAAAGTCTGATTGTAAAAACAGAAGTGAAAACCTTATATATTGTTACAGATGATAAAATAAATGACAGTAACTGTTTAGGATCTTTCAAAGAAAAAATGCAAAGGGATACGCTGCAGATTGTAAACGGAAATTTTATGAATCAGCCTGAAAAATTTGAGGATATGAGCCAAGCAGATGGTGTTTTGCTATGGGTATGTCGTGACCAGTCCGAGTATAGAAGTTGGGAAGGAATGTTGATCGCACTCAATGCATTGGAGAAAAGGGTGATTGGAAATATAATCGAGTAAAATATATAAAGCGTTTTAGTTTATGAAATATAATAAGTGAATTATTTATATGAAAGAAGTATTGCAGGAGCAACATTGGTGTTGCTCCTGTTTTTATATACTTTTGGTAAAAAAAATGATAAAATATAAAGAACTATCGATATAGAGGAGCTTTGATAATTTATGCATAATTTTAGAAAAAGAATCATCAGTTTAACATTGGCATCTATACTGTGTTTCAGTTCATTAAATAGTGCTGAAATACCGCAGGTGTATGCTTCGGAGGTATTACCTACTATAGAAAATGTGCAGGATGAAGCACCGACCCAATCAGCAGTTGTTGATGAAACACAATTACAGCCGATAATAGAAATCAAACCGGATATAGAACAAGAGCAAGAGACTATTGAGTCAAAATCGGACTTGGAAGAAAAAGAAAACCAAGATGCAGAATCTGAACAGGTGGAAGAAACAGAAAAAGATGATGGTTTGGATGAAACAGAGTCTGCATTGCAGGAAAGCAATACAAATGCGGCACCCGAAAGGGAAGAAACCTTATATACATATACCCCAGAATCCGGCATCTTAAAAGATGGAGGAGTGTTTGAGGTACCTAGAAAAACTCTAAAAAAAAGTGTTAGCTTATTCAGTGTTTCAGAAGGTGCATCAAAAGAGGACCGCTTCCGGAATGCGGCTAAAGTTGTAAAACAAGAGGCAAAAAAACTTTCTAGGCAAGTAGATATTAGTCAATATGGGATTACACAATCTGAATTTGATGAATTCTGGGGATATACTTTAAATAGCTGTGTAGATGTGTTTTATGTAAGTAACGAAGTGTCTTATTCGGTAAATAGTGCTGGTCAGGTAAAAATGTTATCCTTGGCATATTCGGCTCCTGAAGAAGCAATTAACCAAATGACAGAGGAATTAGAAGACGAGATTAAAGTATTTGGGCAAGGAATTCATGCTTCTTGGAGTGATTTTGAGAAACTTCTTTACTTGAATAGTTATCTGGCAAAGCATTGTGAATATGATGAAACTGCCAGTTACGAGCATATTTATGATATGTATGGGTGTTTGGTAAATAAAAAAGCAGTATGCCAGGGATATACAGCGGCTACAAAATATTTATGTGAGTTGATGGGGATAGAGTGCGGTATTGTTAGCTCTGATAATATGATCCATACATGGAATTATGTAAAAGCTGATGGTAAATTTTATCAGCTAGATATTTGTTGGGACGATCCAGTAACTGACCGCGTTGGCCAGGCGATTCATACATTTTTTCTAAAAAGTTCAGATTATTTTGAAAATCCAGAAGCAGGAGTGGATAGCCATATAAAAACTGCAAAAGATTGGGTGTACGAAATAGGATTCCAGGAAGGCAATGAGAGCAATCAATATGATAATGATTTGGTGCTAGAGGAGCTTGGGGCAGGAGTAGAGTATGGGACTGATAATCGCTGGTATGGCATGGCATATGATAGTACCAGGCGAACAGGTGTATTTAATCAGTACAATTATACGAATGGGCATCTAGAATATTCAAAAACAGTCCAGAATGCAGGTTACTGGCGTTCTTGGGAGGCAAATCAGTCTGCACCATCTACTGGAGGTGGCTATTGGCCTATGTCTTTCTCAGGAATAGGACAATATGATGGCAGATTATATTTTTCAACAGAGGATGCGATATATTCATTTGATCCATCTTCAGATACTGTAGCAAAAGAAATATGGAATCGTTCAAATGAGTATGAAACGGTGGGATATCTGTATGGAATGTCTCTGGAAAATGGTAAATTGACATATATTCTTGGAAGAAATCCAAATGAAGGATATATCCAAAAGCATACAATTGATTTGCCGCAGTATTTGACCGAGCTTGATGAAAATACATCAGGTAACACCATTTATACGTACAATTCAAATGGTAATCAGAATACTGGTAGTGGAACAGAAGCGAGTCCCTATAATTTACTAAGTACTGCAATCGAGCATGCTGCTGACGGGGATACAATTGTTATAAAAAATAAAGGCTATATTAATGATGACTCCTCAGCGGATAATGGACCATATATTATTCGTAAGAGGATTACTTTGCGTGGAGAGGGTGAGTTTCCGCTTGTTTCTATCCGCAAGGGTGGATTGCTCCTTGAATCAGATGTAACCTTTGAGAACTTGAGTCTGTCCTTCGAGAATGCATATCATCCGATTTTATTTGCAAATGGACATAAACTTACTTTAAAAGATGTGATTTATAGTGATTCTGCCAATGCTGCACAGATTGTAGCCGGTGGACTAACCATTCCAACATATGGACATATCGGTCAGAACTCTGGTAGTAATGCTGTAATTAAGATAAGCGGAAAGACTCTTTTTAGTCGTATTTATGCAGGTGGATTAAACGAATCATATAGCGGTAATGTATCTATTCAAATCGATTCGACCGTAAAACGTTATGGCAACGACAGGGGACGAATTGTTGTTGATGGTGCAGGTGCAAGACAAGCAAATACCAATACTAGCGATTGGTTCAGTAATTTGGGGACATTGGATGAGCCTAGTGTAGATAGTGTTAATTATCCCACAAGCGGAACAATCACGGTAGAAACATATGATGATGCTGTCAGTGCTGTGAATGGATATGGGACCTTAAACAGGGGTAATGTCTCCGTAATTTTAAGGGGTTCAGGCAATCAGATTACCAATCTATCTCTGATAGATGTTAATGATATTTCTGTAAAATCGGGTTACTTCATCCCTAGCGCATCAAGCTTTTTAGGCAATAGCAATAATCTGTCTATAGATGCGGGAGCCAGGTTTGGTATAAACAATTTTGGAAATAACGTGACCATTCAGAATTTCCAGGGAGGCGGCGGATTAATTCTGGGTGCAAGCCAGTGTCTAAGTATTAATGGTAAAGTACTTGGTACTACAAATGTAGCAATTGATGGTATGAAGAATAGTGATATGGGGTATCAGTCTGAAGGAAACTTTGTTGCCGGAAGAACCTATATTCAGGCATCAAACTCGCGCCAGAACTCTTTCACTGCTAATTTAAAATATGGCAATGCTATTGACTGGACATATCAGGAAGCTTCCGGCAGCTGGCTTGCAAAAAAGACTGAATCCTCAGTAGAAGAGATAATTCCGAAGCTATCTGACCTGAGAGTGAAAAATGGAAGCAGTACATTAGATGCAATCGGCGGAATGATAAAATTCGCTGATGACAATGAAGGAATTGAGCTGAGTATTGAGCCTGTTTTTGAAGGTGAATACTGTTCGGATCTTGAGTATATTCCATTTACGATACAAGTGAGCGATAGTCAGGGCTCGATGACTGTCAGACGACAGAAAGATGCAGAAGAAGAATACTACTTCTATAAAGTCGGAACTAACAGCTTACATATGGAGTTTCATGAAGACAAACTATTGATTGGAGGATACGAGGGCCCATACACTAAAGTTCCTAAGGGCGAATATTCTATTACTGTTACTATCCCGGCAGATTATTCCAGTACGGGAAAAGCATATAATAGGCAGTTTCTGCTTAGAGTTGTAGACAAATCACAGGTGCTCTCCGCCAATGCCGGAACACAAGGCGATGGTGACGAGAACTTCTCTAACCTGGTTGTGTTTGTTGATTTTCAGGATACTACACATAAGCATGGAACTTTAGCCAGCGGAAAGTATTGCTACAAAACTGCTGATGGAGCCGAGCAGGCATTTTTCAGCCTCTTTAATGGTGATGAGAATACTCCAAGAACATTAAGAGAGTATATTAAAAGAGTTTCAGGCGGCAAAATCAAGCTGATGAACTATATCCCTCAGTTTGATGGGGACGTAATCGTTCCATTACAGTTGGATTTTCCTGCAGATTACTATTCGGGCACTAATGAAACCAGATTAATAAAGGAGATAGCTGCTAAGTTAAACGGGGATCCCAGACTTACAGGGGTTAATCTGGACTTAAATAACCAGGATGGATATTTGGATAATCTGACAATAGTCGTTCCTTGTGAATCAGGCAATACTAACAGTCTGTATGTTGGACATAAGGATGAGTACATTGGAACAGGTGCCAGTGCAGCGACAATAAATGGGAAGAATGTCTACAATTACACAGTTATTCCCGAAAGCGGCAGCTTTACCTCTTCAATTAACGGTGCGGGAATGATTGTTCATGAGTTTCTGCATGTTTGCGGGCTTCCGGATCTGTATCACAGAAGAGGGGAAAGCGGCTCTATTCCTGTTGGACTATGGGATATTATGGCCTCTGAGAACTATAGATTACAGTATCCATTGGCTTACTTTAGGGCAAGGCAGGGATGGATTGCATCTCTGGATGAATATACAGAAGATGCATCGCTGGAATTGCGAGCGCCTACTACAGATGATGCTGCTAGCGGTAAGCAGGCAGTAGTATTGAAAACACCATATTCTGATACAGAATTCTTTGTAGTGGAATATCGAAAGAAGACACCGGCATACAATGGAGCTATTCCAAATTCGTATGATTACGATGGCGGAATATATGGTTCCGGCTTGGTTGTATATCGTGTCAACACCAATGTAGATAATACGAGTAATTTTGCCGGCCCTCCGGATGGTATTTATGTATTTCGACAGGGAGATACCAGGGGAGAGCTTGGAGAGAATAGCAATAATGGCGCAATTTACAAGTCGTTCTTTTCTACTGAAGCAGGTATAACATCATATGGTAGTGCGGATCCAACGGCATCTACAGCTGAAAATGCTATTACGTATGCTGATGGGCAAAACAGCGGAATCATAATTAAGAATATAGGTTCTGCATCAGGTAATACAATATCATTTGATGTTGAGTTCACCATGGATACAGATAAGCTCTGGAATAGTGGTACCGATTACCAGTTGGGTGCAAATATGGAGATGGCACATGGTGATTTGTGCATCGATCCCGATGGTAACGTCTATGGACTGGTACAAAATGGATCAGTGATGTCCGTGATTAAATATGATGGGCAGAAATGGTCTTCTTTTGGACCAACAATAACTGATAACGGCAGTAGTTACAAAATGACATATCATAACGGAAATATATTCGTTGCATCTGCTTCAAATAATTCATTAACTGTTAAGGTTAATACAGGAAGCAGTTGGAGCTCTTCTTATACTGTGCCAAATTCTTCCTATATGAATTATTTTGACATGGTATCAAATGGAAATTCTTTATATTTAGTAGTGAATAATACTAACACAGCTAAGGCTGAAGTGTATCAATACAACTCTGCATGGAATAAGATAGGCTCTTTTGGAAATGCAACAGCTTTTACAGCAAATCATCATATTGTTTCTGATGGCGAAATAACTGCAGTTTGTTATAGGGATGTTTCTGCAGGAAATAAGCTTGTGACCTATTATTATAAGGACGGAAATTGGAATCAAATCGCAGGGACTCTTTCGGGTGAATCCGGGAAATTGAGCTTTAAGAATAGCATTCTATATCTTTTAAAAGCAAGCAACGGCAGTGGCGATGGAGCAGGACTCTATAGTGCTAACTTGGCATCAGATGCGGCTGTCTGGACAAAGCTTTCGGGTGCACAATTTGCAGATGAAAATACTCCCGAAATAGATTACCTGATGATTGGAAATACTCCATATGTATTGTATACAGGTGGAAATACCTTCTCATCATATGTGAAGAGACTGGTAGAAAGCGAATGGCAGGAGGTAGGGAATCCTTTGGCTTCATCTACCAGTGGCCCAATGGCATTTAGATATGCTAACGGCAAACTGCATGTGGCATATTATATGCACAGCAAAAAGCTTATATCTGTGAAGGATTTTGCTATCTCAGAGGAAGAATTAAAAGCAGTGCCGTATACACTTTCATTTAACCCAAATGGAGGATTGGTTAATACATCAAGCAAAGAAATCTATATTAATGATTCTTATGGAGAATTGCCTGATGCTTCTAAGACCGGTTACCGTTTCCTTGGCTGGTATACGCAGCAAAGTGGTGGAACAAAGGTTGAGCCAGATGATACATATATGGTATATCAGGACCAGACTCTTTATGCGAGATATGCAAAGCTTTATAAGGTCACCTTTGATCCGGCGGGTGGGAAAGTTACGCCTGTAAGTAAAGAGGTTGCAAGTGGGGAAACCTATGGTGTTCTGCCGCAGCCCACAAAAGCAGGATACGACTTTACAGGATGGTATACAGCTACAAGCGGCGGAACGCAGATAAAGGATAATTCAATAGTAACAATTACTAAAGAACAGAAGCTGTATGCGCGCTGGAAGCTGAAGACCTGTACAATTACATATAATGCATGCGGAGGCACTGCTGATAAAGTAAGCAAGACACTTACCTATGGTAATACATATGGAACTTTACCAACTGCTAGCAGAACAGGCTATAAGTTCCTTGGATGGTATACTGCAGAGGTGGGTGGAACCAAGATTGCTTCTACAACCAAATATACTACAGATGGCAACCAGACCTTATATGCCCATTGGGAAGGGAAACCATTTACAATCACCTTCCAACCCCAGGGTGGGACTGTGTCCAAAACTACGCAGACAGCTACCTTTGGAAAGGCTTATGGTACATTACCTACTCCTATAAGAAAAGGATATAAATTCCTTGGATGGTTTACCAAGAGTACAGAGGGAGTAGAAAGACTGAGTAGCTCTATCTACGAGAAGAATGGAAATGAAACCTTATATGCCCAATGGGAAGCAAAGAATTTTATCGTTTCCTTTAAAGAAGATAAGAGTGCAGAAGAGAATCTATTAGAAAAAGAAATTCTATTCGGTAATGTGTATGGTGAATTGCCTACACCAGCAGAACGGGCTGGATATACCTTCGCGGGATGGTTTACAGAGAAGGGGGCAAAAGTAGAAGCTGCAACTATATATCAAGTGGATAGCGATCAGATAGTATATGGTAATTGGATTCCAAAGCAATATACGGTATCGTTACACAACACTTTAGATCCGGAAGCGCAGGAAGTACAGACAAAATCAGTTTTATATGAAAGAGCATATGGTTCTCTTCCAGAATTGAAAAAGGCAGGATATCAGTTCGATGGTTGGTATACAGAGGCGGATACTAGCGTAAGAGCAGCTGATGAAGATTTAGGAATAAAAATTTCGGAACAGGATGTTTACTCACTGGTGGGAGATCAGAATTTGTATGCCCACTGGACAGTTCTTTATAAGATCTTTTTTATGCCTAATAAGGGAGAATTGAATACTAGTTATAAGGAACTTACTACGGGTAGTTTATATGGTATATTGCCTACTCCTATCAGACCATTTTATGCCTTTGAAGGCTGGTATATAACCAATGAAGCGGGTGTGGAACAGTTTATTACAGAAGAATCTCTGTTTGAATTAGAGTCAAATCAAGATTTGTATGCAAAGTGGGGATATAAATACAAGGTTGAACCTATTCGGATTACAGATGAAAACGGCACTATTATTGAAGATGGTAGCGTGATTTCAAAAGAAAAAAGGATTAAATTGTCTACCACGACAGAAAGAACAAAAATCTACTATACATTAGATGGTAGTGTGCCGGATTTAGAAAAGCTATACTCCAAAGAACATCCGGAATATACCACATATCTATATACGGATACTCTTAAGATTGGTAATGAGTCGGAAATTATGGTTATAAATGCCATAGGTGCTAGAGAAGATACAGAGGATTCTGAACTTTTAACCGTTACTTTACAAGTATTGGATGAATCTCAGGATTGGGGGGATGTCACAGAAGCAGACCGCGAAAAAATGAGATACTCAGAGCCTAATAATATCCCGAATGCTTTTTGGGTGACTAATATTCAGAATGTGGACTATACCGGGAAAGCTATTACCCAGCCTGGTATGCGTGTATTTAAAGGAAAAAAACTATTAGTTCTCAATAAAGATTATACGGTGAAGTATGCCAATAACGTGAAAGCAGGCACGGCTACCATCACAGTTACTGGAAAAGGAAACTATTCCGGAACATTGGTGAAGACCTTTAAGATTATGCCGTTAGATATTTCTATACCTGCGGATTTGGAAAATAGAAAAGATAATACGACGGTTACTCCCGGTAAGTTTTTATTTACCTACAATGGAAAAGTGCAGAAAGGTTCAGTTACAGTTTATTATTCTTTATCAGGGAAAAAGACCACATTAAAGAATGGCACGGATTACACAGTTACTTATCCAAATACAGATTCAAAGAATAAATCTACGTATAATGCTAATGCATTTAAGGCTGTTGGCGATTATGAGATACTGATTCAAGGAAAGGGAAATTATACTGGTAAAAGAACGATAGTTGAGACAATTACACCCTGTACCTTGATGAGTGCCCTTAGCTATAGTATCGGAAATGGAGAATATAATTATTCTACAGTATATCCGAAATCTCTTACAGTAAAAAAAGGCACGAAGGTTTTGAAGGGATATTGTGTAAGAAATGCAATAGGAGATAATGAAGCACGAGAGCATTTCGAAGCCTTAGAAAACACAGAATCCTTTGATAAAAATAGTTATGATTATATTTACTATGCAACTAATAATACCAACATTGGAACAGCAAATATTATTTTTATAGGTTTGGAAAATAAAAACCTTACTGGACGAGTAGCGAAAACTTTCAAGATAACCGGAAGAAGCTTTGCAAGTGCTTTGTTTGGTAAAGAGGTGACTAATTCTTATGCATGGAATGCAGATATGCCATCAAAATATGGATGGAATTCAGACGGAATTGGACCGGTTGTTGCAGAACGAGTAAAAGATGGAGAAGTTTCTGTCAAAAATCCAAGCGTAACCTATAAGGTAAGTACAAAGCAGATAGATGATTTAAAAGGTATATTAAAGAGCGAATATACGCAGCTGGAAGATGCGGAACAAAAGAAAGCCTATGACTATACCTATGAATATGTAGGTAGTACAGATAAAATTGGAACCGTAAAAATAGTATTTACAGGTATCAATAGATATTCCGGAACCGTTTCAAAGAGCTATAAGATAACCGGAAGAAGTCTGAGCAGTGCAACCTTTGGCAGTGAAATAACAAAATCCTACGCATGGAATGTAGATATGCCATCAAAATATGGATGGAATTCAGACGGAATTGGACCGGTTGTTGCAGAACGAGTAAAAGATGGAGAAGTTTCTGTCAAAAATCCAAGCGTAACCTATAAGGTAAGTACAAAGCAGATAGATGATTTAAAAGGTATATTAAAGAGCGAATATACGCAGCTGGAAGATGCGGAACAAAAGAAAGCCTATGACTATACCTATGAATATGTAGGTAGTACAGATAAAATTGGAACCGTAAAAATAGTATTTACAGGTATCAATAGATATTCCGGAACCGTTTCAAAGAGCTATAAGATAACCGGAAGAAGTCTGAGCAGTGCAACCTTTGGCAGTGAAATAACAAAATCCTACGCATGGAATGTAGATATGCCATCAAAATATGGATGGAATTCAGATGGAATCGGACCGGTTGTTGCAGTTCGAGAAAAAGATGGTGAAGTTTCTGTCAAAAATCCAAGTGTGACTTATAAGGTAAGCACAAAGCAAATAGATGATTTAAAAGGTATATTAAAGAGCGAATATACGCAGCTAGAGGATGAAGAAGAAAAGAAATCCTATGATTATACCTATGAATATGTAGGAAATTTATCCCAAATAGGCGCAGTAAAAATTGTGTTCACTGGAATTAATAGATATTCAGGCAGCGTAACAAAAACCTTTAATATTACAGGTACTGCTATAACAAAGATGTCTGTGGCAGGCGTAAATAGCAGTTATAGCTATACAAAAAACAATATTAAACCTGCCGGAGAAGAATTAAGCGATGAGGCTCCTACGGGATTTGAAGTGTATGCTCCGGCAACAAAAACAGCTGCTAAAAAGGTACTGGTAAAGGGAAGGGATTATTCTATTACTTATCAGAATAACGTAAAAGTGGGAACTGCTACTATATTGATTACGGGTAAGAATGGATATTCAGGAACGCTAAAGAAAACTTTTAAAATCAGCGGATATAATTTACTTTCTGATAGTAAGTTGGCAACAGAAAAACGCAGGATAACAGTAGAAAGTATCGGAGAAAAATTATATACCAAAGGTGGGGTAAAACCGATTCCGGTTGTTATGGATGGAGATTATCAATTAAGAAATAATACGGACTTCACGTTAAAGTATAGTAATAATAGTGGCGTGAACAATGGTTCTAACACCAGTAAGCGACCAACTGTTACAATTACCGGTAAAGGGAACTATGCCGGTAGCATTGCAGTTTACTTTACTATTTCAAAAAGTGATATAAGCACCAGCTCCATTTCAGCTGGAAATGTGGTTTATCAGAAGAAAGCAAATATTTGTAAACCAGCTATCACAATAACTGATGGAGTAAGTAAAACAAAGCTTGCTGCAGGAACAGATTATGACAGCAATATAAAATACTATTATGCGGAGGATCCATATGAATCTGTTATTCAAATCGTCAATAAAAAAGACGTGAAAGTAACCAGAGTTCAAGGGGATACTGTGGATTTATCTAAGGATATTATTCCTGCTGGAACAAGAATTAGGGCCGTTGTGTCAGGAAAGAATAATTATACCGGCAAAATTGAAACAGAGTTTAGAGTTATCAAAACAGATATTTCAAAAGCTACTGTTTCCATCGGAAATCAGGAATATACCGGAAAACCGATAACGTTAGATAAAAGTAAGATAACTGTTACTTATAATAAGAAAGCAATCAGTTCGGATAATTTTGAAATTGTGAAGTATGAAAATAATGTCAATATGGGTACAGCCAAAGTGACATTAAAGGGAATCAATGATTTAGGTGGTTCTAAGACAGTGACTTTTAAAATTGTTCAAAAGCCTATGTATTATGTCATCGAATTTAAGCCTAATGGTGGCACCGGAACAATGAAAACCATCAATGCTTCTGGCGATGAAGTTAAACTAACTGCCAATGCTTTTAAAAATGGTAAGAAAATATTTACAGGATGGAATACCAAAGCAGATGGTTCCGGTACATATTATAGCGATAAGCAGGCAGTCAGTACTATAGGCAAGCGTGGACAAAAATTGACTCTATATGCTATGTGGGTACAGGCAACCGGTGTGTCCCTTAGTCAGGCAGAGATACAGGGAGAAGCGGGAGACAAAGTTCAATTATCTGCCCGCGTTATTCCAAATAATGTGGGGAATAGTAAAATCACCTGGAAAAGTGAAAATACGAATATAGCGGAAGTAAATGAAAACGGCTTGGTTAGTTTAAAGAAAAATGGTGTAACTAATATTCTGGCATACGCTGCACAAAATAATGTATATGCTTCTTGTATGGTTAAAGTAGGGAGTAGTAGCATAAGTGGAGACCAATATGTGATTCGAGTAAGGGATCTCCCAAATCAAGAAGATGCAACAGACTATTTTAACCAAGCTATATCCAAAATTTTCCGGAAGTCAAAATACTCTATATGTTGAGCCGGGAACTTATCAAATTGATGCATGGAAAAAAATTAATTTAAAAAGTAATATGAATTTGGTGCTGGCAGAGGGGGCTGTTTTACAAGCGATTCCCAATAATAAACGCGGGTATGATATTGTTAATGTGGATCATATTGAGAATGTGACTATCCAAGGGGGCACAATTATAGGGGAGCGATCTGAACATAAGAAAAGTTCCAGTACTTCTAGCGATGAATGGGGAATGGGTATTGGGATATATGACAGTAAAAATATTACAGTTAGGGATGTAACTATTCGTGATTGTAATGGCGATGGAGCCTATGTGGGATCCAGAGATGAAAAAGCATCCGGTGCCGGAAGCAGATATATCTATTTTGAAAATGTGAAAACCGAGAATAATAGACGAAACAATATGTCCATTGTGTGTGCTAAGGATGTCATCATAAAAGGGTGCAGCTTCAAAAATGCAAACGGAACACCTCCTGAATATGGAATAGATATTGAAACGGATTATGCTTCTATGCCAATTGAAAGGGTTACTATTCAAGGCTGTGAATTTTCCGGTAATGGTCAGTTTGCATTAGGAATCATCAATGTAGCAAAGGATATTCGCATCGTTGATTCTGTATTAGATGGCGGATTTGTAAATTATGCCGGTGGTGAGAACATTATTCTGTCTGGTACAACAATAACCGGAGAAGTATTTGCAAGAGAACCAATTTCCATAGGAGAAAAGGTGATTTTTAGAGGCTCTTTAGAAAAGGAAGATAAGCTAATTGCGGAGTATATAGAAGGGCGAGATAAAGTAAGTGTTCCAATCACAGGGTTTACTTTAAGCGCTATTTCCGGAGGGAAGATATCTAAATTAACCTATGGCAAAATGTATCGCTTTGAATATAAGGTACGGGGCAAAGGGGATTGGAATTTTAAAAGTACCAGTACCGGACGATATCCGGTTGTGCCAAAGAGCGATAAGGCAAGTAGTTATGTAGCGACATTGGTAGCTGATATTAATACATCCAGTACAACTTTTAAATTTTATCAAGATGCAAAGAGGTCGGGAGATTTTTTGGAGATTACGGAATTTAGAGTGTATGAAGTGGTGCAATAATGGTCGTTCTTTCTGTGCAATTTAATAGGGCATCAAGGCCTGGAACACATAGAAACAAGGAATGCTAACTGGAGGAGCTGGAAATGGCATGTAAGAGAAAACCTGAAAAATTGAAGGTATGTTTGGTTGGATCGTCTGGCGGTCATCTTACACATTTATATATGTTAAAGCCATTCTGGCAAGACAAGGATAGATTTTGGGTTACCTTTGACAAAGAGGACGCAAGAAGTCTGCTCCAGGGTGAGAAAATGTATCTTTGCTATTATCCGAGCAACAGAAGTATCAAGGCGCTCGTAATTAACACATGGAGAGCATTAAAGATTCTTTCGAAAGAGAAACCAGATTTGATCATTTCTTCTGGGGCAGCTCCGGCCATTCCGTTCTTCTGGATTGGAAAGCTTATGGGAGCTAAGACAATTTACATCGAGGTATTCGATCGTATCGACGCTTCCACAATTGCAGGCAAACTGTGTTATCCGGTGACGGATAAATTCATTGTGGAATGGGAAGAGATGAAGAAGGTTTATCCGAAGGCAATCAATCTGGGCAGTATTTTCTAAGGGAGAATAGAGTCATGATATTCGTTACAGTAGGCACGCATGAGCAGCCTTTTAATAGATTAGTAGAATGTATCGATAATTTAAAAAGAGACGGTGTGATTGAGGAAGAGGTCATTATCCAGACGGGATACAGTACATATGAGCCGAAGTACTGCACCTGGAAGAAGCTTTTTCCTTATCAGAAAATGGTAAAGCTTGTGGATGAGGCACGAATTGTGATTACACACGGTGGCCCGTCCAGTTTTATCATGCCACTTCAGGTTGGTAAGACTCCGATAGTAGTACCTAGAAAATATGAGTTTAATGAGCATGTTAACGATCATCAGGTTGCTTTCTCAAAGGCTGTTGCTGAGAGAATGGGGACTATCTATGTCGTGGAGGATATGGATCAGCTTGGTGAGACGATTAAAAACTACGATGAAATTATTGGTGGCATGGGGACTGGACTGAAGAGTAACAATGCTAAGTTCAATGCTGAGCTTAATAAAATCGTTGATGGAATGTTTAGAGGTAAATGATGATTAAAGTCGGTATTTTGTCTATGCAGAGAATCGCGAACTATGGTTCTTTCCTTCAAGCATATGGACTTAAACATATTTTAGAAGATCTGGGTTGTAACGTACAGTTCGTAGATTATCATCCTGGCGAAACATTGATTCCTGCTGATGGCGGCACTGGCTTGAAGAGGAAGATTGCTAAAGTAACGGAGTCCTTGAAATATAATGCTCCGTTAAAAGAAAAAATCAAATTTATCAAGTATAAGAAGAATTATGCTAAGAACTATTATCCGTACTTAGGACTGTCAGCTGAGATGAATTATTCTCCGGAACTCGATATGTTGGTTATCGGCAGTGATGAGGTTTTCAATTGCGTGCAGAATAACACAAACGTTGGTTTTGCGCCGGAATTATTTGGTCAGAACAATCGAGCTAAAAGAGTAATTACTTATGCAGCTTCTTTTGGAAATACTACGGTTGAGAAACTGAAGCAGCATCAGGTGGCTGATAAGGTGGCCAAATGGATTGGTGAAATTGATGTCGTATCGGTAAGAGATGAGAATAGTCTTTGCACAGTAAAGACACTGACTGGTGAGGAGCCCCAGCATCATCTCGATCCGGTTCTTGCATATGACTTTATGGGTAAATGTACAGATATTCCAGAAACAGTTCCTGACAGTAAATACATGATTCTCTACGGATATTCAGGTAGGTTTACGAAAGAGGAATGTAAAACAATCCGTGCGTACGCAAAAAAAAGAGGATTGAAAATTTTCTGTATCGGTGGCGTTCAGGATGCATGCGACAAGTTCATCGACTGCAATCCGTTTGAAGTAATCGCATATTTTAAGAATGCTGAATGTGTGGTTACAGATACATTCCACGGCACGATTATGTCGGTTATCACTCACAGACAATTTGTTTCTGTTGTGAGAAAGAGCGGATATGGTAATTGTGAAAAAATGACAGATTTGCTAAGTCGTTTAAATTTGAAACATAGAGTAATAGATGACTTAAATCAGCTTTCTGCAATGGTGGAAGAACTGATCAACTATTCTGCAGTTGATGTGATTATCACAGAAGAAAGAGACCGAACGATTAACTATTTGAAGGAACAGATACGTCAGGTTCAGTAAAGGATAAAGCTTTTATGGATAGAGAAATACCAGTTTTATATAACGAAAAAAAAGACTGCTGTGCCTGCGGGGCATGCCTAAATGTTTGTCCGAAACAAGCAATCAGAATGGTTGAGGATAATTGCGGATTTCGCTATCCAGAGATAGATGAAAATATTTGTGTGAGATGTGGAAGATGTATACAGGTATGCGCATTTCAGAATTCAAAGGTGGAGAATAGCCCTGTAAAAGTATTTGCAGGTGTAGCCAAGGACGAGAGTGTTAGAAAGACTTCTGCATCAGGTGGTATTTTTGCGGCAATTGCGAAGAAAGCTCTTGAAGATGGGTATGTAGTTTTTGGAGCAGCTTTGCGATCTGTTTTTTTAGTGAAACATGTTGGAATAAAATCAGTTGATGATTTGCGGGAACTTCAGGGTTCGAAATATACACAGAGTGATATCGGTCGAACTTATAGCGAAGTTAAAGAGTATTTGGCGCTGGGAAAGAAGGTGCTATTTTCTGGTACCCCATGTCAGATTGATGGATTATATGGTTACCTTGGAAGAGATAATGAGAACTTGTTAACGATTGATATTATTTGCCACGGAGTTCCTTCAAATAAGATGTTTAAAGATTACATCACAACCTTAGGAGAAGATGTATCCGACTTTGTATTTAGAGATAAATCTATCGGTTGGGGAATTAATGGAAGCGCATTTATAAAAGGTAAGAAAAAGCGCATATGGCAGAGTTCTTCATCATATCTGTACTACTTTACAAAAGGGTGGATTTACAGAGAAAACTGTTATCAGTGCAAATATACATGTAAACACCGACCGGCAGATATAACACTTGGTGATTATTGGGGTATTGAAAAGCAGCATCCTGAATATCTTGGGAAAGATGGTTGGGATGAGGCTAAAGGTATTTCAGTTATTATTGCGAATACAGTTCATGGTGAAAAGTTGTTGGCTGAGTCAATAACTGTTTTGCACTTGAAAGAGTCCTCGTTTGAAAAAGCAGCTGCTGGAAATGGTCAGCTTGTACATCCGAGCAACATTTGTAATAGAGCGGAATTGATGGAGCTCTATATGAAAGAGGGATGGGAAGCCATAGAAGCCAGATTTAAGAAAAATATTGGATGGCGGTATTATTCAAGTCAGATAAAGGCAATCATCCCATCTGCAATAAAAAGAAAATTAAAAGCAAGAATGTGAGAAATGATCATGGCAACTAAATCAAATAATAAAATATCAGTGGCAATGGTTGCCAATAATCTTGAAATAAATGGCATTAGTTCAGTTATCATGAACTATTGTACACATATAAATCTTGATGAGTTTGAGATTTGCATTATGGCAGGCTCAGGGATTGCAGAGTGTCATCGTATTACATGCGAGAAGCTGGGAATTACGGTAATCGAATTACCAAATCGAAAGAAAGATTCGATGAATTACTTTAGGGCATTGGATAAGTCCTTGAGAAAGAGACATTTTGATATCATACACGTTCATGGGAACCAGTCGGCGATTGCAATAGAGCTTTTTTTAGGTTGGAAAAATGGAATAAAAGTGAGAATCGCTCACAGCCATAATACTACGTGTATGAGCATGAAATTACATAAGTTGTTAAAACCAGCATTTAACATGATTTATACTGATGGCTTTGCATGTGGGAAAGAGGCTGGAAAATGGCTGTTCGGAAATAAGCCATTTACAGTTATTCCAAACGGTTTCAACATAGAACTGTTTAAATATGATGAAACAGCAAGAAAATTAGTCCGTGAGGAGCTTGGCGTTGATAACAAACTCGTTTTGGGCAATATTGGAAGGATAAATGATCAAAAGAATCAACCGTTTCTTTTGGAAATATTTTCCGAAGTTGGAAAGATTAATAAAGACGCAGTTTTGCTTCTAGTAGGAACAGGACCAAGAGAAGCGGAGATAAAGGAACTTATAAATCAGCATCCATACAAAAATAGAATTATCATGTACGGAGAGACAACAAGTCCAGAAAAAATGTATTCGGCAATGGACTATTTTGTATTTCCGTCTAAATATGAAGGTTTGCCAGTAACGGTATTAGAAGCTCAGATTAGTGGTCTGTCGTGCGTTCTTTCAGATGTTATTACGCAGGAGGTTGTAATTAATGAAAATGTTCAAAAAGTTCCACTTGATGCGTCACCTGCAATTTGGGCAAACCAAATAATACATCTAAGTATGATTAATCGCGAATGTGTGTTAGATTCATCTGATGAATTAAAAAAATATAGTATAAACAATGCTTCGAGTATTCTGGAAAATGCATATTTAACAGCATTGGACAAGAGAAATTAAAATTCTCTGCGATTGAGGGTGTTGAGATGATAATAGGAAAGCTTTTAAGAACTATTCGTACAATTTCTTTGAAATGTAGATACAAGATTCAATACGGAGAGAGGATTAATATGTCATGGTTCAACTCTATAAGAGGAAGTCTTAATGTTGAATTATTGGGAAGATCCTCTCTCTCTATCGGATCATTTCTTATGAGTAGAGGACCTCTGTATCTAAAATGTACGGAAAGTGGAAATATTACAATTGGAGATAAGTGTTTTTTTAATCATAATTGTAGCATTACGTCTGAATATCAGATAACCATTGGTAATCACTGTATGTTTGCTAATAATGTGGTTGTTGTCGATCATGACCATATATTTGAAAATGAGGCAGTAACGGGAAAGCTTACTGGTGCGCCAGTAATAATAGGTAATGAGGTTTGGATAGGCGCTAATGTAACTATTTTAAAAGGGGTTACAATTGGAGATGGAGCAATTATAGCTGCTGGAGCAGTGGTAACAAAAGATATACCTGAGCATACGGTTGCCGTTGGAGTACCTGCCAGGGTTAGTAAATCTGTTTAGAAGGGGATTTCACAATGCATTTAGTTACTATAGTAGTACCCGTATATAATGTTGAAAAATACTTGAAAAAGTGTGTTGATTCCTTGGTTAATCAAACCTATAAGAATATAGAGATTGTTCTAGTTGACGATGGTTCTACTGATAGTAGTGGAATGATTTGCGATGAATATGCTTTAATTGATCCGCGTGTTAAAGTTGTTCACAAAACAAATGCAGGACTGGGTTATGCGAGAAATACTGGACTTGATAATGCTAGTGGTGATTATGTAACATTTATTGATTCCGATGATATTGCAGAGCCCGACTTGGTGAAATTGCTTTTAGATGCCATTGAATGTAATGATGCAGATACTTGTATTGGAGGATTTAAACGAGTTTCAGAAAATGGGAATATAGAATTTATTGAACAGTATAGCGATGAATTGTACACAAATGAGCAGGTATATGATTTGCTATTTGCAAGAATGCTAGGAAGTGCGCCAGATAAGAAAGATGCTATACGTATGTCGGTTTGGAATGTTATGTACTCAATGCACGTAATTAATCGTAATCACTTACGTTTCCCATCTGAAAGGGAATTTATTTCAGAAGATATTATCTGGGATTCTGAGTATTATAAACATGCTAAGCGAGTTAAAGTTATTAATTCTACATCATATTTATATAGAATTACTCCTGGTTCTCTGACGCAAAAGTATAGAAATGGTATGTTAGAGAAAATATGTTATTTATATGAAGAAGTTGAAAAGAAAATAGCGGCTGATGAATCGAAGATTACTCGATTTAGAAGACAGTTTTTTGTAAATGTAAGAAGTTGTATTCACCAGGAAAAACACTCTATTTCAGGGAAAAAACCTAGCGATATTTGCAAAACAATTAATTTAATACTTTCCCATCCGGTTGTTGAACGTAATGTTAGGCTTTATCCGATAAATAAGATTCAAATTAAACAAAGAATGTTTTTGATAGTAGTAAAATATAAGCTACGTGTTGCAATATTATTGTTAATGAAGGTGGGGGTAATTTAAGTGGGAATGAAACAAATAATCAATAAATTGATATTTCCAAATACGCATTCTTCGGAAGCTTATGTAGGTTATTTAAGAAAAAATGGAGTCACAATTGGGAAACGTACATGGTTTGTGAGACCGAAAACGAACTCCATTGATGTTCAAAGGGGGATCTTTGTAAAAATTGGAGATGATGTGTGTATAACGGAAGGTGTAAAAGTGTTAGCTCACGACTGGAGCTATTCAGTTTTGGCAAACTATTATAAAAAAGCACCTGGCAGACAAAGGTGTACCATTATCGGTAATAATGTTTTTATTGGAAATGGATCAATAATACTAATGGGTGCCAATATTGGTGATAATGTGATAATTGGTGCAGGGAGCGTTGTTTCCGGGCAGGTTGAAAGTAATTCCGTATATGCAGGTAATCCCGCAAGAAAAATTTACACATTGGACCAGTATTATGAAAAACTAAGCAAAGATTTTGAGACAAGTGCAGCTTGTTACTTTAATAGATATAGGGAAGTATATGGACAGTATCCAAGACTAGAAAACGTTGGATTATATGCAACTTTGTTTGTTGAAAAATCTGATTCTAATATGAAAAAGTATTTTTCGCAGTCGGCTATTCCGTTTGCACTTAAAAATATGGAAAAGCGTTACGATACAATTGAAGAATTTATGGAAAAACAAGAGGAAATAAAGTGATTAGTGTAGTCATTCCAAATTATAATGCTGAGAAGTATTTGAGCGATTGCATAGAATCAGTATTGTCATTAAAAATAGAAAAACAGATTGTAGTCGTTGACGACGGTTCTTCAGACGCATCGCTTCAAGTGTTGAGCTCATATGAGAAAAAAGGCCTTGTAACCGTAATAAAACAAGATAATATGGGAGCACCAATAGCAAGAAATTGTGGGTTAAAAAGTATATGCGGCGACTATGTATTATTTCTTGATTCTGATGATGTGGTTTACCCAGCAGCCGTAGAAAAACTGTATAATTTGTGTTCCAGCGAAGGTGCTGATATTGGCATTGGGAATTACCTTACAATTTCTCAAGATGGGGGAGAAATTGCAAAAATAGATATGTTTACTGGAATGGAAACATATTCAAGAGAAGAGAAATGGACAATGATAGGAACAATTCCAAACCCATCAAACAAATTATATAAGCGAGACTTGATTGTTAATAATAATTTGTTGTGGGCGAACGTCCGCATAGGACAAGATTTAAATTATTTCCTAAATGCTATGCTACATTGTCAAAAAGTCGTGACAATCAATGAATATATATATGGTTGGCGTTATGTTCCAACTAGTATAAGTAACAGTGTTTCGTTCAAAATATTTGATATTGTTGAATCTTTTAAATATGTAAAAAAGCATTATTTCCAGCAGAATGAATATGATAAATATGACAAGTATATTTCAACAATAGAGTTTAAACACTATTATTTCCAGATGGAAAAATTGGAGAACATCGACGATACGAAATTGAAAAGAATCATTTTTGATTTTTTTAAATATAACATAGAAAAGATTGACCTTACTCGTGTAGTTAACCTCTCTGAAATAACTAAAGAACTTAGAAACTATGGAATAAAGAAGAGAATTAAAGGAGTATATTGTAGCAACATATATCCGTTAATTATGGGGGGAAAAAAGAAGTGAATTTCTCGATAAAAAAGAGTACTTTATATTGGACAGTTGTTGCTTTGATAATCAACATGCCAACATATTTGTATAGCAATTTTAAAATATTTGGATGGATCATGGCTCTTGTTCAATACGCGTTATTTTTTTATGCGTTGTACTTTATTTTACGAGAACAGCAGCGGGCATATTCCCCAGTATTTTGGATGATTGTCATTGCTCTTGTTGTAGAGTACATTGCGACAGCTAGTAATCCTTACGGTGAGTCGCATAGATTTATGATTATGATGATCCAACAGATTGGGGTATGGGCATTTATTGACCGAAGTATTTCCCGGAAGGGAAAATCCTTTGTAAGGAATTATGCTAATGTACTCATGGCACTAGTGTTAGTTAATTTTATTACAGTGTTGTTATTTCCAGAAGGAATGTATTCTGCAGGAGCGTATTCGAGAAACTATTTCCTCGGATATGATAATACCCATATAAATATTCAGCTTCCTGCAATAGCTATGATGGCACTTTCTTCAGAAGATAATAAAAGAGAAAAGAAGTATTATCTGCTTTGTGTAATTGTTTTGATATCTGCGCTTATTACTTTTTCTGCAACTAGTGTAATAAGTTTATCTGTTTTTGTTTTAGGAATGATTGTGATTCATTTTGGAAAAGAGAAAATGTTTATTAAAAAAATATTATTTCCTAAGATATATGTATCATTTTGCGTATTTGCAGGTATTAGTTTCAGCATTATAGCAGGAACACTATTATTATCGGTAGGTCATTTTTTTGTTGAGGTATTCCACAAAGATTTAACACTAAGTTCAAGAACTTTGATATGGGCTAATTCGTTAGCATATATTGAGAAGAGTCCGATTATTGGATATGGATATGAATTGCCCGATGTGATAAATTCCCAATTAGTAAATATCGCAGGACAAGTGGGGTGGGGCGGCTCTACACATAGTTTCTATCTGTGGATCCTATTCTTAGGTGGAGCTGTTCTCATGGCTTGCGTTTCAATCATAATACTAATTATTAATAGGCAAGTAGAAAAGGGCGAAGCTAATAGGCCGAGTCAAATTATAAAGCTGTGGTTTTTGGTTGTACTAATGATGGGATTAGTAGAGGCTCATTATGATAGCGCCTTTTTCCTTATGTTAATCGTGTCGTACAATATTTCACATAACTATAATATTTCAGTACTTAAAACTAGTTGAGTGAATTAGAGAAAAAGAGACCTAAATGCTTGAAAGATTTATTGCTTGTTAGTTCATAAAATTGTTCTGACAAGATCATAGGAGGCATTAAGATATGAATATTAAACAAAGAATGATTTATATGAAAGAATTTGGGGTAATATTTACTTCACGTATATTTCTGAAACAGTTTCAATTGAAATTTAACAGCAATAATAATCAAGCTATACAAGATAAAATAAACGAAATAAAATTATCCCGTCTAACTAAGGATTATGCTGTCTTCTTTGCAGAAAAAGAAGAAGAATGGAAGACAATAGAAAGAAAAGTATATAGACGAGATTGCATTTGGGTATTTTGGTATCAAGGCAATATGAATGAAAATCCGACTTTGCGGATGTGTAATGAGAGCATTAAAAAGTATAAGAGTCCATCAACAGAAATAGTGTATGTCAATAAAGATAATATGCATGAATATATCGATATGCCACTAGAAATACTTGAGAAAGTTGATAAAGGCTTGATTTCACTTACCCACTTATCAGATATTGTACGTTTTAAATTATTAACAAAATGGGGGGGGACGTGGTTCGATGCAACGATGTTTGCTGCTGGAACCTTTGAAGAAATTAGATGTGGATAATTATGGACAATAAAACGACCAAATGACGGAATAACTTCTATTTCTAAAGGAAAATGGACTGGCTTTGCAATAGGTGGCAGCAACGATAATTTACTATTTTATTTAATGTCAGAATTTTTTGATAAGTATTGGTCAGAACACAATGTTTTAATTGATTTTTTCTTGATAGATTTGGGTATAGAGTACCTGTATAGGAATTGTTCAATTGTAAAAACAGATTTAGATAATGTGCCATATAATAATACTTCTGTTCAACAATTGTGGCCTAAAATGAATGAAGCATTTGATGAAGTTGTGTATCAATCATTTGTTAAAAACACAAGTTTATTTAAACTCAGTTATCGATTACCGTGGAAAGAAAAAACTCATACCGGTAACACTACATATTATGGCAGGATTATAAAGGAACATGAATAAAGTAGAGATTGAAAATGTCATTTTAGATATGGCAAATAACAAAATTCAATATATAAAAAGTAATGGCTGTGTTGCTCCGGGACATAATGGCCCGTATAATGACACTGAACGACCATTGAGAAATTCAGCTCATTGGATATGCACATATTCTTATTTGTATAGAAAAACAGCTAATGAGTTGTATAAGGAAATGGTACAAATATTAGCGGATTATCTATTAAAAAGTGATAACTACAGTGAAAATGGAACCGTCATATATCGAGATAATAAACTTTCGGACTATACTAATGGCATTATTGGGCCGGCATGGATTATTGAGGGTCTAATTGAAGCTGCAAAAATCTTACACGATGATAAATATTATATTAAAGCTAAAGCTCTGTTCAAATTGGAGGTATTTGACGAGAAGTTAAAGCTATGGAAGATTGTAGATGTAGATAATAAGATAGTCTCAATTGACTATGTATATAACCATCAATTGTGGTTTGCAGCTGCAGGGTCTTTGATATGTGATTATAGATATGATGCTGATATAGATAACGATATTAACTTGTTTTTGGACAACTATAAAAAAAATTTGATAGTACAACCTAGTGGTTTGTTGTATCATCAAGTGAATTATGACTATTCAAAAGGTGGATATTTAAAAAAGTACATCAAGGGTGTATTATGTGATTTTTCTGTCGGTAAGCAACTGGCTAGCCAAAATGAATTGCAAAGGGGATATCAGTTGTTTGATTTGTATGGGCTGGCAGTGCTTTATGAAAGATATTCTGCTAAGGAAATATTTAGAGATAAAAGAATAAAAAAAGCCGTCAAATACGCTGTTAATAAGCGCAATATAAAAAGATTGATTTCGAAGGGAATTAATAAATATGGATTTCCTTACAATTCTCCAGGGTATGAGTATGGGTATGTTGCATATACTTTACTGAAAGAAGTCTCACAAGAAACGGAAGCGTATTTGTACGAAACTATACTTCAGTATTTTTATGATCCAGATAAAAAAGGGATGTATAGAAATACTGCGGATCCAGAAACTCTGTCAGCTAGAATTTATGAACTAACTAGATATCTAGAAAAAAGGGAGGTGTGATCTGTGCAAAAGACAAATCTGGCAAGGAATACTATAATGCTGTCGGTCGGTACTATGTTAACAAAAGGAATTAATCTGTTAATGATTCCGCTGTTTAGTGCTTGGCTTTCAACGGAAGACTATGGAACCTTCGATCTGCTAGCGACATATGTGTCACTGCTTATACCATTTGTATCTTTGTCATCTTCAGATGCTATTTTTAGGTTTGCTATAGAAAAAGATACCGACAGCGAGCGTAAACCAATAGTAAGCTCAGGACTTTTAATCAATGTTATAAACACAGTAATTGTAGTTATCGCATTGCTTATAATTCGTCAGACAACTCATTGGGTTATGGCAGTCCCGTTTGTGTTCTTGTTTATATCAGAGTTGCTTAACAATCATTTGCAGGGATTTGCAAGAGCTACTAAGCAGTTAACAGCTTATTCATTTTCAAGTGTAATATCGACAATTGGTATTGCTGTGTTTGTTACAGTATTCGTGTTATTTCGAAAGCTAGGCCTTCTTGGCATGGTTTATGGATATGCCTGTGGATATTATCTGGGTTGTTTTTTCTTGATATTATCAACAAAATATCTAAGTTTTATCGATCTTAGATCAATTAAAATTTCGATTATTAAAAAGATGGTTGGTTACGCACTACCTCTAGTACCTAATAATATATCATGGTGGATAATTGGTGTATCAGATAGAACGTTCATTAATATTTTTCTTGGTGCAGCAGCTAATGGCATTTATGCAATAGCATATAAAATTCCGAATCTTTGTGCATCAGTCTTTAATGTTTTTAGTATTTCATGGCAAGAGACAGCTGTTGAACTGGTGGACTCAGATACAAGGGATACTTATTATAATCAAGTGTATAATTCTACTATTTCGATAATTATTTCTTTGTGTGGAGGTTTATTGGCAATAAACTTCTTTCTATTTAATTACATATTTAATTTTAGATATATAGAGGGAATGCTGTATAGTCCAATACTTATATCCTCAGCTATATTTAGTTCGTTATCTCAATATTTTGGTGGTATTCAAATCAGCCTGAAGAAAACAACTGAGAATGGACTGACGACAGTCAGTGGTGCAATTACAAATATTGTGATAGATTTGGCGCTGATTAAGTATATAGGTCTTTATGCGGCAGCCATTTCAACAATAGTAGCGAATTTTACGGTTTGTTATTTGAGATATGTACGTTTGAGAAGAGAAATAAGCTTTTCTATAAGCAAAAAAACTATAGCTCACATTATTTATTACATATATATGTTTGGAATGTGTTATATCAATAATGTTTACGTGGCAGCAATGAATTTTGTATTTGCTACAATTATGTTCTTGATAATAAACAACGCTTTTGTGAAAAAAATAAATAAAAAACTCTGCTCGGTTATAAGACGGTAACCCATAAAGGCTTTATGAGTAAGATTGTGTAATAATGATGCAAACAACGTCATAATCACATTGAATAACATTAAGGGGGGATATAATGAAAATAGTAGAATTAATATAGTAACGGATATTCTTCTATCGTTGTATCAGCCGTTTTGGTATGCCTTGTTGCTGTCAATATGCTTTATGTTCGTTTGGAAACAATACAACTCTTTAAGAGAAGTGGCACTTCAATAAATTAATTGGTTTAAAAATGAATTACTATTTCGTAAGATGTTTTTGCTGGTTCTGTACTCCGTTATAGTGCTTTTCAGAACGCTTTTATTACGTTCCATGTGGGTCAATCCTCTTTCAAAAGTGTTAGGAGGATGGAGCTTGTATGATTCAGAAGGTAAATTAACAACGGAAGTTCCGGAGAACCTCGCCCTGTTTATCCCGTTCACTATCCTTTTACTTTGGACATACAGGGAACGTATAATTGGAGAAGAAGTATGCTTAACCAGAGTTCTCTGGCAATCTACCAAGATTGTATTCATTTTCAGCTTCACTATCGAAATGTTGCAATTATTCCTACGTCTAGGAACATGGCAGTTGTCAGACTTGTTCTATAATACTTTAGGTGGTTTCATTGGAGGCCTTATCTACTGGCCCGGTTACCGAATCCAAAAACATAACATAACAAAACATAACAAGCATAAGAAGTGAATCCCCCAAGGCTCTTTTATTGGTGGATTAGTGTATTACCTCGGATGGAAGCTACGGGGAGGGGCTCGAGAGATAAGCTAGGCCAGTTATGTAGCGAAACTCTGGAAGAGTAGCGTGTGAATATGACCACGCAAATAACGAAAAAACCTCCTGTGGACTCGATCAAGTGAATGATCAGCTGCAGGAGGTACATTTTTTAGCTACTATGTCGAACTGACACGTATATATTGTGTTTATTCTATGCCCGTGGTAGAATGATTATGTCGAACTGCTACGTAGATATTTGATATTGATAGAATAACACAGTTGAGAGGAGGATGCAAGAATGGATGAGAATGAAAACAAAGATAGCCAGTATGCAGACAGCGATTATACAGACAACGATGTTACAACTAGCGACTACCTGAGTAACAACGACTACCTGACCGATGAGGACCTAGAGCTTTTTGAGAGAGTTGTGGCTATATATCAGGAAAAGGAATCCATCCGGGACACTGCGATAAAGACCGAACTGTCCAGATCCAAGGTGCGGAAGATCCTGATCACAATGGGTGCGATGCAATCTGAAATCACAGACCAGGCTCTGGAACTGATTAACCGTGGAATGACAATCAAGCAGGCAGCAGAGGAGCTTGGCATTTCAACCGGCACGCTGTCCACATATCTTCCTTATGGCAAGCGTGTTCAGGGAAGAGAAGAGCGGTCCAATGATGCGATTCGATCGGAAAACTATAGAGCAAGGCAAGCCCGAGCTGCCATGAACCAGGTGCATAAGGTTGATAAGGTTGATAAGAGCAACCAGGATAAAGCTCCGAACAAGAGTAGCCAGGACGAGGCACCGACTGTGCCAACCGCCTCAACCGCATCAACAACAATTACGAAAGGAAACAATATAATGGTAGATAACAGCTATAAGGTGTACAAGCTCCATCTGGAGTTAGACACAGAGCATGCTGATATGGATGTATTAAAGAAATGGGGAAAGGTGAAGAATGGTATTAGCAGAGATGTGCTTGTGTCGTCCAAGATGACACTCCATGCACTCCATTATGCAATTCAGAAATGCTTTGGTTGGGAGAATAGCCATCTCCACCACTATGAATTCCCGCAGGAAACAATGGAATCCCTCATCAAAAACCGTTTTCTCAATTATTGCCAGCACTGTGGCATTTACTTCCGTTTCCCTTACGGAGATGGTGAGGAAGCTATGGATGATATTTATTGGGATGATGATTATGAGGAAGGTGAGAGCTTCAAGTCATGGCTGAGAAAAAAATACACTCCGCCGTATCGATACGACGGATCCCTCGAGCTGTATCTTATAGCGCAGCATCATATGCAGGATTTTGTGGATCATAATAAGAGGCTGAGAATTGCTCCTTCCTTTGCGGAGTATATGGAGGGAAAGACCGAGCCGAGGTTCGTAAAGATCGAAGATGCTACTTACGATGAAATGTATCATTACTTCGAATGCAGCATGGGAGAGCTTATTGAAAGAATAGGAATTGATCAGGTGCTCAGACCGCTCGGCGAATATGAATCCCCAGAGGGTGATATCCTTGATTTACAGGGCAGCTTAGAATATGCGAAAAATTTGGCTATTAAATCTGCGTCTACCTATATTTTTGACTGGGAAGAACTGATGCGCATAGATAGGATGGTATATCAAATTGGGAGAGCTGAGGCGCGGCTTGCAAGAAGCAGGAACAGAAAGAAGGTAGACTCTGTAGCTGTTCTGGCCTATAGTGATGAGGTCGAGAAACTCAAAAAGGAATATCAGGATAGTATGGATAAGCTGATGAAGAGAACACAGCCGGAAGTTCCTCCGCTTGCAGAGTCGTTGCTTTATGAATACGACTACGGTGATGACTGGAAGGTGAAAATCACCGTGAGCGATGAATATCATATGGTGTATGAGGATGAGCAGTTAACTGGAGTCGTAGATGGTAATGGTGAAAAGCTGGGTGACGAATCTATGAAGACAGTGTTCGGAGTGCTGTTTGACGGTATTCCACTGTGTGTAGAAGCAGATGGCCTTCCTGTAATGGATGACGTTGGCGGCGTGCACGGTTACTGCGAATTCCTCAAAGGTATCCACGGCAAGGAAAACAACGGTCCTTACGATGATCCGGAAGGAAGTAAAGAATGGGCCAGAAGTATGGGTTGGACCGGTAGAATGAGCAAACCGAAGAATATATTGTAAGTGAGAAGAAGAATCCCTTGGTGAAGATGATTATTCATCATCCAGACAAGGGGAAATGTATTTATGGCAGAGTTGCAATATAAAGTTGGCAGAGTTAGTGGCTCGCAACCCTGGTGCCAAATACGTAAGCGTCTCATAGACAGCACTCTACTCCTACAAAATCAACCATGTTATTCTTTTGTAGGAGCATAGCATTTACCTGGTAATGTTTTGGACCAGAGAAGAAGAGCATCCAGTTCCGCTGTATCACATACATTGATTTTAGGCATAGTTTCCAATACATATTTGATATATTCAAATGGAACCAGATTGTTCATTCTTGCTGTTTCAATGAGACTATAGACAACACAACTACTCTTTGCCTCGGCAGGAGTATTACTGAAAAGCCAGTTCTTCCGGCCAATCACGAAGGGTTTGACTGCCCTCTCGGCCATTTATCTTAATGTTAGGATAAATGGCCGAAATCGAAATCAAACCCGTGGCCCTGGGAAGGAAGAACTATCTGTTCTCCGACACACCGGCAGGAGCCGATTCCAGCGCAATCATTTATTCTTTGGTAGAAACCGCAAAAGCAAATGGAATCAACACATTTCATTATCTGTGGTATCTGTTAGAAAAACTTCCTAAAACAGATTTATCTGCAGAAGTCTTTGAAAGGTATCTGCCATGGAAGACTGAGGTTAAATCAGATCTGGAAGCATTGGCTAAACAATTAACCGAAGTCTAAAACTCAAATGTATGTGAATTGTCAAGGTGCTCTGGTCATAGTGATATGACCAAGGTATTTTTATTGCAAAGAGGAAAAATCCTCAAAAACAAACAGCAGGAATAGCATAAACTTGGCTGACGGCTAAAATTTATGCGCTTACATTTCGTCTTGATTCAGTATGGTGCAGCACCATTTATATCTGAGAAGATTGTAACAGAACTGGGTTTGCACAGATAGGCGCGCTGGAAATCACGGCAATGGCTGCACCTGCAGAATCATTCGAGAGGAAGAACTCTTAGAGATGGTCGGGGATAATGCCATTAAGCAGATTAAGATTTGGAACGATGGTAGGTACGAGATTGAAGAATGACGAATTTTGAAATTGCAGAGCAAAAAGCTCTTAAAAACAGAATGCACAAAAGACCCTATTGACGGCGTTGTGGTAATCACAGCATTTTGTCTGACAGGGTCTTTAAGTTTTAATTTAACGGGGGTGTTTTTGCGAAAAATGAGGAAACTACCCCTCTTAAAATTCCTTTTCTAATCTCAGAAAGTCCATAATGTTGGCGTGGATAATGCCGTTTCTCTTTTGCAGAAGCTTATCAGTTGTCATGACGTAGCGTGGGTAGTTATCCCAGGTAATCATCTCCAGCGGTCTGTATTCTCTATTTTCAGTATCGATGCTAGCTAAAATAGTGTAGGCAACCTGCACATAGGCATAGTCTGATTCCTTATCTCTAAAAATGAAGTCACACTCAAACTTACCAAATCGGCCAATGCTAACAACATATCCATGTGTCAGCGCATAGTTATGAATGATGTTTTCGAGTACCGGTCCGTAGTTGATTCTATCGTCTGTGTTTAAGGCATAATAGAAGGAAAGGTCTGAGAGATAATATTTCTTATCACCCATCAATGCTTTTCTTGATTTCATATCAAAGCGGTCACAGCGGATCAGAATTTTTGCATTTTCAAGGGCATGGATGTATTTGTTTGCAGTCTCAATTTTCAACTTAACGCCACGTTTGTTCAAATCACTGACGATGTTGGTCAGGTTGGTAGAAGCACCGAAGTTCGCAATGAAATATTTCATGATTTCATCAAAGGCAACGCGGTTTCTAATCTTAAGTCTCTTACGGATATCTTTCTGGAAGATTTCCTCTATTAAGTCTTGTGTGTAGCCTTTTTTTGCTTCAGGCGTTCTAAGTTTTAGTGCATAAGGGAAACCACCGTCGTGAATGAAGGTATTGAGCTCTTGCAAATCATCTTCAAGAGGTATATGCAAAAACTGCTTCATGCCCAGATACTCTTCAAAGGTTAGAGGATACATGTCCAGTTCAATGTAGCGGCCAGTCAGCTTTGTAGCAAGCTCACCACTAAGAAGGTAAGAGTTAGATCCGGTTAAGAAAATTGAAATATTTCCTTCTTCGCGCCAGGCATTGATTACCGACTCGAAATTCTTGATGTTCTGAATTTCATCAATGAACAGGTATTTTGTTCCTTCACCTTTTACGCTTTCTTCAATGAGCTGGTCTAACTGTTTTGCCGTCGTAAGCTCAAAGTAAGGACGTTTATCAAGGTGGAAGTAGAAGATGTTGTCCTCTTTTATGCCGGAGTCTAATAGCTCCTTCATGACCATTTGCATGAGGGAACTTTTTCCGCAACGTCTTACTCCGGTTATTACTTTTATGATTTCTGTCTCGTGGTAGAAGCCTCTGATTTTCTTGAGGTATTTCTCACGGAAATAAAGGTCTTTTTGAATTTCAATGTTCATGTTAGCACCTCCATAGGTACAAGTTTATCACGAATACCCCATAAGGTCAAGTTAACAGTGGTACTTATGTAGAAATGAGTTAAAATACCACCGTTGAATTTGATTTAGGGTGTTAGATGGGTCAAAAATTATCCCTAAATGAATATATAATAACGGACAAGAATTGATAATGCATGAAGGGACAATGGTGCCTGACCCCGTGAAAACGATTTCAAAAACAACTGTCGTTAGAATGTCCTGGCGAATTTGAGGTAATATTACATTCTTTTAGATTTTTTGCAGTCTTGATAATAATAAGTGGATTTAGTATACTAATCTAATGACGGATGAATGGTCTTGTTGCTATTATTGTAACATGCAAATAAAGGATAGAAAGTATATTTTTCAATGAAACACTATAAAGAATCTCCGATTTTAATTATATTGAACATTTTATTTGAATATGGTCTTATGTTAGCCACATATCTGATATGTGGCTTTTTGCGATGCCATGTTTTATTGAGTTTTGGGAAGGCTTTTTATTATAAGGATATTTATACATTTATTCCTTTTGCTGCTGGGATTTATGCTTTTGCACTTGGGGTGTATGGGCTTAAAGGCGATTACAGTACCATTCATTATGGTTCTTTAAAAAAAGAAACTATATGGATTACGGAGGTTCAAGTTGCATGTAGTGCAGTTGGTGCAGCATGTTTGTATCTATTTCAAGGAACACAGTTTTCCAGATTATTATTAATCATGATAATGATTGCCAATAGTATCAGCGTGACTTTGAAAAGAGTTGTCTTCTCAAAGATTGGTGAGTTTATTTTTGCCAAACACTTTCAAGCTGTTCCGGTATTGATTCTGGGAAATAGTGCGCATGCAGAAGTTTTTGCAAAAAACATACTATCTGATAAAACGAAGCACTACCAATATGATGGTTATTTTGCTGAAACTGAAAATCCCCATATGTCAGGATATTTAGGGACATATGAGGATATAGATAGGATAATCAGTGAACATAAAATCGGGCAAGTTGTAATTGCGGAAGAGCAGTTGCCGAAAGCAAAGTTGGAAAAGATATTGGCAATTTGCGCAACCTTAGATATTGAAAGCTTTATTATTCCGGTATTCAGCGATTATATGCAATGGGGACAAATGTTGCATTATGAAAATAATGTTATGATGATTCCGCTAAAAATGAGAAAGACGGATAATATTTTAGGCGTGAAAATCGCGGTAACGGATATGGATAAAACAATGCAAGATATATCTTCTTATTTAGAACAATGGAGAGGTAAATATATCTGTGTTTCCAATGTGCACACAACCATTATGGCTCATGACAATGAAAAATATCGTAATATTCAAAATGACTCTGTAATGTCTCTGCCCGATGGTGGACCCTTGTCAGCCCATAGCCGTTCCCATGGAAATGCTGAAGCAAAACGCGTTACCGGTCCGGATTTAATGAGAGAATGTTTGAAAAAAAGTCAGGAAACCGGTTGGCGCCATTTCTTTTATGGGTCTTCTCAGAAAACACTAGATATGTTGAAAGAAAAGATTGAGGAGCGATATCCAGGAGTAGTGATTGCCGGTATGATTTCTCCACCCTTTAGAGATTTAACCCATGAAGAAGAGATACGATACACGAATGAAATTAATGCGGCAAAACCGGATTTTGTTTGGGTTGGACTAGGAGCCCCCAAACAGGAAATCTGGATGGCAGCCCATAAGGATAGAATTAATGCACTTATGATTGGTGTTGGAGCTGCTTTTGATTATGAGAGTGGTAATTTGAAACGGGCACCGAAGTGGATGCAGAAATGTAGCTTGGAGTGGTTGTATAGGCTGATTCAGGAGCCGAAGAGATTATTTAAAAGATATTTTGTGACAAATTTGAAGTTCATATGGCTAACAAGACGATGATATAGATATTTGTAGTTTATTTTCTGTTTTAAATAAATATTACTAAAAATTAAGATTAGATTTTGTAGAATATCTAGAATTTTTATAGTAAGCAAAGAGAAAATGTGAGCAAAGAAAAATATGACTGATTTAAATTCATCTCAGAAGAAAATAGAATTATCATTACAAGAATTATTGTATTATTCTTTCCTTATAATTATGTTTACAATCAAAGGATTTGGATTATACGATGGACAATTATTTTATAAATTATTTTTTGTGTTGGCCTTTTTATGCTTAGGAGGCAAACTTTTATTGGAGGAACACTCTAAAATAGAGTGGATTTTTATAGTTGTACTAGCGATTTTGGTAATCATTATGAACCGTTATAGTGGAGAAAAAGGTCCGCTTGTTATTTATGCAATTATTATTGGTATGAAAAATATGGATTTAAATAAGGTTATGAAACTGGGAGCATGTAGTTTAGGGATAAGTTCCTTGTTTTTTGTTCTTTACAAACTATGTGACTTATATAATACTCCGTATATTTTGCATAAAAAAATAGGAATGGCCCAGGCCATTAGATGGTCATTAGGGTATGCCCACCCCAATACTACATCTGTAACATATTTAGCAATTTCTATGTTATGTGTATATTGTTTGGGAAAACGTTATAATTGGAAATATTTTCTTGTGTTTTCATTAGGGAATCTATGGGTCAACCTGTATTGCTTAAGTTATACGGGGTTTTTGGTATGTACCCTCTATTTAGTTTTAGCTTTAACAATTAAGATAGATACTATGCCAAGATTTTTATATTTTTGTGCACAACTTTTTTATCCGGTTTGCGTATTATTCTCTATTGTTATTCCTTATATTATTCCAACGAGGATAGCTGAGTATCTTGCTGAAAATTTTTGGACTACCTATAGCAGAACACTATTAGCTAAGCAGTACGCAAATTGGCATACATTGTCAATTTGGGGAATAAATGTGTCCACGCTCACGGATTCAAAATACACATTAGATAATTCTTACCTTTATAGTTTCATTTTCAATGGGCTTTTATTTACTGTTTTGATTTCGGTATTGTATGTCTTTGCAATGAATTATTTAGTAAAAGAAAGAAATCATGCGGCAATAGCAATTATAGTGGCATTGTGTGTAGAAGGTATTATGGAGCCGCTGTTATTTAATACATCTTTTAAGAATATAGGTGTTTTTTTCTTGGGATGGTGTTTTTGGGAGTGGATGAGACATTTTACTAAGAATAAACAGGAAAAAGCAATTTTGAAAAATAATGATAGAGTTATATCTTTTGAGTATAATGCTAAAATTGCGAATAGTATTGTTTCAGCTGCAATAATATTAATGTTTTTTTTAGTATGCATAAAGAACTATCCTTTTGCAAAAATAAATCTACCGTCAGATATGCATGAAATTCTTGCCGCTGTAAATGAATTAGAAAAAGCAATGATTCTAGAACAACTTAGAGCAATTGTAACATTTGCTATAATGATTGTGACTGGATTATGGATGATAAAGAATGGCTATAAAAAGGTATAAAAAATGGTGTTATCGAGGATGAATAGTGTGAAAGACAGTAGAGGAAAGCCATAAACTGGCGCACTTAAATAAGCTGTCTAAATTAGACAACTTGTTTGAGGTTATAGATTTAGTGAATTGGGTCAAGAAGCTAATTGTTCATCAAGGGGAATTAATCCTTCCTTTTGTAGCAGTTTCTTAGCTTGCTTGATAGTCTTAGCCTTTTGTTTTTCGAGTAAAGGTGCAGGCATATCGATTTTGTAAAGAACGTTTGGATTCCACACCTCTCCAGTAGACAGCATCTGGTAGATGGCAGTGAGAATCATACGGGCAATAGCTATAATGGCTCGCTTTTTACCACGGCGTTTAACAAGAGATTCGTATTTCTTTTTGTAGTAAGGAGACTTGTCGGATTTCACGGCTGCATGAGCACACTGTACTAATGCAGGTTTGAGGTAAACACCGGCACGTGTAATACGGACAGATTTCTTCTTACCAGCAGATTCGTTGTTGCCGGGAGTAAGACCAACCCAACAACACAAGCGTTTAGAATTACAAAACTGAGACATATCGATACCAATTTCGGAGATGATAGTAATTGCACTATCACGTTAGACACCCGGAATGGTAGTTAGTAACTGGATAGCTATATCATAATCAGAATCATAAGAAATCAAAGAATCAATCTGTTATCAACATCATTGATTTCGGCTGTGATATAATCCATATGTGCGCGGACGAGGCGCATACGATATTTTGGGGTGATGGAATACCCAATAGATAGATTCTGGAGTTGGTTTAGAAATATCCTTATAAAAATATTAGGATGACGGTGTGATAGATTATGAGTAATTTGAAAAAGAAAGAAAACTTATTTTGTATGTTAATGGGAATTGTAACTATTATTGTACTATTTATTCCCTATTCTAAATCAGGTATATGGGAAGGCTTTGATATTGGATTTCATATGTCTAGAATATGGGGATGCGCCGAGGCAATGAAGGCAGGCATATTTCCGGTTAAACTGCATCCTGTGTCTTGCTTTACTTATGGCTATGGAGTGGGATTCTTTTATTCAAATTTACTAATTTATATTCCGGCCATTCTTGTAGTATTAGGTGTACCACTGCTGATTTCTTACAAAATATTTGTATTTTTAATGCTATTAGCTAGCTTTCTTTTAGTTATATATTGCCTTTATTCTGTGTGCCATAGTGTGCTTTGGGCTACTTTAGGTACTGTTTTTTTTATGTGTTGTAAGTATATGACCTACACCTTATATTTGAGTATGTCACTGGGATCTTTGTGTTCATTCATGTTTACGATACCTGCTATATTAGGCTTGTATCGAGTGATTGTGAAAGAGGAATCTCCTGTGATGTTCATCTTAGGATTTGTATGGCTTCTTTATACACATACAATCACAGCATTTTTGACTTTTATTGCTTGTTTCGTTTTTTGTCTATGCTTTATAGACAGAGTTTTGAAGAAAAAAGTATTGATGAGACTGGTTAGTTCGGTGTTTATTACTCTTTGGATTAGTATGTCTCATTTACTCCCCATGTTGGAACAATTTAAATCACAGGTATTTAAAGTTTCGGCACCATGGGATTACGCGAAAGATCATGTGTTAACCTTGTCTAATCTAACAAAGGAATGGATGATGGGGCCACTTACTCCGATGGTTTTGATTTTGTGTTTGATTATTTTTCTCTGTTCATATAAAAATATTTCGACTATGAGTAAACGAGGGATTATAACTTTTCTACTGATTTCTTTTGGATTTATATGTATTACAATGATACAATCGTTTTGGGACTTTTGTAACCTTACGTTAGGGATACATATTATTCAGTCACCTAGTCGACTGTTTCTAATTGTAGTAGCATTGTTGACTTGTGCTATTGCGTGCCTAGGAGAAAATAGTAAGATAGTATATAGTGGATTCTCAAAAAAATATATTTTGTGTCCGTTGATAATTCTTTTTGGAATGTACCAGGGATATCAAAGCTTTCCAGAAGCTTTCAATAAGCATTCTTCTTTAGTTGATCAGGAAATACTTTCTGGTGAAATCGCAGGATTAGGGGGAGGTGAAGAGTGGCTGCCGGTAGAAGCAAGTAGAGAAAAAATGATAGAAGCGAATCAGGTAGCTGATAATCTGGGAGAAATTTCATTTGGGGAAAAACATAATCATTTTTCCACTTTTTCATTTTTGGCAGACTTTCAAAAAGGTTACTATGATATACCTTATGTATATTATAGAGGATACACCGCAAGGGATGAAGGAGGTAATAGATATAGTATTGATTTAGCTAGTGGAAGTGGGTTAGTGCGAGTATTTATGCCAGATAATAAGACAGGAACGGCAAAAATTACGGTTACATACGAACCTACAAAATGGCAGTTATTGGGATATGCCGGCTCCATGTCTTGTATTATATTTTTATTATTGTTTTATTATTGGAAACGAAGAAAAGGGTAATTTATGAAACTCAAATTAGATAAAAGTTCATTATTTTCATATCTTATTATAGTAGGAAGTGTGGGGTGTATCTTGCCATTGGCGTTAATTTCCTTCTATGCGAGACCATCAGGAGATGATTTTGGATATTCAGCGGCTTCTCATGTTGCTTGGGTAACAACCCATTCTATTTGGAATGTGCTCCAAGCAGGAATTGAAACGACGAAAAATATGTGTATTACATGGAACGGTGACTGGTTTTCGGTATTTATTTTTACCTGGATGCCGGAAGTTTTTGTGGCAGGCTCTTTTCCAATAGTTCCACTATTTTTTATGTTTGCGAATATTGCTATAACATTATGGTTGTGTCACGAAATTCTGTTTAAACGACTAGCAATGGGGAGAGCCCAATCTCTCGCTATCGGCTCCATTATTTTAGCACTCGAGTATTTATTTATACCAAGTACGGCATGTATTCTTTTCTGGTGGGTGGGTGTAGTGCATTATATGATGCCTCATTTTTTTGCCATGCTTTCGTTAATATATCTTAGTAAATATGCTAGAATGCCACAGAAAAAATATCTTATTCTATTATCCTTGTTGGCAATAGGGATTGGTGGCAGCAGCTATTATTCTTACTTTATGATTTTGTTTGTATATATACTTGTTATTCTAAGTCCTTTTTGGAAAGGAAAGGAAAAATATTATACTTTAATACCGTTAAGTATTGGTACAATTTCAGTTGTAATTCAGATAATAATGCCAGGAAATCGAGCAAGAGTTTCCGACTTGACTTATGAGACGAAAGGTGCTATTTCTACCATCTTTCGTGCGCTCCTAGTGGCTGCACAATCACCTATCCGGTATTGTAAAGAGTATCCCCTATTTGGTATAGGACTTTTATTTCTGGTAATAATTATAGCCATATTCACTAGACATATCAGTTCGAAATTTACATTCCCATATCCCATACTGTTTGCAGGTTATATGTTTGGTATTTATGCTTCTATGTTTACACCGGAAATTTATGCAGATACGGGCATATCTGGGGGACCGGGTAATATGGAATTCATTACCTTTTTAATGACATTCAGTGCTGCCCTAGTTTATACCTTTGGCTGGTGGCATAGCCGAATGAGTGATGGTAAAGTGATAAATTATTTCCATAAACATGGAAATTTGATAATGGGATGCCTTGTGGTATTTTTTATTGTATCTGTAGTTGGTTTTCGACAGGATGTGAAAAGAACCCATGCTTATGAGACTGTTGAGTATTATACATCCGGGCAGGCAGATGATTTTAGAAAACAAATTGCTTCACAAATGGAGATTTTATTGGACGATACTATTAAAGAAGCTTATTTGTGTCCAACGAACTCGGATCAGGGTCCTATTTTCCATATGCCTATTATCGCGGAACCGGATGCCTTTACGAATAGCGCAGTTGCGCATTTTTATCAAAAGGATTTGATAATAACCCAATAGATGGGGAGTTAAATTCTATGGTTGACAAGACGATGAGTATAAAGTGCATATATAAATAGTGTCTGCTTTTAATTAATAAAATATCGTTCAAATGCCCATAAATACTGAATTTTTCGGCATTTTATGGTATACTAAAAGTGCAAACAAAAATGCTGTTTGTTATAAAAAAACCTTGCACTTTGGAGATGCCATGTATAAGTTTGATAGAAACCATCAGTTTAAATTTACAGATTTTAAGCAGCCCTTTGGAATGAAAATGAACCCGGAAAACCGTTGGATCAAAAAGGCTGAAACTATTCCCTGGTACGAAATTGAAGAAAGATATGCAAAGCTTTTCCCGAGTAATACCGGTATGCCGGCTAAGCCTCTTCGTATGGCACTGGATTCTCTCATTATTCAGAAACAGTATGGTTATTCTGACAAAGAACTTTTAGAGCAAATTCGGGAAAATACCTATTATCAGTTCTTTGTTGGGCTTCCTGGATATCAGGATAAATATCCTTTCGTATCCTCTTTACTGGTAGAATTCAGAAAGCGGCTGACAGACGAAATTCTTATGAAAATCAATGAGATGATTCTGGAATACAACTCAGACGATGATTTGAGCTAACCATATATCACACTTATCGTCAGAGGCAAGGCGAAGGCTCCAGTGGAGTTTGGAGCAAAGCTGGATCTAAGCATAGATGAACATGGTTATGCAAGGCTTGAAAAATTTGAATTTGATGCCTATAACGAATCAGATGTACTCATAAGTGCAGCTGAGAGATATAAACAGCGCACAGGGCATTATCCTGAGAGAATACTTGTAGACCAGATTTACAGAAATAGAGCAAATCTGGCGTTTTGTAAAGAAAAGGGCATCCGTGTATCAGGCCCGGCACTTGGAAGGCCAAAGAAAAATCCTACAGTTGATAAAAAGCAGGAATACATTGATAATGTAGATCGTATTGAAGTAGAGCGAGCCTTCAGTCTTGCAAAAAGAAAGTATGGACTAGGGCGTATCATGACAAAACTAGATACCACTACACGTAGTTCCATAGCATTATCAATAATAACCATGAACATAGCCATGGTGTTATTGTGCTAAATTTTTGAATTGATATTTTCAAGGTTCAAAAGGCAGAAAAATCTACTGGATTTATATAAAAACAGTGTGCCTGCTTGGTGCTAGGAACTTATTGAGTAGACACTATATAATTTCAATTTAAGATGTTTGCTGAGGAAAAATTGATTATATGATGCAACAGAAAAGAAACGCTGTCGTGATGGGATTTGCAGTCCTACTGAGTATTCTATTCATGGTTATTTATTTCTTATGTAGAAATCAGACCATGGGCTACCAAGTGCCTGAAGCAGAGATTCAACAGACTGGAATAGAAAAAATATACCTAACCAGTCGACAACTAAATACATTATCAACAGATTCCGTGTCCTATATTATTATGGAATCAGAAAAGGCAGAAGGACAACGTGATTTTACAAATGCATATATAGCAATTCAGGGTGGGACTTCTACGGTATATCCAAAAAAAAATTATAAAATCAAACTCCCGGAGGAATCTGATTACTCTATATATTTAAAGGCAAACTACACGGATGCAACTCTTCTAAGGGGGAGTGTTATGGCATCCTTGTGGGCAGATATGGTTGCGACAGAAGGGATATCGGATATTACATTTGTTCCTAATGGTGGTTCTATACTTGGTACGCCTGTTCTTTTGTATAAGAATGGACAGTATAATGGTATATATTTTAAAACCAAGAGTAAATCTGTAGAGAATTATTGTGGAATTAAGAAGCCCATAGCAGTTGTATTTTGCAAAAAATATTTAGTGGAAGAAGATTATAATGATGATATAGATTTTTATGCATTAGATTCACTTTGGAAGAATGTTTATTGTCAGGAAGGAATGGAGGAAGCTATAGAAGACAGCATTTCTAGCTTGTTTCAAACGGCAAAACAGGCCTCGGATGAAGAATTCATAACGAAGATGGGTGAGCATATCAATCTGGACACAGCGATAGATTATCTTTTATTTTTACTCTTCTTTCAAGCGGATGACAATTATACCAAGAATATTATATGGGTAACTTATGATGGTATTAAGTGGTATCCTACAGCCTATGACTTTGATTCTACCTTTGGATTGTCTTGGGATGGCACCGAGCTATTACCACTGATCTACAACTTACCTTCCTTTGATGAAAAAGGAAATCCGGTGTCGAGCTTAAGCTTGCTATGGAATCGTTTATTAGAAAATAATTTTGAAGCAGTTGCTGATAGATATCAAATTTTGAGAAAAGATGTTTTAGATGAGAACAATATCTTAGATTGCTTTTATGATGTGTAAAAACAAATACCGGAGTCTGCCTGGAAAATAGAAAAAGAGCTATGGCCCAAGGTACCTAGCCGTCAGCTGACAGATATGACTCAAATAGAAACCTTTCTTTCTCAAAGAGGAGAATTGTTAGATCAATATTTTCAGCTGGAAGCAGGTAATCCTGCCTCCCATAATAAGTGGAATCAAATATTACTAGGTGATTACAAATATTCAACTTTTGATTCGATATCAGAGACAGAAAATACAGAAAAATCCCTTTACAATACAGCATACAGACTAGTGTTGTATGGAAGTCCATTATTGTTTTTGCTTATTTTGTCAGAAATGATAATCAGATATTCTTTTCCGGCAATGAAAAAAGGTATTAGAAAATACAGAAGATGAAGCTCGCTTATGAGAGTGATTTTAATTAAAGTTAGAAGTGAATTATGACAAACAGGACTGATAGAACCTACAGACACAAATATAAATACCTCATATCCTATGGACAGAAACAAATATTGACGACTCGGATGTCTTCCATATTCACTATGGATTAGCATACACGTGATGGGGAATATAATATTAGAAGCTTGTATTTTGATAGCATAGATAACCAGTGCTATTATCAAAATGAAGATGGTACAGATCCTAGAGCTAAATTTCGACTGCGTCTATACAATCATGATGGTTCCTTTGTAAAATTGGAAAAGAAGTCTAAGTGCAAGGGTATGACTGGCAAAGAAAGTTGTTCTGTAGATCAAAATTTAATAGAAGCGTTATGTTCCGGCCATGTAAATCAGGATATGGCGAATTCACCGTTGCAGAGTGAGTTGATTACACTCGTCCAAACACAGGGTTATAGACCGTCTGTTATTGTAGAATATGACAGAGTTCCCTACATATATAAGCTAGGGAATGTTCGAGTTACCTTTGATGAAGGGATTGCATCTTCCAATGACTTTAGTGCATTCCTTTCCGAAAAAGTAAAAAAACGTCTTATTTTACCTGCTGGACATTTATTGATGGAGGTGAAATATGATGCGTTCATTCCGGATTATATCTATAACCTACTACAGCTTAATGAACTGAGACAAACATCCTTTTCTAAGTTTTATTTGTGCAAGAAATACAATATGTATGAATAAATTTGAAAAAGAAATATACTGGATAAATTGATCTGGAATAGAAAGGATAAATGAAATGAAAGAAATATTTAAAAATCTTTTTTAGAAGGATGCATCCTATGATGTGAATGCAATGACAGTGTTAATCTGCATGATTATTGCATCGGTCCTAGGAATCTATATTTTTTATGTATATCGTATGGTATGTAAGAAGCAGTTCTATAACAAGACATTTAATGTGGCACTTCCGTCTATTTTGTTAATTACTGCAGCAGTGACGCTCACCATTCAATCCAACATCATTATTTGTGGTGCAGGGGTAGCAGAGATCGCGGTGATTTTGTCTATAGTCCTTACAGCTCTCACCGTTGTGTTATATAGAATTCCATCTATGAAGCCTATGTTATTGCTTGTAATTAATGCAACTTCTTTGGAGGTCCAAAAAGAGATTGTTTCTATTATTGAAAATCACTGTTCTTATTATAAGGTGAAGGCAAGAAATGGGGCAAAGAACAGTTTGGATATGGTTGTAGAAATCAAAACTAGTGAAGAAGAACAACTAATTAAAGCACTGACGGATTTGGCTTTAGTAAATAGTGCATCTATTATGCAGCATGATGGAGAAGTGACGTTTTAATAAAAATGACATTGATGCCCTAGGTAAGAGAATTATTTATAGCGATGTTATTATAGAAATTTAGTATACACAAAAATGCAGTGTATCTCCCTCAAAAATAAGTTGCCTATCTGAGTAAAAATTCCAATTATATTCAAGAAAATATTGTTTATATTTTTCAGACGGATTTCCTTCTGCATAATTAGAAGCAAGGTAATAATTGATGGAGTCAAGACGGCTCCATCCTATAGCATGGGCACGATCCAACAGGCCATTTTGAAAGGCACCATCGATACCCCAGGTGAGGCTCTGGTCTTTATAAAAGCAGATAGTTGTAATTTTTTTACCGGTTTCTTCTTCGTATTCTTTAATTCGTTCTCCGACCATTTGACATATGTACTTGTCTGTTTGGTTTGATTTGTATCTATCGATAAATACCCCCCGGAATAAAATATAGTTTACTGATATGGAAAAAAGGAGTATCGCAAATACATAATATAATCGTCTTTTAGAAGCTGTTTTTTCTTCTGCAGACGTAATCCCATAAGAGGAGCATTTGAGTACAGTAGCAATCATAATTCCCCAAATAGCACCAAAGGGATAAATGGTGCGACAGGCATAGTCGTTTGTTACTCCAAGAATAAAAGGTGCTAGAGATATCAAAGTGGTACCTATTGTTACATAGAGTAATGAAAAGAACAGGAATACCTTCTGATAAGTCTTTTTAGAATGGATGAAAACAACGACAATATATATAAATATAAGCAGATATAATAGCAAGAGATAATTATTGGGTAAATGATAATAAGGATCCTTGTTAATTTTTATCAGATTGGATAATACGGGAAACACCCTAAAAGAGAAGCTGTTTCTAGAGGTTACTCTTTCACTTTTAAAAAGGGTATCCGTAACAAAATATGCGCTTCCTAACACCAAACCGTACATAAGAGCCAGAATGATATTTCTTTTGATAAAAATAGTAAGAGGTTTAAGAAAACGATTGTTGTTTGCTTCTTCGGTTGGAAGCGTACTAGCACTAATTACAAATGGCAAGCACAATATAACATACAATCCCAAGCTAATTTGATACATAAAAACAGCAAAAATGAGTGCGATTAATGTATCCAAGAGATATTTTGGACTATTGGTATTAAAGAATCTTATGGTAAAATAAGAAGCTAAAGTACATAAAAAGATTGCACAGAAAAATAGCCCTTTTTCTATAAACAAAAAGTACTCTATAGAAAAAGGATTTACGATGATGATAAAGGCTAGAAAAGCAGATAAAAAAGTATTCTTTATAACTTTGTATAGAATATGACCATAAACACAAATGCTTAAGGTTAAGAAGAACAAAGCACTTGCATAGGAGATAAAATATACGACCGTTGCAGGTAATTCTGCAATAGTAAACAAATAATAAATGATGCCATTTACAACTCGTCCATTGGTAAATAGCATATATTCCCAAATGTCGGAATGCATAAATGTAGGATAAGTATCTGTGGCAAATTCGATTGATAGGTCGATGCCAAAATATAAAAGAATAAGTAGGGTAGAAACATAAATTATTTTTTTGCTATAAGAATAAATTACCATATATAATGCCTCTGTTTTTTCTTTATAGCATAGCATAGGAAACTTTATTCGGCAATCTATAGAGGGGCTGTGAAAAAAGGTTTATCTTTGGTATAATACGTGTGAAAAATATTTTGTTTTATCATTTCTAATTACCAATGTGAAATTTTGCGGTTGACCAGAAGATAAGGAAACGCCATGAAGTTATACCGAAATGAATGGAAATATGATGTTAATGACATAGAATTACAGAAAATGGAAGAAAAAGTATCCCATATCATGAAGTTGGATGATCATGCAGACAATGGGGGCTTATATAGGATTCACAGTCTGTATTTTGATGACATTTATGATAGATGTGCTAAGGAGAATGATATAGGGGTATCTAGAAGATACAAGTATAGAATTAGGTATTATGATAATAATCCGGATTTCCTTAGGTTAGAAAAAAAAGAAAAGTATGATGGCAGGTGTCATAAGGAAAGCTGTGTAATAACAAAAGCGCAATATTTTCAGATATTAGAGAATAATTTTAATGAAGTGCTTTGGAATACAGATAATAAGATACTGAGAGAGTTTTGTGTTGCTTGTTTGGCAAAAGGGTTTCGCCCCAAGATTATTATTGATTATGAGCGAAGGGCTTTTGTTGAGCCGATAAGTAATGTGCGAATCACTTTTGATAGAAATATTGCATTGTCTTATGAACTGGATAAATTTTTAGCGGGAGAGTATATGCAAATTCCAATTCAAGAAAAAGGAAGACATGTTTTAGAGGTGAAATTTGATTATATTTTACCTGGCTTTATAAGACACGCCATTACAAGTGAAAAATTAGTACAAACCGCCTTTTCCAAGTATTATTTGGGAAGAATAAAATTACAGAAGGTGAGAAATTGATATGAATATAATGATTATAGATTACTAAAAAAATACTTATGCATCTAATGAAGTTACAACTACAGTGATTGCTGGTGTGTTACTGTTCACTTTTCTATTAAGTTTATATGAATTCTTGGTATATCGGTATGTTTCTCATCGTGCATTTTATAATAAATCTTTTAATATAGCAGTGGCTATTATTCCTTTGTTTATTGCTACGATTATATTGTGCTTACAGTCTAATATTGTTATAACTTTAGGTACAATAGGTGCTCTTGCCATCATAAGATTTAGAACAGCTATTAAGGATCCGGTGGACATGTTATATATACTATGGTCCATTCATACGGGAATCGTGTGTGGTTGTCAGTTATATGAAGTAGGAGTGCTTACATCTTTAGCAGTAACAATTGTCTTGTTACTCTTGGATAATATTAATTTTGGAAGAAAACCTTGCGTGTTGATTGTACATTGCGCAGACGAAAATGAAAAGATATTGTTAGAGGCAATAGGAAGCTGTACAAAATCTTATAAAATAAAGAGTAGTAATTATACAACTAAAGGGATTGACTATGTTATCGAGCTGTCTATAAAAAATAATGAGGAATTAGTAAAAGAATTAAAAAATATAGGAATTGAACAGTTCTCGATTCTGGAATATGACAGTGATGATGTGATTTAATTGTTTATGGGGTAACATGGATGCGGAAACATGCAGGATTGGTTTTGTTGTGCAGTTCTATTTTACTGTCGATATATTTGATATTTGGCTTAAACCAAAGAATTTCCTACGCCAATAATGTGGTCAGTGTGGAAACGTATGAGGATATTATTGGTTCGGATAGAGTGAATGATACAGATTTTTCAGTGGATTTGTTTTTTAATGAGCAAAACTTAATTGCTACATCTGCAAATCATTGTTTTTATTATTCCCTTGTGGAAGGTAGTAAAAATGCAAATAATCCGTATATAGAAATAAAATCTGGAGAATACAATAATCTTAAAGTTGCTTTTTGTGAAGAACAAATAACGGATACGGTTATAAAAAATAATGTAAAAATTCCTTTTGTCATATTTAATGATGAAATTATGTGTGAATTTTCCTTAATATGTACTACACTGCCGTTAATTCATATTTCAGTAAATGAAGAAATTGGTGACTATCCAGCAGAAATGGAGATGTATCTTTTTGATAATTCTACAGATGGAAGAAATCGAGTACTAGATTCAGGGGGAGAAATAAAACTTCGAGGAGCTACAACGCGTAATTATCCTAAAAAATCTTTTAGAATTTCCTTAACACAAGAATCCGTTGGAGGAAATGAAAGATTATATGATAGAAGTCTGTTAGGATTACGGCAGGATGAGGACTGGATTTTATACCCGGCATATAATGATCAGGAAAAAATACGAAATGTTTTTTCGCAGAATTTATGGAAATATAGTTGTTCCACAGACAATAGACAGGGAATAGAAACTGGATGTGAGTACCAATATGCAGAGTTATTTATAAATGATGAATATTATGGATTATACGCATTAGGCTATCCTATTGATGAAAAACTGCTCGGAATGGGTGGAACTACGGATGAAGAAGCTCTATATAAAAAAATAGATTGGTTTGATGAGCAGTTTTTGCTAAATACGGAGAATCTATCAGAGTCAGGATATAAAATAAAGGTTAGTGATAATAGAGTATCAAATGATCCCTGGGGACTTCTTCTGGAATACTATACCAATCTATCAGAAAATGTAGATAATGCAGAATATTTGTACAATGGAATAGATTTAGATAATGCTGCGGACATTTTTCTTTTTTATACTTTAATCCAGGGATTAGATAATGGTAAGTTTAATGAGTATAGGATGAAAAATACTCTTCTTGCGTTGAAAAAAGAAAAAGACAGAATTTTAGGGATTTATTGCCCTTGGGATATGGATATTTCCTGGGGGAATGATTGGGATATTAGCGCGAAAAACTATACAATTCCCTATGCTATAAATCCCGATTTAAATAACATATTTATTAGTGGATATTTTGGACAACTACTTTTAATTAATGACTTGCAGGCGTGGCAATTTGTAGTGCAAAAGTATCAAACTCTTCGTGAAGGCCCTTGGGCACAGGAGAGGGTTATCGAATTACTTGATGAATATGAAAGAGATATTTTTGATTCCGGTGCTTACACAAGAGATATGGAACGCTGGCCTGATGGAAGTTATTTGGCGGATTTGGCTGATAGGCTCTCTTTATTTAAGGAATATGTAGTAGCACGATTGGCAGAGATGGATAAGTATATAGAACGAATCGAAAATAAATGTCAGGTAAGTATTTTTGTAAAGAATACATTACAATATAGAGATTTTAGTGATGCGGATTATTTTATACAAATTCAGGATTATGGCCTTTTGAATGATTCTGATTTTAAGGACTTATTTGACTACATTGGAATTGATTCCAAACAGATTACGGATGAGGTTGTGTATATCATAGGAAATCAGAAAGATGGCTATGAGTATTTACCGGAATTTGATCAGTTACTAGGATTTGGTGAGCAAGAGTTAAATAGTAGTGGCGTAGAATTTGAAAATGTTTACGGCAAATTCCATTGTATAAGGTTTGATGATAAAGAGTATGAGGCACCTATGGACTATACGGTTCGTGTGGATGAAAAATACTATTTTGATATATATGCAAAATCACCATATTCGATTCGTTTTTATTTTAAGAATGGTGACAGTTCGCCACGCACACTAAATTTTCACCGGGTATTTAATGGTCAGAATAAGTAAGGTGTTTGCCAGCATACTTGTGTATGCTGGCTTTTTTTTGTATAATATATTTGTTTTAGTTTGCCCAATTGGGAAATACTTTTAGTAGGTGTTTTACATGATAGAGATTATTCAAAAGCTATTTAAAATATTAAGTAAAAGACAGAAAAGAAATGTAGCCTGGATGGGTGTTTTGATTCTAATTGGCGCTGTTTTAGAGACAGTTGGGGTTTCCATGATAGTACCTTTAGCCCAGGCTATCTTGGATGCGGATACCCTGGCACAAAATAAATATGTACAGCAGGTTATGGCTGTGTTACATGTGCAGAATATGAATCAATTTGTAATTATGCTTCTGATGTCTGTAGTAGCCATTTTTGTTATAAAAAATGCCTATTTATTATTTATGAATTATGTGCAAGCTAGGTTTGTAAATAATAACCAGTTTCTGACAGTGAATTATATGATGGACGAGTACTTAAATCGTCCCTATGAATTTTATCTCAATGCAGATATTCCTACCGTATTTCGTACAGTAGATAGTGACGTGCCTAAGGTATTTATTGTGTTGATGGATTTTATCCAGTTAATGACTGAAGTGGTTGTGTCTTTATTCCTCTGTGTTGTATTGCTGATTGTAGACCCTACTATGACAATTATGATTTCTGCAATCTTGCTTGGAATGACAGCTTTGATTATTAAGGTGGTAAAGCCAAAATTAAATGCATTGGGGCAGGAAAATCAAAGAATTCAGGCTCGGATGGGAAAATGGAGAAACCAGTCTATCTTTGGGATTAAAGAAGTAAAGGTTCTCCACAAAGAGAAGTTTTTTGTAGATAATTTTTCTGTTTATTCCGAAAAGGGAGCAGATTTGAATAGTAAGTATACGGTATTTAACAATGCCCCTAGATTGTTGATAGAAACCATTTGTATCGGTGGGCTACTTTCTTATATGGCTATTTGTATTGTAATGGGAAAAGAATTAAGCCAGCTAGCACCTCAGATTATGGCTTTTGCGGTGGCTGCCATTCGTTTAATGCCCAGTGTAAACCGTATTAATACTCACGTAACCAATATTGCTTTCTATGGACCTAGTGTATTGTTTGTGTATGACAACATCGATTTTAGAGACTATAAAGATGAGAAGAAGGTTAGTCAGACTCGTATTGAAGAAAATACAGATTTAGAAATAAAAGGCGAGATAGCCATGAATCAGGTTAGTTACGCTTATCCCAATACGGATAAACTGATTTTGGATAAAGCAGATATGCGAATTCCAATTGGTAAATCTGTTGGAATTATAGGTCCTTCCGGTGCCGGCAAGACTACAGCTGTAGATATTTTACTAGGATTATTAAAAATACAAGGGGGCTCTATTACCTGCAATGATGTAGATGTAATGGAAAATCTGCCGGCATGGCTAAGTCATGTAGGCTATATTTCTCAAAGTATTTATCTCACAGATGATCCCATCAGAGACAACATTGCTTTTGGCGTAAATAGAGAAGACATTGATGATGCTCGTATATGGGAAGTGTTGGAAGAAGCCCAGATGAAAGAATATGTGGAAGGGCTACCGGAAGGTTTGGATACCTCTGTTGGGGAGCGTGGGGTACGTATTTCTGGTGGACAGAGACAGCGTATTGGTATTGCCAGAGCTTTATATCATAATCCGGAAATTTTAGTATTTGACGAAGCTACTGCTGCTTTGGATACAGAAACAGAAACTGCTATTATGGAGGCAATTGATAACTTCCATGGTAAGAAAACATTGATTATTATTGCCCATAGATTACGAACCCTAAAGAATTGTGACATTATTTTTAATGTGGAAAATGGAAAGATTACAGAGACTACTTTAGAGGGCAGAGAATAGCTTGCTTATAGCGTGTTTAAAGTAGGATTTTATTAGTAAAGGCGAGTTGAATGTATGATAGGAACAGAAATATTCCATGGAGATGGATTAGGTAACCAATTATTCCGATATGTAACGGCTAGATGTATTGCATTGGATAGAGGTGAGAAGTTTGCACTTTTAGGTGGTGAAACCTTAGCCAATAATATGCACAGCTCTTGTGGTCTTTATTTTATGGATTTGGATCAAGGAGAAAAGGTATCCAGAGAGGATTTCAAACAGACTTATCATGAGAAGGAGCAGCGTTTATATTTAGCGAATTCTAAGCATGACCTGACTCACGGTGCCTATGTGGCTGGTACAGACTGGGATATGTATAAGGTTTCGGAAGATACCATTTTGCTTGGAAATATGCAGTCTGAAGATTATTATCTCAAATATAAAGAACAGATTAAAGAATGGCTTAGAGTAAAAAAGGAATATGACTGTTACGAATATTCCAAAGATAACCTTTGTATTTTGCATCTTCGCTGTACCGATTATATGGATAGTCCGGAATTGTTTTTGCAAAAAAACTACTGGCTTCGTGGCATGAAGGCGATGAAGAAGATAAATCCACAAATGGAGTTTATGATTATCACCAATGATGTAAAGGAAGCCAATAAGATTTTGCCCCACGTGCCTGCCTTTAATTTTGATTTGGCAAAGGACTATTCTATTATCAAAAATGCGAAATATTTGTTGTTGGCAAATTCTTCCTTTACCTATTTCCCTGCTTTTTGCAGTGAAACAGTGAAATATATCATTGCTCCTAAATATTGGGCAAGACATAATGTATCAGATGGGTATTGGGCTAGTGAACAAAATATTTATACCGGTTTCCACTATATGGATCGAAAAGGAAAGATTTTTTCGGCGGAAGAGTGTCGGAAAGAGTTGGAAGAATACAAAAAAACTTCCAAAACCTATTACACATTGAATCAGAAACCGGAAGGTATGCGGTTGAAGAAAATGGAATTGGAAAGTACTGCAAGATATAAGTTATATAAGCTGCAGCATTTTTACCGTTCCGGAGTGCGTAAAATAAAAATGAAAATCAGCAAATAAAGAGAAAAAAGATGGAATATAAAAACGGAAAACTTCAGTTGCCTAGAGTAACCTTAGTGGCGATGAGCAGCGTAAAAATTTTAGAAACCATCAAAGCAATGGAATATAGTATGCAGGGAATTGACTTTGGAGAGGCTGTTTTAATTACCCATAAAAAGCCTTTGTTTTTGCCAAAGAATATTACTTACAAACATACATCCAAACTGACAGACATTGATTGCTTTAATTATAAAATGGTCTACGACCTGGCAGATTATGTGGATACAGAGTTTGCAATGGTGGTCCATTATGATGGTTATGTAGTTCATCCGGAGAGTTGGCAGGATATTTTTTATGAATATGACTATATTGGATCTCCTTGGCCTATGCCAAAGCCGGGGAAACCTCATAGTTACCATGATATCTATGGAAATTTATGCCGTGTTGGAAACAGCGTTTCTTTACGAAGCAAAAGACTACTGGAATTCCCAAGACAAGCAAACCTAAAGTGGGAAAAGGATGAAGAAGGCTTCTACAATGAAGATATCTTTTTGTGTTGCATGAATAAGCATAAGATAGAGGAAGCAGGCATGCAGATTGCGCCAATTGAGGTGGCAAAATACTTTGCTCATGAACATCCCATTCCGGAAGTGCAGGGGATTACTCCGTTTGCCTTTCATAAATGGTGGGGAGAAAATGTCCAATATCCTGTGTTCAAAAATCCCCTGACAGAATTATGGAGAATGACAAAAAACTGTATTCGACCATTTCTATTTTGGAGATGGTTTCGTAAGTAGAAAAATTTCCTTAGTTTGAAGAAATGATTTTGTTTTCGGATGAAACAAAAAGACTATAGAAAAGAAGGATTGATAAAGAATGATTTACGATTGTTTTCCTTTTTTTAATGAATTAGATATATTAAAGCTTCGCTTGGAGATAATGGATCCTTATGTAGATAAGTTTGTCATAGAGGAAGCTACCCATACTTTTTCAAGCGAACCCAAACCTTTATATTACTTAGAAAACCAAGAGATGTTTTCCAAATGGAAAGATAAGATTATTCATATCGTGGTGGACGACTGTCCTTTAGGAATTCCCTCTCATGATATGGATCATTTTCAGAAGGATCATTTGCTCAATGGGATAAAGGATTGTAAAGAGGATGATGTAATTATCTTTAGCGATGTAGATGAGATCCCCAATGTAGAAATCTTTCAGGAACTGATTCCAGCAATGGAATTAGGAAAGATTTATCACCTGGCACAGAGAATGTTTTACTGCTTTTTAAATGCAGAAGAGGTTAGTGGGAAGCTGTTATCCAATAGTGGAGATTTTGAAGGTGTAGACCATCCTATGTGGTTAGGAACCAAGATGTTTCTTTATGGGAGCTTGAACGGTAGAGGTTTTTGGGATTTGCGTGATAAGGCGGCTAAGGAAAATGGAGTTCGTGTTCCCAATGGTGGCTGGCATTTTGGTTACATGGGAGGTAACGGAGAAAAGGATCTTGCCAAGCGTATTGGAGATAAGGTGGTAGCAGCTGCTCACCAGGAATATAACGAAAAGGAAATCTTAGCTCAGGTTGTAGACCGAATTATGACAGGACAGGATATTTTTGGACGAGATGCTAAGTTTGAACGGGTGGAGATAGATGATACCTTTCCTAAATATTTACAAGAACATCAAAAGGAATATGACTATTTGATTATGCCTTATGTAGGTGCTGGAAAGAGGAAGTGGATTTTATTCTCTATGAAAGTAAAAAAAGGAATTCGCAAACTGGGAAGAGGTTTGAAACGTATTGGAAAAATATTTAGATAAATGGAATGGACTCTGTCAAAGGCCGATGATGGAAAAACTATCGAAATTGACATTCCTGTTGGCTTTATGGATAGAACTGACCATAGTTGTAGTGGAAAAAAGTGAATATGTAATTCAATATGAGGGACAATGGTTTCGTCTCACCTTTGTATTGTTTGGCATTAGTTTGCTCATAACCAAACACTCTTTGAGAGAGTGGATAGGTCTGTTTTTCTTTGCTATTCTTGGACTGATTTCCTATAAAGCGACAGGTAGAAACGAGATATTACGATTTGTTGTTTTTGTTTGGGCTTGCCAAGGGAAGGATATGAGAAAGGTACTAAAAGGCACTTTTTGGTATACTTTGGCAGGATGCTTAGTGATTATGATTCTTTCGTTATTTGGAGTATACGGAAAAGTCGTTTTAGTGCAATGGTACAGAGCGGGTGGGATAGAAAGCCGATATTGTTTTGGAATGGGGCATCCCAATGCATTTCATTGTATGATTTTTGTTTTAACAATTTTAGGGATGTATTGTTACGCAGATTATTTGCGATGGTATAGTTATATTTTGCTTATAGGGTTGCATATTGTTACTTTTATGTTAACCGTGTCGCGCACAGGATTTCTTTTAGCAATAGGAACAATATTCTTAATCATTTTACTGAAGGGAATACCTTTTCTACAAAAATGGAAAGGTAGTTTCGTGTTGGGAATGTTGCTATTATGTGTTTCGGTTATGTTCTGTGTGTATTGCGCCAAATATAGTATTACAAGTCCGACTTTAATGAAGTTAGATCGATTTTTAAATGGAAGGATATGGGGACTACATGATTCCAGTATGAGACATGATGGTATGTTGAATACTTGGCATTTATGGTCGGATCCTACCAATATAAAATATTTTGATATGGGAATGGTTCGTATTTTTTACTGGTATGGAATTATCCCAGGTGCGATTTATATATTGGCACAACTCCGTTTATTGTGGGCTGCAATGAAAAAATCAGATTATATGTTATTAGCATTAATGATTTCCATTACTTTCTACAGTTTAATTGAGGCCCATTTTGTATCCGTATATTTGGGACGCAATTATATCTTATTCTTTTTCGGAATGTATTTAAGTGATATGCTGCCGTCTATAGGAGGAAAATATGCAGAGTCGACTTCTGTTGTATGATACTTCCAATTTCATAAATCTTCCGATTGGAGGACAGTTAACCAGTATTTCTAACTTTTTACGGTTTTTAAGAGAGAAACATCCTGATGTATTAGAAAAGATGATACTTGTTGGGGTTAGTGAACAGCCGGAGAAAATCGGAAACTTGCAAAAGGTAAATATTCACGGTATGGAAGTGGATTTTTTACCGGTAGCTTTGGTAGAGACGGATTTAAGCCATACTCAGAAATCTCTCAGAATTGCTTATGTCAAGGGGTTATTGAAATATGGCAAGAAACTGCGTATCAAAAAGACAGATTGCAATTATATTCATACACCGGAAGCCTATGCAGCTATCAAGATTTTGAATCTATTTTCGGCTTGTGCAGTGTTTTCCCATGGCAGCTTTTTCAATATGGAAAAAGGCTTTCGTTTTTTTCAGAAAAATAAGGCAATTAAAAGCTTATTCAATACCTATTTAAAGTTTTTATTAAAGACAGTTCGGATTCTCTTTGTCTTGGATAAAGATAGTGAAGAAGCCTATTTGCCTTATAACAAGCAGGTGTTTCGGGTAAATAATTCTATTGTACCTGTGTTAGATTCCTATCCGGAGAACAAAACCTTTCAAAAACGCTTGGTTTTTGTGGGACGACTTTCCAAAGAAAAGCGGGTGGAAACTATTTTGCAGGCAGTGGAGTTGTTGGATGATTCTTACGCTATGACTGTCATTGGAGATGGGGAAACTTGGGATAGTTTGCAGAAATATCAAAATAGTCGCATTCGATTACTAGGTGCTTTGAAACCGGCAGAAGTGAAAGAACAGTTAATAAATCAGGATATTTTGATTATGAATTCTACCATCGAGGGGATTCCTATGACCATTCTGGAAGCCTTAAGCTTTGGTATTCCGGTGGTGACAACGGATGTGGGAGGCATAGGAACTGTTGTTAGATTTGGTGTGGACAGTGAAAAGACAGATGGAACTGCAGAAAGTATAAGGGTAGCGGTAGAAACCATTGCTACAGAGTATGAGAGATATGCAAAAGAGGCCTACAAACAATCTCAGAAGTTCCATTACCTGGAAGTAAATGCCTATCTGTGGGAAAAAATCAGTAGGCTTTGGCCTAATTTATCGAAATAGATTGATGAAAAGAAATTGGTTGGATTGTGTATGGAGATAAAAAAAGAAGAACCAATCGTTAGTGTAATCATTCCGATTTACAATGTGGAAAAATATTTACAGCAATGTATCGATAGTATAGTGAATCAAACCTATCAAAATCTGGATATTGTCTTGGTAGACGATGGGTCTACAGATAAGAGTCCATCTATATGTGATATATATGCTAGGGAAGATGCACGAGTACAGGTAATCCATAAAGCAAATGGTGGATTGATATCTGCTTGGAAAACGGGAGTAGAGAATTCGAAAGGGAAATATTTAGTATTTATCGATAGTGACGATTGGCTGGATTTGGATATGATAGAGCAGCTTTTATCTTATGCAGATGGAAGTTGTAAAGAGATGATTTGCAGCAACTATATTATTGAGAAAGAAAAAGACAAAATACCTGTCAAACAGAAAATGACACCGGGAGTGTATAACAGAGAACAAATAGAGTCTGTATTATTTCCAGAGTTATTGGGAAATGAAACCAGAATGATTCACTCCTCTCGCTGTATGAAACTGATTAGTAAAGCATTGATTGCTGACAACATGCATTACTGCAATCCAAGGGTAACAATGGCAGAAGACTTAACTATCATTTTTCCGGCTATTTTGGATGCAGAACGGATTGTCATAGTAGAGGATGGATATTACTATCATTATCGATATGTGAGTGAATCTATGGCCCACCACTACGATACCAAGCTCAATGATAAAATCACTTTACTGTATCAAGTAATGTCCAATATCATTGCACAAAAATTGGATAAAGATAATCAGGACTATTGGCTAAATAGATGGCAAATGGAATATGCCTTTTTGCTACTTTTAATGATAAAAAATGAATTACGAGGGCCCTCTAAGGGCGTGAAGGGGCGAGTTGTTACTGCCCTAGAGGATGCGAAAGCAAAAGGAATGCTTTGGGATTCCATTACATTAGAGTGCGGTAGAAGAAATCAAATATTATATAACATCTTGAAAAATCCAAGTGGATTCAATATCTGGACCGGAAAAGTATTTGTAGGCACATTTGATTATGTTAGTGCGTTACGGAATAGATAGGAGTCCATGTATGGTTGTTTTACGACTTTGATTTAGGGAAAGTACAGTCAATGGTTAGTATCATTATACCCGTATATAATGCAAAACTGTATATAGAAGAATGTGTAGAAAGTATTTTGGCACAAACCTATAAAGACTTTGAAGTGCTTTTGATTGACAATGGTTCTGTGGATAATAGTTATGAGCTTTGTCAGCAGCTTGCCGAAAGGGATGATAGGATACAAGCCTTTCGTGAAGAAGTCAATCAAGGGGTTTCTATGGCTAGAAACCAAGGGATTGGTATCGCTAAGGGTGAGTTTATTACCTTTGTCGATGCAGATGATTGGTTGGAGACGGGTTGCTTGCAGAATATGGTGGAGGCACAACGCCAAAATGATACTCCATTGGTACTATGCCAGTATCGAAAAAGCTTTGAGGCAGATAGAGCTCGATTTTTCTCTAAATTGGCAGAAACTGGTAATGATATATTGGCAGAAGAGAAAAAAGACATTGAAGTAGAACAAGTTATTGTAGAACAAGAGAACAGGCAGGCAAATCAAGCAAATGCTACCAGTTATGCTACAGAATCCTTTCTGGACAATCTGTTTTTCCAGGGAAATACCCATTGTTGGGGAGTTCTATACAAAGCGTCTCTTTTACAACAAAATAGTATTTTATTTCCTCGAGGGTTAACCATTGGAGAAGATATGCTGTTTTTTACAGAATGTCTGTTAAAAGCGGGAGAGATAACGGTAACTGACTCTATAGGATACAACTATTTTATCAATGAAAAAGGTGCCATGGAGAGAAAATTCCAAAGAAGCTATATGGATCAGATAACCTGTTGGCAGCAGGCAAGTGAGAAATTATTGCCAATCTTTCCCCGGTTAAAGGATAGACTGGAAGCCTCTATTTTGGTATCTGTCATGTTGGTAGTAGGAAAATTGGCACAGTTGCCTAAGGTGGAGCGAAAGGCTTTTGAGAAAGAATTGAAGTATTGTTACACTGTTTTAATGGAATACTATGATAATCAGTCCTTATATTCCTTTTTACCAGAGGGGTACAATTGGAAAATACGATTCTTTAAAAATTTCCCCAAATGGTATCTAATGGTATACGGTGGATTGCAGAAACTGAAATGAGAGATAGCAACATGAAGAGTTTGAACAAGGAAAAAGTAGTGCTGTATGCCCATGCAGGAAGTGGAAATCATGGTTGCGAGGCGCTTGCCAATACCCTTTGTAATTTAATAGATAATCAGGTAGTTTTGGTTACCAATAGCGTGGAGGAAGACCAAAGCTATAGCTTAAAGGACTTGGTAAAGTCCAAAAAATTGGGAATTGTTCCTGAGAAAAATATTCGTGCTAATAAATTGGCACATATTTTCTATTACGGATACCGAAAACTTACCGGAGATAGAGAGTCCTTTCTTCGATATCGATTTCGAAATGTCTTAAGAGACAATTCTTGTGAGTGGAATCTTTCCATTGGTGGAGATAACTACTGTTATGATTCCATGGTAAATGACATGATACTAAGTAACAGCATGTTTTGTCATAATGGGGGAAAGACGGCTTTGGTAGGCTGTTCTATAGAACCGGAGCTGTTGCAAAGAGAAGATGTGCGAAAAGATATGGAACGCTATTCTGCTATCTTTGCCAGAGAATCCATTACTTATGAAGCATTAAAAGAGACTAGTATCCAAACGAAACTGTTTTTGATACCGGATTCTGCTTTTTCGCTTGCTAAAAAGGAGTTGCCATTACCGGCAGGATTTCAGCCCGGAAATACAGTTGGAATCAATATCAGTCCTATGATTATAGATTCTGAAAAAGAAGCAGGAATTACGCTGAAGAATTATAAAAAGCTAGTGCAATATATTCTAGATACTACAGATATGAGCGTTGCTCTGCTTCCCCATGTGGTATGGGATAGAAATGACGATAGAAGGGCGATTGCAAAGCTGTATGAAGGCTTTGAAAGCAATGAAAGAGTGGTTGTCATAGGAGATCATTCCTGTGAGGAATTAAAGGGATTTATTAGCCGTTGTCGATTCTTTATAGGTGCCAGAACCCATGCGACTATCGCTGCTTATTCTACCCAGGTACCGACATTAGTAGTGGGGTATTCCGTAAAGGCAAAAGGTATAGCTAAGGACTTATTTGGTACGTATGAGAACTATGTTCTGCCTGTGCAGGATTTAAAGGAAGAGGGACAATTAATACAGTCTTTCAACTGGTTACAGGAAAATGAAATGAAGATGAAAGAACAGTATGCTAAGTGCATGCAGGAATATATAGATAGAGCCAAGTCCTTAGCAGAGGCTTTTAATGAGGTAATGAGATAAGAAATGTCAGAAGCAATAGAATCGATAGTTGGCGAAGCGAAACGCTTACTATATGCCTATCCGGAACGGACACAAAAAGAAAAAATCAAATATCAGATAAAAAGGATACTGCGTCCGAATGCTACTCCTAAGATGAATTCTTTTTCCTGGCCTCAGGCTATGTTAACTATGGGGTTGTTGGAATCCGGTGAAAGAGAATGTGTGGAAGCCTTTTATCAAAAGTATATAGAAAAAGGGTGCCCCATTGAAAATATGGACAGTAGTATGCATGGAATGGTACTGCTAGCCTTGTTTGAAACTTGTTCCAATCAAGAGAAGAAAGCACAATATCGAAATGCCGTAGATAAGATGTATCGTTACCTATTAGGGCAATATGAGAAATACAATGATACCATTCCTTACAGAGAACATCATTCCACCTATATCCTGGTAGACGGGATTGGAATGGTAGTGCCGTTTTTAGCAAAATACGGTAGGGTGTTTCAAGTGAACAAATCGATTGAAATGGCGACTAAATTGTTAAATGATTACTGGGAATGTGGAATGGATGCTTTAACTGGTTTGCCTTACCATGGCTATGACAGTAAAACCAAAATGAAATACGGTATCATTGGTTGGGGACGAGCTGTAGGTTGGCTTCTATGGGGCGTTGCAGATAGCTTAGAGTACTTGCCGGAAGATATACAGAATATTTGGCAGGATAGAGCATATCAGCTTTTAGAGAACAGTATTACCTATCAGAGAGCAGATGGAGGCTTTTCGTGGCAGATACAAGCCATGGAAGGGCATTTAGATAGTTCTGCTACGGCTATGATTGGAATAGGGATGAGCAGGCTTTTGAATAGAAGTATTTCTGAGATTGTTTCTAGTATGAATACTGAAATAGAACAACAAGATGACGGAAAAATACAGGAAAGCTTTGAAGAACTTATGCTGGCATTAGAGAACTGTGTGAAAAATGGGAAAGTAATGGATGCTTCGGCCGAATGCATCGATTTTGCTCAGTATCCGCAGAATTATAACTCTTATCCTTGGAGTGTGGGATCATACTTAAGAGTATTGGCGAGCATAGGGAAATAAGTTGGAATAGTCATAAAAAGAAAGAAAACATGCAATGATCATTATAAAAGTTAATGGCGGATTAGGAAATCAACTACAACAGTACGCTCTGTATGAAAAATTCAGTTCCTTAGGAAGAACTGCAAAGTTAGACTTGAGTTGGTTTCAAAGAGAGAATAAAAATCGAGAGTTAGAGTTGGAGTATTTTCCAAATGTAGAATATCAGGCTTGTACAAAGCAGGAATATCAAAGCATTGTTGGAAAAGAAGTGGGATTGGGGAAATATCTTAACAAGCTATCCCAGAAAACTGGATTTAAGGAAAAGCCTGTTTATATTGAAAATCAAATGTACGATGAAGGGATATTTGATTTAGAAAATAAAGTTCTAGAAGGCTATTGGGCTTGTGAAGCTTACTATGCAGATATTTTATCGGATTTACGAGCAAAATTAAAATTCCCGTTTTCAAATAATCCTTTGAATGTAGAAATGCTGCAGCAAATTAATAGCTGTAATGCCATCAGTCTTCATCTGAGACGAGGCGATTATCTGGAAAAAGAAAATCAAGAGATGTTTGGTGGAATCTGTACCGATGCTTACTATGAAAGTGCTATTTCTTATGTATGTGAGAAAACCGAGAATCCTCATTTCTTTGTTTTTTCTGATGATCCTACATATGCGGAGGAAATATATGGAAAAACTGCATTGGATAAGTATCCGGATGCAACTTTTACCATAGTGGATATTAATCACGGGAAAGACAGCTTTTTTGATATGATGCTCATGAGTCAGTGTAAGCATCAAATCTGTGCCAATAGTACTTTTAGTTTCTGGGGCGTAAGATTGTGTGATACTCCAAAGGGAATAAAAATCCGTCCATTGAAACAGAAGAATCACTGTGATTGGTATACGCCGGAGTCAATGAAACGGCTTTGGTGCGGATGGACTTTGATAGATGAATTTGGAAAGATTATAGAATAAACATTTTTTAGATGAAGATAGGAAGAGTATGCTGGTAGTCATTCTTAGTTGGCTTTATTATGCTTTTCTATGCATAAGCATAGGTATAGGAATCATAGGCCTATTAGAAAATGTATTTCATAGAAAATGGAAGTTTATATTCATAGATTACCTTATTGTGGGAATTGTAGGCGGAACGATTTATGCCGCTTATTTTAGCATTGTGTATAAAGTAGGGATGGTTGCACATCTTTTGTTTTTATGCATTGCGATTATTTGTTGTTTACAAAATAAATCTTTATGGAAACAGTTTCTGCAAAAGGGAAAGCCAATCCTATTTTCTTGGGAAGGGTTTTTCTATCTGTGTTTTATTTTAGGCGTAGCTTATTTTACTTCTCGTGGCAATTTCCATACAGATACCAATATTTATCATGCACAGAATATTCGATTGTATGAAGAATTTGGTCTCATCAAAGGTATGGGAAATTTACAATACCATTATGGGTATAATAGTTTATATCTTGCTTTTGCTGCATTAATGAGTCTGAAATGGCTGTTACCCTGGTCGTTACATACCACAACGGGATTTGTTGAAATGGTTTTATGTGTGTATGCATTCCATCATTTAAAATCCTTTCGTCTCAGGACACACCATCTGGAAGACGCCGGCTGTGTGGCTATATTGGTTTATGCCCTGGTGAATTTGTGTGGTAGTATGTCTCCTGCTACAGATTATCCGACCATGTTTTTAAGCTTATATATGATAGCTGGTTGGCTCCGTGCAATGGAAAAGAAAAGTCATTATAGTGTCTATGCATTGCTTTCTGTCTTTTCTGTATTTTTGAGCGTGATGAAGCTTTCCTCTATTGCCATGGCTGCTGTCGTTGTTTTACCGGCCTTTTACCTGTTAAAGGAAAAGAAGTGGAAAGAAATAGCCTATTATTTGGGATTGGGAAGCCTAATCCTATTACCTTACTTGGTTCGAAATGTATTAATCACAGGATGGTTAATCTATCCGGTAGAAAGCTTGGATTTGTTTTCTGTAGAGTGGAAGATTCCCAAAGAATATCTTCATGTTGATGCTGCGCAGATTCGTGTCTGGGGAAAATGCCTGTTTGATGTGTCAAAAGAAGATTGGACAGTCAGACAATGGTTTCCGTTATGGATAGAAAATAAGGAAAGATACGAGTTAATGTTCTTGGGCTGTGTAATATTGGGAGGAATTCTTTCTCTAGGGAATTTGATATATAAATGGATTAACAAGGTTCAAATATCAGTGGAATTAGTGGTTCTGTATATAGGAATTGGTGCATCTGCCGTGTTGTGGTTTATACAGGCTCCTTTTATTCGTTATGGCTTATCCTTTTTATTGGCTATACCGCTTATTGCCATGGCAGGCTGGTATGATTTAAAGAAAACAGGCTTTTACAACCTGTTTAGTGGCATCTTAGTCTTTGGAATTATCGTATGCTTTAGTCCTTACATGAATCAATATGTAACAGATGATGGAGTATTTTTGAAACAAAGAATCAAAGATCCTTATTATATTGTGCAGAAGGATTATGACGATGACCACTTGACATCCGAAGTGAATATAAATGGAGTAACAATTTACTGTGCAGGTGACTATGAGGTGAATACTTATTTTTATACACCCAACACCTGTTATGACATTATGCTAAACCGTACTACCTTAAAAAGTAATGATTTAAAAGACGGATTTATTCCGAAGATAGAAAATAAGTAGTATAGAAATAAAAACAATAATTCTATGAAAAAAAGAATTGTAGCAATAGATTAGAACTATGGGAAGAATACAACATGCAGCAAAAAATATTGCTTTTGGTTATATAGGCAATATCACATCTACTGTATTGGGCTTTGTAGTCCGTACCGTATTTATCCTTCGTCTGGATGAAACCCTGTTGGGCGTCAATGGGTTATATTCAGGCGTTCTTACGATGCTCTCACTGGCAGAACTTGGAATTGGTACAGCCTTAAACTATAGCTTGTATGCTCCGGTTGCCAGAAAAGATTATGAGAAAATCAAATCCTATATGCTGTTTTATAAAAAGGCATATAGGATTATTGCCTGTATTGTAGCTGGATTAGGGCTGGCGTTGGTTCCCTTTTTAAGATATTTTATTAAAAATCCCGGTGGATATGGCATTCGAGAATTAACCATTTACTATTTGATTTTTTTGTTTAATACGGTTAGCACCTATTTTGTAGCATATAAGTATAGTTTGGTAAATGCAGAACAGAAGAATTATATTCAAACTAATGTACAGACATTGACCAAGCTGGCAACGACCGTATTGCAGTTAATTATTTTGCTATTGACATCAAATTTTTTGTTATATTTATTAGGTGCAGCTGCGGTAGAGCTGGCTCAGAAAATTTATGTCAATCAGTATTTGAATAGATTATACCCATACCTGAAAGAAACCAATATATTGCCGCTGTCTAAAGAAGAACGGGATGAGATTATTACCAAAACAAAAGCTTTGGTATTTCATAAAGTGGGAGATGTAGCTAGATTACAGACAGATAGTATCATCATATCTTCTTTTATTCAGGTATCTTTGGTAGGTATGGTTGACAACTATACGATGGTTATTAATTCCATTTCTGGGTTTGTAAATATTATCTTTAACTCGGTAATTTCAAGTTTTGGCAATTTGATTGCTACAGAGAACAAAGAGAAACAATATGAAATATTTAAGGTATATAGATTTGTAGCAAACTGGATTTATGGACTGTCTGCTATAGGGTTTTACATTTTATTATCTCCTTTGATTTATTTATGGTTAGGGGATAAATGGTTATTGGGAAATGCTGCTATAGGAATGTTATTGCTGGATTATTATTTTAAAGGAGATAGAATCGTTCTTTCTAACTTTAAGACCGCAGCAGGCGTGTTTGAACAGGATAAGTACTTAGCTTTGATTCAGGGAATTGTAAATCTTGTCATTTCTATTGTGTTAGTGCAAAAGATTGGATTAGTAGGTATTTATATTGGAACCGTGGTTTCCGGTTTGATAGCCAATGTAACAAAGCCCTATATTATTTATAAGGTTTGTTTTGATAAAAGCGTGAAGCATTATTTTAGTGATACATTGAAAAATATTGCTGTTTTGATGGTAGATTTACTTGTACTTTTACCAATAAATAAAATACTGTTGCATCAGATTACGATAGGAAGATTTTTGGCGAGCGGTATAGTAATAGTATTTGCATATAATGTTGTGGCGCTTGTTTTTTACTTTAATACAAATGAGTTTATTTATATAAAGGGCATAATGAGAAATTACTTAAAAAATTTAAGTAGTCTTTGGGCTAAATGATGTTAATTCTATCACTTCAATGAACTGGTTTGCTATAAGAATTAACCTATGATAGAATCAGCAGAGTTAAAGCAATAATAATTATAAAAGAGGCATAGTAATAGAATGATAAAAAAACTAACGAATATCTATTTGTTTCCTTTAATAATAATTATTTCAATCAATACAGTTATTAGTTTGATTTCCACCACTTTTTTTACCTTGTATCAGGAAAATGAATTTCCATATTTTCAGAAGGATCATGTATGGATTTTGATTCCGGCATTGGTGATGTATAGTCTTTTACTTTATTTTATTTATAAAAAGAGAGTTTTGGAGAGACTATCTTTAAGAATATTAAGTTTAGGAAGTCTGATATATGTTGCTTTGATTTGTGCATTTGCTATTTATACTTTCCATTGCGGCACAGTGTGTGATGCTGGTCATGTGAATGAAATCACAAAATCTTTCATGGCAGGAGATTACGCAACGCCGTTTACATGGACATATTTACAAATATATCCCTTTCAAATAGAAATGGCAGCTTATTTTCAGCTTATATATTCTATATTTGGGGTAGAAAACTTTCTGGCATTCCAAGTAATTAATACGATATGTATTGTCTTGGTTATGTATTTATTACAGCGGATTACATATGAAATTTTTGAAAATGAGCTTCTTGTGAAGTGGGAAATTGTTATTTCCTTATTTTTATGGCCATTCTTTTTGTTTGTGACATTGGTATATGGTGATATCCCCGGATTTACATTGGCTGTATGCGTTATGTATTTTACGATTAAATATATCAAATCAAGTGCTTGGAAATATATATTTTTTATAGGACTATGCTTTTTGTTTGGTATCCCTATCAAAGAGAATAATGCCATATTCCTAGTAGCATTTTTGATTACAATGGTTTTAAAAATAATACAGGATAAAACTTGGAAACCGCTTGTGGCGGCACTGCTCGTGTTGGTAATGTCCCAAATTGGAGCAAGGGCAATTGATCAGTATTACATTTCCAAGGCAGGACTTCCTGAAATGCTCAAAGGTACGCCAAAGATTTCCTGGATGGTTATGGGAATCCAGAATACTGATGAAACCGGACACGAGTGTGGTTGGTATAATGGATTTAATATGAACGTATTTATGGAATCGAATGGGGATTATGAGTTGGCTGCACAGAAAAGTGTAGAGGCATTAAAAGAAGCCGTAATCTATCATTTGCATCATCCAAGACATGCAGTAAAGTATTATTATCATAAATTTGTATCCCAATGGAATGATCCTACTTTTCAATCTCAACTTATGAATGAATGGTATAGTAGGCATGTGAAACAGACAAAAGCATGGGAATTCTTTAATTATGGATTTGGCAGGAAAATCTTATTCCATTTTATGAATGTTTTTCATTTTATTGTATTTTTCTTCCTATCTATTGGCGGTTGGCAATTTTTAAGACAATGGAATTTACCGGGCGCTTATGTATTATTAAATACCTTTGGTGGAATGATGTTTCATGAACTTGTATGGGAATCCAAAGGCCGTTATATATTACCATACTATGTAATTATGATACCCTTTGCAGCATTAGGTATCTACTGTTTGGTACAATGGTTAGATCAAAAACTGGTTGTGTGGAGAGAAAGAAGACATGCATAATTTGAAAAGAAATTTTGTCACACCGAAAAATCTGGCAATACTGACTACAGTTTTATTTGTGGTTACCTTAATTCCATTATTTCTGTTAGCAAATTATGTATATCCATGTGCAGATGACTATACTTTTGGCTCCAGATGTCATTTCGTATGGGAAGATACCCATTCTGTATTTGCAACAATGATACAAGCAATCAGAGGTTCTATTGATTTGTTTTTTTCGTGGGCAGGATGTTTGTCATCATCCTTTTTTATGATTATTCAACCGGCTGTTTTTGGTGACAGAGTTTATCGCATTACGCCTTATTTGATGATTGGAATGGTTAGTATTGGATCCACTTTTTTGTTACATGTTTTAGGGCGAATACTTTGTAAGGATAGTTTTTGGTACATACAAAGTATAGCAATGTTTTTTTTGATTGCTGTTATACAATGTGCACCGGGACCGGAACAAGCCTATTTTTGGTATAACGGAGCTGCGCATTATACTTTGATGTATGGGTTCTTTACAATGCTATGCGGAGTAATCATCCTATTATTAGTAGCGGAAGATAAAAAGAAAAAGATTGTATATGCATTGTTGGCAACTATCTTAGGTATTATTGTTGGTGGTGGTAATTATTTAACGGCCTTAAATGGAATTCTTTTATCTATTTTGCTTATCGTTGGTTTAACGTTTGCCCAAAAATTAAAAAAGAATATCATTCTTCTACTACCATTGTTTTTTTATTATTTGATGTTTGCTTTGAGTGTGCTAGCCCCAGGAAATAAGGTGCGAGAAGCTGGTTCGGAGGGAATGGCACCTCTAAAAGCCGTTTTTGTTTCTTTTTATTATTTATTCAATTATTGCTTTGGTAAGTGGATGAACTGGATGCAGATATTAATGCTAGTATTTGTGGTTATTGTATTTTGGAATATGGCGAAGAAAACAGAGTTTACATTTCCATATCCGGTTTTTGTAGTCGTTATATTGATGGGATTATCTGCGGCTATGATGACACCTTGTTTGTTTGGTATGGGAAATATTGAAGCAGGAAGAATCACAACAGTGGTTTATACCGTATTCTTATTATACTTGCTTATAAGTGTTTGTTATGTGACGGGATGGGTACAAAAACATATCACGATAACGTCTGGAGATATATTTTTTTCCATGCCTAGTCAAATATCTATTTTTCTTTGCTTAGGGCTATTGGCATTTGGAACGGTGATTACTATGATTCCGGAACCGGAAACCTTTACCACCACAGAGGCAATAAGAGAATTAAGAAGTGGGGAAGCAGCAGTTTACAGACAAACAATGGAAAGTCGATCAAAAGCCTATAGAAGTGGGGAGAAGGACTTAGTTGTGGAAAGGTTGGAGGTACATCCCCCTCTTTTATTTACCTCCGATATTCAAGAGGATCCTATGGATTGGGAAAATCAAGGTGTATGTAGATTCTTCAATTTGGACAGTGTTCGAGTAGCACCAGAAACGTCCAAACAATAAGTAGGTATATTTTTTAGAGAGAGGATTCTGCTTTGGCAGAGTCCTCTATTTGATTTACGGGTTGCTTACTTTTTGATTTCGTTATATCATATAAAAGAGTATGCCTTGCTTGATTTATAGTAAAGCGTAGGAAAATTTATTAATAGATAATAAACTACAAATAAAGAAGGAATTGTATAAGGATGGAAGCAAATAGAGGGAATATTTTATATCTAGTAGTACCTTGTTATAACGAAGAGGAAATCATAGAGTTATCCATTGGTCGCTTGAAAGAAAAAATGAATCGTTTGATTTCTGAAAAGAAAATAGATGGAAGAAGTAAAGTGGTGTACGTCAATGATGGCAGTAGGGACAAAACCCTTTCTTTATTACATGTAGCAGCGAAAGAGGATTCCTCTATTGCAGTGATCAGTTTTTCTACAAATTTTGGACATCAAAGTGCTATTTTGGCGGGTATGATGTTTGCCACAGACCATGCAGATATGGTGATTACTATTGATGCAGATTTGCAGCAGGATATAGAGGCCTTGGATAAGTTTATAGAAGCATATATGCATGGCAATGAAATAGTATATGGTGTTCGGAATGATAGAAACTCTGATGGATTCTTTAAGAAACTAACAGCCACCATGTATTATAAATTTTTGCATGTTTTAGGTTGTGATATTATTACTAACCATGCAGATTATCGTCTCATGTCTAAGAAAGCACTGAAAGTGTTAGGCGAGTATAAGGAAGTCAATCTGTTTATGCGGGGCTTGGTTCCTACTTTAGGCTTCAAATCTGATATTGTGTATTTTGATGTAAAGGCTAGAGAAGCCGGCAGTTCAAAGTATACCCTAAAGAAAATGGTGAAGCTTGCGACAGATGGTATTACTTCTCTTAGTATTAAACCTCTTCACTTGATTATTGGATTGGGGTTTGCGACATGCTTGTTTAGCGTCTTAATGGCAATCTATATTTTTGTAGATTGGTTGAGCGGCAATACGGTCCCGGGATATACCACCAGTTTGATGATTACTCTGATTATGAATGGTATTACCTTGCTATCCCTTGGTATTATTGGGGAATATATTGGGAAAATATATATGGAAGCCAAAGGCAGACCAAGATACATTGTGGAATCCATTGTTTTTCAAAAGGAAGATGAGCAATAAGAAGGAATGTAGTATTCTATGCTGTTTAATTCAGGCGTATTTCTTGTAGTCTTTTTACCCATTGTAGTAATTGGCTATTATCTGATCAATAAAATAAATAATCGCAGTGCGATTCCCTATGATTTGATTTGGCTTTTTCTGATGTCGCTGATTTTTTACGGATACGAAAAACCTATTTTCGTACTGTTAATTGTGCTCAGTATTGTCTGGAATTATCTTTGTACCAGGATGATGAATCGCTTTATCAATCATAAGAAATTTTTCCTGGTACTAGGATTACTTTTTAATTTTGGCCTTTTATTTTATTTTAAATATTTTAATTTTTTTATGGAAAATGTGTATGCATTGACCGATAAGTACTGGGCTTGGAAGAATATCTTTTTGCCGTTAGGGATAAGTTTTTTCACTTTCCAGCAAGTTTCATTTTTGGTAGATTATTATAGAGATTCTACAGCTATGGAGTATTCGTTTTGGGAATATGCTGCCTTTGTGAGTTTTTTTCCACAACTTGTAGCAGGACCTATCGTGCTTCATCAGGAGTTAATACCACAGTTTCGTGACTCCGTAAAGAAAAGAATCAATTATGATAATCTGTGCCTTGGTATGTACGCATTTTCCTTAGGCTTGGCAAAAAAAGTACTGTTGGCAGATACTTTATCCAAAGTTGTGGCCATAGGTATGCGGGATTTCTTGGAGAATAACACCGGAACGGGATTGGTTGTTATGGCAGCCTACACGCTGCAGATATACTTTGATTTTAGTGGATATTGCGATATGGCCATAGGTATTGCGAAGCTGTTTAATTTTTCCTTGCCTGTCAATTTTAATTCTCCCTATAAAGCAGGAACAGTTCGGGAATTTTGGAAGCGTTGGCATCTTACTTTGACCAGATTTTTCACCATTTACGTATATATTCCTTTAGGTGGCAGTAGAAAGGGAAAGCTTAGAACCTATGGGAACACCTTTTTCATTTTTTTGTTAAGCGGATTGTGGCATGGCGCGAATTGGACATTTATTTGTTGGGGTATGTTACATGGTTTGCTTATGACAGTGGAAAAAATGGTTGCCGATCTGACGAAAAACAGGCATATATTTGGACAAAAAATTTGGAAAGGGATATATCGAGTCTGGGTTTTAGTATTTATCAATGTTTCATGGATGATTTTTCGGTCGGATTCTTTAGTTATTTTCCGCATATTTATGCAAAGATTAGCAAATGGCAGTTGGAATGTCATTAGTCAAATACCGGATCCAATAAATAAAAAAATAGAGTTTCGTATGTTGGCACGGTTAGGATTAGGTAGAATAACGGAAGTTTTTCCATCCTTCCTTCTGGTTGCATTTCTAATTTGTTGTTGGATTGGTGTTTTGTGTATGAAAAATACCCAGGAGAAAATGGAAAGTTTTACCGGCAACTGGAAAACCAGTCTTGTCACCATTGTGTTGTTGGTATGGAGTATTTTTTCTTTTAGCGATGTAGGAGAATTTTTATATTTTAATTTCTAGCCGGAGAAGAGATTGAGTAAGGTATTTATTGTTTATGAAGTCTAAAAAATGGTTTGCAGGTACAATAGGTGCTGTTCTGAGTATTTTGTTCTTAATAGGATTACCTATGATTATTATAGATCCCTATTTTCATTTCCATGGACCTATTCCGGGATTTTCATACCGCTTATATTCAGAACGTTATATGAATGATGGAATTGTCCGGCATTTTGATTACGATGCCATTATTACCGGAAGCAGTATGAATCAAAATTTCAAAACCTCTACTATGGATTCGTTATTTGGAACTAATTCCATTAAGGTACCTTTTTCAGGGGCTGGGTTTCAAGAAATATCAAATTTATTAGAGCGAGCGCTGTCAACAAATCCAGATATTAAATATGTGCTTTGGGGTATCGATTATAATGGTTTTAACCGGGAATACGATTGGGCAGGCTATGATGACTATCCGGACTATTTATATGATGACAACCCTCTTAACGATTTTGCCTATATATGGAATAAAACGATTCTTTATGAAGCATTAATTACGGATGTTATTTATACTCTGAAAGGGAACGAAACGACTACCTTTGATGAATATTCTTCCTGGGAAGTTGGTGGTGGCTGGGACCAAATCAGAAAGACTTATTACCGCAGTGATGAAGTGCTTCCTATGGAACCGGGACTTTCAGAAGGCGCCAAAGAAAGAGTGCAAACGAATATTGGAGAAAATATTGTCAAGCTTGTAAAGAAGTACCCTAATACGCAGTTTTTGTTTTTTTATACACCATATAGTGCGTTATATTGGGAATCACTGACTAGAGATGGAACATTTTGGAAGCAGCTGGAGGCGGAAAAACTTACCACGGAGATGCTGTTGGATTGCCCCAATGTTTCTTTGTATTCTTTTGCCCAAATGACAGATATTACCGGTAATGTAATGAACTATCGAGATAAAGAACACTATGTCGCTGCCATCAATGAAAAGATTCTGCATTGGATTGCGGATGGGGAAGGGTTAGTAACGAAAGAGAATTATGAAGAGTTGCTCCAATGGGAGTTGGAGTATTATACCGACTATGACTATGATGAGCTATATACGACGTATGTGCCATAGAGAATACTGAAATAACAGCGGTATTTGCATACTTTGGAGGAAAGATGTATCAAAATAAATCAAATCTCCACAACTTAATATTGATGCTTTTAGATTGTCTGGTCATTTTATTTAGTTTGGTTTTGGCAAATTTAATTCGAAATGGGAACGCCTTTACCAGTGATAATGTGAGAATGAATTTTCAGATGTTGGCCGCAGCGACTATCATTTCTTTTTTGTTGATGAGTTTGTTTAAGCAACTTTACAAAAATATTTTGGTTCGAGGTCTGCTGGAAGAGATTTTTCAAGTAGTTGCTACCAATCTGTTTATTTTTGCGGGAGTAGCAGTTGTTTTATATTTTGTAGGTATTTTGGATGCCTATTCCAGATGGGTATTTATTTACTTTTTGGGATTAGATTCCTTAGGCATGTTTCTTTTACACCTCTTGTGGAAGAAATATTTGCCCCAAATGTATAAAACCATTGGAAGAGCCAGAAGAATTCTTTTAGTAACGGAAAAGCAACATGTATCCTCTTTGTTGCAATACTTTTTAGAACAAAAGGATTTTCATTATGAAATCATCGGGATTGTCTTGGCGGACGATGAGACAATGGATGCAGTGGATGAGATTCCTATTGTAACGGATTATGATAATCTGATTTCCTATTGCCAGACAGCTTCCATAGACGAGGCATTGGTAGCAGTAGGGCAAAGTTGTGATTCAGGCATATTTAGAAAGCTGAATGACTTGTCTGATATGGGAATTACCATACATTATCATGTGGACATGCCTCGTATGCGTGGTGCAAAAGAGCGACAGTTAACCAAATTTGGAGATTTTTATACTGTTACCTATGCGGATCGCTTCCTTCCTTTAGGACAGTTGGCGATGAAACGTGGGATGGATATTGTGGGAGCAATTGTTGGTTGTATCATATTGATTTTGTTGACTATTGTTTTGACACCATTTATTAAATTGGAATCTCCGGGTCCCATTTTCTTTGTGCAAAAAAGAGTGGGCCGAAATGGTAGAATCTTTAAAATGTTAAAGTTTCGTTCTATGTATGTAGATGCAGAGGAACGAAAAAAAGAGCTTATGGCTCAAAATGAAATGCAGGGTCTGATGTTTAAGATGGAACAGGATCCCCGTATTACGAAAGTAGGAGCTTTTCTTAGAAAAACAAGCCTGGACGAGTTTCCACAGTTTATCAATATTCTGTTGGGAGATATGAGTTTGGTAGGAACCAGACCACCTACTGTAGACGAATTTGAGCAATATAGCCCCTATCATAAAAAAAGGTTAAGCTTTAGACCGGGCTTAACCGGTATGTGGCAGGTCAGTGGACGAAGTGATATTACAGATTTTGAAGAAATCGTTCGCTTGGATGTAGAATATATAGAAAAATGGTCTGTTAAATTAGATATTAAGATTTTGTGGAAAACACTTATGGCAGTTTTCAAAAGAGAAGGCGCCAGATGAGTTTGGGTTGATTTATGGAGAATCGAGTTTACACAAAGAAAGAAAAACAGAATAAGATATGCTTTTGGGGACTTGTATGTATTTCCTTTGTAGCTGTTTGGATTTATAATACCCTGACTCCCCTGATGTCAGATGATCTTATGTTCGATAAAAGCTTATACCATTCCATTGGAGATGTTTTCTACCAGGAATATCTGCAGTATTTTAATTGGACAGGCCGCAGTGTGCTGCAAATTTGCTTGAAATTCTCCAGTTTAATGCCCAAAAGCCTTTTTAATATCCTAAATAGTTTTATGTTTGTGGCGTTGTCTCTTTTGATTTATGCCAATATTCGAGGCAAAAAGAAAAAGGATGTTTTTCTGTATTTGACAATTCAATTATTTCTGTGGCTTGGAGCAGTAGATTTTGGACAAACCATACTTTGGCTTGGCGGTGCCTGTAATTATTTATGGGGAATAGTGTTTATTCTGTTCTTTATAACCTTGTTTCGTAATGTGTTGAAATTTGGTGAAAAGATAACATGGAGGAGAGCCCTTTTATTATTGTGTATCTCGGTTATGGCAGGCTGGGGGAATGAGAATACCTCCGGTGGAGCGATTTTAATCGCTTTATTATTCTGGGGATATGACTATTATGAAAAGAAAGTCTGGAATAAGAATGCGCTTTGGGGAATTGCAGGATCTTGTATTGGATTTGCGTTTTTAATTTTTTCCCCTAGCAATAAAGTACGGGCAGGCTTAATGGCGTCAGAGGAAACCTATACAGGTATTGCAGCTTATATAAGTAGAGGATTAAAGATTATACAGGTATATAAAGACTACTTCTTTTTGTATTTGGCTTGTATTTTATTCTTGTTTATTTTCTTGTATCAAAAAAAGCTTCCGTGGAGACAATTGGTTTCTCCGGCAATTTTTACTATTTCAGGACTGGCAACAGGAGCAGTACTTTTGTTTACCCCACAGCCTATGAATAGAGCCTATTTTGGTACGGGTATTTTTTTCATCATAGCGGTGATTCAACTGATTTGGCTTTTGCCAGGTGTATTGCACAAGGATTTTTTTATTGTAAGAAATGCATGGATTTTAGCTGGAGCATTATGGCTTATTTTTGTATATATAGAGAACGGAGCTAATCTGACTAGAATTTTAAGAGAAGTCAAGGAGCGGGAACAGTTTGTTGCAGAAGAACTGGAACGAGATTGGAAGGATGTTGTTTTACCGCAACTTCGACCGGAATTTAAGAACCCATATACCTATATCTATGAAAATGATATAGAGGAGGATACACACTGGTGGATGAATGAGGTCTATTGTCGGTATTATGGCTTGGATACTATTACTGCTGTAGAACGCGAGTTGTGGGATAAGTCCCATTAAGAAAAACATAAAGGAGAGAGCTTCTATGCAAATAGATGTTCATGCAGATGATTATGGTCTAACGCCCAATACTTCTAAAGCTATTTTAGAGGGAATCAATGCAGGGAAATTGAGCAGTACTAGTGTGATGCCTAATATGGAGACCTTCTCTCAATCTGTGTTATATTGGAAGGAAAATCTTAAAAAAGATGTAACACCTATGCTTTCTGTGCATCTTAATTTTATGGAAGGGCAATGTATATCTCCCAAGGAGAAACTTCCGCATTTGGTTGATGAAAAAGGATTATTTTTTATTTCTTGGGGGGATTTGGTTAAATATAATTTCAATCCTTTTGTACGCAGACAGGTAAAAGAAGAGCTGAAGCGTGAAATCATAGCGCAAACGCAGCGGGTGGCAGATGCCTATAGTATTAATCTTCAATCCCAGCTGCGTCTAGATAGTCACCAGCATACTCATATGATTCCAATCGTTTTGGAAGCTGTTGTAGACGCAGTGAGAGAAGAAAATTGGCGCGTTTCCTATATTAGAATTTCGAGAGAGGCTATTGTACCCTATTTGGGGGCGATGTCTCTTTGGGGAAGTCATGAATTTATTAATTTTATCAAAGTAGTTGTATTAAATACATTTGCTGTTTGGGATAAGAAATTATTTAAGCAGCTGGGAATGCCTGAAATGCTTTTGAGCGGTGTATTTTTTAGCGGAAAAATGAGCTTGGAACGAGTGCAGCATATTCTGCCTGGGTTGAAGAAACTGGCTAGAAGGAGAAACTGCAATTTAGAAATCCTATTTCACCCAGGAACTGTTTCGCCAGATGAAATGGGAGATGAATTTAATCATCCCGGAGCAAATGAATTTTATTTGTCTAAAGGGAGAAAAATGGAATATGAAGCTATGATGCAGCTGGATTTAAGCTGTGAATAATAGAATAACCCTGTGTGATGCCAAGGGAGAGAATTCCTTTGGCATTTGTCATACGTATTTGGTATAAGAAAAAGCTGGGAGAGAATCGTCATGCAAATTGTATCTTTGGAATTTATGATATTTTGTATTATCACAGTGGGTGTGTATTATATGTTACCCGGTAAAGGAAAAAGTATTTGGCTATGCATAACTAGTATTTTTTTCTATGCAATGCAAAGTGGAATCTATTTACTCTGCTTATTTGCCATAGCAATTATTTCCTATATGGCAGGTCTGGGGGTGGAAAAGAATAAATTGAAATCCCCCAAAACGATTCTATATTCTGCTATAGTTTTTGATTTATTATTTCTGGGATATTTTAAATATATAGGATTTTTATCAGGAGGAAGATTGCAAAGTGTAGTATTGCCCGTTGGAATATCTTTTTATACCTTTATGGCAATGGCATATGTAATAGATGTGCATCGCGGAGATTATAGGGCAGAAAAGAATTTTATAAATTATTTATTATTTATTTCCTTTTTCCCGATTATTCTTTCTGGACCTATTGAGCGTGCATCGCATTTACTAGAACAATTTCAATTGGAAAGGATGAAAAAGGTCTGTTTTCGATTGGCATTTATAAAGCATGGTCTTTTACGCATGTTATGGGGCTATTTTATGAAAATGGTCTTGGCAGATAGGATTGCTATAGTGGTAAAGACTGTTTATGGAACCCCTGAGCAATATGGGGGAGGGATTATTTTTCTGACAGCTTGCCTATATTCGTTGCAAATTTATTTTGACTTTTCAGGCTATACCAATATTGCCATAGGTTTAGCAGAAACACTGGGCATTTCGGTTGTGGAGAATTTCAAACGTCCCTATTTTGCTGTTAGTATTGCAGATTTTTGGAGAAGATGGCATATATCTTTGTCTACCTGGTTTCGAGATTATATTTATATCCCGCTTGGGGGGAACCGAAAAGGTACTGTTAGAAAATATTGTAATATTATAGCAGTTTTTTTATTAAGTGGACTTTGGCATGGAGCAGGATGGACATTTATTTTATGGGGGGCTTTACATGGTATATATCAGGTAATAGGGGCAATTCTGAAACCTATTCGAACTAAACTGTGTAAAATGTTCAGATTGCAAAAAAGTATTAGCTTGTGCAGTTTGCAAGTAGCAAGTACATTTTTCTATGTAACCATTGCCTGGATGCTTTTTCAGGCATCAGATTTAATGACTGTAATAGGATTATGGAAGCGGTTTTTAACGCCGCAATTCTGGCAGCTTTTTGACGGTACGATTTATAATTTGGGATTGGATTATCCGAGTTTGACATTGTTAGTACTGGGAAGTGCATTAGTGTTGTTTGTAGATATATGCAATGAAAAAGGGATATACATAATAGAAAAGCTTGAAAAAGAGCATTTGCTTCTACGATGGCCGGTTTATATTGTAGGGATTCTCATTGTGCTGATTTGCGGCATTTGGGGATCTGGGTTGGATATATCTAGTTTTATTTACCATGGGTTTTAAGAGGATAAAAAATGGAAGAAAGAGTGGATGGTCTTACATTAAACAGTAAGCTTTTGATTTGTATAAAAATAGCAGTATTTTGGGGTATTGTTGTCGCTCTGATTTTATATGCGTCAAAAATTGTACAACGAAAAGATAGTCAAAAAAAATATGATGATTTTTTTCAAGCAGCAGATCAGATAGATGTATTATTTTTGGGCTCTTCTCATGTTTTAAATAGTCTGAATCCGTTGCAAATGTATCAGGAATATGGAATTACATCCTATAATATGGGAAAACCGGGAGGCATGGTAACAGAAGCCTATTGGACATTAAAAAATGCGTTGGATTATTGTGACCCGAAATGTATAGTGTTAGATTTGTGGGCATTGGATAGAAATTATAAATATCTTGATGTAATGAATGGAACAGAGGAGGAAAAGGTTTGTAGAGGATCAGTTTCCATGCTTCATACAAATATGGATTGTTGGCCTTTTTCGAAAACAAAATATGAAGCTATTTGTGATTTGATTCAAGACAAAGAACTTAGAAAAGAATTTTGGTGGGATTTTTCTTTATATCATGATAGGTGGTCCTCGTTAGAAAAAAATGATTTTAAGTTAAATAATACTCTTTATGTGTTGGGTTCAGAAGAACGAAAAGAGTTTTTAAAAAAACCTAAAATAAATAAGCCGGAAGATGAAGTTGGAACCATATCGGGATATTCTGTTAGTCAGCAGTATCTAGATAAGATTTTAGATTTATGTGAAGCTGAGGATATTCAAGTTATGCTTACTTTTATGCCTATGGTGGAATCCTATAAAGAAGATTGGCAAGCGGCTAACTATGCCTCTCAGTTAGCAATAGAACAGGATGTATTGTTTTATAATATGTTGGATCCTGAGTCCAATGGCGTAATCGATTATAAAACAGATATGAGTGATTCCAGTCATTTGAATGCAAGGGGCATGAGAAAAATGACATCTTTTATAGGGCGTGAACTGAGCAATGTTTATGGGCTAACGGATCATCGTGAAGAGGATGCTTTTGGTTTTTGGGAACAAAAGGTTTCAGCATGGAATGAAAAGAATAAAAATGAATTACAAAATTGCACGGATGTGTATTGCGCCCTGGGATTGGTTGATGCTTTATCATATAATGCTTTTGTATATATGCCTTATGACTCTGTGTATCTTCACGATGAGACTGTGAGAGAATTATTAAAACAAATTACAGGAACAGATGCTGTTGAACAAGCAAAAGATACAAATGGACCATACTTGTGCATTTTAGATACCACCAATGGGAAAATGCTTGAACAAGTAGGAGAAGCACAAGAAATGTATGAAGATACAGTATTTGGTGAAATAGAATATATAGGACTTAGGGACTTCTCTGCAATATATAAGAATGAAGATTATGATAATAACTTCTTGAACATGGAAGAACATATAAAAGATGATATGCAGATTGTTTTGTTAAATTCTGCAGGGGATGTAGAGAATGTATTATTTTTGAGCAATTCCTAAAGGGATTTTCTTTTCATGTATTTATTAACTATCAATAATAATTGTGTCAATGTGGTTTGGTATGAGAGCTAGATATGATTTAAAACAAGTAAATGTAATAATGAAATGGATACTATTGGCTTTGTATATTATTTTTAATGCCTATCTGCTTTGTGTTCACGAAATGTGGCGTGATGAAGTTAATGTATGGCTTATGGGGCGAGATTTGTCAGTCTTACAATTGTTTCAGGAATTGAAATATCAAGGTCATCCTTGCCTTTGGTATTTATTAGTTATGCCCTTTGCAAAGCTGGGGTTACCTTGTCAGATTATGGGGTTACTTAGTTTAGGGATTATGGCATTAGCTACCTGGATTTTTATTTTTTATAGCCCTTTTTCTTTAGTGGCTAAATTTGTTCTGATTTTTTCGCCTGCCTTTACCTATTACTATCCGGTCATTGCAAGAGCTTATTGCTTAGTTGCACTAGGGATTATCTTGGCTGCTTTTTATTATCAAAAACGATATGATAGACCGATTTTTTATGGATTGCTGTTAGGGTTATTGGTTCAGGCAGAAACTATAGCTGTTCCGGTTGCAGGGTTTATTAGTGTGATTTGGGTATTGGAATCCGCTTATTTGGATTGGAAAGAACGCAAGATCCGGTACTGCAAACAAACCTTGAAAGGTGTTTGGATTCCTATGCTAAGCTTCTTTTTATACATGGCTACCATGGCAAAGGTTTCGGATAGTCCTGTGTTTGAAGTTCGGGATATGGGCTTATATGATACCACTCAAGCAGTAAAACAAATGCTTTACTATATCAGTACTCGCCTTACAGGAAATACGCATTTGAGCAGCATGATTACTTTAAGTGTATTGGCTGTATTAGCTATACTTTGGATTTTACTAACAAAACAACTATTGCCCTGGGGAGTTTTTGCAGGTACGGTAGCTTTTCAAGTGGTATTCAGCGTTATTATCTATGAGTTGAATATTTGGCATTTCTTATCTTTGATTTTTGTATTACTTTGGACATTTTGGGTAAGCGATAAAAATACTTGGGGAAACACTAAATGGAATAAAGGAATTTATTACTTTACGCAAATTTTTTTGATAGTATTTGGTCTTCAGACTTTCATTCATTGGAATGGACCTGTAGTAAGCAATTTGCCAAATGCTCTTCATGGTTCCTATTCAGATGCTTATAATACGGCTCAATTTATTAAGAAGAATATCTCGCAAGATGAAATTATAGTAGAGGTAAATGTACCATATACCTCCACTATATGGGGATTCTTACCGCAGTATCATGCATATTTTGCTGGCAGTGGAGAACAGGTTTCTTATGCAGATTGGAGTGAGAAACAAAGTCAATATATTTCTTTTCCTAAATTGCAGCGATGGGTGGAAACTACATTTCCAAATGATAAATCATTTATATTGATAATGTCACCGGATTCTTATTTGACGGAATGGGAAGAAAATCGAGAAAAAGCCAAAATGGAGTTACTGTATCAGACAGAAGTCTTGTCTGAACGTCAGGAGGATTACCAAATTTACCGAATTTATCTTGAGTAAAAATACCTTACAAATAAAAATGATATATTAAGCACAAATGATAAGGGATTGGAGTATTGATATTGAAAATAAGCACTTATATAGCAAGCAAAAAAAATAGTATTTGTTCTATATTGTTTTGCTTTTTTATAGCATTTCTTTTTTTGTTAATTTGTTCACGTTCTTCTTTTCTGTATGCTTACAATAATTGGGACGATGCCAATAGTTATTTTTCTATGGGCAAAGCTTTGTTTAATGGTAAAGTGATATATCGTGACATTCTGGATCAAAAGGGGCCTTTTTTATATTTTGTATATGGATTGGCATATTTGCTTTCTCATACCACATTTCGTGGTGTTTTTCTGATGGAGCTGATATTAGCGACTGTATTTTTGTGTTTTGCAAAAAAAAGCATAGAATTGTACGTAAAACCTGGTATTGCATGCATGCTGTTGCCTGTTTTGGCAGCGATAATCTATTCGTCTGTTAGTTTTTATTGGGGCGGTAGTGCAGAAGAAGTAGAACTACCTTTCTTTAGCATTGGTTTATATTTGCTTTTAAAGCATTATAAAGAAAAAGAAAGCATTTTTCAGCGAAAAGAAATCTTTGTTTCCGGTTTATGCGCTGGTTTTATTCTTTTAATCAAGTTTAATTCTTTGGGATTTTTTGCAGCATGGATGTTGGTTGTGGTAATAAGCCGTATGCTAAAAGGGCAATGGAAGGAGTTGCTTTTTGACTGTGGGATATTTTTAGGTGGAATGCTGTTACCATCTGTTCCCTGGTTTATTTATTTTGCAGTGAATAAATCTTTGTTTTATTGGTATCAGGGCTATATCTATTACAATGTATTTGTATACAGTGATTTATCTGATGAGGCTATGACCTTAGGGATTCGTGCGTACAAGCTTGCTAAAATACTGTATTGGCAAATCATTGTGAATATACGATATTTTTGCTTTATCATACTGGGCGTTATAGGCCTACTTGTTTCTAGAAAAAGAGTCATTTGGGAAAAGCTTGCAGTACTAGGACTTTGCTTCTTTACTTTTCTGGGAATTTATATTGGTGGCGTGGAATTGATGTATTATTCTCTGCCCTTAAGTGTATTTGCTATATTAGGAATGATTCCTGTTGGACAAGCACTGGATTGGCTGTATGAGCAGCTTAGGGATGGACATTTGGTATTGGTATTCTCTACAGGAATTGTGATTTTTGCGGCAAGTCTTATATTTGCCAATGCCTTTTCCATGAACACGGAGTATCGTAAAACAACAAAAGAGGAATCTTATCTGTATCAATTGGCACAACAGATTCCGGAAGCGGAAGACAATACATTGTTGAATATTGGGTGTCTGGATGCAGGGTTATATACTGTGACGGGAATTGTACCAAACTGTTATTGGTTTCAAACACAAACTATTCTATATGATCAGGTAAGAAAAGAGCAGCAAAGATACATTGAAGAGCATCAGGTGAAATATGTGATTTCTCGAGGCTACGAGCCGGAATACATAGAAAATGCCGGCTATGAGTTAATTTATCAGGCTCCGGCAAAGCTTCATGAAGGGAAAGATACTGTTTTTTATTTATATGAGCTGAAAAATTGATAATACTATCTATTTTAAGAAAATATTAAAGAATTTCTAAATGGAATGCAAAAATAATACGGTAAAGTACAAGCTGTGTTAACAAGTAAATTTGAGGAAACATAGGAAAAGGGATAGAGAGCAGGTGATGTATAAATGAAACGAAAATCTGCAAATGGAATTCTTTTATTGGAATCTGTGATTATTATAGTTTTATTAGCAATTATAATTGCACTTTTGCTGCAAACTGCATCAGAAAAACAAGAACAAAATTTATCTGAGCAAAAAATGGAAGAAGTAGCAGAGCCGACGGAAGATTTAATAGAAGAGGTTGTGGAAGCCGTTCCACAATCCAATCCGGCAGAGGCGTCACAAATGGAAGAAACAGATGCATCTGCAGAAGAACAGGAAAATATTGTAGAAGCGAAAGCGTATAATAAGAAAATTGTTGTGTTTGGAGATAGTCTTTGGGATGGATGGCGTGATGAAACCGGTATTGCCTATCAGGTATCAGAGCAAACAGGAGCAACAGTGTACAACTGCACTATAGGCGGAAGTCGTGCCACTTCAGATAGCAATAATACAGATGTAAGAGGGGTGTGGAATAGTCAGTCTTTAAATACGATGATGTATGTTGCCAGAGGAGAATTATCAGCCGATGAGCAATTGGCTGGATTACCTGCTTTGGAAGTGATAAAAGAAGTGGATTTTACTACAGTAGATTATGTGATTTTCTCTTATGGATTAAATGATTATTTTTTTAATGTACCAGTAGATGCGGAATCGGGTATGTATGAAATGGATACCTACATGGGAGCCCTACGTCATGCGGCCAACAAAATGCGGGAATCCTATCCGAATTTGCAGATAATTTTTATTACACCTACCTATTGCGATATGTGGTCAGGAGAAGAAGACTGCACCACTCATAACTTTGGGAATGGTGTCTTGCCGGATTATGTAAATGGTATGATTACTGCATCAGAACAGGTAAACACCTATTTGTTGAATATGTATGAAAAAATGGAACTGAATGCAGATAATTTGAAGGAGTATTCTGATGATGGTGTGCATTTAAATCAAGCGGGACGAGAGAAGTATGCTCGTATTGTTTCCGGGTATATCAATTCTATTATATGAGGAGGAGAAGCACGGTGAAAAAAGAACAAAAAGTATTAATCGTTGGACAGCTAATCGTTATTCTTTTCCTTTTATGCGCGGTAGGATTTCTATGGGATAAAAAAATACAGATGACAAGGCACAATGCATCGGAAGAACCTAATGCTGTTTCTGAGGGAAGCTTTTTAGCGGAAAAACAGCAGAAAACAGATACGACTGATGGAAATCTTTTCAAAGAAGAAGGTGTGACCGGAAATCAATCATCTGGGATAGCGGTGTTATCTACAGCAGAGCAAGCCATTCTACAAGAAGATGTAGTGATTGATTTGAAGCAGGATGGAGTAAAGCCTTTATCCGGTAAGAATATCGTTGTATTCGGAGACAGCATTTGGAATACTTATCGTAGTCCAACCGGTATTGCCTATCAGGTAGCAAAAGAAACCGGGGCCACGATCTATAATTGTGCGATAAACGGAACTAGAGCAAGTACAGATGATGAGACAGTAGACGTAATGAATAATTGGCATAGCAAGTCCTTGAGTACCATGATTTATATCATGATGGGAATAATAGACCCAGTGGATCAGATTAAAGGAGAGTATGCTATCCGTGTAGTGGATAAAATAGATTGGGATACAGTGGACTATGTGTTAATCTCTTATGGAATTCAGGATTATCTGTTTAATGCCAGGTTAGAATCTGAAGAGGGTGATTATTACGGATTAAATACCTATATGGGAGCACTACGACATGCAGCACTTCGATTACACGAAAGATATCCAAATATAAAAATTCTGTTTTTAGCACCTACCTACTGTGACATTTGGGTAGGACCGGAGGATTGTACTACCCATGATGAGGGACACGGTACTTTACTGGATTATGTAGAAGCTATGAACATTGCAGCAGTTCAGACAGACTCAAGCTTCTTGAATATGTATGAGCAGATGGGAATTTCAGCTGTGAATGCGATGGATTATATGGAAGATAGTATCTTTTTAAATGAGAAAGCACGAGAGAAATATGCAGAAATAGTGACTGAATCTTTGATAAAAATGAAATAAGAATGATTTGTGTAAAGGGGATTTATAGAATCCCCTTTTTCCTTGTCCATATTCGATGAATTATATTTGTCACTAAAGGTGGGAATATGCTAATATAACATATGTAATACGCTATATAAGTATTCAGAGGATGAAGGGGGAAATCATGATGTTTAATTTGAGTGAAATTATAAAAAAATATAAAAAAACCATAACTATTCTCAGCCTGTTCGTATGCCTATTGTATTCATACTATACCTTGCATGAACTTACCAATGTAGGAGATGGATTTTGGCAGCAAAGTTTTCATTATGCCGGAGATGTTGAAAGAGCCAGCGGACGATGGATATGGCCATATGTGGATGTAATACAGAGAGGTTTACATATGGAACCAATCAATATGCTGGTTACCATGTTTATATTTATCATAGGATTTATTTTGACATTGTATATTCTTGATGTGAAAGATGGATGGTTAGCGGCAATTGGAGGGTGTATCTTTTTTTCCACTCCAATTTTTAGTGCAATAGTTTCGTATCGCTTTATGTCTATTATTTATGCATTGGCTTTTTTGGCAGCGGTTCTAGCTGCTGTATGTAATGAAAAAATAAAAAACAGATATTGGGCAATTTTTCTAGCTGCAGTTTGTTTTTCTATTTCTATGGGATTATATCAATCATATATTGGTATTTTTTGTCTTGTGGGATTAATTTCTTTTGTACTTATATTATTGCAAAACGATGATTACAAAGAAAAACTTTTGGAAGCGGCTATTCGATATTTTGTATCATTATTTTTAGGAGGTATTTTATATTTCGTTTCATTAAAAATAAATTTAAAAATTACCGGTTCAGAATTAAGTGATTATCGTGGAATTAATTCAATTAACATACTAACCATTTTACAGACATTACCAAGTTCCATTAGGCAGGTGTATCGTATTTTCTGGTTCTATATACGAGATAATTTAATGAGAATGAATATTTTAAATACAATACATTGGGAACTCGCTTATCATTGTATTCTTTTCGTTGCTTTTGTTGGGGGCATCACATGGAACTTGAAGAAGAATAAGAAATTACAGCCAGGTAGAATAATTATATTATTATGTTGTATAGTTTTGGTTCCAGTTGCATGTGGCTTTGCGAATATTTTAGCCCTTGGTGCAGATTTTATGCCTCAAACAGGTGGGCCTTTTGCTTTTTTCTCAGCCATCAGTTTTGCTATAGTTTGTAAATTGATTTTTGATAATAATATTCAGCCAAAGAAGCTTGTAGCAGGAGTAGTGGTTACAGGCTGTGTTATTAATGTTTATGGGCAGACAATGCAGGTGTTGATGGATCACAAAGTAATGCAAGAAGATTATACAGCTACAGTATCATTAATGCAGGGACTTTTGCAGGATTTAAATTCCAAGGGAATGCTTACATCGGAAAAAGAGTATTTCTTTATAGGTATGCCATCAGCTAATCCGCTATTTGGAAAAAGCGAATTGCGCAGCCAGGTAAATGAGTATGCAAAAGTAGGAAGCTTTTGGTTATCAGGTACAGCGATGGCGGCATCTTATACAGCGTTGCTCCAAAATGTGATGGGACTGAATCTACATGTTTCATATGATGAGTATGAATCAAAAGCGTATGACGAATATTATCAAAATATGCCATGTTATCCGTATGGAGAATATGCAGTGGCTTGGGATACAATTATTGTTAAAGTAAGTGAACCATAAACGAATTAAAAGAACAAAATATTAGATAGAATGATAAAATTGATTGGATATTTGAATTTAAACTATAATTGATAAAATTTACTAATCGATAGATGTGATGGTGATGATTAAGTGAAAAATTTGATTGGGAAAATATTTAAACTGGAAGGCAGCAGGTTTATTTTAGTTGGCATTGCCAATACCATAATCGGAACAGGAACAATGCTGATTGCCTATAACCTATTTGGACTGGGCTATTGGATTAGCAGTGCGTTAAATTATATTGTGGGTTCAATCTTTAGCTATTTTGCGAATAAATATTTTACATTCCAATCTCATGGAACCTCTCTAAAAGAAATTGTGAAATTTGTAGCAAATATAGCATTATGTTATTTGATCGCATACGGAATTGCAAAGCCACTGATTCCAAGATTGGTATCAAGTATACAATGGCCTACCAATATAGTGGAGCAAATAAGCATGCTGGCAGGAATGTGCTTCTTTGTAGTGATTAATTTTGTGGGACAAAAATTCTTTGTATTTCAGAAAAGAGTGGAAGAATAGATTTATATTGGATTTGTTGAGGTTTTATCTAAAATTTGCTATTATTTTAGGTAATGGTGTTTAAATTCAAGAAACTATATGATTTCTAAAAGAAATAAACTGTCAGGAGAATTGATTTCATGGACCAAATCGCAGTATTAATACCCTGCTACAACGAAGAAAAAACCATAGGAAAGGTAGTAAGAGATGCTAAAGCAGCTTTACCGGAAGCTACCATCTATGTATATGATAATAATTCTAAGGATCGAACCGTAGAGCTTGCCAAAGAAGCAGGTGCGGTAATTCGTTATGAGCATATGCAGGGCAAGGGTAATGTAATCCGTAGAATGTTTCGTGAAATCGATGCGAAATGTTACATTATGGTAGACGGAGATGATACCTATCCCATGGAATACGCTAGAGAAATGGTGGACAAGGTGTTAACACATAATGCAGATATGGTGGTGGGAGATCGCTTGTCTTCTACCTATTTCACGGAAAATAAACGTCCTTTTCATAACATGGGAAACACAGTCGTTCGTGGTAGTATCAATCGCTTATTCCGTTGTGATATTAAAGATATCATGACAGGCTATCGTGCCTTTAGCTATACCTTTGTAAAGACCTTCCCGGTTATGTCCAAGGGCTTTGAAATCGAAACCGAAATGACCATCCATGCAGTAAATAACAACATGCAAGTAGAAAATGTCATTGTAGAATATCGTGATAGACCGGAGGGCAGTGAATCTAAGCTTAGTACTTACTCGGACGGGATGAAGGTATTATTTACCATCATGAGATTATTCAGAGAGTATAAGCCCTATAGTTTCTTTGGATTATTGTCCTTTGTATTGGGCATTTTGTCAGTAGGATTTTTTATTCCTGTTTTAGTGGAATATTTTGAAACCGGATTGGTTCTTCGTTTTCCCACCTTAATTGTTTGTGGATTTGTAGCTGTTGCAGCTATCCAGTCTTTCTTTGCAGGATTGATTTTGAATAACGTGGCACAGAGAGACCGGAAGAACTTCGAGATGGATTTGAATCGGGTGTACGGGGAATACGTTAGTAAATTATAAGATATGGACTGACCTATGACAGGGTTGAGGTATTGATGAGAATACTTTCAATCATGTTCATATTTCTAAGATATGAATTAAAATAGAGAAAGCGAGAATTTTGTAATGAAAATCGCAGTTGCAGGAACCGGTTATGTAGGTCTTGTAGCAGGCGTATGTTTTGCGGAAGTGGGACATACTGTTACCTGCGTGGATATTGATGAGAAAAAAGTCAAAATCATGGAAAGTGGTGTTTCTCCTATTTATGAAGAAGGCTTGGAAGAGCTGATGCAAAAGAACAATGCCACAGGAAGACTCCACTATACTACGGATTATCAATCAGCTTATAAGGATGCAGACGCTATTTTTATCGGTGTGGGCACACCGGAAATGCCCGATGGTAGCGCAAATTTAAGTTATATTGCTACCGTTTGCAGACAGATTGCTGAGTCTGTGGAAAAGGATTGTTTGGTAGTGGTAAAATCTACTGTGCCCATTGGTACTAATGATAAAGTAGAACAATTTATTCAGGATTTCCTGACTCATGATGTGAAAATAGAAGTGGCTTCTAATCCGGAGTTTTTGGCCCAAGGAACTGCAGTAAGAGATACTTTACATGCTGCCCGTATCATCATTGGAACAGAGAGCGAAGAAGCAGAAGCCAAGCTGATGGAAATCTATGAACCCTTCCATTTACCTATTGTTTCTGTAAAGAGACGCTCTGCGGAGATGATTAAATATGCTTGCAATGATTTTCTGGCATTAAAGATTTCTTATATGAATGATATTGCCAACCTATGTGAATTAGCAGGAGCAGATATTGAAGATGTGGCAAAAGGTATGAGCTATGATGCCCGTATAGGTGCTAAGTTCTTAAATGCAGGGATTGGATTTGGTGGAAGCTGTTTCCCTAAGGACACCAAAGCCCTTCGTTTTCAAGCAAAGCAGTTTGGCTATGAATTGAAAACTGTAGATGCTTGTGTAGAGGTAAATACAAAGCAGAAAACTAGACTTTTTGAAAAAGCAAAGAAGAGAATGATTACCTTTGATGGATTAAAGGTGGCTGTTTTAGGATTAACCTTTAAGGCTGGTACAGATGATTTAAGAGAAGCACCATCTTCTGAGAATATCAAACTGTTATTGGAGCAAGGGGCTCATATTTATGCCTATGATCCTGCCGGTGTTCCCCGTGCAAAAATGCAGTTCCCGGAAGACCCTATAGGCAAAGGGGAAATGCACTATGTAGAAAGCCCTATGGAAGCTTTAGACCAGGCAGCAGTATGCTTTGTCTTTACAGAATGGGAAGAGATTAAAGCAGTGTCTCCGGCGGATTACAAGAAACAGATGCGTATTCCGTTAGTTTACGATGGCAGAAATCTATACGCTTTAGAGGATATGAAGGCTGCAGGAGTAGAATATTATAGTATTGGACGATAGGGAAATCATTTTTGAATAGTTTCATAAAATTCAAAACCACATAGATTATGTTAAATACTGGGAAAAGGAGGGCACAATGGAGAAATATAAATATTCGGTGAAAAAAGCGATAGATATGACTGAAGCAGAATTTGAAAAATGTGCCCATCTTTTTAGCGTTTCCTATGGAAAATATAGTGAAAAATCGGACTATAAACCTGGCGAACAAATTGCAATGAGTAAACGCTTTTTTGAAAAAAGATACAAAAAAGCAAATGTATATATTGCAACCTGCTATCATGCCTGTAATGGGGTACTGGTGGGGCAGGCTATTTATGCCAGAAGATATTATGCTGGGTATGGTACGATGACCTGGGTTATGCAGTTGGTGGTGAATGCACACCATCGAAAAGAAGGGATTGGCAGTAAACTACTGCATTCTATTTGGGGATTTTCTGATGATTTTGCGTGGGGGTTGGCTACTGCTAATCCTTGTACGGTTAAAGCTTTGGAGCGAGCAACTCTGCGTAGATGCAATCCTACTGTGATTCAGCAAAATTTATCTCATATTCAGAGATTTGAACAAGATATACAGTTTGTAGAGAATATTGAATACGACGTTACAGAGCAAAGATCAGAAATCAATACTAGATTCTTTATTGATAATAGAGAGTTTGTGAATTCTGTAGATGCTTCTTCTTGGAAAATGGGAGAGTTGAAACCGGGATATGAATGGCTTGCGTTTACATTTCGCTCACAACCGGTAGATAAAGAGCTGTTCAAAAAACACTTTACGGAATTTGCAGAGTTTTCAGAAAGTAAATTGATAGATGCCTATAGTAGGATGCATATGCAGAAGCAGCCATGGGCACAACACTCAGATGAGGAAGTAGATGAAATACTAAAAACGATAGAATTTCCAAGGGCAGCAAAGATTCTTGATGTTGGCTGTGGAAGAGGGCGACATAGTGTGTCTTTAGCGAAAAGAGGATACCGGGTTACCGGTGTTGATTTCTCTGGCAAAAATGTGAGATATGCCAAAAACTTTGTAAAAAGAACAAAGGAAAAGAGTCCTAATATTGTCTGTAACTTTATAACTGCAGATGCTAGAAATTATTTATTGCCAGCAGATAAAAAAGTTGACCTTGCGTTATGTTTATTTGACGTAATAGGATCATTCCCCGATGAAGAGAATAATATGCAGATTCTAAATAATCTGTATAATAACATAAAACCGAAAGGTTACGCTGTTATTTCGGTAATGAATTTAGACTTTCTTTTATCTAAAACTACGGAAGAATCATATTTTGATGTGAACAAAGATTATGAATTACTTTATTCTATGCAACCTGGTAAGAAGATGCAAAGTTCAGGAGAAGTTTTTGATGAAAAGTATCTTTTGATAGATAAGAATACGGGAATTGTATATCATAAAGAGCAGTTCGATGAGGATGGACAATTACCTGCAGAATATGTTATTCGTGATAAACGCTATAAAATGAATGAAATAATTGAACTGGCAAAGCAGTGCGGATTTAAAACTATAGAGACACGCTATGTTCGTGCAGGCAAATTTTATAAAAATCAAAAATCAGAAGATTGCAAAGAAATATTGTTAGTATTGCAAAAATAGAGTGTTTATAACTTGAGATTTTGATTCGATTAGGATATGGAGCTTGTATATGAAACCATTAGATACATCAAAAACCTATTTTATTACCGGAGGCGCAGGATTTATTGGATTTTTCTTATCCAAAGCTTTGTTGGAGAAGGGTGCCAAGGTAATAGGCTTTGATAACTTAAATGATTATTACGAAGTATCTTTGAAAGAAGATAGATTAAAAATTTTACAGCAGTTTCCCAATTACACCTTTGTAAAAGGAGATTTGGCAAAGAAAGAAGAAGTATTTTCTGTCTTTGAGACCTATCATCCGGAAATTGTTGTGAATTTAGGGGCCCAGGCCGGTGTTCGCTATAGCATTGACAATCCCGATGCCTACATGCAGTCTAATATGATGGGCTTCTTTCATGTCTTAGAAGGCTGTAGACATTACCCTGTAGAACATCTGTTGTTTGCTTCCTCCAGCTCTGTATATGGCGGGAATGATAAGATTCCATTTTCTACCACAGATCAGGTAGAACAGCCGGTTAGCTTATATGCAGCGACCAAGAAATCTAATGAATTGATGGCCTATGCCTATAGTAAGCTTTATAAGATTCCTTTAACAGGACTTCGTTTCTTTACGGTTTACGGCCCTATGGGTAGACCGGATATGGCTTATTTTAAGTTTGCGAAAAAGATTATGGCAGGTGAAACTATTCAAATCTACAATAACGGAGATATGTACAGAGATTTTACCTACATTGATGATATTGTGCAAGGCATTGAAAACATGCTTTGTAATCCCCCTGCGGAAGATAGCAAAGGGGCGAGCTACAAGATTTATAATATCGGCAACAACAAGCCAGAGAAGCTTATGGACTTTATTGCCACGTTGGAAAAATGCCTAGAAAAAGAAGCAAAAAAAGAATTCCTACCTATGCAGCCAGGTGATGTATATCAGACTTATGCGGATGTAACAGACTTGATGGAAGATTTTGATTTCAAGCCTAATACAGGCGTGGAAGAAGGCCTTTCTAAGTTTGTAGAGTGGTTTAAGGAATATTACGGATACTAGGAGTAAGACAAATGCTATTTAATTCCTACATTTTCGTATTCTTATTTTTTCCTATATGTTTAGTAGGATATCATATATTAAGAGAAAAACAAGCCACACTGGCAAAGGTGTGGCTTACTTGCTTTTCTCTGTGGTTTTATGGATATTTTCATTTGCAGTATCTGATTATTATGGTGGGATCTATTTTAGTGAACTATGGTCTGTATTTGCTGTTAATGAAATGTTCTGCAAGGAAAAAACAGCAGAGACTGTATTTGGCTTTTGGTGTGGCTCTCAATCTCTCTGTACTTTTTTATTTTAAGTATGTAGATTTCTTGATTGGTAATATGAATTATTTATTTGGCAAAGATTGGCCTTTGCTTCACATTATGCTGCCTTTGGGCATAAGTTTCTTTACTTTTCAACAGATTTCCTTTTTGGCTGATACCTATCGTGGAGAACTAAAGCAATGTAGTTTTGTGGATTATGCGCTGTTTGTTTCCTTTTTCCCACAGTTAATTGCAGGACCCATAGTCACCCATGAGGAAATGTTGCCACAGTTTGCAAATATCGGAAAAGGAATTCCGGCTGAGGTTATTTTACGAAAAGATAACGCCAAAGCAGAAAGGATGGGGGCGACTTTTCAGAGAAAACCATACGGCTCTAATCTGGTAGAAACTCGAAACTGGACAAGCTATACCATAGAAGGGTTGACATTATTTATCTTAGGCTTATCCAAGAAAGTGCTGATAGCAGATACCTTTGGTGTAGCAGTAGACTATGTCTATACAGATGTGTTTGCAAGAAATAGTTTGGAATCCTTATTGGTAGTATTATTTTATACCTTACAGTTGTACTTTGATTTCAGCGGTTATTGTGATATGGCCATTGGTATTGGTAAGATGCTTGGAATTTACATTCCGGTAAACTTCAATTCTCCTTACAAAGCGGTAAATATCATTGATTTCTGGAAACAGTGGCATATTACATTAAATAGATTTTTTACAAAGAATATTTATATTCCTTTGGGCGGTAATCGAAAAGGTTCTGCTCGAATGTATTGTAATTTGTTCTTAGTCTTTTTTCTTAGTGGATTGTGGCATGGCGCAGGTTGGAATTTTATTCTGTGGGGTGTGATGCATGGTATATTGTATGTATTGACCAGAATGTGGCAAAATCGGAGAAAAACTAAGAAAATTTCCTGTATGAAAAAGGCTATCAGTGTTATATTGACTTTTGGCTATGTCAACATCGCTTGGGTTTATTTTAGAGCAAGTTCTATTACAGAAGCAAATCAGATATTTAAAAATATTTTTGCTGGAAACTTTGCAAAACCGGCAGATGCTTTTCTGGATGCTTTTAACCTAGGAGAGTTTTGGTATCCTATGAAAGTGCTTCACATAACCAATTTACCGAATAGCAAATCGTATCTAATGATAGCTTTTATAATGGTAACTTTAGGAATTGTGTTCTTTGGGAAAAATGCGAAGACGATTTCGGAAAACAGCCAAAGAACAATTCTTAACGCTTGTTTGATAGCAGTTCTATTTGTATGGTGTGTGCTTTCTTTATCCGGAGTGAGTACTTTCTTATATTTTAATTTTTAAATGATAATGAAAAAGATGATATGATAAATCTAAAAGAAGTTTTTCGTTGGGTTGTCTTATGTCAGAAAAAAAACAAACGGTTTTATTAGTTCATAATTATTATCGTATTCCCGGTGGGGAAGATACAGTCGTAGCAAATGAAAACGCTTTGCTAGAAAAGCAGGGGCATACTGTCTATTTGTACACCCGCAATAATGCAGAAATTCAGGATACAGGTATACTTTCCAAAATACGATTAGCGTGTACTTCTGTGTTTTCGTTGAAAACTTATAAGGAAGTAAAACGCCTAATTCGTGATAAACAGATTGATATCGTCCATGTGCACAATACGTTGAGTTTGATTTCCCCATCTGTGTATTACGCTGCCTTTTCTTGTAAGGTGCCAGTGGTGCAAACACTGCACAACTTCCGCATGGTCTGTCCCAATGGGTTGTTGTTTCGAGAAGGAACGGTATGTGAGGAGTGTATTGAGAAAGGGTTAGGTTGTTCTTTAAGGCACAAATGTTATCGGGATAGTTTCTTACAGACATTTGTAAGTCTTGCAATCTTAAAAATACATCGGGTTTTTGGAACTTATCAAAAAATCAACTATATTGCACTGACAGAATTCAATAAAAAGAAAATAGCAGAGGGAAATAAAAAGAAAAATTTTATCCCGCTTGACAAAATATATGTGAAGCCCAATTTTGTAAAACCTTTTCCAGTAGAAAATATGGAAAGAGCAGAAAATCATTTTTTATATGTGGGCAGATTAGAAAAAGAAAAAGGAATTCCGTTTCTATTAGAAGCATGGAAAGACTTGCCGGAATATATTTTGGAACTATGTGGAACTGGTACGTTGGAAGCGTGGTGTAGAGATTATATCGCAAAACACGAATTACACAATGTAAAGTTACTAGGGCAGCAACCACAAAATGTGGTGCGTCAAAAGATGGCGCAGGCTACAGCGGTTGTTTTCCCAAGCCAGTGGTATGAAGGCATGAGTATGGTGCTTTTAGAGAGTATGGCTATGGGAACTCCTATCCTTGCTTCCAATATTGGAAATGGTGGAGATATGATTGTAGATGGGATCAATGGAACTACTTTCGTTCCGGATTCTATTGAGAATTTTTTAGAAAAAGTAAAATCGTTTTCGGGATATGATGTGGAAATGATTCGGAAACACTTCAAAGAACTCTATAGTGAAGAAGTGAATTATCAACTGTTAAAACAGATTTATGATACCTGTTGCGAAAGAAAATGATTGCTTTCATTTGTATTACCGCAATATTGTTATGCTTAGAATGAGATGTTGACTGACATGCACAAAAAATGGCTCATAACCTTTCTGACAATTGCATCCCTTGGTTTATTATTGCCAGCCCTGATTATCCTGGTAGTAGATCCTTTTTTTCACTATCATAAACCTTTGTCATCTTTTCCTTATGTGGTAGATGACCAGGTGGATATGAATCCCGGTCTTGCCAGACATATGGACTATGACAGTGTTTTATTAGGTTCTTCCATGACCGTCAATTTTAACACAGACTGGTTTCAGGAAGAGATGGGTCTTACCACCCAAAAATTAAGCTATAATGGGGCCTTTCCAAAGGATCAGGCAAATATTATGGAGATTCTGTTTGCTGCCAAGAAAACCGGTGTGAAGCAGGTCTTTCTGGGAATTGATGAATTAAACTATTCTGCAGATATAGAAACCACAAAATTTCCTATCACCAAGTATTTGTATGACAAGAACCCTTTTAATGATGTACAATACCTTTGGAATAAGACCGTGTTACTGGATTATGTGCTGCGTCCCTTGGCAGATCCCAAAGATAAAACAGAGTGGAATAAAATCTATCCTATGTGGTGGCAGGACGAACATTATCAAAAGGCGTTAGTGTTAATGTACTATGAACCGGCAGAGATAGCGGAAACCACACCTGAGATAGAACCTTTCTTACAGGCTATTGAGGCAAATCTGGAAGCCAATATTTTGCCTTATGTAGAGGCTCATCCGGAAACCACCTTTACCTGCTTTTATCCGCCTTACAGTATTTTGTACTGGAATGATGTGACTAGGCGAAAAGAATTGGACTGTGTCATTGCCAAATATGACTATATGACCAGGCGTCTGTTAGAATATGATAATGTGGAAGTCTATTTCTTCCAAAACCAAGAAAACATCATCTGTAATCTAAATAATTATGCAGATTATACCCATTTCCATCCTCGTATTTGTCAGGAAATGGTACAAAGCTTTGCCAATGGAACCCATAAAGTAACCTTGGAAAATCTCCAGGAGGAACTGGATACCCTTTATAACCTGGCAAAAGAGTATGATTATGACGCGATATTTGAGGATTGGTATTCAAACTAAAAAAGGAACCCACTATGCTACAATCAATAACCATTTTTATAATCCTATTAGGCCTTGCCCCGTTATTGGCAGGTGCCATTCCATTATTTTTCATGGAACGAGAAAAACGTTGCCTTGGGCTTCTATATGTGTCTGGCTTTTTACTATTGTTAGCCTGTTTTCAGCTCATTGGAGTGCCCATTGTTTTTAAGAATCCTTGGGGATTTAAGCCTATTGTCAGAATATATAGTGCTAATATCATTGGGCTTTGTGTCATTGGGATACTTTTGGTTTTAGTAGAACGGTTTCGAAAGAAAAGAACCTTTTTCCCAGAACAATCTAGAGCCGTAAACCCAGAACAATCTTGGGTTTGGGTAGTGGAATGGGCGTTGGTTCTGGGACTCATTGGGTTTCAACTTTGGATGGCTTTTTCCAAAGCCTCTTTTGATGGAGATGATGCCTATTATGTGGTAATGTCCTTGTTGACTGATGAGACAGACACCTTATATCGTATCAAACCTTACACCGGCCTTTCCACTTACTTGGATTATCGGCATTCTATGGCGGTATTTCCCATTTGGATAGCCTATATTGCAAGAGTAACAGGGATTCACACCACAATTGTTTGTCATACCTTTTTGCCCTTTGTACTGATTCCTATGACCTATTGGATTTACTATGAAATTGGCAAATCTTTGTTGGGAAAAGGTTCTAAGAATTTACCGGCCTTTTTGATTTTGGTAAACCTTTGCCAGATTTTTGGGAATACTTCCATTTATACCAATGCTACGTTTCTGTTGACCAGAACCTGGCAGGGAAAATCCGTACTGGCAAACCTTATTATTCCTACCTTGTTTTGTATTTTCCTTTGGATGTTTCAAGAAAATACAGAGCAGAAATCAGAAGGGAAATTTGGAAATGCAGGACTTTGGCTGTTGCTTTTCCTGCTGAATATTGTGGCTGCCATGACCAGTACCGCCAGCGTATTTTTAATGTCCTTAACCATTGCCCTTATGGCATTGTGCCTAAGCATTACTTATAAGAATTATCATTTGCTTTGGAAATTTGCTTTAACTTGTCTGCCCTGCGTAGGCTACGGACTTTTGTATCTTTCTATTTAGGTGTTGCAACTTTCGGGATACATCTGATGTGGTATGCCACAATTTATGATACAAAAATAATGACAGAAGTCATAGTAAAGGAAAAATTTTCATGACTACAGTATTAACTATTTGGAAAGACTATCAGGGAGTAGGTACTTATTGTCTCTTGTTTCTGATAGCCTGGACTTATCTATTTTTTACAGAAGAAAAAAAGCAGATTCGTGCCATATTAGTATATGGAGCAGGTGCATTGCAGCTGTTATTTTTCTTGCCACCATTTTTTGCCTTCTATTCTATGTTAGATGAGGGTACCTATTATCGTATTTTGTGGATTATTCCCATGACAGTGGTAATTGCCTATGCGGGCGTGAAATTACACACCAAAAGACCGGTTCTGGTATTAGCCATGTTGTCTTTGATCTTGATATTGGGTGGCAAATATGTGTACAGTAGTCCCTATATTACCCAAGCGGAAAATCTCTATCATCTGCCTCAGGAAGCTATCGACATTTGTGACGCTATTATGCCGGCAGAGGATGAGGAACGTGTCAATGCCACCTTTCCGTTGGAACTGGTGCACTTTATCAGACAGTACAGCACTAACATTCAGATGCCGTTCGGTAGAGATATGCTGGTAGATGGGTGGAGTGTAGGAGAACATCCTCTTTTAACCCTTCTCAAAGAAGATACCATTTCCTTGGCAGAATTTACCGAACTTGCCACAGAACATAATCAGAATTATTTTGTCATAGAAAAACACAAACAGATAGAGGGCGATTTACAAAAGGCCAACATCCAGCTTTTATTAGAGACGGAGCGGTACTTTGTGTATTGGAATAAAAACGTGCCGATTCTTAAGAAACCATAAAATGAAAAAATGTGTAACATTTTCCGTTTGTTTATGGTAAACTGTAGTTAATTGTGTTGGGATAATACAGTTAAAAAATATTTGGTTCAAGATCATGGAGGAAGAAAAATGACTAAAGCGCAGATTTTGAAAAAAGAAATATTACTTCGTTACAAGAGTGTTCGTCAATTTGCTATTGAAATGGAGATTCCATATAGCACGTTGGTAACAGCATTGGATCGTGGTATTGAAGGTATGGCTTATGGTACCGTAATCCGTATTTGTGATAGATTGAAGTTAAATCCTATTGATTTTACATCTTTGGAAAGAGATACTACCATTAGCGAACAGCTGTTAGAAAACCGCGTAATGCAGTATTACATAAAGCTGAATGAAAAAGGCAGAGAAAAGATCATGGAAATGATGGAAGACCTCAGTCAGCTGAAAAAGTATAAGAAATAAAAGGAGTTAGTAATGCCAATCAGAATTCACAACTTTTTAGGAAGCCTTGGATGGAATTTACAAAAGATTGTGCCCAATCTCTCCAGCGAAAGCTACCTGAAATTGCAATTTTTAAGTCGAGGTAAATCACAGAAAGAGTATATTGACTATTTTTACAGTACGGAAGTACCACCATATCCATTGGTAGTAAATCTGGAAACCATCAATCGTTGTAACAGTACCTGTTCTTTTTGTAGTGCCAACCGCAATGCGGAAAAGCGCCCTTATCAGAGAATGGAAAGTCAGCTTTTTTATAAGATTATTGACGAACTGGAAGAGTGGGGATATAAGGGACATCTTACTTTATACGGAAATAATGAGCCTTGGTTAGATACCCGTATTGTAGAATTTCATAAGTACTGTAGAGAAAAATTGCCGGATTCCTTTATCTTTATGTCTACCAATGGTTTATTATTGGATATAGAGAAGGTGAAATCTATTATTCCCTATGTGGATCAGTTGATTATCAACAATTATTGCCTGGATATGAAATTGCATGACAATGTACAGACCATTTATGATTATGTGGTTACTCATCCTCAGGAGTTCAAGGATGTAGACATTCTGATTCAGATGCGTTACATGGATGCGGTACTGACCAATCGTGCTGGAAGCGCTCCCAATAAGAAGGCAAAAGAGAAGTTGGTGAAGGAAACCTGTTTAATGCCTTACACCGATATTTTTATCTTCCCGGATGGCCGTATGGGAATTTGCTGTTGTGATAATTTTGAGGTGACTAACCTGGCAGATTTGAACAATACTCCTATTTGGGAAGCTTGGAATTCTCCGATGTATCGGGAGATTCGGGAGAAGATTCGTACCGGCAGACAAAATTATCCGTTCTGTAAGCATTGTGATTTTATCGATGCAGGTCTTCGTATGGATGCGGTAAAGGATGTGTTAAAGCACAGTGACAAGATGCACGGTGCAAGACAGTCTTTGTTCCAGAAGAAATAATATAGGAAATAATATTTTGAAGCATTTTGGCGAGATGGCATTTGATGTCATCTCGTTTTTTCGTGGGCGTAAGCATACCGTGCATTGATGCGGGATGTATGATTTCAGTGTCGTATGGGAGGATTTTTCTCCAACTCGCTTAAATTTCGGTTGCAACAAGGCTTGCCCCGTGATACACTAGTAGTAATAGTAGGGTTACCATACCCACAGTAGATTCACACGGATTGTGGATTTCCCCATCATGGATGAAAGGAGGGGCAATATATGGCGAATAATTCTCTGTTGACTGCAGTTTACAACCAGTATTTGATGACCTATGCGCCGCATACACAAAAAAGTGACGCGAAGCTGGATAGCCATAAGAAAAGTGAACTGCGTTCTGTCTGCAACACCATCGCAAAAATGAATAAAGAAGCTCCTCTGTACATTTTGGACCGAAGTGAGGAATCCAGAAATTTTGCGGTATCTGCAAAAGAAGGTGCAAGGGATCTTCAGCGAACTATTCTTTCTACTACCGGCAATGCGCAAAATGCATTGTTTGATACCAAAGTAGCTTTTTCCAGTGACGAAAATGTATTAACAGCCACCTTTATAGGGGACCACTCTGCGGAGGATGAAGCACCTACTTTAGAGGTGGAAGTGCAAAGCCTGGCATCCCCACAGGTGAACTTAGGCTGGTCTTTGGAAAAGGATGCCCTGGAAATGACACCCGGAGAATATTCTTTCGATATTAACATCGGTGGCATGGGTTATGAGTTCCAGTATTCTGTGGGAGAAGAGGATACTAACTTTGATATTCAAAAGAAGCTGTCCCGTTTGATTAATCATGCTAACATTGGCTTGGAAAGTACCGTAGTAGAAGGAGAAGATAATACTTCTGCCCTTCGAATTCAATCTACCAAGGTAGGCGTTTCCATGGGCCAAACCGGACCTTTATTTACCATCAGTGATGATAAAACCAGTAAACAGTCCGGTTCTGTAGATTATTTTGGGATCGATTATATAGCGAAAGAAGCTGCCAATGCTCACTTCCTGGTAAATGGAGAGGAGTCTAGTGCTTCTTCCAACCACTTTACTATTGCCAAGACCTATGAGGTGCAGTTAAATGGTGTCAGTCCCGAACCGGAGCAGGGCGTAACCATTGGCTTGAAGCCCAATACAGAAGCTTTACAGGATACTGTTCGTACATTAATTGGTGGCTATAATCATTTCGTAAAGGCCATAGATACGGTCAAGAATGGTAAACATCGAAGCGAAAGACTGACTCAGGAAGTAAAGAATATTTCTAAGTTCTTTGGTAGTGACCTAGACGCCATTGGGGTAAGCCGTGGAGAAGATGGTACTTTATCTGTGGATGACACCAAACTCCGCCAGGCTGCAGAGGGAGAGAATATGAAAGAACTCTTCCAACCGGTACAAGACTTTACCAAAGCCTTATATCGCAAAACCGAATCCGTAGCATTGGATCCGCTGAATTATATCAATAAAACAATCGTAGCATACAAGAATCCGGGACATAATTTTAACAGTCCTTATGTAACCAGTAATTATACAGGATTTTTGTTTAATTCTTATTGCTAGTATTTAGTGTGAAAGAGATGATACATTGGGGACATCTTTTGTTCCTAATGTATCATTATATATTCCTGGAAAAAGCAGAAAAATTCATTGACGAGGCTTGACAGTTGTGTTATATTATACAAACGAGATGCTGTCTAGGTCTTTTTTTTATGTCTAAAAATTCTTCCTAGGGGGCAACCGAATAGAATGATGGAGGTGGAATCATGCGTGTGAAAATTACGTTGGCATGTACAGAGTGCAAGCAGCGCAACTACAATACTATGAAAGACAAAAAAGCACATCCGGACAGAATGGAAACAAAGAAATATTGTAGATTCTGTAAAACTCACACATTGCACAAAGAAACCAAATAATTGTGGTAAGTACTCACAGCTGGTAAGCTGATGAAAGGAGTAGAAATGGGAAATCCTGAGAAAAAGGACAAGAAGTTGGAAACCTTCTTCAAAGGCCTTAAAGCAGAATTTAAGAAAATTTCATGGCCCGATAAGGATGATCTGTTAAAACAATCTGTAGCAGTTGTTTGTGTTTCCGTAGTGTTAGGCTTAATCATTGCATTGTTGGATATGGTAATGCAGTATGGCGTGAATTTCCTGGCAATGTAAAGTGAGGTTGGTTGTATGGCAGAAGCAAAATGGTATGTAGTACATACCTATTCTGGGTATGAAAACAAAGTAAAAGAAAGTATTCAAAAAATCATTGAGAACAGAAATCTTCAGGAAGAAATCCTGGAAGTTCGTATCCCCATGGAAGATGTAGTGGAGGTAAAGAACGGTACCAGAAAGACCACACAGAAGAAAATGTTCCCAGGCTATGTTTTGATTAACATGGTAATGAACGACGACACCTGGTATGTAGTTCGTAATACCAGAGGTGTAACCGGTTTCGTTGGACCGGGAAGCAAGCCTGTTCCGTTAACCGATGTAGAGATGCGTTCTCTTGGTATTCGGACAGAAAATGTATCTGTTGATTTCGCAGAAGGTGATACAATTGTGGTTATCGCCGGCCCTTGGAAGGATACAGTGGGTGCTGTTCAGAGAATCGACTTTGGCAAGCAGGCTGTTACCATCAATGTAGAGTTGTTTGGTAGAGAGACCCCTGTTGAGATTGGTTTCGCAGATATTAAAAAATTCAATTAATTAGGTAAGACAACAGTCTTTTAAATTCGAAGTTTTGCGGCAATGCCGTTTAACGGTGGAAGGGTTACCTAGCCCGCAGACCACAATATATATTTTATAGGAGGTGCCTATCATGGCAAAAAAAGTAGAAGGATATATTAAGTTACAGATCCCTGCTGGTAAAGCAACACCAGCACCACCAGTTGGTCCTGCTCTTGGTCAGCATGGTGTAAACATCGTAGAATTCACAAAACAGTTCAATGCAAGAACAGCAGACAAAGGTGATGTTATCATCCCTGTTGTTATCACTGTATATGCAGACAGAAGTTTCAGTTTCGTTACCAAAACTCCTCCTGCAGCTGTATTATTGAAAAAAGCTTGCAACATCAAATCTGGTTCTGCTACCCCTAACAAAACAAAGGTAGCTAAGATTTCCAAAGCAAAATTACAGGAAATCGCAGAAATGAAAATGCCTGACTTAAATGCAGCTAGCTTGGAAGCAGCTATGAGCATGATTGCTGGTACTGCTAGATCTATGGGTATTACAGTAGAAGACTAATCATCTCATCAGTAGAAAAGGAGTGTAAAGAAAATGAAACATGGAAAAAAATATAGCGAAGCTGCTAAATTAGTAGATCGCGCCGTACAGTATGAGCCTGCTGACGCTATCGCTTTGGTAAAGAAGACAGCAGTTGCTAAATTTGATGAAACAATTGAAGTGCATATTAAAACCGGTTGTGACGGACGTCACGCAGAACAGCAGATCCGTGGTGCAGTAGTACTTCCTAACGGAACTGGTAAAACTGTTAAAGTTTTAGTATTTGCAAAAGGTGACAAGGTTGCAGAAGCAGAAGCTGCTGGAGCAGATTATGTTGGTGGCGACGAATTAATTCCTAAGATCCAGAATGAAGGATGGTTAGACTTCGATGTAGTTGTAGCTACTCCTGATATGATGGGTGTTGTAGGTCGTCTTGGTAAAGTTTTAGGTCCTAAAGGTTTAATGCCTAACCCTAAAGCTGGTACTGTAACCATGGATGTTACCAAAGCTATCAACGATATCAAAGCTGGTAAAATCGAATACAGATTGGACAAGAGCAACATCGTTCATGTTCCGATCGGTAAAGCTTCCTTCACAGAAGAGAAATTGGAAGAAAACTTCACAGCTCTTATGGAAGCAATCGTAAAGGCTAAACCAAGCGCATTAAAAGGTCAGTACTTAAGAAGCATCTCACTTGCTGCTACAATGGGACCTAGCGTAAAGGTTTCTACAGCAAAATTCTAAAAAGAGAGTTTTTTTGGTGAATTCAAAATACCTATTACAGTTATATTTCTGTAGTAGGTATTTTTTGTCAATGATAACCTTGACTTATGAAGCCTTAATAATGCTCATAACTGCTTGTTGTGGAGCTGGGGTTTTATTAGGAAAAGAGATATATAAGCAAAAAAAATAACTATCCTGTAGCCTGGAAAACTTAGGATAGCTATTTTTAGCTCTTTCAAATTTCAAGGGCAACCGTTCTGCTCGGTGTACCTCTGTATTTATTCTATATCATAATTTCAAAAATAACAATATAATTATGAGTAAAATGCATAAAGTTAATCGAAATCAGAATATAATGCACGCTTCCCTTGCGGCATGCCTTGTCATGCTGCTCTTTCTTTGCGTGCTTTTTATAGAGAAAATCTATCCCTTTGGAGATAATACCTTTCTTATGTATGATATGAAAAGAGAGTATGTGGATTATTATTCATACTTAAAGTCTGTCTATCAGGGGAAGAATAATATTCTCTATTCCTTTTCTACAACATTAGGGTCCTCTCCCATAGGGTTATATATCTTTTATATCTCTAGTCCATTCTTTTTATTGTTTACTTTTTTACCCAATACTTTATTTCCTTTGGGGATTACCATTGTGGCGGGCTTGAAATTGATGACAGCCGCTTTCTTGATGGATTTGTATTTGCTGCATGTTTTGGAAATACAAGGAAGAAATTTCTCCAGTAGAACCGATGATGGAGTTATGTTACTAAAAAGGGAAAACGAAAATCCTTCATGGATTTATGAGTTTTTTTCTCCTATATATATCAGTGCCTTCCTAGGCGCTGTATCCTTTGCAATGAGTAGTTATCTTTTTTCCCATAGTATGAATTCCATGTGGATTGATGCGGTAATGTTATTGCCCATTACGCTTTGGATGCTGGAACGATTGCTTGTCGCAGGGAGAAAACTGGCATACGTATTCTGCATTGCGCTGATGCTTTGGGTAAACTATTACATTACCTACATGGCACTGATTTTTATCGGTCTTTGGACTTTGCTTTGGCTGTGGGAACAAAAGTGTACCCTGAAGCAATGGGGGAAGAAGATTAGGCAAGTGGCTATTGCAACAGTTTGGGGAGCTTGCCTGGATGCGGTGGTGTTGATACCTACCGCCATAGGATTAATGGATTCTCCGAAAGATATTACCCAGTTTGGCCTGGAAGCCGCAGGGAAAAATATAACTCCACTTCAGGTTTTTTCTAAGCTTTCTGTGCTTTCTTATGATAGAATTCAACCCCGTTTTGGCTTGCCTCAAGTGTATGCCGGGATTTTCTTATTGCTGTTGACAGGATTTTATTTTGGAAATCGCACTATTGCCAAACGAGAAAGAATTGGGAAAGGAATCTTATTTGCAATTCTTTTGGTTTCTTTTTGCTTAGACTACTGTAATCTGGCTTGGCACGCTTTTATGGAGCCTTCCGGGCATCCCTACAGGCAGGCCTATTTATGGATCTTTTTGGTAATTTATTGTGGAACGAAAGGTCTCTTTTCCTTGCTTCAGGGTGCATCGGAAAGTGTATCTGACAAAAGCAAGGAAATACAGAAGAATGGGAGACTTTCCGCTATTTCAAAATCTGGGAAAATATGGCTTCTTTCCAGCATTGTGATGGGAGCTGTACTTGCTGTAGGTCTTCGCCCTGCCTATGAAAATGTTTCCGGAAATACCATTGTGGTAACTGCTATCTGCTGGCTTGTGTATACTCTAATCGGGGTATGGATTACAGGAATTTATAAGAACAATAAAATGCTTTTAAAGCTAGATATAGAAAAAGAAAGTTCTTCAGATTATATGCAGAAAACTATTCCGGAAAGCAAGGATATTGAGGAGCAAAGAAAGTATAGTCTTGGAATAGTTTTTTGTCTGCTGGTTTTGCTTGTCAGCGCGGAGCTGGTAGCAAACTGTGCATACACCTATCATTTCCAGGCATTACAGAACCAACCTAATAGCCGGTATGTGCAAACTTTGAAAACCATGCAGCCCGCAGTAGAACTTGTGAAGAAAACTGGCAACGGTTTTTATCGAATGGAAAATCTCAATCCCCGTCAGCAAAACGATGCTCTTCAATATGACTATAACGGCATTACCTATTATAGCTCTGCAGGGAAAATGGCACCCCGTTATTTTTTACAGCATCTGGGATTTACGGAGGATGGTCTGTTGACCCATTACGGTCATGACAATACGGTTACGGCAGATGCCATTTTGAATGTTAAATATGTTCTGTCGGATGGAACCTATCCGGTGCATAATTCATATACAGAATTGGAGACGGTAAAGGCCGAATCTCAAACAGATGCGCCCCAAATGAGCGACCAGGCTTCTATGATGGTAGAAACCGCAAAAGCCTATGAAAACCCATATGCCCTTTCTCTGGCTATGACAGCATCAAAACCTGTGAACAGGACGGAGTTACCGGAAACGCTAGATCCTTTTTCTTTGCAGGAACAATGGATAGAGGACCTATTGGGAGAATCGGTGCAGATATTTAAGCCTGCTTCTTTGCAGGATATTTCAGAAAAGTTTGCAGATCAATTTGAAAAAACCTATACCGTCACCGTGGAGCAAACCGGCGAGGTATATCTATATTTACAGGGCATTTTGGGAAAAAGCCAGGGTATTGCTATTTATAAAGATGGAGAATTTCTATCTCCTTACGGTAATCTGGCATGCTTACAGATTTTAAATTTGGGTTACTGTGAATTGGGAGATAGCTTTACGATTTCTCTTGCATGCGACACGGATCCTGCAGACTATGGGGAACTGTTAGTGGTGACAGAGGATATAGAAGCTTTGGAAAAATACCACGAAGCTTTAAGTACTGCCCAGACAAAAGTGGAAAAGATTAGTTCTTCCCGTCTTACCATAGAAACCGGATCCGGTGAAGCGCTGGTACCCACCATTCCCTATGAAAAGGGATGGACTATATGGGTGGATGGTGAAAAGGTGCAGCCGGAAGTATATTATGGTACATTTATGACAATTCCTATTAATAATATAGGAAAAAGCCATTTTGTAGAAATGTCTTATATTCCACCGGGGATGAAACTGGGTGCCTGGATAAGCGCTGTCAGTATTTTACTTTTCTTGGGAGCAGCATATGTTACAAAACTGGAACAAAAATAAAAGAATCCAAAATTGCATATGGATTATAGCTGCTCTCCTCGGAATCTGGAGCCTGATTCTTTTGGAGCAAAAGTTGCAACCGGGAAGTCCCTTACAGGAATACTACGCCTATTTAGGAAATGAACGAATTCAAATGTGGGAGCAGGGAGAAGAACGGTATTTATTTTTACCAAGCTATGCTTCAAGAGAAAATCTTTTTTATTCTAAAAAGTTGAAAAAGGTAGAGTTTCAAACCCTTTCTTCTGCCCATTTGGACACTATTTTTCTGGATACGGAAAGTAATTCTTTGGATTCCATTTACGAAAATAAAGAAAACAAAGAGCGAGGGAAGATACGCATTTATAATGAAAATGGGGAACAGCTTCTTTCCACAGGGCTTGCCTATATCAAAGGAAGAGGAAATTATACTTGGACCAATTGGGATAAAAAAACCTTTTCCATTGTTTTGGAGCAAAGTCGCTCTTTATTAGGCTTGCCGGAAGGAAAAAAATATGTGCTTTTTGCCAATGCTTCCGATGATACACTACTTCGAAATCACATTGGACGAGCATTAGAAGAGGCCTTGGAATTGCCCTTTAGCCATACCGGAAAGTATGTGGATTTGTATATCAATGGCAATTATATGGGCAACTACTATCTTGTAGATGCTTTGGAATTAGGGGAAAACCGTATCAATGTGGACTCCTTGGAAGAGAGCATGAGCCGGATGTATCAAAAACAAAGCAGTGAAAAGTATGAGATAGAACAAACAGGCACGAGAAAGGCCTATCTCTTGCCGGAAAATCCTGAGGACATTACCGGAGGATACTTATTAGAACGAGAATTTGGAGAACGCTTTCGGTTGGAGATGGGAGAAATGGGAGGAGGTCTTACCACCAAATCCGGAGAATGTATCATCATTAAATCTCCCAACCAAAGCTCAAAAGAAGAAATTGAGTACTTGGAGCAGTTTTTGAACGACCTGGAGCAGGCATTGAAAGAAACCGATAGTTCCTACCAGAAATTTTTGGATATAGACACTTTTTCCCGCAAGTATTTAGCAGAAGAATTGATGAAAAACTATGACGCCAGTGTGAGTAGTTCGTTCTTTTATAAAGATTCAGATGCCGGAGATGGACGACTGAAAGGCGCTCCCGGATGGGATTATGATATGAGTCTGGGAAGTTATTTGGACTGGATGGACTATGATACAAAGGATGGAACCGGTTTTACCAAGCTTCAGTCTGGTACCACCTCTAGTTGGTGGTGGTCTGCTTTATTGGAAAAAGAGGACTTTAAGCAGCAGGTGGTTACTTTATATCAGGACAAGGCTTCTGCTTTTTTGAAACAACTTATAGAGAAAGAAATTCCTATGTGGGAGGAACAGTTACAACCTTCCGCACAAATGGATGCTATTCGTTGGCATAGTATGTATAGTGAAAAGGGCTATTTCCCCACAGAACCGGAAAATTATCAGAAATTGCAGCGATTTATAGGAGAGAGAAAGCAGTTTTTTGATAAGTTATGGGGAGACTCTTAGATGCTAGAATGAAATTTGTCATAGAAAGGAGCTGATGGAGCCTATGGAATACCGGGTAGAAAATAAATATTATATTAGTGCGCTTCAGTTGGCTCTATTACAAGAACGCCTGGATACGATTATGGATCGGGATGCCTACAGCCAAGAGGGCCCTTATAGCATTCGCAGTGCCTATTTTGATGACCTGTGGGACACTTGTTTACAGGAAAATGAGGCAGGTATTAGTGGCCGCTCTAAGTATCGATTGCGTATCTATAATGCTTCTGATCAGATTATCAAGTTGGAAGAGAAGCAGTCAAAAAATAGTTATAAGAAAAAGATTGTCCAGGTGGTGACAAAAGAGGCAGCTAATAGGTATTTATCATGGCAGGATTCTTATGACCGGTCAGACCATTCGCCGGACACTGCTTTGGAGAAAAAATTACTGGCAAGTCATCTATCCCGTGGACTGAAACCCAAGGTTATAGTAGAATATGAAAGGATGGCCTATGTAGATCCTAGAGGAAATGTCCGTATTACCCTGGACCAGAATATAGGCGCGTGCTCCGGAATCAATCAATTTTGGAATCCCAATATAGAGACGATTCCGTTGTTACCTACAGGGCGGCATATTTTAGAAATCAAGTATGACGAGATCCTTCCGGAGTATATAAAAAAAGAATGTAATTTAGGACAGCTACAAAAAGTGTCCTATTCCAAATATTATCAGGCAAGACAAAATCCCATGCTGGGATAGTGCAAAACAGGAGGAATCAAATGACTTTTCAAGACGCATTGAAACGTTCTTTTATAGCTGGGTTTACCGGAAATACCATGCCCACCAGTCAGATGGTGATTACTTTAGGAATCACTTTTTTGATGGGGCTTTACATTTTCTTTGTATACAAACAAGTAAATAAATCTTCTTTATATGATAGAAGCTTTCATGTATCTATGGCTATTATTTCTGTGGTAACGGCAGGCATTATTTTAGCCATGCAGTCCAGTATTGTGATTTCCTTAGGTATGGTAGGGGCCCTTTCTATTGTCCGTTTTCGTACCGCGGTAAAGGATGCCATGGATTTGTTGTTTTTGTTTTGGTCCATTGGAGAAGGCATTATTTGCGGGGCTGGATTATATGAAGTGGCTATCCTGGTGGCACTTGTGGTTACCGCAGGTATTTTCCTATTACAATATATGCCTTTTACCAAAGCACCCTATTTATTGATGGTACATGCTACTTCCCTAGAGTGTGAGGATGCTGTGTTAGAGCTGGTGAAAAGTCATTCTGACGGCTTTCAGGTAAAATCCAGAAACCTAAAGAAAACCGGGTTTGATATGATTTTGGAAGTTCGCACCAAAGAGGAAAAGGCTCTAATAGAAAGCCTGGGCGCAATGGATCACATTTTGCAGGTTTCTCTTTTGACCCATGAGGGAGAAGTGAGAATTTAAGGGAATAAAAAATCATTCAAGAAAATGTATTTGAAATAAAATCATAAGCGATAGAAGTAAGAGTAAATATATGTGAAATAACAAATAAGAATACTTCAGAATTTTTCACAAAAACATATGAGTAAGAAAACAACCACAAAAGAAAGAAAACAATTGAAAAAGGAAGCAAATTCCGGCAAAAGAGTTGCCAAAGGGAAAAAAGCACTGCTGGTTTTGGAAGGTCTGGTACTCTTGGCACTTTGCGCAGTAGTAGCCTTGGTGCTGTGGAAAGAAAAGAATCCAGGTGTGAAATTACTGGCAAAGCTTTTTCCAAATGAAGAAGATGCCATCAGTAAACAGGTAGCCCTAGCAGAAAATCAGTCCTGGAGTGCGGAGGATTTGATTCATTTTGACGAAGAAGGTAAGGCTTTTTTAGAAGGCATAGAAGCCCCCCTTTCCGGACCGGAGCTGACCGACCAGGATCAGGTGTTGATAGAACGCCTCCCAGCCAATGCCAGATATTATAAGAAGGACACCAATCGCCCTGACCAGGTTACTATAACCTTTGGAGGGGATATCTGCTTTGATGATACCTATACCAATATGGGGTTTTATAGAGACAGAGCCAATGGGATTTTTGACTGTATTGACGAAGGCCTTCTGAATATTATGCAGTCGGCAGATATTTTAATGTTGAACAATGAATTTACCTATACCAATCGTGGAACCCCAACCCCGGAAAAAACCTTTACCTTTCGTTCCAAACCGGAAAATGCTTTTATCCTTTTTGATTTGGGTGTAGACATCGTTTCTCTTGCCAACAACCATGCCTACGATTATGGAGAAATCTCCATGTTGGATACCTTAGAGGTTTTGGATCTTTTACAGATGCCTTATGTAGGGGCAGGTCGTAACCTGACAGAAGCAGAAGATGCGGTGTATTTTCTGGCAAATGATATGATTATTGGGTATTTATCTGCAACCCAGATAGAACGAAATGAGCCCCCTGATACCAAAGCGGCTACGGAAACCTCTGCAGGCGTGTTCAGAGCCTTGAATCCGAAACGATTGGAAGAACGCATTGCGGAAGCCAAACAGCACTGTGATTATCTTGTGGTCTATATTCATTGGGGTACAGAAAGTGTAAATCAGCCCGATTGGCTCCAGATGGAAACGGCGCCAAAGCTTGCTGCCGCAGGAGCAGACCTTGTGATCGGCGATCATCCCCATGTATTGCAGGGGATTACCTATAGTGGCACCACACCTATTTTTTATAGCATGGGAAATTACTGGTTTAATTCTAAAACAGTGTATACCGGCCTTACCCAAGTGGTACTTACCAGAGAAAGTGTAGAATCTGTACAGTTTATTCCTGCTTTGCAATCCGGCAGTACCACCAGATTGTTGGACGGAGGAGAAAAGGCAGAGGTGTTACAAATGATGCGAAGCCTTTCTCCCAAGGTGCAGATTGATGAGGACGGGTTTATTTCTCAATAGAAAGCAAACTTTACAGAGATGGTGTGAATTATTGGAAATATGTAAGGTATTATTGTAAAAGCGAACTTGTCTCTTACAGAAATGTTGAGAAAAGCAAAGAATATGTAAGGCGCAACATAGCAAGTATAGAAAGCCCTTACAGAAATGCAGAGAAAAGCAAAGAATATGTAAGGCGCAACATAGCAAGTATAGAAAACCCTTACAGAAATACTGAGAAAAGCAGAGAATATGTAAGGTGCAACATAGCAAGTATAGAAAACCCTTACAGAAATGCTGAGAAAAGCAGAGAATATGTAAGGTGCAACATAGCAAGTATAGAAAACCCTTA